>NZ_QUZT01000042.1 GCF_004682045.1 Pseudomonas nabeulensis
GCGAGAAAAGTTATCGTGACTTAACCCTGACCATCCTCACATCACTGGTCGGGATGGGGGGGATGCCCACAAGCGTCGATGACGCCCGTTGAATATGAACGGAGTGCCGATGATGGGATACGACGAAAAACTGATTGAAGACGCGGTACTTGCTCTATTGGCAGCCTTCAGTTCGAAGGATGGCAATGCTTGGAAGGGGTTCGACTTCGAAATCATGAACCGGTTACATGAGCATGGTTTCATCAGTAACCCGGTCAACAGGAATAAATCGATTTGGCTGACTGAGGAGGGGCTCGAACGAGGCACGCAGCTGGCTGAGCAGTTGTTTGGAGTGAGAGCTCCATCCGACTCTGATGCCTGATCTCGAACTGCTGGTGTGCGGTCGTCAGGTGTCATGCAGCGCGTCATGATTGTTGGCCAGCCAGGTTCAGGAAAAACGACCCTTGCTCGCGAATTGGGTAAGCGTACCGAGCTGCCTGTCATTCATATCGATACGATCCACTGGCAGCCTGGATGGATCGAGCGGAGTCAGGAGGAAAAGACGCGCCTCTGTCGCGAGGTTGAAGCGCGTGACCGGTGGATATTTGAAGGGGGGGCATTCGGTCACTTGGGACAGCCGTATTGCGCGAGCCGATCTCTTGATATGGATTGATCGTTCAACGCCGCTGCGATTTTAGCGTGTGCTTCTCAGGGCGCTGATTCGGCGTGACGGCTTTCGGCCTGACCTTCCTGATAACTGTCCTGAGCGGCTAGGGAGTCTCCCGGAGTTTTTCAGCTTCATGTGGATGACTCGCAAATCGGCGCGCTCCAAAATGAAACAGCTCGCGGCATCCGCCCCATCGACGTGCTGTGTCATCTGCCTGAGCTCCAACCGCCAGACGAAACTATTTCTTGAAAGCGTCGAGAGGTCGTGTGGCGCAGAGGCGCCCTAGAAACATGATCTCGGATAGAACCGTCGCACATATCCCGCTAGCCCATGCGACTCTCTCAAGTGCACTGTAGCGCGGCTGAAGAGTGTGATGGGAGGGTGTGGAGGGTTGCAGTCAGAAGTTGTTCTTCCAGGCATGAGAACCTGCAAAGGCTTGCAGAGTATTTTGATCGAGAGGGGAGGCTCCCTGCCGGTGAAGCACTTTTCGGCAGACGAAAAAAAAGACCTTGAATTTCAAGGTCTTTCTTTAAGATGGTGCCCCGAGGGAGACTCGAACTCCCACTCCTTTCGAAAACGGATTTTGAATCCGCCGCGTCTACCAATTCCGCCATCAGGGCTCAATGGCGGCGAAGTATAGAGATGAGATTACCGTTGGTCAATCACCTTTCATGGTCTATTTTCACTATTTCCGCTAGACTTCCCGGCCCTGCTAGACGAACTCCATCATGCGCGTTGCTGACTTTACTTTTGAACTCCCTGATTCGCTGATTGCTCGCCACCCTTTGGCCGAGCGTCGCGCCAGTCGCCTGCTTACCCTGGACGGGGTGAGCGGTGCCCTCGCACACCGTCAATTCACTGATTTGCTTGAGCATTTGCGCCCCGGCGATCTGATGGTGTTCAACAATACCCGTGTGATTCCAGCGCGGCTGTTTGGCCAGAAAGCTTCCGGTGGCAAGTTGGAAATTCTGGTGGAGCGCGTACTGGACAGTCATCGCGTACTGGCCCATGTGCGTTCCAGCAAATCGCCGAAACCGGGTGCCAGCATCCTCATCGATGGCGGTGGCGAAGCCGAGATGGTTGCGCGTCATGATGCGCTGTTCGAGCTCAAGTTTGCCGAAGAGGTTCTGCCGTTGCTGGAGCGCGTCGGCCATATGCCGTTGCCGCCGTATATCGACCGCCCCGACGAAGACTCGGACCGCGAACGTTACCAGACTGTCTACTCCCAACGCCTGGGTGCCGTTGCCGCGCCAACCGCCGGGCTGCACTTCGACCAGCCGCTGCTGGATGCGATAGCCGCCAAAGGCGTAGAAACCGCTTATGTGACCCTGCACGTGGGGGCTGGCACGTTTCAGCCGGTGCGTGTGGATAACATCGAAGATCACCACATGCACAGCGAGTGGCTGGAAGTCACCCAGGAAGTCGTTGACGCTGTTACGGCGTGCAAGGCGCGTGGCGGGCGAGTGGTGGCTGTCGGGACCACCAGCGTGCGCTCCCTGGAAAGCGCGGCGCGTGATGGCGTCCTGAAGCCGTTCAGCGGCGATACCGATATCTTCATCTTTCCAGGACGACCATTCCATGTGGTCGATTGCCTGGTGACCAATTTCCATTTGCCCGAATCCACGCTGTTGATGCTGGTCTCGGCATTTGCCGGTTACCCGGAAACCATGGCTGCTTATCAAGCTGCCATCGACAACGGATACCGTTTTTTCAGCTACGGTGATGCGATGTTTATCACCCGCAACCCGGCGCCACGCGGCCCAGAGGAACAACTATGAGTCGTATGTCGTTTGAATTGCTCGCCACCGACGGCAAAGCCCGTCGTGGCCGCCTTACCTTCCCGCGTGGCACCGTGGAAACCCCGGCGTTCATGCCGGTCGGTACCTATGGCACCGTCAAGGGCATGCTGCCGCGTGACATCGTCGCCACGGGCGCCGAGATCATCCTTGGCAACACCTTCCACCTGTGGCTGCGCCCAGGCACGGAAGTGATCAAGAAACATGGTGACCTGCACGACTTCATGAAGTGGCAGGGCCCGATCCTCACCGACTCCGGTGGTTTCCAGGTGTTCAGCCTCGGCGCCATGCGCAAGATCAAGGAAGAGGGCGTCACCTTCGCCTCGCCGGTGGACGGGTCCAAAGTGTTCATGGGGCCAGAAGAATCGATGCAGGTGCAGCGTGACCTGGGCTCCGACATCGTAATGATTTTTGACGAGTGTACGCCGTACCCAGCCGACGAAGATGTCGCACGGATCTCCATGGAGCTGTCCCTGCGTTGGGCCCAGCGTTCGAAGAATGCCCATGGCGACAACACGGCGGCTTTGTTCGGTATTGTCCAGGGCGGCATGCATGAAAGCCTGCGCAAACGCTCGCTGGAAGGTCTCGACAAGATCGGCTTTGACGGCCTGGCCATTGGCGGTTTGTCGGTAGGCGAACCCAAGCACGAAATGATCAAAGTGCTGGATTACCTGCCAGGCCTGATGCCCGCTGACAAACCTCGTTACCTTATGGGCGTTGGCAAACCGGAAGATCTCGTAGAGGGTGTGCGCCGCGGTGTGGACATGTTCGATTGCGTGATGCCAACCCGTAATGCCCGCAATGGGCATCTGTTCATCGATACAGGCGTGCTGAAGATCCGTAACGCGTTCCATCGCCATGATGATTCGCCGCTGGATCCCACCTGTGATTGCTACACCTGCCAGAACTTCTCCCGTGCTTATCTGCACCATTTGGACAAGTGTGGGGAAATGCTGGGTAGCATGTTGAATACCATCCACAATTTGCGTCACTACCAAGTCCTGATGGCTGGTTTGCGCGAGGCTATTCAACAGGGTACATTGGCCGCCTTCGTCGATGCCTTCTATGCCAAGCGCGGGCTCCCTGTGCCGCCCTTGGACTGAGTTTTCCGACCCTAAGATTCACTATTTGCAACTGGAGTGCTAAATGAGCTTTTTTATCTCTAACGCCATGGCTGATGCCGCCGCGCCTGCCGCTGCCGGTCCTATGGGCGGTGGTTTCGAGTGGATTTTCCTGGTCGGCTTCCTGGTCATCTTCTACCTGATGATCTGGCGTCCACAGGCCAAGCGTGCCAAAGAGCAGAAGAACCTGCTGGGCAGCCTGCAGAAAGGTGACGAAGTTGTGACCACCGGTGGTATCGCTGGCAAGATCACCAAGGTCTCCGACGCTTTCGTGGTTCTGGAAGTCTCCGACACCGTGGAAATGAAGTTCCAGAAAGGCGCCATCGCCGCCACGCTGCCAAAAGGCACGCTCAAAGCGATCTAAGTTCCAACCTTTACCAATCGACGGGGCGCGCAAGGCGCCCCGCGTTATAAGCGGGCGGCGTGATGCTGAACAAATACCCTCTGTGGAAATACGTACTGATCCTGGCGGTGCTGGCGATCGGTTTTATTTATTCCGCTCCCAATCTCTATCCTGATGACCCGGCGATCCAGATCACTGGCGCCAGCACTTCGCTGCAGGTCAATCAGGCTGACCTGGAACGCGCGAGCAAAGCGCTCACTGACGCGGGTATCCAGGTCAAGGCGGCATCGTTGGCGGCTGGTGCTAAGGGCGGTTTGTTGCGCCTGACCAAGGCAGAAGACCAATTGCCGGCCAAGGATGTCGTGCGCAAGGCCATGGGTGATGACTACGTTGTCGCGCTCAACCTGGCACAGACCACGCCACAATGGCTGCGCAGCATTGGCGCGCACCCGATGAAGCTGGGTCTGGACTTGTCCGGCGGTGTGCACTTCCTGTTGGAAGTCGACATGGACAAGGCCCTTGATGCACGCCTGAAAGTCTATGAAGGCGATGTGAAGAGCCTGCTGCGCAAAGAGAAGTTGCGTTATCGCAGCCTGCCGCAGCTCAACGGTGCCATCCAGCTGGGCTTTTCTGACGAAGCTTCCCGCGAACAGGCCCGTGCGCTGATCCGCAAGAACTTCAACGATTTCGACATCGTACCGGCCGACCTCAACGGCCAGCCTGTACTGCGTCTGGCGATGACCCCGGCCAAGCTGGCGGAAATCCGCGAATACTCCATCAAGCAGAACTTGACCACGGTACGTAACCGCGTCAACGAGCTGGGTGTGGCTGAGCCTATCGTTCAGCGCCAGGGTGCCAATCGCATCGTGGTTGAGCTGCCGGGTGTACAGGACACCGCTGAAGCCAAGCGTATCCTGGGTAAAACCGCCAACCTGGAATTCCGTCTGGCGGCTGAGCCCGGTGCTACCCGTGCCACTGCCGAGGAATTTGAGTTCCGCGAAGGCAACCGTCCTCCAGCGTTGATCGAGCGTGGCTTGATCATCACCGGTGACCAGGTGACTGACGCCAAGGCCGGTTTCGGCGAGCACGGCACCCCAGAAGTGAACATCCGTCTGGATGGTCACGGCGGCGAACTGATGAGCCGGGCCACGCGCAGCAACGTTGGTCGCAGCATGGCAGTGATCTTCATCGAGCAGCGCCCGGTGACCACTTACACCAAGCAAGTGGTTGACGGTGTCGAGAAAGACGTACCGGTACAGTCCTTCAAGGAAGAGAAAAAGATCATCAGCCTGGCGACTATCCAGTCGCCGCTGGGTGCTCAATTCCGTATCACCGGCCTGAACGGTCAGGGTGAGTCGTCTGAGCTGGCGCTGCTGTTGCGTGCGGGCGGCCTGGCTGCCCCAATGTACTTCGCCGAAGAGCGCACCATTGGCCCAAGCCTGGGTGCCGACAACATCACCAAGGGTATCGACGCAGCCTTGTGGGGCATGCTGTTCGTATCCCTGTTCATCATCGCCATCTACCGCTTCTTCGGCATCATCGCTACCGTTGCCTTGGCGGGCAACATGGTAATGCTGCTGGCTCTGATGTCGCTGCTGGGGGCTACACTGACCTTGCCAGGTATCGCCGGTATCGTACTCACCATGGGTATGGCGGTAGACGCCAACGTACTGATCTTCTCGCGGATTCGTGAAGAGATCGCTGCGGGCATGACCGTACAGCGTGCAATCAACGAAGGCTTCGGCCGGGCATTTACCGCGATTCTCGACTCCAACCTGACCACTTTGCTGGTCGGCGGGATTCTCTTTGCCATGGGCACCGGCCCGGTCAAAGGTTTTGCGGTGACCATGTCCCTCGGTATCTTTACCTCGATGTTCACGGCCATCATGGTGACCCGCGCAATGGTCAACCTGATCTTTGGCGGGCGTGACTTCAAGAAGTTGTGGATTTAAGGGGCTGCCATGTTACGTACAATCAACTTCATGGGCGTTCGCAACGTTGCGTTCGGCGTCACCGTGCTCCTTACCGTTCTGGCGCTGTTCAGCTGGTTCCATAAGGGCCTGAACTACGGTCTGGACTTCACCGGCGGTACGCTCATCGAGCTGACCTACGAGAAGCCTGCTGACGTTACCCTGGTGCGCAGTGAGCTGGTCAAGGCTGGCTATCACGAAGCCATCGTGCAGAGCTTTGGTGCGACCACTGACCTGCTGGTGCGTATGCCAGGCGAAGACCCGCAACTGGGTCACCAGGTAGCCGAGGCCTTGCAGAAGGTCGGTGGCGACAACCCGGCGTCGGTCAAGCGCGTCGAGTTCGTGGGGCCGCAGGTAGGTGAAGAGCTGCGCGACCAGGGCGGCCTCGGCATGCTGTTGGCGCTGGTCGGTATCATGATCTACCTGGCCTTCCGTTTTCAGTGGAAGTTTGGCGTCGGCGCCATTGTGTCGCTGATTCACGACGTGATCGTGACCGTGGGTATCCTGGCGTACTTCCAGATTACCTTCGACCTGACCGTACTGGCTGCCGTGCTGGCGATCATTGGTTACTCCCTCAATGACACCATCGTGGTATTCGACCGGGTTCGTGAGAACTTCCGTGTGCTGCGCAAGGCATCGTTGATCGAGAACATCAACGTATCCACCACTCAGACCCTGTTGCGCACCATGGCCACGTCGATCTCCACCTTGCTGGCGATTGCTGCACTGATGATCTTCGGCGGCGATAACCTGTGGGGCTTCTCCCTGGCGCTGTTCATCGGCGTCCTGGCGGGCACTTACTCGTCGATCTACATCGCCAACGTGGTGCTGATCTGGCTGAACCTCAACAGCGAAGACCTGATCCCTCCGGCCAGCACTGGCAAGGAGGTCGACGACCGCCCTTGATGGGCGATTGTTGATCCGCTGTTACAAGAAAGGCACGAGTATTGAACTCGTGCCTTTTTTTTTGCTCCAAGGCTGGGTATAGCGCGGACGTTTCGGTCCGCTTGTGATGGTCAGGAGGTTCACGTGAACAAGTCGTTGCTGGTTGGTGCGGTATTGGGTGCTGTCGGTGTGACTGCCGGGGGCGCTGTTGCCACCTACAGCCTGGTTAAAAGCGGCCCTGAGTATGCGCAAGTGCTGGCGGTGCAGCCGGTCAAAACCCAGATTAAAACCCCTCGCGAAGTCTGCAAGGACGTCGCTGTGACTCGGCAGAAGCCGGTGCAGGATCAGCATCAGATCGTCGGCACCGTGGTCGGTGCGCTGGCCGGTGGCCTGTTGGGTAACCAGGTCGGTGGCGGCAACGGTAAGAAGCTGGCGACCGTCGCCGGTGCGGTCGGTGGTGGTTATGCGGGTAACAAGGTTCAGGAAGGTATGCAGAACCGCGATACCTACACCACGACGCAGACTCGCTGTAACACCGTCAATGACATCAGCGACAAGGTGGTTGGTTATGACGTGCGTTACAACCTGGATGGCAAGGAAGGCACGGTGCGCATGGATCGTGATCCAGGCGGCCAGATTCCAGTCGACAAAGAAGGTCGTCTGATCCTGGGTCAAAACCAGCAGTAATCCCAGGTTTGGCGCAATTCAAAATGTGGGAGGGGGCTTGCTCCCGATTACGGTGGGTCAGTTATAGATTTATTAACTGACTGTCCGCTATCGGGGGCAAGCCCCCTCCCACATTTGATTGTTAGTGTTACTGATCTCTCGGTTAGCGCCAAATCCCAGGCAAAAAAAAGCACCCCTTGGGGTGCTTTTTTGTGCTTGCTCGCTTAACGCTTCAGCGAAGCCGGCAGGTGCGGCTGGATGGCCGTCAGTACTGCCTTGAAGCATTTGGTGTTACCTGCAACCACGTGACCTTTTTCAAGGAAGTCGTGACCGCCGGTGAAGTCGCTGACCAAGCCGCCAGCTTCCTGGATCAACAGGGCGCCTGCAGCCATGTCCCACTCGGACAGGCCCGATTCCCAGAACGCATCGAAACGGCCGGCAGCCACGTAGGCCAGGTCCAGGCTCGCTGCACCAGCACGACGGATACCGGCAGTCTGGCCAACCAGGGCGCGGAACATGCCCAGGTAGTTTTCCAGATTGTCCATCTGGTCGTCACGGAACGGGAAGCCAGTACCCAGCAGGGCGCCGTCCAGGCTGGTGCGGCCGCTGACGCGCAGGCGGCGACCATTCAGTTGGGCGCCACGGCCACGGCTGGCGGTGAATTCTTCCTGGCGAACCGGGTCCAGCACAACGGCGTGCTCCAGACGGCCGCGGTATTTGCACGCGATGCTCACGGCAAAGTGCGGAATGCCGCGCAGGAAGTTGGTGGTGCCATCCAGTGGGTCGATGATCCACAGGTAGTCTTCGCCTTCGCCGCTACCTTTGTGCAGGCCGGTTTCTTCACCGAGGATGCCGTGGGTAGGGTAGGCCTTGCGCAGCGCGTCGATGATTTTCTGCTCGGCGGCGCGATCCACCTCGGATACATAATCCTTGGCGTCTTTTTCGTCGACCTTGATGGTATCCAGGCGCTCGATGGAGCGGAAGATCAATTCACTGGCGCTGCGGGCGGCGCGCAGCGCGATATTCAGCATGGGCTGCATGGATGTGTCACCTAAGGTTGTTAAAGAAAGCCGAGCATTCTAGCAGAAACTTTCTTCAGGTGAAGGACGACGTTAGCTTTCATGGCATAACCTTAGGCTGTTCTGTAAGATTTGCTCCCCTTTCCTATGTCCGAGAGCGCCTCCCTTGCTGCAAAACATTCGTGTCGTCTTGGTCAATACCAGTCATCCCGGCAATATCGGTGGGGTGGCGCGAGCCATGAAAAACATGGGGCTGACGCGCCTGGTGCTGGTCGAGCCGCGTGTGTTCCCGCACCACGAGGCTGATGCCCGAGCGTCCGGTGCCAATGACATCCTGGAAAAAGCGCAGGTCGTCGCCACGTTGGAAGACGCGTTGGTCGGCTGCAACCTGGTGCTGGGCACGAGTGCCCGTGATCGTCGTATCCCTTGGCCGCTGCTGGATCCGCGCGAGTGCGGTACCAAAGTGGTGGAAGAGGCAGCCGGCGGCGCCGAAATCGCCCTGGTGTTCGGTCGTGAAGACTCCGGCCTCACCAATGAAGAGCTACAGCGATGTCATTACCACGTACACATTCCATCCGACCCTGAATTCAGCTCGCTGAACCTAGGGGCGGCGGTACAGGTGTTGACCTATGAAGTGCGTATGGCCTGGCTGGCGGCTGCTGGTCAGCCAAGCAAAGTGGAGAAGGAAGAAGTCGCGTCGACCAAAAGTGGCGAGTTGGCCACGATGGACGAGTTGGAGCGATTCTATGAACACCTGGAACAAACCCTGGTGGCCATCGAATTCCTCGATCCTGAAAAACCACGGCACTTGATGGCACGCCTGCGTCGCTTGTACGGGCGTAGCTCGGTCAGTCGAGCGGAAATGAATATATTGCGTGGCATCCTCACGGAAACCCAGAAAGCGGCCCGTGGCGAGCTTCTTAAGCGGAAGGATTAAAAATGTTCGAGCGTTTGCGAGAAGATATCCAGAGTGTTTTCCATCGTGATCCGGCGGCGCGCAACGCCTTTGAAGTGCTCACCTGCTACCCGGGCATGCACGCGATCTGGATTCACCGCCTATCCGGTGCCTTGTGGGGGATGGGCTGGAAATGGCTGGCGCGGCTGGTGTCGAACTTCGGGCGCTGGTTGACCGGGATTGAGATTCACCCGGGCGCCAAGGTGGGGCGCCGTTTCTTTATCGACCATGGTATGGGCATCGTGATTGGCGAAACCGCTGAAATCGGCGATGACGTAACCTTGTATCAGGGCGTGACCCTTGGTGGCACCAGCTGGAATAAAGGCAAGCGTCACCCGACATTGGGTGATGGCGTGGTAGTGGGGGCGGGTGCCAAGGTGCTCGGTCCATTTACGGTCGGCGCCGGTGCCAAGGTGGGTTCCAACGCCGTGGTGACCAAGGCTGTGCCACCGGGTGCAACGGTTGTCGGTATTCCTGGGCGGATTATCTTCAAGCCGGAAGTTGGTGATGAGCAGGAAGCCAAGCGCAAGGCCATGGCCGAGAAGATCGGCTTTGATGCCTATGGTGTCAGCGAGGACATGCCTGACCCTGTGGCGCGCGCTATCGGCCAGTTGCTCGACCATCTGCAAGCAGTGGATGGCAAGCTTGAAGGGATGTGCGGTGCGCTGAAAGACCTGGGCAGCCCTTACTGTGCGAAGGATCTGCCAGAGCTGCGCGAAGAAGACTTCGCCGAGATTAAGGACGAAGCTGCGTCCAAGGCTGGTTGAGGTCTCGCGACCAGTGCAACTCAAATGTGGGAGGGGGCTTGCCCCCGATAGGCAATGTGTCAGCCACCATTTTTATGGCTGATACACCGCTATCGGGGGCAAGCCCCCTCCCACATTCTGACGCCCATTGGTATCTGGATTCCTTTTCGGCCCTGTTCCCGCTGGTCGTCCCCACCCCTTCCTGCTATGATTCGCGCGCCCTTTTTACGGGTAATCCTGACTAAAGTACTAGGTCTTATAGTTGACTTAAATACTCGGGAATCGCATACTTGCCCACATTCTGAAACACCTTGGTAATTGTCCATGAGACTGACTACAAAAGGCCGATACGCGGTGACCGCCATGCTAGACCTGGCCTTGCACGCGCAAACTGGGCCGGTGTCCCTGGCCGATATCTCCGAGCGCCAAGGCATTTCCCTGTCCTACCTTGAGCAACTGTTCGCCAAATTGCGCCGCAGCAACCTGGTTTCCAGTGTTCGTGGTCCAGGCGGCGGCTACCAATTGTCCCGCGACATGCAGGGTATCCAGGTGGCCCAGGTGATCGATGCGGTCAACGAATCCGTCGACGCCACCAAATGCCAGGGCCTGGGTGATTGCCACGCCGGCGACACCTGCCTGACACACCACTTGTGGTGTGACTTGAGCCTGCAGATCCATGAGTTTTTGAGTGGTATCAGCTTGGCCGATCTTGTGACTCGCCGTGAGGTGCAAGAAGTAGCCCAGCGTCAGGACCAGCGCCGTTGCAATACCAAGGCGCCGCGTCTGGACAAGATTGAAGCGTCCGCCGTCGAGTGACAGCCGAAGAGCTAACGGCACGCCAGCCAGCCTGATTTAGGAGAAAGTCCATGAAATTGCCGATTTACCTTGATTACTCAGCGACCACCCCGGTTGATCCGCGTGTCGCGCAAAAGATGAGCGAATGCCTGCTGGTCGACGGAAACTTCGGCAACCCGGCCTCCCGTTCCCACGTATTCGGCTGGAAAGCCGAGGAAGCGGTCGAGAACGCTCGTCGCCAAGTCGCCGACCTGGTTAACGCCGACCCGCGCGAAATCGTCTGGACCTCCGGTGCCACCGAATCCGACAACCTGGCAATCAAGGGCGCGGCGCATTTCTACGCGACCAAAGGCAAGCACCTGATCACCACCAAGATTGAGCACAAGGCTGTCCTCGACACCATGCGCCAACTGGAGCGTGAAGGTTTCGAGGTTACCTACCTCGAGCCAACCACCGACGGTATCGTCACCCCGGCCATGATCGAAGCCGCGCTGCGTGAAGACACCATCCTGGTTTCCGTGATTCACGTGAACAACGAAATCGGCACCATCAACGACATCGCCGCCATCGGCGAGCTGACCCGTTCCAAGGGCATCCTGCTGCACGTCGACGCTGCTCAGTCCACCGGCAAGGTCGACATCGACCTGTCGAAGCTGAAAGTCGACCTGATGTCGTTCTCTGCCCACAAGACCTACGGCCCTAAAGGCATCGGCGCCCTGTACGTGAGCCGCAAGCCACGTGTGCGCATCGAAGCCACCATGCACGGCGGTGGTCACGAGCGCGGCATGCGTTCGGGCACGCTGGCGACCCACCAGATCGTCGGCATGGGCGAAGCCTTCCGTGTAGCCAAGGAAGACATGGCAGCCGAAAACGTGCGCATCAAGGCCCTTAGCGACCGCTTCTACAAGCAGGTCGAGAACCTTGAAGAGCTGTACATCAACGGCAGCATGACCGCTCGTGTACCGCACAACCTGAATTTGAGCTTCAACTACGTCGAAGGCGAGTCGCTGATCATGGCGCTCAAGGACCTGGCGGTTTCGTCCGGTTCGGCCTGCACCTCGGCGTCCCTTGAGCCTTCGTACGTGCTGCGCGCCCTGGGCCGCAACGACGAACTGGCACACAGCTCGATCCGCTTTACGTTCGGCCGCTTCACCACCGAAGAACAAGTCGACTACGCCGCGCAGAAAGTCTGCGAGGCCGTGAACAAACTGCGTACCTTGTCGCCGCTGTGGGACATGTACAAAGACGGCGTCGACATTTCCAAGATCGAGTGGGCGGCACACTAACTATAGAAGCCGCCACCCCAGCTCTGTAGGAACGTGGCGGAAAACGCAGGCGTTTCTACAGGGTTCCAGAGCGGCCCTGATGAGTGAGGATTCAGTACCATGGCTTACAGCGAAAAGGTCATCGACCACTACGAAAACCCGCGTAACGTCGGCAAGATGGACGCGGAAGACCCGGATGTCGGCACCGGCATGGTCGGCGCCCCTGCGTGCGGCGACGTGATGCGCCTGCAGATCAAGGTCAACGACGCTGGCGTTATCGAAGACGCCAAGTTCAAGACCTACGGCTGCGGTTCGGCCATCGCCTCCAGCTCCCTGGCGACCGAATGGATGAAAGGCAAGACCCTGGATGAGGCTGTCACTATCAGCAACACCCAGCTGGCCGAAGAACTGGCTTTGCCGCCAGTGAAAATCCACTGTTCCGTACTCGCAGAAGACGCCATCAAGGCGGCCGTTCGCGACTACAAGCAGAAGAAAGGCTTGATCTAAGCATTGGGCGACGAGTAAGGAGTCAACGATGGCTATCAGCATGACAGAAGCGGCTGCGCAGCACATTCGCCGCTCCCTGAATGGGCGCGGTAAAGGTGAGGGGATTCGTCTGGGTGTGCGCACCACGGGCTGTTCCGGCCTTGCCTATGTGCTGGAGTTCGTCGACGAGGTGGTTGCGGAAGACCAGGTGTTCGAAAGTCACGGCGAGAAAGTGATCATCGACCCTAAGAGCCTGACCTACCTGGACGGCACCGAGCTCGATTTCGTCAAGGAAGGGTTGAACGAAGGCTTCAAGTTCAACAATCCCAACGTGCGCGGTGAATGTGGCTGCGGCGAAAGCTTCAACATCTGAGGCTATTCGTGGGTACTCCTTGTCATTTCGCTTTATTCGAGTTGCAGCCGAGTTTTCGGCTGGACCTCGAGCAGCTTGCCACGCGCTACCGAGAATTGGCGCGTGGGGTGCATCCGGACCGCTTCGCTGACGCTACCGAGCGTGAGCAACGCCTGGCGCTGGAGCAATCGGCCAGCCTCAACGAAGCCTATCAGACCCTCAAGAGCCCCCCGAAACGCGCGCGTTATCTGCTCGCGATGAACGGTGGTGAGTTGCCCCTGGAAGTGACCGTGCATGACCCGGACTTCCTGATGCAACAGATGCAGTGGCGTGAAGAACTCGAAGACTTGCAGGACGAAGCCGACCTGGCTGGCGTCGCGGTCTTCAAGCGTCGTCTGAAAATGGCCCAGGATGAACTGAACGAAAGCTTCGCAGCTTGTTGGAATGATGCCGCGCAACGCGAACAGGCCGAACGCCTGATGCGGCGCATGCAGTTCCTCGACAAGCTCACCTACGAAGTGCGCCAACTAGAAGAGCGCCTCGACGATTAACCCCGTGTGCTGCCCGTGATGCACGCCTGATAGACAGATAAGACCTGATTACCATGGCCCTACTGCAAATCGCCGAACCCGGCCAAAGCCCTCAACCGCACCAGCGTCGCCTGGCGGTCGGGATTGACCTGGGCACCACCAATTCCCTGGTCGCTGCCTTGCGCAGCGGCCTGTCCGAGCCGTTGCCCGACGCTGATGGCCAGGTGATCCTGCCGTCTGCCGTGCGTTATCACGCGGATCGCACCGAAGTGGGCGAGTCGGCCAAGTTGGCGGCGTCTACCGATCCCTTGAATACCGTGCTGTCGGTCAAGCGCTTGATGGGTCGTGGTCTGTCCGACGTCAAGCAACTGGGCGACCAACTGCCGTACCGCTTTGTTGGCGGCGAATCCCACATGCCGTTCATCGACACCGTGCAGGGCCCGAAAAGCCCGGTGGAAGTGTCGGCCGATATCCTCAAGGTGCTGCGCCAGCGTGCGGAGTCCACCTTGGGCGGCGAACTGGTGGGAGCGGTGATCACTGTTCCAGCTTATTTCGATGATGCCCAGCGTCAAGCCACCAAGGATGCGGCGAAACTTGCCGGCCTGAATGTGCTGCGCCTGCTCAACGAACCGACTGCTGCGGCCGTGGCCTATGGTCTGGACCAGCACGCCGAAGGCCTGGTCGCTATCTATGACCTGGGTGGTGGTACTTTTGATATTTCGATCCTGCGCCTGACCGGCGGTGTCTTCGAAGTGTTGGCCACCGGTGGCGACAGCGCCCTGGGCGGCGATGACTTTGATCACGCCATCGCAGGCTGGATCATCAGCAACGCCGGCCTGTCCGCTGACCTGGATCCAGGCGCGCAGCGCAGCCTGTTGCAAGCGGCCTGCGCCGCTAAAGAAGCGCTGACTGACGCGCCCACCGTTGAAGTGTCCTACGGCAACTGGTCGGCCCAGCTGACTCGCGAAGCCTTCGATTCGTTGATCGAGCCGATGGTCGCCCGTAGCCTGAAAGCCTGCCGCCGTGCCGTGCGTGACTCCGGTATCGAGCTGGAAGACGTCGGTGCCGTGGTCATGGTGGGCGGTTCCACCCGTGTGCCGCGTGTTCGAGAGGCCGTCGCCGAAGCCTTTGGTCGTCAGCCGCTAACCGAAATCGACCCGGATCAAGTGGTCGCCATTGGCGCTGCGATTCAGGCCGATACCCTGGCTGGCAACAAGCGCGACGGTGGCGAGTTGCTGCTGCTCGACGTCATTCCGTTGTCCCTGGGGCTGGAAACCATGGGCGGCCTGATGGAAAAGGTGATTCCACGTAACACCACCATTCCCGTTGCCCGCGCCCAGGACTTCACCACCTACAAAGATGGCCAGACGGCCATGATGATCCATGTGCTGCAAGGTGAGCGCGAGCTGATCAGCGACTGTCGCTCCCTGGCGCGCTTTGAATTGCGCGGTATTCCGGCGATGGTCGCGGGTGCGGCGAAGATTCGCGTGACCTTCCAGGTCGACGCCGATGGCCTGCTGAATGTGGCCGCGCGCGAGTTGGGTTCGGGCGTTGAAGCCAGTATCCAGGTCAAGCCGTCCTACGGTCTCACCGACGGCGAAATCGCCAAGATGCTCAAGGACTCGTTCCAGTACGCCGGTGACGACAAGGTTGCTCGCGTATTGCGTGAGCAACAAGTCGATGCCCAGCGCCTGCTCGAAGCTGTGCAGGGCGCGCTGGACGCTGACGGCGAGCGCCTGCTGGATGCCGAAGAACGCATGGTCATCGACCTGCAGATGCAGGAATTGGCCGAACTGATGAAAGGCACCGATGGTTATGCCATCGAGCAGCAGACCAAGCGCCTGTCGCAGGTGACCGATGCCTTTGCCGCCCGTCGTATGGACCAGACGGTGAAAGCCGCCCTGGCGGGACGCAATCTGAATGAAATCGAGGAATAATTAATGCCGCAGGTCATTTTTCTGCCACACGCCGAGCATTGCCCGGACGGTATGGTCGTGGAGGCTGAGACCGGCAAGTCCATCCTCGAAGTTGCCCACGACAACCACATCGAGATCGAAAGTGCTTGCGGCGGCGTCTGCGCCTGCACCACGTGTCACTGCATCATTCGCGAGGGTTTCAATACCCTGGAAGAAGCTGACGAGCTGGAAGAGGACTTTCTTGACCGTGCCTGGGGCCTGGAAGCGCATTCGCGCCTAAGCTGTCAGGCAAAGGTCGGAACGGAAGACATCACCGTCGAAATTCCAAAATATTCCCTCAACCATGCAGCCGAAGCGCCGCATTGATTCAAGGAAATGTCATGAGCCTGAAATGGGTTGATGTACAAGAAATCGCTATACAACTTGCTGAAGCTCACCCGGACGTCAATCCTCTATCGGTGAACTTCGTCACGCTACGCAATTTGGTGATGGCGCTGCCGGAATTCGACGACATCCCGGATCGGGGTGGCGAAAAGGTTCTGGAGGCGATTCAAGGCCTGTGGATCGAAGAAGCAGACTGAACCGCCTTTTTACGCAGTTAGGCAATACCCAATAACCCGCGTATAATTCGCGGGTTTAATTTTTCGTAAATTACCGTTTCTGGAGTTACACCATGGCTGTTCAACGTACTTTCTCCATCATCAAGCCTGACGCTGTTGCAAAAAACGTCATCGGCGAGATCACCACTCGTTTCGAAAAAGCCGGCCTGAAGGTTGTAGCTTCGAAACTCAAGCAACTGTCCAAGGCTGAAGCTGAAGGCTTCTACGCTGAGCACAGCGCTCGTGGTTTCTTCGGCGACCTGGTTGCCTTCATGATCTCCGGTCCTGTTGTTGTTCAGGTTCTGGAAGGCGAAAACGCTATCGCTCTGAACCGTGAGCTGATGGGCGCTACCAACCCTAAAGAAGCTGCTGCCGGCACCATCCGTGCTGACTTCGCTGAATCCATCGACGCCAACGCTGTACACGGCTCGGACTCCGAAGCTGCCGCTGCTCGCGAAATCTCGTACTTTTTCGCTGCTACTGAAGTAACCGCTCGCTAAGCATTGGCTTAAAGAGTGAGGGTGAATCCATGACTACATCGACTGTTAAAACCAACCTGCTGGGTCTGACCCAGCCGGAAATGGAGAAATTCTTCGACTCAATCGGGGAGAAGCGTTTCCGTGCCGGTCAGGTAATGAAATGGATTCACCACTTTGGTGTCGATGATTTCGACGCCATGACGAACGTCAGCAAGGCCCTGCGCGACAAGCTCAAGGCCATTGCCGAGGTCCGTGGTCCCGAAGTGGTCAGCGAGGACATCTCCAGCGACGGCACCCGTAAGTGGGTGGTGCGCGTGGCGTCCGGTAGCTGCGTCGAGACCGTGTACATTCCCCAGGGCAAACGTGGCACCTTGTGCGTTTCGTCCCAGGCAGGCTGTGCCCTGGACTGCAGTTTCTGCTCCACCGGCAAGCAAGGCTTCAATAGCAACCTCACCGCCGCCGAAGTCATCGGCCAGGTGTGGATTGCCAACAAATCCTTTGGCAGCGTCCCGGCAACCGTCGACCGTGCCATCACCAACGTGGTGATGATGGGCATGGGTGAGCCGCTGCTGAACTTCGACAACGTCATCTCGGCCATGCACCTGATGATGGACGACCTGGGCTACGGCATCTCCAAGCGCCGCGTGACTCTGTCGACCTCCGGCGTGGTCCCGATGATCGATGAGCTGGCCAAGCACATCGACGTCTCCCTGGCGTTGTCGCTGCACGCACCCAATGACGCATTGCGTAACCAATTGGTGCCGATCAACAAGAAGTATCCGCTTAAGATGCTGCTCGAATCCTGCCAGCGTTACATGGCGACCTTGGGCGAGAAACGCGTGTTGACCGTTGAGTACACCCTGCTCAAAGACATCAACGACAAGGTCGAACACGCGGTCGAGATGATCGAGTTGCTCAAGAACACCCCGTGCAAGATCAACCTGATCCCGTTCAACCCGTTTCCACATTCTGGCTACGAGCGGCCAAGCAACAATGCTATCCGCCGTTTCCAGGACCTGCTGCACCAGGCTGGCTATAACGTCACTGTCCGTACCACGCGTGGTGAAGACATCGATGCCGCCTGTGGTCAGTTGGTCGGGCAGGTGATGGACCGCACCCGCCGCAGTGAGCGTTACATCGCCGGACGCGAATTGAGCGCCGCCGACGATTTGCCGCTGATTGCTGTGAATCGAATCTGAGAGAGGATCTCTATGCCCTTGCGCCTTGCGCTGCTTTTGCTTGTTACCGGTCTTGCGGCCGGTTGTGTTTCATCGGGCCATGACAGCCCTTTGCAAACCGGTAAAGGCCGTGACGAGGCGCGAGTTGCCTATGTGCAACTGGGGTTGGGTTACTTGCAACAAGGTATGAGTGAGCAAGCCAAGGCGCCCTTGAAGCAGGCCCTAGAGCTGGACCGCGACGATGCGGATACCAATGCTGCGCTCGCCCTTGTGTTCCAGGCCCAGGCCGAGCCGGAACTGGCCGCGCAGTATTTTCTCAAGGCCCTGGCGGCACGTCCTGCCGATCCAAGATTGCTGAACAACTACGGCAGCTTCCTGTTCGAACAGAAACGTTATGACCAGGCCGCCCTTTATTTCCGGCAAGCCAGCGCCGATACCCTCTATCCTGAGCGTTCCCGTGTATTCGAGAACCTCGGCGTGACGTCGATGCGGCTCGGTCAGCGTGACAACGCACGCCGGCAGCTGGAAAAAGCCCTGCATATGAATGGTCGTCAGCCTCGGGCATTGCTCGAAATGGCTGAGTTGTCCTACGAAGACAGGCATTATGTGCCGGCACGTGACTATTACGAGCGTTTTAGCCTGCTCAGCGGGCAAAATGCACGTAGTCTATTGCTCGGTGTGCGGCTGGCGACGGTTCATGAAGAACCCGACACGGCCGCGCGTTTTGGCCAGCAACTCGAACGACTCTATCCCGGTACGCCGGAATATCAGCAATACCTGTCGGAGCAATGATGAAAGCCGCGCACCCGGAAGTTGTAGCAGCTAATCGCGTAAACCCAGGCGACACCTTGCGTCAGGCCCGCGAAAGCAATGGTTGGTCGCTGGCAGAAGTGGCCCTCAAGCTCAATTTGACCAGTACCTCCCTGGCCAACCTGGAAGCCGGCGCGTTCGATAAACTGCCTGGGCATACTTTCGCCCGTGGTTATATCCGCGCCTACGCCAAATTGCTGGGTATCGACCAGGCAGTCCTGGTCCAGGAATTCGACCAGTTCACCGGCACCGACTCCCAGGGCAGCAATGTCCATGGCCTGGGGCGTATCGAAGAGCCAGTGCGGGTTTCCCACACCATTTTGCGAATTGTCAGCCTGTTGTTGCTGATCGCCGTGATCGGCGGCGGTTTTGTCTGGTGGCAAGACCAGACGTCCCAGCGCAACAAGGACCTGACCAGCAACGCCATGGAGCACGTCGAAGTCGAAAGCGCCGACGGCACCACCCAGATTCATCCGTTGGACGAGCCGGAAGACCAGGCCGTTGCCGAAGGCCAGGCTGCGCCAGAAGCGCCTGCCACCGCAGAACAACCCGCGCCGGAAGCCGCCCCGGCTGCGACCGCTGCTGTACCGGCCGCTCCAGCGACTGCCCCGGTCGCCCCCGTGCCGGCTCCTGCGACGCCTGCCCCAGCCGCACCGGCTGCTCCTGCGATTTCTGCGCCGACCACCCCAGCGTTGATCGCCGGTGATGGTCACATCCAGATTACCTTCATCGCTGACTGCTGGACGCAAGTCACCGATGGCAACGGCAAAGTGCTGTTCAGCGGTCTGAAACGTAAGGGAGATACGCTCGACCAGGGCGGCAAGCCTCCTTTGACGCTGCGTCTGGGCTTTGCCCGTGGCGCGCAAGTGGCCTACAACGGCCAGCCTGTGGACGTAGCGCCGTTCACCAGTGGCGAGACCGCTCGCCTCAAGTTGGGACAATAGTCATGCACGGCGAATCTCCAATCAAACGTCGCGTATCGCGCAAGATCTGGGTTGGCTCAGTGCCGGTGGGTGGGGACGCCCCCATCGCGGTGCAGAGCATGACCAACAGCGACACCAACGATGTCGCCGCCACCGTCGCCCAGATCAACCGTCTGGAAGCGGCCGGCGTAGACATCGTGCGGGTATCCGTACCCGACATGGACGCTGCCGAGGCCTTCGGCCGCATCAAGCAACTGGTCAAGGTGCCGTTGGTGGCCGACATCCACTTCGACTACAAGATCGCCTTGCGTGTAGCCGAACTGGGCGTGGATTGCCTGCGTATCAACCCGGGCAACATCGGTCGTGAAGACCGTGTGCGCGCCGTGGTCGATGCGGCTCGTGATCGCGGCATTCCAATCCGCATCGGTGTCAACGCCGGTTCCCTGGAAAAAGACCTGCAAAAGAAGTACGGCGAACCGACTCCCGCAGCACTGGTGGAGTCGGCACTGCGCCACGTTGAACACCTTGAGCGCCTGAATTTCCAGGACTTCAAGGTCAGCGTAAAGGCTTCCGACGTGTTCATGGCGGTAGAAGCCTACCGTCTGCTGGCCAAGGAAATCGTGCAGCCGCTGCACCTGGGTATCACCGAAGCCGGCGGTTTACGCTCAGGCACAGTGAAATCTGCGGTGGGTCTCGGTATGCTGCTCGCCGAAGGGATTGGCGATACTATCCGCATCTCCCTGGCGGCAGACCCGGTAGAGGAAGTGAAAGTCGGCTACGACATTCTCAAATCCCTGCGTTTGCGCTCCCGCGGCATCAACTTCATTGCCTGTCCGAGCTGCTCGCGGCAGAACTTCGACGTGGTGAAAACCATGAACGAACTTGAAGGGCGCCTCGATGACCTGCTGGTGCCGCTGGATGTTGCGGTGATCGGTTGCGTGGTCAACGGGCCGGGCGAAGCCAAGGAGGCCCATGTGGGCCTGACCGGCGGTACACCGAACCTGATTTATATCGACGGCAAGCCGTCGCAGAAGTTAACGAATGACAATCTGGTGGATGAGCTCGAAAGACTGATCCGCGAGAAAGCGGCCGAGAAGGTCGCGGCTGACGCAGCGCTGATCGCGCGCGGCTGATTGAACGAATTTAAGGATTTGATGTGAGCAAGTCTCTGCAAGCCATTCGTGGCATGAACGACATCCTGCCGGAGCAGACGCCGCTGTGGCGTTATTTCGAAGGCACTGTCGCGCGCCTGCTGGATAACTACGGTTACAAGCAGATCCGCATGCCGATCGTCGAGTTCACCGAGCTGTTCAAGCGCTCCATCGGTGAAGTGACCGACATCGTCGAAAAAGAGATGTACACCTTTGAAGACCGCAACGGCGACTCCCTGACCCTGCGTCCGGAAGGCACCGCCGCGTGCGTGCGCGCCGTGCTTGAGCATGGCCTGACCGGTGCCGGCCAGCCGCAGAAGCTGTGGTACATCGGCCCGATGTTCCGCCACGAGCGCCCGCAAAAGGGTCGTTATCGCCAGTTCCACCAGATCGGCCTTGAAGTGTTCAACATCGACGGTCCGGATATTGATGCCGAGCTGATCGTGTTGACCTGGCGTCTGTGGGGCCTGTTGGGTATCCGCGACGCGGTCAAGCTTGAACTCAACAGCCTGGGCACCAGCGAATCCCGGGGCCGTTACAAAGTGGCCCTGGTCGAGTACCTGTCGGCCCACCTGGACAAATTGGACGAAGACAGCCAGCGCCGTCTGAAAACCAACCCGCTGCGTGTCCTCGATACCAAGAACGCCGATACCCAAGCCGTACTGGTCGATGCGCCGAAGATGGCCGACTACCTGGACGATGAATCGCGCATTCACTTCGAGGGCCTCAAGGCTCGTCTGGATGCAGCTGGTATTCCGTTCGTGATCAACACCAAACTGGTGCGCGGCCTGGATTACTACAGCAAGACCGTATTCGAGTGGGTCACCGACAAGCTCGGCGCCCAGGGCACCGTGTGCGCCGGGGGGCGCTACGACGGCCTGGTCGAGCAAATGGGCGGCAAGCCGACCACCGGCGTGGGTTTTGCCATGGGTATCGAGCGGCTGATCCTGCTGCTGGAGACCCTGGAAAAGGTCCCGGAAGAAATCTCCCGTCAGGTGGACGTGTACCTTTGTGCCTTTGGCGAGGCCGCCGAACTGGCCGCCCTGGCCTTGAGCGAGAAGGTGCGTGACCAACTGCCGAACCTGCGCCTGCAGGTCAATGCCGGCGCTGGCAGCTTCAAGAGCCAGTTCAAGAAGGCCGACAAGAGCGGTGCGCTGTACGCACTCATCCTGGGCGATGACGAATTGGCCCAGCAAGTGATAGGTTTCAAACCCCTGCGTGGCCAGGGCGAGCAACAGAACATTGCCTTTGATGCGCTCGCTGCGCACTTGGCCACCTGCGTCGTGCAGGGTTGAAGCTGTCGAACAGCCGAATTTAGCGATTAAGGAGTATTGGGGTGTCGAGTTCTGATGATGATCAACTGGCCGAGTTCAAGGACTGGTGGCAGCGTAACGGCAAGCCGCTGGTTACTGGCGGCCTGCTGGCTTTAGTGGTGGTGTTCGGCTGGCAAGCCTGGCACAAGTATCAGGCCAACCAATCCCAAGGCGCCTCGATCCTGTATCAGCAATTGCTGGAAACCACTCTGACACCGGACGGCAAGCCTGATCCTGCCCAGGTTGCAGACCTGGCCGGCAAGCTGAAAAACGAATTCGGCGGTAGCACCTACGCCCAATACGGCAGCCTGTTCGTCGCGAAAGTTGCGGTCGATACCGGCAAGCTGGATGATGCCGCTGCAGAACTCAAGGCCATTGCCGACAAGCCGACCAACCCGACCCTGGGTGAAATCGCACGTCAGCGCCTGGCCCAGGTACTGGCGGCACAGAACAAGGCTGACGAAGCACTCAAACTGCTCGACGGCGATGCTGACAAGGCATTTGTAGCCACTCGCGAAGAGCTCAAGGGCGACCTGTTGGTCCAATTGGGTCGTACCGACGAAGCCAATGCTGCGTACCAAAAAGCCAAGGCGGCGCTGTCTGATGAAGCGGCGGTCGGTGGCTTACAAATCAAGCTGGACGACTTGGCCAAAGGGGATGCGTGACGTGATCCGTTGGAAACATGCAGCATTGCTGGCTCTGGCCGTTCTGGCCGCGGGTTGCAGCAGCAACAGCAAGAAAGAACTGCCGCCTGCGGAGCTCACCAGCTTCAAGGAAGAAGTGGTCCTGCAAAAGCAGTGGAGCCGCTCCATCGGTGATGGCCAGGGCGAGACCTACAACATGTTGGTACCGGCAATCGACGGTGACAACATTGTGGCCGCTGACGTGACCGGCGTAGTGATCTCCATGGATCGCATGAACGGCGACGTGAAGTGGAAAAAAGACCTCGAATTGCCTGTGTCCGGCGCCGTTGGCGTGGGTTATGGCCTGGTGATGCTCGGCACGCTCAAGGGCGAAGTCGTGGCGCTGGACTCCAGCACCGGTGAAGAGAAATGGCGCGCTCGCGTGACCAGTGAAGTGCTCGCACCGCCTGCCACCAACGGCGATATCGTCGTGGTGCAGACCCAGGACGACCGTATCATTGGCCTCGACGCCAGCACCGGCGAACAGCGTTGGTTGTACGACAGCACCCCTGCGGTGTTGACCCTGCGCGGCACCAGTGGTCCGATTGTGACCAATAATCTGGCCGTTGCAGGCCTGTCCACCGGTAAAGTGGTCGCCCTCGATACCCAGAACGGCGTGCCGGCCTGGGAAACCCGTGTGGCTATCCCGCAAGGCCGTTCCGAGCTGGATCGCGTAGTGGACATCGACGGCGGCCTGCTGCTGTCGGGTGAAACTATCTATGTCGCCACCTACCAGGGCCGTGTAGCGGCACTGGACCTGCAGAGCGGTCGTGTGAACTGGCAGCGTGATGCTTCCAGCTACGCCGGTGTCGCCCAAGGGTTTGGCAGCGTCTACGTCAGCCTGGCGTCCGGCACCGTTGAAAGTGTCGACGAGCGTTCCACCACTGCACTGTGGAGCAACGACTCCCTGGCTCGCCGTCAGCTGTCGGCACCGGAAGTGTTCTCCAGCTACGTAGCGGTTGGCGACTTTGAAGGCTACCTGCACCTGCTGAGCCAGGTAGACGGTCGCTTTGTCGGTCGCGAGCGTATCGACAGCGACGGCTTGCGTGCGCGTCCGCTGGTCGTGGGTAACATGCTTTATGTGTTTGGCAACAGCGGCAAGCTGGAAGCCCTGACCATCAAGTAAGAACTATGCTTGGGAGGTAACCCTCAAGCAGCTTCACCTGTAGGAGCGAAGGTCATGTGGCGAGGGAGCTTGCTCCCGCTGGAGCGCGAAGCGCTCCCAAACCGGCGAACCGGATGCATCTGATGCATCTCGAACGCCTGGTTTTGGGGCTGCTGCGCAGCCCAGCGGGAGCAAGCTCCCTCGCCACAGCAAGCTCGCTCCTACAGTCGAGCACCAGCCGCTGCCATGCAGCGGCTTTTGTATTTTCTGAAATAACGAAGTGGAGAGCCGCATGGTTCCCGTAATCGCCCTGGTGGGCCGACCTAACGTCGGCAAGTCCACCTTGTTCAACCGCCTGACCAGGACTCGCGACGCCATCGTCGGCGACTTGTCCGGTCTGACCCGTGATCGCCAATACGGTGAGGCAAAGTGGCAAGGGCGCTCCTACATTATTGTCGACACCGGTGGTATCTCCGGTGACGAGCATGGCATGGACGAAAAAATGGCCGAGCAATCGCTGCTCGCCATTGAAGAAGCCGATGTCGTGTTGTTCCTGGTGGATGCCCGTGCGGGCTACACCGCCGCCGACCAGATGATTGGCGAGCACCTGCGCAAGCGCAACAAGCGTTCCTATGTGGTCGCCAACAAGATCGACAACATCGATCCTGAACTGGCCCGCGCCGAATTCAGCCCGATGGGCCTGGGTGACGCGATCCCGATCGCTGGCGCCCATGGTCGCGGCATCAGCCAGATGCTGGAAATTGCCCTGCGCGATTTCCCCAAGGATGACGTCGAGGAAGAAGAGGGCGAAGAAGAGATCGTTGCCGAAGGTGAGGAAGCCAAGCGTATTCCTGGCCCGAGCGAAAAAGACGGTATCAAGATCGCCATCATCGGTCGTCCTAACGTGGGCAAGTCCACGCTGGTCAACCGCATGCTCGGTGAAGACCGCGTGATCGTCTACGACCAGCCCGGCACCACCCGCGACAGCATCTACATCCCGTTCGAACGCAACGAGGAAAAGTACACGCTGATCGACACCGCCGGTGTGCGCAAGCGCGGCAAGATCCACGAGGAAGTTGAAAAGTTCTCGGTGGTCAAAACCCTGCAAGCGATCAAAGACGCCAACGTGGTGATCTTCGTGATGGACGCGCGCGAAGGCGTGGTGGACCACGACCTCAACCTGCTGGGCTTTGCCCTGGAGGCCGGTCGGGCATTGGTGATCGCGATCAACAAGTGGGATGGCATGACGCCGAGCGAGCGCGATTTCGTCAAGATCGAGCTGCAACGTCGCCTGTTCTTCGTCGAGTTCGCTGATATCCACTTCATCTCGGCGCTGCACGGTACTGGCGTGGGCAACCTCTACGCGTCCGTCCAGAACTCGTTCAAGTCTGCAGTGACCCGCTGGCCAACCAATCGCCTGACCCAGATCCTCGAAGACGCCGTTGGCGAGCACGCCCCGCCGATGGTCAACAACCGCCGGATCAAGCTGCGTTACGCCCACTTGGGTGGTGCCAACCCGCCGATTATCGTGATCCACGGTAACCAGATCGAGAAGGTGCCAAAGTCCTACGTGCGTTACCTGGAAAACACCTATCGCCGTGTCTTGAAGCTGGTCGGTACGCCGATCCGTATCGAGTTCAAGGGCGGGGATAACCCGTACGAAGGCAACAAGAACACCCTGACTGACCGTCAGGTGAACAAGAAGCGTCGCTTGATGACGCACCACAAGAAGGCCGACAAGAAGCGCCGCGACAAGCGCTGATTCCGACCTCGCAAAAAGGGCTCTTGATGAGCCCTTTTTTGTGCGCGACGGTTTGTGCCTTGACCCGATGCGACTGGCAGCTTAAAACTTGGGGCTCACCTGCAGGGGCCTTTTGATGATCACCAGCAAGCTGCCGAATGTCGGCACAACCATTTTCACCACCATGTCACAACTCGCCGCCGAAACCGGCGCGCTGAACCTGTCCCAAGGTTTCCCGGACTTCAATGGCCCCCAGGGTTTACTCGATGCGGTGGGCAAGCATATCGCCCTCGGCCACAACCAATACGCGCCAATGACCGGCCTGCCGGTGTTGCGCCAGCAGGTGGCGGCCAAGATTGCCCGCAGCTATGGCGCCACGGTCAATGCCGACAGTGAAGTGACCATCACCCCAGGTGCCACCGAGGCGATCTTCTGCGCGATCCAGGCCGTAATCCATAATGGCGATGAAGTCATCGTGTTCGACCCGTGCTACGACAGCTACGAGCCTTCGGTTGAGTTGGCCGGCGGGCGCTGCGTGCATGTGCAATTGAGCCTGCAAGGCTTTGCGCTGGATTTTGAGCAGATCAAGGCCGCGCTGTCGCCACGCACACGCATGATCATCCTCAACACCCCGCACAACCCCACAGGCGCCTTGATCAGCCGCGCCGAGCTGGACCAGTTGGCCGAATTGATCCGCGACCGCGATATCTATCTGGTCAGCGATGAGGTTTACGAACACCTGGTGTTTGACGGCGTGCCCCACGTCAGCGTGCTGGCCCACGAAGAGCTGTATCAGCGTGCGTTCGTTGTCAGCTCCTTCGGCAAGACCTATCACGTGACCGGCTGGAAGACCGGCTATGTGGTGGCGCCACCGGCCCTGACTGCCGAACTGCGCAAGGTCCATCAATACGTCAACTTCTGCGGTGTGACGCCATTGCAGTTCGCGCTGGCCGACTTCATGGCCGAACATCCCGAACATGTGGAAGAACTGCCGGCCTTTTACCAGGCCAAGCGCGACCTGTTCTGCGACCTGCTGGCGCCGTCGCGTTTCAGCTTTAACCGAGTGGCCGGCACCTACTTCCAATTGGTGGATTACTCACAGATTCGCCCAGACCTGGATGACGTCGCCATGTCCCTGTGGATGACCCGCGAGCACGGTGTGGCGACCATCCCGGTCTCGGTGTTCTACCAGACCCCACCCCAAGGCCAGCGCCTGGTGCGCCTGTGTTTTGCCAAACGCGAGGAGACGCTGCGCCAAGCAGCCGAGAAACTATGCGTGATCTGAGTGCATTGCCGAACCTGAACATCGCCCTGGTCCAGACCAGCCTGGCCTGGCACGACCGTCAGGCTAACCTTGAGCATTTCGAACTGCTGTTGGAACAGGCCAAGGGCGCCGACTTGATCGTGCTACCGGAGATGTTCACCACCGGCTTCTCCATGGAGTCGGCCACCCTGGCCGAGCCGGAACACGGCCCGACTCATCACTGGCTTAAAGCGCAGGCCGCCAAATACAACGCGGTGATCACCGGCAGTGTGATCATTCAGGCCGCCGACGGCAGTCATCGCAACCGCCTGCTGTGGGCGCGGCCGGATGGCGAGGTGTTGCACTATGACAAGCGCCATCTGTTTCGCATGGCGGGTGAACACCATCACTACACCCCCGGCGAGCGTCAGGTGCAGTTTGAAGTGAAGGGCTGGCGCATACGCCCGCTGATTTGCTATGACCTGCGTTTCCCGGTGTGGAGCCGCGATGCGCAGGACACCGACTTGCTGCTGTACACCGCCAATTGGCCGGGCGCGCGGCGTTTGCACTGGAACCGGTTGTTGCCGGCGCGGGCTATCGAAAACCTGTGTTATGTGGCTGCCGTGAATCGCGTCGGCATGGACGGCAAGGGCTTTGCCTATACCGGAGACAGCCAAGTGTTGGACTTTCAAGGCGAGACCCTGCTGAGTGCGGGGGAGGCGGATGGGGTGTTTCAGGTGAACCTGGATGCGGCGGAATTGGCGGCGTATCGCACGCGGTTTCCGGCGAATCTGGATGCCGATACATTTCAGTTTGTCTGACAGACCGCCATCGGGGGCAAGTCGAATCGTCGCACCGCCCCTCCCACACTTTGATCTGTGAATACATTCAAAATGTGGGAGGGGCGGTGCGACGATTCGACTTGCCCCCGATGAGGCCCTCACAGGCAACACAAAAAAAGGCCCCTGAACTCACATCCAGGGGCCTTTCACATTTTCCGCAGCAGACTTACGCCGCCTTGGCTTCCTGCTGGCTCAACGAGCGGTTCAGCGCACTGAACAGTGCCTTGAAGCTGGCCGTGGTGATGTTTTCATCAATGCCCACACCATGCACCGGACGCTCACCGTTCACACGCAGCTCAATGTAGGCCGCCGCCTTGGCATTGGTGCCCGCACCAATCGCATGTTCGTTGTAGTCCATGATCTCCACACCAATCGGCAGGCCGGCTACCAGCGCTTCCAGCGCGCCGTTGCCTTTGCCTTTCCAGTGCAAGTTGGTTTCGCCCTGGCCTTTGCCGGCGACTTCCACTTCGACAAAGCTGTTGCCGTTCTCTTCCTGCAGGCGATGGCTGACCAGCGCGTACGGGGTGTTGGCTTGCAGGTATTCACGCTGCAGCAAGGCGTAGATCTGCGGTGCAGTCATTTCCAGGCCAACGCGGTCGGTTTCAGCCTGAACCACCTGGCTGAACTCGATCTGCATGCGACGCGGCAAGCTGATGTCATATTCCTGCTCCAGCAGGTAGGCAATACCGCCTTTGCCGGACTGGCTGTTCACGCGGATTACGGCTTCGTAGCTGCGGCCGATGTCAGCCGGGTCAATCGGCAAGTACGGCACTTCCCACAGGGCGTCGTCTTTCTGCTGGCTGAAGCCCTTGCGGATTGCGTCCTGGTGGGAGCCGGAGAACGCGGTGTGCACCAGGTCGCCCACATACGGGTGGCGTGGGTGCACCTGGATCTGGTTGCATTCCTCGACGACCTTGCGCACGCCGTCGATGTCGGAGAAGTCCAGTTGTGGGTCCAGACCCTGGGTGTACATGTTCAGGGCCACGGTCACCAGGTCGACGTTACCGGTACGCTCGCCGTTGCCGAACAGGCAGCCTTCGACACGGTCGGCGCCGGCCATCAGGCCCAGCTCGGTAGCGGCCACGCCGGTGCCACGGTCGTTGTGGGTGTGCAGGCTGATGATCACGCTGTCACGACGGTTGATATGGCGACCGAACCACTCGATCTGGTCGGCATAGATGTTCGGCGTGGCGCACTCAACAGTGGCCGGCAGGTTGAGGATCATCTTGTGCTCAGGCGTCGGGTTCCACACCTCGATCACTGCGTCACAGACTTCCTTGGCGAATTCCAGTTCGGTGGCGCTGAACGTTTCCGGCGAGTATTCGAAGGTCCACTGGGTTTCTGGCTGCTGGGCCGCGTATTTGACGAACAGCTTGGCGGCGTTGACCGCGATGGCCTTGATGCCGTCCTTGTCCTGGTTGAACACGATGCGGCGGAAGGACGGCGACGTGGCGTTGTACAAGTGCACGATGGCCTTTTTGGCGCCGCGCAGGGATTCGAAGGTACGCGCGATCAGGTCTTCACGGCCCTGGGTCAGCACCTGGATGGTGGTGTCCTCGGGGATGTGGCCGTCTTCGATCAGGGTGCGCACAAAGTCAAAGTCGGTTTGCGATGCGGCGGGGAACGATGCCTCGATTTCTTTTACGCCGACGGCGACCAGCGTCTTCCAGAAGCGCAGCTTCTTCACCGCGTCCATCGGCTCGATCAGTGACTGGTTGCCATCACGCAGGTCGGAGCTGCACCAGATCGGCGCGGTGGTGATGGTTTTCGACGGCCAGGTGCGGTCCGGGATGTCGATGGTCGGGAACGCGCGGTACTTCGAAGACGGGTCTTTGAGCATGCTCATCGGGAAATCCTTTGTTGTAGGGCCGAGAAAAGGCGGCCTGCCAGAAGCGTTTATTAGGGATAAAGCGGGAGACGAGGCAGATCGATTCAGCCTGGCAGTCGTGCGCTGACGAGGCACAGGCTGCGGTGCTGGCGAAGCTGAATGAGGGTGTGAGAGGTTTTCATGGACTCAACCCTAACCGGGGCGAGGGTAGATGGCAAGTTGTGAGGAAAAATTGAGATAATTTCCGTTTTTTTGCGTTTACATGATTTATTTCTTTTGTTTATCGGATTATTTTGGTTTTTTATTGCTCTGTATTTTCGCTTTGGCGCAATTGTTTCTCGCGCGGGTTGCGACCCGCGTGAGAAAAGTCTGAGAGGTGTAATCAGACGACCAATGAGTCGATATTGTAATCGACGTGAATATCGCCATAAGGCTCTGGTTCACTTGTGCCGCGCATCAGTTTAAGTGGCTGCGGCGTGTGAATCGGCTGACTGGCGATGCTTGAGCCGCCCTTAAGAGCGGGAGAGACAGAGACCCCGACGCCGCTGGTCAATTCTGCAATGCCGGGCACCCCGTAATCCGTATTCATATGGGACTTCCCGACGACGGCTACGAACTTCTCTCCGGGTGGGGTTCGCTCAATGATTTTTGCCGCATGATAATTGAACTCTTTCAGACGCGACTCCCCGCCCCGTGCATGTGTGTACAGGCTCCTGTTTACTTGGTTGTCGGTTCGCCACGTCAGTTGCGGGTGTTCAAGGCCTATGACTTCTATTCCGTATTTATCGGCTTCATTGATGATGTCTGCCAACTGCGGTCCATCGATAAAGTCTGGATGGTAAGGATGCTGGCCAAACGTGGGGGAATCCGAGGTGCGCAGCGGCGGATTGAGAGCGTTGGGTGAGCCCTGGAGAAAAGGTGCACCTTCTACGTAAAGGGTTGTAACGCCGTTGTTTTTGAAGTTTTGCATCTGATCGATGACTAACTGATAGGCGGCAGGTTCATGATGTACTTCGCCCAGGACCAAACCGCGCACTCCCGGTTGCGATAGCGTGTTTTGAATGGCCGAGTCCGGACTGCTGTTGATTTTCAGCACGGGAAGATTGGGCCGTGGGGGCATCCCGTTCGTTGCCAGATTATTGTAAAAGTTGTCCATGTCACGCCTGAACCAGCGTCTGATTTGTCCGGTAGTTGCAGCATTACCGTCAATATCACCCGAAGCATGGCCCGACAGCACTCGATCCATATAGGTTTGGTTCGCAGGGGGGGCAACTCGGCCGCGATGGCGTCTACCGCCAGGCAGTTCGTTCAAGCGCCACTCTCCATTACCGGCCGATTGCAGCGACGCCTTGATCCGGCTCCCCTTCGACACCGTCAACGATGCAGTGGGGTCGACGATGTTGACCTGTCCGTTGCGGGCATGGAACGCCGAGTCGATCTGGTAGACCCGGTCCGCCCCTGTGCTGTCGGTAAAGCGCACATAGAAGTTGTCACCGACATTGTAGGTACCGTCCGGCCTGAGGGGGCGGCCCTGGATTACGGTGTCCGGCACTGCATACTCGCTCAGATCACGGTTAACCTCCGTCATGGCGGGTAGCTTGGCAGGGGCGACAATACCTCTGCTGGTCGAGGGCAGGGCTGTTGACGGGCCGACGGGCCGCGCTACCGGCTCGATAGCGCTTAAAGGCGCCTTGGCAACAGGGCGTAGCGGCGCGGTTCGGATCACTGGGATACCTGCCGCAGCCGTTGCAAAATCGGCGTAGACCGCGCGCCCCAGTGCGGGGTTCTTGATCAGCTTGGGCAAGACGCTTGCGTTGGCGCGCAGTGCCGTTACACCGGCCTTTCCTAGCCTGAGTACGGCGGACGCGCCTTTGCCGGCCACCGGCAACAGATCCATGAAGATCATGGCCACCTCAACACCGAACTGGACCTTGTTGGCCGTTGACTGTGCTGCGACCTCGGCACTGCTGACGGATTGGTGATCGGCCTTGTCGACCACCAACTGCACGTGTTGTTTATACAGCGCATCCAGGCTATTGCCGGTCATGGGCGTGAGGGTAGAGGTGTCACCTGTCAGTTTGAGAGCCTTGACGAAGGTATCGATGGCGGCAAAAGGGTTCCTGCCTATATCGAATTTGTGTTTGTTGAGCGTCTCCTTCGCCTTGGCGACGTCATCTTTACTGACCGGCGACTTGCGGCTCGCGGTGTACAGCTTCCACTCGTTTTTATCCAGCAGGCTGTTGAGCGCCTGTTGGCTTGCTACTTCACGGAAGGTGATGCCGTCGGGGGCATTCGGCGTGTACAGCACCCGTTCTGCATCCTTGCTGTTGCCGATGACCATCACACCTTGAACCGGCAGGCCGCGCTGGACGAGGGCGTGAGCCACAATGGTTTCGCCATCGACCTGTGGGCGGTCGGCCGGGTCGGGGTGATCCAATACGGCGTCGACCCACTGCGCACCGCGCTGGCTGGTCTTGTCGTCTTTTGCCTCTGCCTTGTAGGCATCCGGGTTGAGCGTTGCGAGAAACGCCTCTTTGCTCATCAGGTCTGCCTGACTGGCTTTCCACGCGTCACGTCGTACTCCTGCCTGGCCCGTCATGGCGTCTGTTGCCAGTTCTTTTTTCAACAGGGAGGTGTATTCACCGCCGACATCCGCGGTGTTGACCAGCGTCTTGAGTGTGTCGGTGTCCAGCACAACGGGCTTGCCATGGGTGTCGAGTACCGGTTTGCCCTGTTTGTCGGTCAACGGCAGTTTGAACGTGGTGTGCGTGAACGTGGCGGTTTCACCCGCCGGGAACTCGGTGGGGTTTTTCAGGGCCAGGTCGGAGAGTGATACCTGTGTGTTTTTTTCGAAAGGGGTACTGCTGCTGGTTTTTCGGCCGTTGTTGATGTGGGTTCTGGTGCGGACCTGAACCATCAGTTGGTCGGCATTCACCACCGCATTCGGGTAGCGCTTTTTTATCGCCTCATTCATCCGGTCGCGGGCGAAGGTTGCCAGGGAGGGAATGCTTTCAATCAAGGGGGCCAGGGCGCTGGCACTGTTCTCTTGCGCTTGCTCCAAGTGGGTAAAGAGCGCCTTCTGAGCCGGGCTCAGGTTTTTCAGCCACTGGGGTTGCAGTTCATCCGCCAATGCCTGGTTACGTCCCCGCAGGGCATTACTGCCATCGAGCAGGTAGGACCAGTCCGCGGCGGCGTCGATGGCCGTTGATGAGAGGGGATCTTTAAGCAGGCTCGCCTCGACTTCTGCCTGCTGACGCTTGAGCATCCAGGGGATGCCTTCGGCCAGTACATCACCATCCAGCGGTGCTGCGCTGAGCATCAGGTCTTCCCCGGTGAGCGGCTCGGCGCGGTTTTGTAGCGCTAGCGGCAGGGTTTGCAACAGCAGGTCGGCGCCTAGACCGCCTTCGTCCAGCCGTTTTGCCAAGGCCTGGCGGGCCTGGGCCGGCGTTGCGAACTCTTCGAAGCCCTCGCCTGGGGTGTACAGCACGATGGGGCCATGGGCGTCATCGAGTGCAAGGGATTTGCCTGCGGGCCATGGCGGTGGCGTGGCAAAGGAACCGTCGGTTTGGGTAATCAAAAAGGTACCGGCCAGCAATGCGCCGCGCTCGGTGCCGTCGTCGATCGTGAGCGGGTACACACCTGGACGTGCGCCATCGGCGAAGGCTTTTCCCCGCTCGGCCAGGGTGGGGTGTTGCAGGGCGCTGTCGATCAGCGTTTTGCTCGCCGCCGTCAGCGTGCCGTCGCTCACGCGCAAGGCGGCGAGGGTCGACAGTTGTTGTTTGTGCAGGGCCAGCAGCTGGTTCTGCGGTGATACCCGTACGTTCGGGTTGTGTTCCGTCGGGCGGGGTGTGGTCCAGAAGTCCTGGAGCATCGTTGGGTACTGGGTCCAGCGCGTGACGGGCAGGTTTGCAGGGGCGGGGTGGGGTTGGCCTGCGAACATCGACGCCACTTGCTGCTGTTTGAATTGGCTGAAACTTGGCTGTTGGCTGTGCAAGCGTTGCATGGCGAGGGTGAGATCATCGTGTTGCATGATGAAGGCTTGCTGATCGCTGACCTTGAATCGCTTGGCCAGCCTTGGAAACTGCACCGTAGCCGGTGGAATGCCCGACGACTCGGGTAGGGGTAGGGGTGGGGAGTCGGGTGTGAAAGCCGAGGGCTTTGCCGGAGGAAGCGGCGAAATGGTTTTAACGTCGGGTGCGGGCTGTGGGGTGGGCGGAGTAGTGCGTTGCACTGAAGACAGCTGCATCAGCGCGTAGCCAAGAGCAAACATAAGAAGACCCTCGAAAGGCAGTTTTGATGGTGGTCGTTACGCTCCCTGTAAGTCGTCAGATGGGTGAGTGTTCAATGAGGGTTGGTTCCTGTAGTAAATGTTAGGAAAGACAAGACACTGCACCGGAATTGATGCAGTGCACACCGCTCAGGGCTGGAACGCGCCAATAAAGATTGCCGGGTCCACCCGCGCATCGTTGAGACTGATGTTCCAGTGCATATGTGGGCCCGTTGCGCGCCCCGTCGAACCTACCTTGCCGACCACTGCCCCGCGCGTGAGCTGATCGCCGACTTTCACATCAATCTTCGACATATGGCAAAACATGCTGATAAAGCCCTGGCCATGGTCGACGAACACGGTGTTGCCGTTGAAGAAGTAGTTGCCCACCAGGATCACCTTGCCGTTGGCTGGCGTCTTGATCGGCGTGCCGGCCGGCACGGCGAAGTCCAGGCCGGAGTGCGGGTTGCGTTCTTCGCCGTTGAAGAAACGACGTACGCCAAACTTGCTCGACAGCGGCCCGTTCACTGGTCTATCCAGCACCAGATTGCTCGGCAGGTTCGGGCTGAAACTGCGATAGGCCTTGATCTGCACCGCCAGTTCCGCCTCGATGCGCTTGAGCTGGGCCGGGTCGGGGTTGACCTGGCTTTTGTTCTTTAACGTGATGCGCTGTTCCGGGTACTTCTTGTAGCCGACGATAAACGGCAGGCTGCGCCCGCCGCTGGTGATGCGCTCGTTGCCAGGCTTGACCGTCAACGGGATGCCGACAATCGCCAGCCAGTTGTCCTGCTCCTTGACCACCAGTACGGGTTTGCCCTGATAGGTGGCTTTCGGCGCCGTGGCCGAAGGGCCCAGCTCGACCACGGCCACACCGCCCGGCACCGGCTTGTTCAGCGTGCGGGTGATGTAGCTGTCGGCGTGGGCGTTAAAGGTGAGGCACAGCAACATCAACAGGCTAAGTAGACGAGGCATCGATCAATCCAATAACGAAAGGGTGACGGGTGTCAGGTGGTTGTCTTCCACCCGCACTTGCAATTGACCTTCACCCAGGCGCGCCGTCAGGCGTTGGCCGGTGTGGGTTTGTGCGGCGCTGCGAATCGCCTGGCCACGCTCGTCCAGCAGGATGCTGTAGCCACGGCCGAGGGTCGCCAATGGGCTGACCACGTGCAGCGTCTGCATCTGGCTTTGCAGTTGCAGGCGACGCGCCTTGAGGCCTTCGCGCATGGCGCGGGGCAGGCGTTCGGCGAGGCTGTCCAGGCGTTGGCGCAGCAGAGCCAGTTGGCGCCCGGGATGCTGGCCGGCCAGGCGGGTTTCCAGACGGATCAGGCGTTCGCGACGGGTATTGAGGCTGCGCTCGAAGGCGCGGCGCAGGCGCATGTCCAGGTCATCCAGGCGCTGGGCCTGCTGGCGCAGACGTTCGCCGGGGTGACGCAGGCGCCGGGCCATGCCTTCCAGGCGCAGACGGTCGTGGGTCAGACGGTTGCGAATCAGCATCACCAAGCGGCGATGCAGGTTTTCAACCTGGCGGACCAGGTGGCTGGCGTCGGGCGCGAGCAACTCGGCGGCGGCGGAGGGCGTAGGGGCGCGCACGTCGGCGACGAAATCGCTGATGGACACGTCGGTCTCATGGCCGACGGCACTCACGATGGGCGTGACACAGGCATCTACCGCACGGGCCACGGCTTCTTCGTTGAAGCACCAAAGGTCTTCCAGCGATCCGCCGCCACGGGCCAGGATCAACGCATCAAAGCCACGGGCATCCGCCAGCTTCAACGCCCGCACAATCTGCTGGATCGCTTCACGGCCTTGCACGGCGGTTGGGATGAGTGTGAGCTCGATATTCGGCGCGCGGCGACGGAACACGCTGATGATGTCGCGGATCACCGCGCCCGTCGGCGAACTGATGATGCCGATGCGCCGAGGATGGGCCGGCAGCGGCACCTTGCGTTCGGCACTGAACAAGCCTTCGGCGCTGAGTTTTTCCTTCAAGGCATCGAAGGCCAGGCGCAGCGCGCCGTCACCGGCGGGCTCAACGGTGTCGAGAATCAACTGGTAGTCGCCACGGCCCTCGAACAGCGAGACCTTGCCGCGTACCTTTACCGCCAGGCCATCTTTCAGCGCCTGGCGCACCCGTGCGGCGTTGTTGCGAAACAGCGCGCAACGCACTTGGGCGCCGCTGTCCTTGAGGGTGAAATACACATGGCCAGAGGCCGGGCGGGCGAGGTTGGAGATCTCGCCTTCGACCCAGATATTGGTGAATACGTCTTCCAGCAACACCCGCGCACGGCCGTTGAGTTGGCTGACAGTCAGGACTTCGCGGTCCAGGCCCAGACGGGCAAAAGGATCTTTAATCATGGGCGGCAGTTTATAGGCATTCGTGCAGGGTTTGACAGAACTGCTCCACCAGCGCGCTTGGCGTTTGCTGACAGGCCAGGGCCACTGTGCTGAGGCAATCCGGGTCCGCCAAGGGTAAAAAGCGCACGCCGACAGGCGAAATGTCCTGCATGGACTTTGGTAACAAGGCAATACCGAAGCCGGCCTGGATCAGTTGCAGCTGGGTGGTCTTGCGTGACATCACTCGTGCGGCCTTGGGGAAAAATCCCGCACGCATGCACAACTCGGCCGACAGATAACTCAGGCCACCGCGCTGGGGATGCGGGATGGAGATAAACGCTTCGTCCTTGAGCTGTGCCAGTTCTATCGGAGCATCACGGTTCGCCAGCGGATGCTTCGGCGGGACCGCCAAAAACAGCGGCTCGCTATATAAAGGCACTACCCGCACACCCTCGCGCTGGCGCAATACCGGCAAGCGCAGCAGCCCAACCTCCAGGCGCCCATCGGCGATTTCCTCCAACTGCGCCTCGGAAGACAGTTTGACGATATCCATCGACACACCCGGACAGCGCTCCAGCCAGGCGCCGATGCCCCGCAGCAACGGTCCGCTCATCGGCACGGTGCTCGAATGGCTGAGGCGCAGAGTACCGCGTTGGCCGTTGCCGATTTGCGTGGTCATCTCGCTGGCCTTGAGCAGCTCACTCAACACGTTGCGCGCCCGAGGGTAGAAGGCTTCGCCCGCCGCCGTCAGCCGGGGTTGGCGCGCGGTGCGTTCGAACAGTGGCGTTTGCAGTTGGGCTTCCAGTTCCTTGATCTGCCGGCTCAACGCCGATTGCGCCACAAACAGACGCTCGGCGGCGGCACTGAAACTGCCGCTGTCGGCAATTTCGACGAAGTAGCGCAGTTGGCGGGTGGAGATCACATGTCATGCCTTTTCGAGATGGGTAGAGAGCTTTGAAGATATTAGTCGCAACACTCACGGATGGCTAAAGTGAACATCATCTCTTTCAAGGAATAACCCATGAGCCCGGTTGAGCTGATGAACCAGTGGTCGTTTGGCGGTGTGGATTGGCTGGTGATCGGTCTGGGTGTGGTGGTGGCGTATATCGTGTTCGGCATCGCCGGTTTTGGTACGGCGTTGGTGGCGGGGCCGCTGCTGATCCTGTTTATGCCGCTGTCGAAAATCATCCCGTTGTTGGTGCTGCTGGATTTTGTCGCGGCGTTCGGCAACCTGCTGCAATCGCGGCGGGAGGTGAACAAGCCGGAGCTGCTGCGCTTGCTGCCGTGCATGGCGATTGGTTGCACCCTCGGCGTCGTGTTTTTGCTCAACCTGCATTCCGACCTGTTGCTGTTGTTGATGGGGCTGTTTATCAGCGCCTACGCGATCTACAGCTTGGCGGTAAAAGCGCGGCCAACGCAGTTGGCGGCGGGCTGGTCGATTCCCATGGGCACGGTGGGCGGACTGTTTGGTGCGTTGTTTGGCAGTGGCGGCTTTTTATATGCGATCTATCTGAACAGTCGCCTGCCCAAGGACGCGGCGCGGGCCACGCAAAGTGCGTTGATCAGTTGCAGCACGGTGGTGCGCCTGAGCCTGTTCCTGATTGCCGGGGTGTATGCAGATGGGCCGTTGTTGATGTTGGCGGTGTGCCTGTTGCCGGCGATGGCCCTGGGGTTGTGGTGTGGGCGCCGGCTGACCATGCGGATGTCGCGGGAGGCGTTTGTGCGGTTGGTGACGTGGCTGGTGTTGGCCAGTGGGCTTGCGCTGATTGGGCGGTATTTGAGTACTTGACCTGATTCCTTCAGGGATTAAGCTGCCTGCCTTTAGGGCCTTATCGGGGGCAAGCCCCCTCCCACATTTGAATTGTGAACACCTTCAAGTGTGGGAGGGGGCTTGCCCCCGATGACGCCAGTAGCCACACCGCAGGACTCCCATGAACTCCCAAAGCATCCTTGTCCCGAAAATCTCCACCTTGCCCGTCCACGAGCCTCGCGCCCGTGCCATCGTGCGTTGGCTGGTGCGCAAGAACATCATCAAGGAAGAACTCACCACCTGTGGCCGAACCGGCAACCGCATGGGCTACGCCCTGGCCGATGGCGCCCGCGCCGTGGTGCTGCACCCGCAGGCGCTGCCGTTCAATGAGCCGATCAATGGCCTGGAGATCATCTACAAGCGCTGCATCTACACCCCGGCCAAAGGCTTTCTCGAAGAAGCCGGCTGTCCGGAATGCCGCAGGGAAGTCGGCGAAGCGCTGTTCGAAAGCCTGGAAGACTGGATGCCCGGCCACACCGACAACTTCACCTGCCCGCTGTGTGGGCATGAAGATGACATCAACGGCTTTCTGTTCTTGCAGGAATGCGGGTTTTCCAACCTGGGCTTTATCTTCAATAACTGGGCAGAAGCGGGGTTCAAGCAGAGTTTTATCGATGAATTCGCCGATTGGCTGGACCAGAAGATGAGCTGGGTCAAAGTCGAACTTTGATCGTTCCCACGCTCCGCGTGGGAACGCCGCCCTGGACGCTCCGCGTCCGCTCTTAAGGTCGCGACGCGGAGCGTCGCAGGATGTGTTCCCACGCAGAGCGTGGGAACAATCAACATCCATCTATCAGTATTACCAAGTTTGTCAGAGTTTTACATTGAGCCAGACGGGGTGCATGTATATAATGGCGCGCTTCCATTTTCCCGCTCGGGAGCCCCCGCGATGCTGCGTATCAGCCAAGAAGCTCTGACATTCGACGACATTCTCCTAGTGCCCGGTTATTCCGAGGTGCTTCCTAACGAAGTCAGTCTCAAGACCCGCCTAACCCGTGGCATCGAGCTGAATATTCCACTGGTTTCCGCTGCCATGGACACCGTCACCGAAGCCCGTTTGGCAATTGCCATGGCTCAGGAAGGCGGCATCGGCATCATCCACAAGAACATGACTATCGAGCAGCAAGCTGCCGAAGTGCGCAAGGTCAAGCGTTACGAAGCCGGTGTGGTCAAAGACCCCATCACTATCGAAGCCGACGCCACCGTGCGTGACCTGTTCGACCTGACTCGCCTGCACAACATCTCCGGTGTTCCGGTGCTGCACGATGGCGACCTGGTCGGCATCGTCACTTCCCGTGACGTGCGTTTCGAAAACCGTCTTGAAGTCACCGTCCGTGAAGTGATGACGCCGAAAGAGCGCCTGGTCACTGTCAAGGAAGGCGCCGACAAGAACGATGTGCGCGAGTTGCTGCACAAGCACCGCATCGAGCGCGTGCTGATCGTCGACGATAAATTCGCCCTCAAAGGCATGATGACCGTCAACGACATCGAGAAAGCCAAGGCTTACCCGCTGGCCAGCAAGGATGACCAAGGTCGTCTGCGCGTAGGCGCTGCGGTCGGCACCGGTAAAGACACCGGCGACCGCGTTTCGGCCCTGGTCGCTGCCGGTGTTGACGTGGTGGTGGTCGACACTGCCCACGGTCACTCCAAAGGCGTGATCGACCGTGTGCGTTGGGTCAAAGAGAATTTCCCTGAAGTACAAGTGATCGGCGGCAACATCGCTACTGGCGCAGCGGCCAAGGCCCTGGCCGAAGCGGGCGCGGATGCGGTCAAGGTCGGTATCGGCCCTGGCTCGATCTGCACCACCCGTATCGTCGCCGGTGTGGGCGTGCCGCAAATCAGCGCCATCGCCAACGTCGCCGCTGCCCTTGAAGGCACTGGTGTTCCGTTGATCGCCGACGGCGGCATCCGTTTCTCCGGTGACCTGTCCAAGGCCATCGTGGCCGGTGCTTCCTGCGTGATGATGGGTTCGATGTTCGCCGGTACCGAAGAAGCGCCGGGTGAGATCGAACTGTTCCAGGGCCGTTCCTACAAGGCTTACCGCGGCATGGGTTCGCTGGGCGCCATGTCCCAGGCACAAGGTTCCTCCGACCGCTACTTCCAGGACTCCTCGGCAGGCGCCGAGAAGCTCGTTCCGGAAGGCATCGAAGGCCGCGTGCCTTATAAAGGCACCCTGAGCGCGATCATCCATCAACTGATGGGCGGCCTGCGTTCCTCGATGGGCTACACCGGTAGCGCCAACATCGAAGAAATGCGCACCCAGCCAGAGTTCGTACGGATCACCGGCGCCGGCATGGCTGAATCCCATGTCCATGACGTGCAGATCACCAAGGAAGCGCCAAACTACCGCGTAGGTTGATGCTTCCAGCAAAACGTTAAGTAACCGGGGCTGTTCTTTCAGCCCCGAGTTGTTTCTGATTCATTAGACGAGACTGACTTCATGGCCCTCGACATTCACGCCCACCGCATCCTGATCCTCGACTTCGGTTCCCAGTACACCCAGCTGATCGCCCGCCGCGTGCGTGAAATCGGCGTGTACTGCGAACTGCATCCGTTCGACATGGACGACGAAGCGATCCGCGAATTCGCACCGAAAGGCGTCATCCTCGCCGGTGGCCCCGAGTCCGTGCACGAAGCCAACAGCCCGCGCTGCCCACAAGCCGTATTCGACCTGGGCGTGCCCGTCTTCGGTATCTGCTACGGCATGCAAACCATGGCCGAGCAACTGGGCGGCAAGGTTGAAGGTTCCGAGCTGCGTGAATTCGGTTATGCCCGTGTCGACGTGGTCGGCAAGAGCCGCCTGCTGGACGGCATCGAAGACCACATCGACGCCGACGGCCTGTTTGGCCTCGACGTGTGGATGAGCCACGGTGACAAAGTCACCAAGATGCCGGAAGACTTCCACATCCTGGCTAGCACGCCGAGCTGCCCGATCGCCGGCATGTTCAGTGACGAGCGTCGTTACTACGGCGTGCAGTTCCACCCGGAAGTGACCCACACCAAGCAAGGCGGCCGCATCCTGTCGCGTTTCATCCTCGACATCTGCGAGTGTGAAGCCCTGTGGACCCCGTCGAAAATCGCTGAAGACGCCATCGCCCAAGTTCGCGCCCAGGTCGGCACCGACAACGTACTGCTGGGCCTGTCCGGCGGCGTTGACTCTTCGGTTGTTGCCGCACTGCTGCACAAAGCCATCGGCGACCAACTGACCTGCGTGTTCGTCGACAACGGCCTGCTGCGCCTGCACGAAGGCGAGCAAGTGATGGCCATGTTCGCCGAGAACATGGGCGTCAAGGTGATCCGCGCCAACGCCGAGGACCAGTTCCTCAACAACCTGGCAGGCGAGTCCGACCCAGAGAAGAAGCGCAAGATCATCGGTCGCACCTTCATCGACGTCTTCGATGCCGAGTCCACCAAGCTGGACAACATCAAGTACCTCGCCCAGGGCACTATTTACCCCGACGTGATCGAGTCGGCTGGCGCCAAGAGCGGCAAGGCCCACGTGATCAAGTCCCACCACAACGTGGGTGGCCTGCCTGAGGAAATGAACCTCAAGCTGGTAGAACCGCTGCGCGAACTGTTCAAGGACGAAGTCCGCCGTCTGGGCCTGGAGCTGGGCCTGCCGTACGACATGGTCTACCGCCACCCATTCCCGGGCCCGGGCCTGGGCGTGCGTATCCTCGGTGAAGTGAAGAAGGAATACGCCGACCTGCTGCGTCGCGCCGACCACATCTTCATCGAAGAACTGCGCAAGGCCGACTGGTACCACAAGGTCAGCCAGGCGTTCGTGGTATTCCAGCCGGTCAAATCCGTTGGTGTTGTAGGCGATGGCCGTCGTTACGCATGGGTCGTGGCCCTGCGTGCCGTAGAAACCATCGACTTCATGACCGCTCGTTGGGCACACCTGCCGTACGAACTGCTGGAGACTGTCAGCGGCCGTATCATCAATGAGATCGAAGGCATTTCGCGCGTGACGTATGACGTGTCGAGCAAGCCGCCGGCGACGATTGAGTGGGAATAATGGGCCGACGGCATTGACCGTTATCCATTAGCTACACACCAAAAGCCCGCATGATTGCGGGCTTTTGGCTTTTTAGAGCTGGGCCAGGTGCCGTGTGAAAGGGTAATGCGCTGCTGCGTACAAGGAACTTTCGTACGGTAAGTGGTTCAATACAGGCCTTCTTACATACAGTTCAGGGATCGAATGAAAACTTATCTGGCATTGCCACTCGCAATCACCTTCGCGCTGGTCATCACCGGCTGCAGCAGCCGCAAGGCGGGTGATCTTACTTCAGAACCGGTGGTTCTACTGGCCATGAATGACCATCAAGCCAGCCTGACTTTCCGTACCATCGGTGGCGAGGGCGATCGTCCTGTCAGTTACACCTACGGGTATGCCAATGCCGGATTTGTGAGCGCGGGTGAGCGCGTTTATGACTCTGCCTACTTCAAGCGCGTACCGGCGTATCTGAAGAAAATCGCCGGGGGGACTGACAGCATCACGACGTTGGTCGAGGTGGATAAAACGGTGTACGTACAAGGAGAGGTCAAGGACAAGCCGTTTACCTTCAACGGTATTCCCTTGCCTACGCCGTTCGACAAGGCGCAGCCAGCTGCGCAGCAATTCACGCCGCAAGCCCAGAAGAATTACGTGGTCGAAACCGTGATCGCCGACACGTGGGTCATGAACGTTTATGAAGTTTCGGCAACGGGTGAGCGCAAAGCGATTGGTGTTCGGAAAAGCGATGGTGTGGCGAACTGACCACAGGGATTTTATGAGTCGCCTCAGACACTGAATAACAAAACCCCGGCCTGGAGCCGGGGTTTTGTGCATCTGGAATGCGCTATTTCAAACACCCCTGATCAACTTTTGGGAGCGTAGATCCAAATTTCAACGCTATCCACGAGATTGACGGCGCACATGAAGAATAATACATTGAGTATACAAATATTATTCTATATGTAACCCTTTGAATTGAGTGGGATTAACATGCCTGTTTCACGAAGAAATGTCTTGATTGGCGCCGGTGTGGGCGCTGGCGTCATCGCGGCCGGTGGTGCTGCGTCGTTGCTGTCGGACGGCCTGCCCGCCGACCCGTCATCGTTGCATCGCATCGCCTCGTTGCCCGCCGACGACTCCAGCCCAGGCTGGTTCCATACCAGCCGTCTACGCCAGCCAAAGGCGCCGTTGATCGGTGACGCAAAAGCCCCGTGGGTAGTGGTCGGCGGCGGCTTTACCGGTTTGGCGGCGGCGCGTCAGCTGGCGCTGAATTTCCCGGACGATGACGTGATTCTGGTGGAAGCCCAGCAAGTCGGTTTCGGCACCTCTGGCCGTAATGCCGGTTTCCTGATCGATGTGCCCCACGACATCGGCGCGCCGGACTACATCGGCGATCAAACCATCGCCAAGCACGTGTTGGAACTGAACCAGCGCGGCCAATCGATCCTGCGTGATCAGGTCGAGCAGCACAACATTGTCGAGGCGCAGCTACGTCATTCCGGCAAATACCAGGCGGCGGTGGAAGACAAGGGCATTGCGGTGCTCAACGCCTACCGTGGCGGCCTGGAAAAACTCGGCCAGCCGTGCGAGATCATCGAAGGCAACGAGCTGCGTGACCACATCGGTACGTCGTTCTACCGCAAGGCGCTCTACACGCCGGGCACCATGCTGGTCCAGCCGTCGGCACTGGTGAAAGGCCTGGCCGACTCGCTGCCGGCCAACGTGAAGCTCTACGAAGACACACCGATCACCGCCGTGGACTACGGCGTCAAAACCGTGTTGCACCACGCCACCGGGCGCATCACTGCCGACAAGTTGATCCTGGCGAATAACGCCTTCGGCCAGTATTTCGGCTTTCTTGAAGGGCGCATGCTGCCGATCTTCACCTATGGCAGCCTGACTCGCCCACTGACCGCTGCCGAACAGGCCAGCATCGGCGGCAAGGACTTCTGGGGTGTGATCCCGGCGGATCCGTTTGGCACTACGTCGCGTCGCACCCATGACAACCGCATCCTGGTGCGCAACAGTTTCAGCTTCAACCCGGACGGCCGCGCCAAGCCCGGCTACCCGGAAAAAGTCCGCGCAGCGCACCGTCTCTCCTTCGAACGTCGCTTCCCGACGCTCAAGGATGTGCCGTTCGAACATACCTGGGGCGGCGGCCTGGCCATGACCCGCAACGGTGCCGGCTTCTTCGGCGAGCTGCGTGAAAACGTCTACGGCGCACTGGGCTGCAACGGCCTGGGCACCGTGCGTGGCACCGCCACTGGCACGCTGTTGGCCAACCTGCTGGCCGGCAAGCGCGAAAGCCTTACCTACTACCTGTTGAGCGCACCGAAACCGGCGTGGAATCCGCCACAGCCGATGCTGTCGATCGGAGTGAATTTCACCCTGCGCAAAGGCCAGTCCGACGCGGGCCTGGAAGGCTGATCTGCGGCTAAACGCCAGGCAGGGCGACGCGCTGCCTGGCTCATGTAAAGAGGCTCGAAATGTTAAAGAAACTCTCGATTTGCCTGCTGGCGCTGGCCTGCAGTGGCGCCGCCTGTGCCCACGAACACGCCGCTCACGAAGGCGCGACTTACTCGATTCCCAACCCGCTGCGCCCCGGTGCCAAGGCGCCGTATTGCGAAGCGCAACCCGAAACCGCCGATGGCTGCACGTTCCACAGCGTGGCCGGTGGCACCTACAGTGCACACCTCTCGACCGGTCCCGGTGAACGTTGGGTGGCAAGCCCTTCAGATGTCGACACGGTCAAGGTTCAGCCTGGCGCCGCTGAAGGCAAGAGTTATCAGGTCATCGAGCTAAAGCCCAACCCTGCGCAAAACGCCGACGCCACGGTGACCTTCGACAAGTTCAGCGGCGACGCCAAACTGATCGAGCGTCGCCGCATCACGGTGATGATCCACCCCGCCTGAAACAATCCCAGTGGCTCACCGCCGCGCAATATCCGAAAAGTAAAACTTGTCCAACGTATGCCGCGACTCGGTGTACTCGAACTGACGCCCATCCTGCAAAAACGTCTGGTTGCTCACCACGATCACATGGCTTTGGCCATCGAGGTCGAGGTGCGCCTGGTCGTCCTTGCTGCGGGGCAGGGCTTCGATGGTGCGTTGGGCGTAGGCGATTTGCAGTTGCAGGGTCTGCTCGATAAACGCGTAGATCGACTGTTCGGCAATCGCCTGGTCCAGCCCTGGAATCACGTCGGCGACGAAGTGGTTAATGTCGAGGATCACCCGTTTGCCGCCGATGCGTCGCACCCGTTTGATGCGGGTGATCAGGGTGCCTGGTTCGGCTTCGATGTGTTGCAGCAGTGAGCCTTCCAGCGGGAATTGGGTGAATTCGACCACTTCGGTGCGCACGTCATCGCCCAGGTCGGCGTGGGTTTCGTGAAAGCTGACGATGCCGCCCAGTTGGAACTCGATTGGGTTGGGCGACAGTACGAAGGTGCCCTTGCCGTGGATCTTTTGCGCGAACCCGCGCTCCTGTAATTGCTCGATGGCCCGGCGTACCGTGCCTCGGCTGGCCTGGTAGCTGTCCATCAATTCGGTTTCGGAGGGAAGGCGCGTGCCGCGTTGCAGACGTTCAGTGGTGATGCTGGCAAGCAGATCCGTATAGATCTGGTTGTATTTGCTCATGGGGAGGGCTCTGTGCCGACGTGATGAAAGTGAACTGCGCGGTCAAGGCAGGAACCTTAGTGGCCCGGCTGAGGTTTGTCCATTGGACCAGGGGGTAACAGGTCCTACACCGAATAAACTTTTTGTAACTCGTACAGACGAGTTGTTGCTTTAACTCGTACAGACGAGTACGTTTGCCCTCGTTCCCCCAATAAAAAAACCAAAGTGGAAACCCAGCATGAGCCACGACTATTCCAATATCGCCCGCCAGATCCTCGAGCACCTCGGGGGCAGCGACAACCTTGAGCAAGCCGCCCACTGCGTGACGCGCCTGCGGCTGGCGCTCAAGGACCCGAGCCGGGTCAACAGCGGCGCGTTGAACCAGGTCGATCTGGTCAAGGGCTCGTTCTTTACCGGTGGCCTGTTCCAAGTGGTGATCGGCCCCGGCGAAGTGGAAAAGGTCTACGCCGCCCTGCGCGAGCAAACCGGCCTTGCCGCCGCCACCATCGCCGACGTGAAGAAGAAGGGCGCCGACAAGACCAACGCCATGCAGCGCCTGGTGCGGGTGTTCTCCGATGTGTTCATGCCGATCCTGCCCGCGCTGATCATCGCCGGCCTGTTGATGGGCGTGAACAACCTGATGGGCGCCAAGGGCATGTTCATCGAGGGCAAGACGCTGCTGGAGGCGTACCCGAACCTGGATGGCCTGTGGAGCCTGATCAACCTGATGGCCAACACCTCGTTTGTGTTCCTGCCGGCGCTGGTGGGCTGGTCGGCGGCCAAGCGTTTTGGCGGCAGTGAAATCCTCGGCATTGTGCTCGGCCTGATGCTGGTGCACCCAGACCTGCTCAACGCCTGGAACTACGGCAAGGCAGTGGCGGGGCTGGACGGCCAGAGCCTGCCGTACTTCGATATTTTCGGCTGGTTCAAGATCGAGAAAGTCGGCTACCAGGGGCAGATCCTGCCGATCCTGATGGCCGCCTATGTGATGAGCGTCATCGAAAAATACCTGCGGGCGCGCGTGCCCAACGCGATTCAACTGCTGGTGGTGCCCATCACCACCATCGTCGTCACCGGCGTGCTGGCGCTGGCGATTATCGGCCCGGTGACCCGTCACCTCGGCATCCTGATCACCGAAGGTGTGGTCACTCTGTTCGACCTGGCACCGATGCTGGGCGGGGCGATTTTCGGCCTGCTGTATGCGCCGCTGGTGATCACCGGCATGCACCACATGTTCCTCGCCGTGGACCTGCAACTCATCTCTACCCAGGGCGGCACGTTTATCTGGCCGATGATCGTCATGTCCAACCTGGCCCAGGGCAGCGCCGCACTCGGCGTGTTCTACATGACCCGCAATGCGCGGGACAAAAGCATGGCCTCCACCTCGGCGATCTCGGCGTATTTCGGCATCACGGAGCCGGCGATGTTCGGCGTGAACCTGCGCTTCAAGTTTCCGTTTTATGCCGCGCTGCTGGGCTCGGCGCTGGGCAGTATTTTCCTGTCGTTGAACAAGGTGCAGGCGTCGGCCATCGGTGTGGGTGGGTTGCCCGGGTTTATCTCGATCATCCCGCAGTACATCCCCAGTTTTGTGATTGGGATGGTGGTCGCGATGGTGGTGCCGTTTGTTTTGACCTGTGCATTGAGCATGAAGATTGTTCGGCCTGGATACAGGGTTGCCTGACCCACCGCTATCGGGGGCAAGCCCTCTCCCACCTTTGAATATGTTCACAAATCAAAATGTGGGAGGGGGCTTGCCCCCGATGAGGCCCTCACAGCCAGCACACCATTAATTGAAGGAATCCCCATGCAAACCTGGCAACACTCGGTGATCTACCAGATCTACCCAAAAAGCTTCCACAGCCACGCGGGTAACGCCACCGGTGACTTGCTGGGCATCGTCGACAAACTCGACTACCTGCAATGGCTGGGCGTCGACTGCCTGTGGATCACCCCGTTCCTGCGCTCGCCGCAACGGGACAACGGCTACGACATCAGCGACTACTACGCCATCGACCCCAGCTACGGCACCATGGCCGATTGCGACCTGCTGATCAGCGAGGCGGCCAAGCGCGGTATCAAGCTGATGCTCGACATCGTGGTCAACCACACCTCCATCGAGCACGAGTGGTTCCAGCAAGCCCGCAGCAGCCTCGACAACCCGTACCGCGACTTCTACATCTGGCGCGACCAGCCGAACAACTGGGAATCCAAGTTCGGCGGCTCGGCCTGGGAATACGAGGCGCAAACCGGCCAGTATTACCTGCACCTGTTCGACCACACCCAGGCCGACCTGAACTGGGACAACCCCCAGGTGCGCGCCGAAGTGTTCAAGTTGATGCGCTTCTGGCGCGACAAAGGCGTCGGCGGTTTCCGCCTGGACGTGATCAACCTGATCTCCAAGCCCGCCGACTTTCCGGAAGACAACACCGACGGCCGACGCTTCTACACCGACGGCCCGAACGTGCATCAGTACTTGCAGGAAATGCACCGCGAAGTCTTCGAAGGGCATGACCTGATCAACGTTGGCGAGATGTCGTCCACCAGCCTTGAACACTGCATCCGCTACTCGCGGCCGGAGTCCAGGGAGCTGTCGATGACCTTCAACTTTCATCACCTGAAAGTCGATTACCCGAACCTGCAAAAGTGGGTGCAGGCTGACTTTGACTTTCTGCAACTCAAGCAGATTTTCTCCGACTGGCAACTGGGCATGCAGGCCGGTGGTGGCTGGAACGCATTGTTCTGGTGTAACCACGACCAGCCACGGGTGGTCTCGCGGTTTGGGGATGACGGCGAACACCGCGTGGTCTCCGCCAAGATGCTCGCCACCGCGCTGCATTTTCTGCAGGGCACGCCCTATGTGTACCAGGGCGAAGAACTGGGCATGACCAATCCGGGCTTCGACAAGATCGAGCAATACCGAGATGTAGAGACGTTGAACATCTTGCGCCTCAAGCGTGACGCGGGTGAGTCCGAGGCGTCGAGCATGGCGGCGATCAAACAGAAGTCGCGGGACAACGGGCGCACGCCGATGCAGTGGAGCAGCGGGGCCAACGCCGGATTCAGCAGCGGCGAGCCGTGGATCGGTATTCCGGCCAACGCCAGGCAGATCAACGTCGAAAGCCAGTTGGACGACCCGGACTCCGTGCTGCACCACTACCGCGCGTTGATTGCTTTGCGCCGTCACGAACCGCTGATCCAGGACGGTGTTTATCGCGAACTGCTGCCAGACCACAGGCAAGTCTGGGCCTACCTGCGCAAAGGCCACGGCGAACGGCTGCTGGTGCTGAACAATTTCTATGCCGCGCCGTGCGAAATCCAACTGCCCGATCACCTCATCAGCACCGCCATTGCGCAACGCCTGCTGATCAGCAATTACCCCGACTGCCCGCTGCGCAGCAGCACGGTGGTGTTGCGCCCGTACGAATCGTTTGTGCTGCACCTCAAGGACTGAGAACCGCGGGAACCCCTGTATGGGAGTGCAGGGGCGCTTCAAAAACCATAATAAAAATATCGGAGTGCTTCATGAAAACAACAATAAAGCTGGGCCTCATTGCCTCGTGCCTCACCGCTCCTGTTGCCGCTCAGGCCCTGGAGTTCGCCGGTTACCTGCGCAGCGGCGCGGGCACCTCCACCGGCAGTGGCAAGCAGCAATGTTTCCAACTGCCAGGGGCGCAATCCAAATACCGCTTGGGCAACGAATGCGAGCAGTACGCCGAACTGGAGCTGCGCCAGGACTTGCTGACCCTCGATGACGGCTCGGTATTGAGCGTCGATGCCATGGCGTCGCTGTACAACAAGTACGACCGCGCCCTTAAATTCCAGGGTGAAGACAATGGCTCGGCACGCATGCCGCAGATGTACGCGCAGTGGTCCAACCTGCCCAGCCTCAATGGCGGCTCGATCTGGGCCGGTCGGCGTTACTACAAACGTAACGACATCCATATCTCCGACTTCTACTACTGGAACCAGAGCGCCACGGGCGGTGGTATCGAGGACGTATTGATCGGCGACCTCAAATACAGCTACGCGATTTCCCGCAAGGACAACCTGTACCAGAAGGAATACGCCACCCGTCACGACTTCAACGTCGCGGGCTTCAAGGCCAACCCCGGCGGGGAGCTGGAGCTGGGCTTGAGCTACATCGAAAAAGCCGGCGGGCGTGACACCCATAGCGGTTGGGCGCTCACCGCACAGCATGTGCAAACCCCTTTTCTGGGCGGCAAGAACAAGTTCGCCTTGCAGTACGGCGAAGGCCCCGGCACTGGCTTGGGTTATACCGGCGATACCTTCCTGGACAAGAGCAGCAAAAGTTATCGCGCGGTGGAGTTTTTTGATTGGCAGGTGACCCCGCGTTTCGGTGGTCAGATCGAAGCCGTGTATCAAAAAGACATCCGCCCCGGCAGCCAGGACCAGACCTGGATGTCGCTGGGTGTGCGCCCGGCGTATGCCATCAGCGAGCAGTTCAAACTGGTCGCCGAGCTTGGGCATGATCAAGTCGATGCCACCGGAGGCACACGCAAGTTGAGCAAGTTCACCTTCGCGCCTACCTGGTCGCCCAAGGGGCCGGATTTCTGGGCACGGCCGGAAGTGCGCTTGTACTACACCTATGCGAGCTGGAACGAAGCGGCCAAGCGCGCGGCGAATGAGCTGGCGGCGGGGTCGGCGTTGTCCGATACCGGGTCGTATGGCACGGCGCGGCATGGGTCGAATGTGGGTGTGCAAGTCGAATACTGGTGGAAATAACTGTGGGAGGGAGCTTGCTCCCGATGGCGGTGTATCAGACACAGATGCAGTGATTGGTCCCCCGCTATCGGGAGCAAGCCCCCTCCCACCTTTGATCACTGTGACCCTTGAATTTGCATCCACCCAATGATTTTTACAGAACACAACAACAGGTGAAGTCATGACCACAACTCAACCCCTGGAACTGCTGGCACCGTTGTCCGGTGTGCTGCTGGCGCTGGACAAGGTGCCCGACCCAGTGTTTTCCAGCCGCGTGATCGGCGATGGCCTGTGCATCGACCCCACCTCGCAGACCCTCTGCGCGCCACTGGCCGGGGTGGTCAGTAATATCCAGGACAGTGGGCATGCCGTCAGCATCACCGATGACCAGGGGGTACAGGTGCTGATGCACATCGGCCTCGACACGGTGAACCTGGCAGGCGAGGGCTTCACGCGCCTGGTGGCGCAGGGCGAGCGGGTTGAGGCCGGGCAAGCGCTGATCGAGTTCGATGCTGACTACGTGGCACTTCATGCTCGCAGCCTGCTGACCTTGATGCTGGTGGTCAGCGACGAACCGTTCACCGTGCTGGCGAACGACCTGGTGGAGAGCGGCCAGCCGCTGTTGCGGTTATCCCCAGGCGAAACCGTTGACACCGTGGATGAGGAAGAAGGCGATGCGCTGTTCTCCAAACCACTGACCTTGCCCAATGCCAACGGCTTGCACGCCCGCCCGGCGGCGGTGCTTGCCCAGGCGGCGAAAGGCTTCAACGCGAGCATCTATCTGCACAAACAAACCCAGAGCGCCAACGCCAAATCCCTGGTGGCGATCATGGCGCTGCAGACGGTTCACGGCGATACCTTACAGGTGAGCGCGGCGGGGGAGGATGCTGACGCGGCGATCAGCGCATTGGTTGCGCTGTTGGCGCAAGGTTGCGGTGAGGACGTCGCGGTGGCGGTGGTTGAGCCGGTGCCGTCGGCGTCCGTGTTGAAGGGCGTGTGTGCGTCGCCGGGTTCGGCGTTTGGCCAGGTGGTTCAGGTGGCTGAGCCCGAGTTGAACATCACGGAAAAAGGCGCAGGCGAAGCGGTCGAACGTGCTGCATTGGAACATGCGCTAAACGCCGCAACCGAAGCGCTGCAAGCGTTGCAAGGCAAGGGCGCCCAGGCCGAGATTTTCCGTGCCCACCAGGAATTGCTCGAAGACCCGACGCTGCTGGAGCACGCCCATGGCCTGCTGGCCCAGGACAAGAGCGCAGCCTTTGCCTGGAACAGCGCCACGGTCGCCACCGTCAAGCTGTTCCAGGGGCTGGGCAATGCCCTGATCGCCGAACGGGCGGCGGACCTTTCGGATGTTGGCCAGCGTGTGCTGAAACTGATCCTCGGTATTCAAGAAAGCGCTTGGGATTTGCCCGAACGCGCGATCCTGATTGCCGAACAACTGACCCCCTCGCAAACCGCCAGCCTGGATACCCGCAAGGTGCTGGGCTTTGTCACGGTCGGCGGCGGTGCGACCAGCCACGTTGCCATCCTCGCCCGTGCCCTGGGCTTGCCGGCCATGTGCGGTGTGTCGACTCACGTGCTGGCGCTGGCGAACGGTAAGCAGGTCCTGCTCGATGCCGATAAAGGCGAGCTGCACCTGGACCCGAACCTGGCCGAGATCGAGCAACTGGAAGCGTCGCGCCAGCAGCAAGTGCAGCGGCGTCAGCACGACCTGGCGCAGGTGGCTTTACCGGCAACCACCCGCGACGGCCATCACGTCGAAGTCACTGCCAACGTGGCCTCGTTGCAAGAGGTCGAGCAGTCCCTGACGCTCGGCGGTGAGGGCGTTGGCCTGCTGCGCTCCGAGTTCCTCTACCTGGACCGCAATCGCGCCCCCAGCCCCGAGGAACAAGCCGACACCTACACCGCCATCGCCCGTGCCCTGGGCACTGAGCGCAACCTGGTAGTGCGTACCCTGGACGTCGGTGGCGACAAACCGTTGGCCTATGTGCCGATGGACGCCGAGACCAACCCTTTCCTGGGTCTGCGCGGCATTCGCCTGTGCCTGGAACGCCCGCAGCTGCTGCGTGAACAGTTCCGCGCGATCCTCGCCAGTGCCAGGTTGGCGCGGTTGCATATCATGCTGCCAATGGTCAGCCTGCTCTCTGAGCTGCACCTGGCGCGTAAGATTCTTGAGGAAGAAGCACGGGCCTTCGGCCTTAACGAGTTGCCAAAACTGGGCATCATGGTCGAAGTGCCGTCGGCCGCGTTGATGGCGGATGTGTTCGCGCCCCATGTGGACTTCTTCTCCATCGGCACCAACGACCTGACCCAATACACCCTGGCCATGGATCGCGATCACCCGCGTTTGGCGAGTCAGGCAGACAGCTTTCACCCGGCCGTCCTGCGTTTGATCGCCACCACGGTCAAGGCCGCCCACGCTCACGGCAAGTGGGTGGGCGTGTGCGGTGCGCTGGCGTCCGAAGCGCTGGCGGTGCCGGTGTTGCTTGGGCTGGGGGTGGATGAGTTGTCGGTCAGCGTGCCGTTGATCCCCACCATCAAGGCCACCGTGCGTGAGCTGGATTTGGCGGATTGCCAACTCATCGCCCGCCAGGTGCTGGGCCTGGAAGAAGCCGCCCAGGTTCGCGAGGCCTTGCGCCTGTATCACGCGGCGACGGTCGAAACCTCATCTGTTGTGGAGCTTTGAGCATGTTCGAGAAATTGCAGCAGGCGTTCTGGAAGGCGCTGACGCCGGATTTGATCAAGGAAGAGGTCGTCGCGGCGCCGGGTTTGTTGTCGGCGGATGTGCTGAATGCGTTGGGTGGGGCGGAAAACCTCAAGTCGCAGCAGCGGGTGGCGCTGACGCGGGTGCGAGTGCAGTTGCGGGATGTGGCGAAGTTGGATGCGGAGGCGTTAAAAGTGGCGGGTGTGCCGGGGGTGATGCTGCTGACGGATGGCGTGGTGCATCTGCTCACCGGCCTTTAAGCCAAGTGGAGATGAAAATGTGGGAGGGGGCTTGCCCCCGATAGCGGTGTATCAGTCAACTCATTCAGTGACTGACACTCCCTCATCGGGGGCAAGCCCCCTCCCACATTTTGATCAGCGGTGTTCTTATAACTGTGGGTTGTCTTCCGGCGGCTTGGTCTTGTTCACACCCGGCACATGCAGGTTGCCTTCCACCACCTGGTTACCCTCCAACTGCGGCTGGGTCACCCAGGTCAGGATGTCGTAATACCGGCGGATGTTGGCCACAAAGTGCACCGGCTCCCCGCCCCGTGCATAACCGTAGCGAGTCTTGCTGTACCACTGCTTCTGCGACAGGCGCGGCAGCATCTTCTTCACGTCCAGCCACTTGTTCGGGTTCAGGCCTTCGCGCTTGGCCAGGGTGCGTGCATCGTCCAGATGGCCGGAACCGACGTTGTAGGCGGCGAGAGCGAACCACGTACGATCCGGCTCGGCGATGCTGTCGTCCAGCTCATCCTTAATCTTGGCTAGGTACTTGGCGCCGCCCATGATGCTTTGCTTGGGGTCCAGGCGGTTGGACACACCCATGGCCTGGGCGGTGTTCTGAGTCAGCATCATTAGGCCGCGCACGCCGGTCTTGGAGGTGACCGCCGGTTGCCACAGCGATTCCTGATAGCCGATGGCCGCCAGCAGGCGCCAGTCGACTTTTTCTTCCTTGGCGTAAGTCTTGAAGTGCTTCTCGTACTTGGGCAGGCGCTGCTGCAAATGCTGGGCGAAGGTGTAGGCGCCGACATAACCCAGCACGTCGACATGCCCGTAGTAGCGGTCTTTGAGACGCTGCAACGTGCCGTTCTTCTTGACCTTGTCCAGGTAGCTGTTGATCTCGTTGAGCAGGCTGTTGTCTTCGCCTGCCGCCACGGCCCAACTCTGGTTGCTGGCATCGCCCAGGTCGAACGCCACGCGCACGTTGGGGAAGTACACCTGGTTCATCGCCACTTCGTTGGAGTCCACCAGGGTCAGGTCGATCTGGCCCTCGTCCACCATGCGCAGCAGGTCGACCACTTCAACGGCGTCGGATTCTTCGTATTCAATGGCAGGATTCTGCTTTTTCAGCGCTGCCAGTTGTTCGGCATGGGTGCTGCCCTTGAGCACCATGATCTTCTTGCCCACCAGGTCCGCCGCATTCGTCGGGCGAGACTGGCCATTGCGGTAGATGATCTGCGGGGTGACTTCCAGGTACGGATGGGAGAAACGCACCTCTTTGAGGCGCTGCTCGCTGCTCACCAGACCGGCGGCGGCGAGGACCGGGCCGTTGGGTTTGCCCAACTGGCCGAACAGGTCGTCGAGGTTGTCGGCGGTCTCGATCTCGAGCTTTACCCCCAGGTCGTCGGCAAAGCGCTTGACCAGCTCATACTCGAAACCGGTTTCGCCGTTGCGGTCCTGGAAATACGTGGCCGGGCTGTTCCGGGTAATCACCCGCAATACGCCATCCTCCTTGATTCGCTCGAGCGTGCTGGGCTTATCAACACAGGCACTGAGCATCAGGAAGAGTCCGGTTACGATCAGCCATTTGGCGAATCGCGGGCGCAAAGCAGTAGGGGAGAACATCTGCGCAGTATACGCAAACGGCCCACGGCGCCATATCTCGACAGAGGCGGACTTGTCTGCTAGCGCTGCGCAAACTGTGCTGCAGCCCGCAGAAACGGGGCTTGGCGCAGGATTGTGACGGTTAAAATAACTGCGTGGGATGCCCGGATGCAGGTCTGTAAAGGGGAGGAATCCAGCCAACTGACGTTCGGCAGCAGCCAGCCGTACCGTTTCGGGTGCCGTTGGCGGCGGTTTACGCTAGAATGCACGGCCTCAAAGCACACCCCCTTCCCGAGGCTGTCCCGAAGATGTTGATCCTGCGCGGCGCTCCTGCCCTTTCTGCCTTTCGCCACAGCAAACTCCTTGAGCAACTGAGCCAGAAGGTTCCAGCTGTTACAGGCCTGTACGCTGAATTTGCTCACTTCGCCGACGTTACCGGCGTATTGACCGCCGACGAACAGCAAGTGCTGGCACGCCTTCTGAAGTACGGTCCCAGCGTTCCCGTTCAAGAGCCGACCGGCCGCTTGTTCCTGGTTCTGCCACGGTTCGGCACCATCTCGCCCTGGTCGAGCAAGGCCAGCGATATCGCCCGCAACTGCGGCCTGTCGAGCATTCAGCGCCTGGAGCGCGGTATCGCCTTCTATGTCGCCGGCCAGTTCAGCGAGGCCGAGGCCGAGCTGATCGCCAGCAGCCTGCACGACCGCATGACCCAGATCATCGTCAGCCAGCTGGAACAGGCTGCCGGCTTGTTCAGCCACGCCGAGCCCAAGCCGCTCACCGCGATTGACGTGCTGGGCGGTGGCCGCGCCGCCCTCGAGAAGGCCAACACCGAGCTGGGCCTGGCCCTGGCCGAAGACGAGATCGACTACCTGGTCAACGCCTTCAACGGCTTGAAGCGCAACCCGCACGACATCGAACTGATGATGTTCGCCCAGGCCAACTCCGAGCACTGCCGTCACAAGATCTTCAACGCCAGTTGGGACATCGACGGCGAAAGCCAGGAAAAAAGCCTGTTCGGCATGATCAAGAACACCTACGTGATGCACAGCGAGGGCGTTCTGTCGGCTTATAAGGACAACGCTTCGGTCATCGTCGGCTCCGTCGCCGGCCGCTTCTTCCCGGACCCAGAGACCCGCCAGTACGGCGCGGTGCAGGAGCCGGTGCACATCCTGATGAAGGTCGAGACCCACAACCACCCGACCGCGATTGCCCCGTTCCCGGGCGCAGCCACCGGTTCCGGCGGCGAGATCCGCGACGAAGGCGCCACCGGCCGTGGCGCCAAGCCAAAGGCGGGCCTCACCGGTTTCACCGTGTCCAACCTGCAAATCCCGGGCTTTGAACAGCCGTGGGAAGTGCCGTACGGCAAGCCTGAGCGCATCGTCAACGCGCTGGACATCATGATCGAAGGCCCGCTGGGCGGCGCTGCGTTCAACAACGAATTCGGTCGTCCGGCGCTGACTGGCTACTTCCGTACCTTCGAACAATCCATCACCACCGCGCGTGGCGATGAAGTGCGCGGCTACCACAAGCCGATCATGTTGGCCGGCGGCATGGGCAACATCCGTGAAGAACACGTCAAGAAAGGCGAGATCCTGGTCGGCTCCAAGCTGATCGTGCTCGGCGGCCCGGCGATGTTGATCGGCCTGGGCGGCGGTGCCGCTTCCTCCATGGCCACCGGCACCAGCTCGGCGGACCTGGACTTTGCTTCCGTACAGCGCGAAAACCCAGAGATGGAGCGTCGCTGCCAGGAAGTCATCGACCGTTGCTGGCAGTTGGGTGACAAGAACCCGATCAGCTTCATCCACGACGTCGGTGCCGGTGGTTTGTCCAACGCCTTCCCGGAACTGGTCAACGATGGCGACCGTGGTGGCCGTTTCGAACTGCGCAACATTCCAAACGACGAGCCGGGCATGGCCCCGCACGAAATCTGGAGCAACGAATCCCAGGAACGCTACGTTCTGGCCGTCGGCGCTGAAGACTTCGCACGTTTCCAGGCCATCTGCGAGCGTGAGCGCTGCCCGTTTGCCGTGGTCGGCGAAGCCACCGCCGAGCCGCAGCTTACTGTTACGGATAGCCACTTCGGCAACAGCCCGGTGGACATGCCGCTGGAAGTGCTGCTGGGCAAAGCCCCGCGCATGCACCGTTCGGCCGTGCGTGAAACCGAGCTGGGCGATGATTTCGACCCAAGCACGCTGGACCTGGCCGACAGCATCGAACGCGTGCTGCACCACCCAGCCGTGGCCAGCAAAAGCTTCCTGATCACCATCGGCGACCGCACCATCACCGGCCTGGTGGCCCGTGACCAAATGGTCGGCCCATGGCAGGTTCCGGTGGCTGACGTTGCCGTCACCGCCACCAGCTTCGACGTGTACACCGGTGAAGCCATGGCCATGGGCGAGCGTACCCCGCTGGCCCTGCTGGACGCCCCGGCGTCGGGTCGCATGGCGATTGGTGAAACCCTCACCAACATCGCTGCTTCGCGCATCGGTAAATTGTCCGACATCAAACTGTCGGCCAACTGGATGTCCGCTGCCGGTCACCCCGGTGAAGACGCGCGCCTGTACGACACGGTTAAAGCCGTGGGTATGGAGCTGTGCCCTGAGCTGGGCATCACCATTCCGGTGGGCAAGGACTCCATGTCCATGGCCACCCGTTGGAACGAAGACGGCACCGACAAGAGCGTCACTTCGCCGCTGTCGCTGATCGTCACCGGTTTTGCGCCGGTCACCGATGTACGCCAGACCCTGACCCCGCAACTGCGCATGGACAAGGGCACCACCGACCTGATCCTGATCGACCTGGGCCGTGGCCAGAACCGCATGGGCGCATCGATCCTGGCGCAAACCCATGGCAAGCTCGCCAAGCAGGCGCCGGACGTCGACGACGCCGAAGACCTCAAAGCCTTCTTCGCCGTGATCCAGGGCCTCAACGCCGACGGCCACCTGCTGGCCTACCACGACCGTTCCGACGGTGGTTTGCTGACCAGCGTTGTCGAAATGGCCTTCGCCGGTCACTGCGGCCTGAACATCGTGCTCGACAGCGTTGCCGAGGATAAATCCGAGATCAACGGCATCCTGTTCAACGAAGAGTTGGGCGCAGTGATCCAGGTTCGCCAGGACGCTACCCCGGACGTACTCGCACAGTTCAGCGCCGCCGGCCTGGGCGACTGCGTGGCGGTGATCGGCCAGCCGATCAACAATGGCCAGATCGACATCGTCTTCAACGGCGACACCGTATTTGAAGGCCAGCGCCGTCTGCTGCAGCGCCAGTGGGCTGAGACCAGCTACCAGATCCAGCGTCTGCGCGACAACGTTGAGTGCGCCGAACAGGAATTCGACGTGATCCTGGAAGAAGACAACCCGGGCCTGAGCACCAAGCTCAGCTTCGACGTCAACCAGGACATCGCCGCGCCTTACATCAAGAAAGGCATCCGCCCACAGGTTGCCGTACTGCGTGAGCAGGGCGTCAACGGCCAGGTGGAAATGGCGGCGGCGTTCGACCGTGCCGGCTTCAATGCGATCGACGTGCACATGAGCGACATCCTCGCCGGTCGCGTTGACCTCAATGAGTTCAAGGGCCTGGTGGCGTGCGGCGGTTTCTCCTACGGCGACGTACTGGGTGCCGGTGAAGGCTGGGCCAAGTCGGCCCTGTTCAACAGCCGTGCCCGCGACGCGTTCCAGGGCTTCTTCGAGCGCAACGACAGCTTCACCCTGGGTGTGTGCAACGGTTGCCAGATGATGTCCAACCTCAGCGAACTGATCCCGGGCAGCGAGTTCTGGCCGCACTTTGTGCGTAACCGTTCCGAGCAGTTCGAAGCCCGTGTCGCCATGGTGCAGGTGCAAGAGTCCAACTCGATCTTCCTGCAAGGCATGGCCGGTTCGCGCATGCCAATCGCTATCGCCCACGGTGAAGGCCATGCCGAGTTCGAAAGCGAAGAAGCGCTGCTGGAAGCCGACCTGTCCGGCACCGTGGCCCTGCGTTTCGTCGACAACCACGGCAAGGTCACCGAGACCTACCCGGCCAACCCGAACGGCTCGCCGCGCGGGATCACCGGCCTCACCAGCCGCGACGGTCGCGTCACCATCATGATGCCGCACCCGGAGCGTGTATTCCGCGCCGTGCAGAACTCGTGGCGCCCGGAAGAGTGGAACGAAGACGGCGCGTGGATGCGCATGTTCCGCAACGCCCGCGTGTGGGTGAACTAAGACGGTGTACAAGCTCGCCTTCTTTGTGCCCGACAGCCACGTGGAGACGGTGAAAACCGCCGTCTTCGCCGCCGGCGGCGGGCGCATCGGCGATTACGACAACTGCGCCTGGCAAGTGCTGGGCCAAGGCCAATTCCGCGCGTTGGACGGCAGCCAGCCGTTTATCGGGCAGGTGGGCCAGGTTGAAGTGGTTGAGGAATGGAGGGTGGAGTTGGTGGTGGCGGATGAGTTGATTATGGCTGCCGTGGCTGCGTTGAAGCTGAGCCATCCGTACGAGACACCGGCTTATGAAGTGTGGCAGTTGGCGGATTTCTGATTCGCTGAATGCAAAAACAAGAAACCCGCTGGGCCAGTTTGGCCGGCGGGTTTTTTGTTGGCTGTGAGGGCCGCATCGCAGGCAAGTCGAATCGTCGCACCGCCCCTCCCACAATTGGATTGCGAACACAGTCAAATGTGGGAGGGGGCTTGCCCTAATGCCAG
>NZ_QUZT01000043.1 GCF_004682045.1 Pseudomonas nabeulensis
CTGGCATTAGGGCTTGCCCCCTCCCACATTGGGACAGCATCATTTTCGATGGCTGATCAAGCCCCCAATCGCGCCGTCACCTCGTTCAACTCCCCCGACAACCCCCGCAAGTTCTGGCTCGCCGCTTCGGTGCGCTGCACGTTATCCATATTCGCCGTAGCCACCGTGGTGATCTGGGTGATATTGCGCGAGATATCCTCGGCCACCGAAGTCTGTTCCTCCGCCGCCGTGGCGATCTGGCGGTTCATGTCGCGAATCGCCTCCACCGCCTGAGTGATATGCGCCAGCATGGCACCGGCCTGGGCGACCTTTTCCACACTTTCATCGCTGCTCGACTGGCCGCTGACAATCGCCTCGGCCGCATCCACCGCACCGGTCTGCACCGCCTCGATAATCCCGTTGATCTCGATGATCGACGCCGCCGTGCGTTGCGCCAGGCTGCGCACTTCGTCGGCCACCACCGCGAACCCACGCCCCGCCTCGCCTGCCCGCGCCGCTTCAATCGCCGCGTTGAGTGCCAGCAGGTTGGTCTGCTCGGCGATCCCGCGAATCACTTCCAGCACTTTGCCGATGCGCACGCTGTCGCTTTCCAAACGACGGATGATGGTGCCGGTGTTGAGGATCTCGTTGCGCATCTGGCCGATGGTGGCAATGGTGACTTGCATCACTTCACCGCCTTCACGGGCCGAATGGTCCGCCTCATCGGCCGCTCGCGACGCACTGGCGGCATGGCGAGCGACTTCCTGGGCGGTGGCCGACATTTCGGTCATGGCCGTGGCCACCTGGTCGGTACGGTCGAATTGTTCGTGAGTGCCGGCGCTCATCTGCCCGGCAATCGCATTCAACTCGCCGCTGGCGCTCACCAGATCGGTGGCACTGCGCTGCAAGCGGCTGAAGGTTTCGGCGAAAAAATCCCGCAGCGTGTTGGCGGCCGCGGCGAGGTGGCCCAATTCATCCTGGCGGCGACTGGCAACGCGCTCGGCAAAGCGGCCGTGGCTCAGTTGGGTCACGTAGTCGATCAAGCCACGGATCGGCAGGATCAGGTTACGGTTGATCAAAAACAGGCTGAACAACCCAATCACTGCACCCGACAGCAACATGATCGCCAGGCCCACCCACACGGTGCGCTCGGCGTAGGCACTGATGGCCAGGGATTGTTGGGTGCCTTGCTCGCGCAGGTCGTTGACCAAGGTGCTCATCTGCTCACTGGCGGCACGGTCCACACCTTTTACCGCAGTGTCGCCGGCAGTAGGATCGCCCCCGGCAGCCACATAGGCATCGCGGCCCTTCTGATAAGCCACGCCGAGCTGTTGGTGTTCCTGGCGCAGGGTTTCGATACGTCGGCTCAACGTGGAGTCGTTGCTGGTCTGGGTGACCAGCCGCGTGAGGATGCCTTGCACATCACGTTGACGGTCCTGGAACTGCCCCCAGTATTTCTCCATATCCTGGGGCTGCTTGCCGCGCAGCAGGACGTTTTTCCATTCCTGCACTTGCACCTTGAATTGCAGGTTGGCCTCATCGATCAACTGCGAGGTCAGCAACGGCCCTTCCAGCAAACTGCGATAACTCTGCACCCCATTAGACAGGAAGTTGAAACACGCCAGGGCAATCAACAACATCGCCAGCAGGCTGCCACCGAGCAGCGACAGGATTTGTGCTCTCAAGGAGGTACGCAAAACATTCATCGGGGTAAAGCCTCGATACAAGGGATAAGTGCACGCACGCCGCAACCTCCCTGTTATCAAACGACTCTCCGCGCCTGAATCGGCTGCGCTAGAGTCTTCTTGAACAGCTCCCGACAGACGGTCAAATAAATGTCACGGCAGCGAAATAAATTCAGAACCGTCACAAAACTGTCATTTCACCTTGCAATGATTCGCCTACGCGAACCTGTGAAACGTCCTACAGGTGCTTTCTCTGCGAGCCTCCATGAACCACAGCATCGATCACGGCCATCAGGATCCCGATCTGTTTGGCCTGCTCTACGGTTTTCGGTTTCGCCCCGGTGCAAAAGGCGAGCAGATTGATTCGGCCACCGCCCTCAGGGCCTTGCAGCAACCGGACGACCCGGAAGAGTTCCTGTGGCTGCACCTGAACCTGGCCCACGCCGCGTGCGAGCGCTGGATGCAGTCGCACCTGGACTTGCCCGCCGAGTTCTTCGAAGCACTGCACGAAGGCTCGCGCTCCACCCGCATCGAGCATGTGGACTCGGCCTTGCTGGCGGTGGTCAACGATGTGGTGTTCAACTTCAGCAGCATGGTCTCTTCGGATATTTCCACGCTGTGGGTGTGCGCCCGCAGCCGCCTGCTGATCAGCGCACGCCTGCAACCTTTGCACTCGGTGGACAAACTGCGCTCGTCGGTAAAGGCCGGTGAGCGCTTTCGTTCCCCGCTGGAATTGCTGGTGCACCTGCTGCGCGATCAGGGCGAAGTACTGACCCAGATCGTGCGCAAGACCAGCATCAGCGTCGACCAGATCGAAGACCAGTTGCTGTCCTCGCGCCTGTCCACCAACCGCGCCGAGCTGGGCGCGGCACGCCGGGTGCTGGTGCGCCTGCAACGCTTGCTGGCGCTGGAACCGGGCTCGTTGCTGCGCCTGCTCAACCGCCCGCCGCAGTGGCTGCAAAAGGAAGACGTGAAGGAGTTGCGCAAATCCACCGAGGAGTTTGCGCTGATCATCAACGACCTGACGGCCCTGGGTGAACGCATCAAGTTGTTGCAGGAAGAGATCGCCGCCAACCTCAACGAACAGAGCAACCGCACGCTGTTCACCCTGACCGTGGTGACGGTGCTGGCGTTGCCGATCAATATCATTGCCGGTTTTTTCGGGATGAATGTGGGGGGTGTGCCGCTGTCTACGGACCCGGAGGGGTTTTGGATTTTGGTGGCGCTGGTTGCCACGTTTACTGTGATTGCCGGACGCTGGGCGTTCCGCAAATTCTCAACCTGAAATGCATTTAAAACTGTGGGAGGGGGCTTGCCCCCGATGGCGGTGTGCCAGTCAACAGATGCAGTGACTGACACTCTGTCATCGGGGGCAAGCCCCCTCCCACATTAGCCCTCCAGCACTTCTTAGATCGGCGCAAGGCTCAATTAACCAAACACTGACCTGCGGCAGCATCTCTGTAACATTCTGCAATGAATATGAAGGACATCCTCCCCACTCGGATGCTCCGGCATGGCCACCCCTTCCCTGACTGCCTCCTCACACGCCGCCCCCACACCCCGGCTGGACAAGAAAAACAACCTGGTGACGGTGATCATCTTCTTCGCCGTGCTCGCCATGGGCCTGTTGTTCACCGCCTACAGCCTGATGCACGACATGCACGAACTGGGCACCGTGGTCACCACGTGGACGCCGTTCCTGCTGCTGGGCGTGGCGTTGTTGATCGCGTTGGGTTTCGAGTTCGTCAACGGTTTCCACGACACCGCCAACGCGGTCGCGACGGTGATCTACACCAACTCGCTGCCGCCGCACTTTGCGGTGGCGTGGTCGGGGTTCTTCAACTTCCTTGGCGTGCTGCTTTCCAGCGGTGCGGTGGCGTTCGGCATCATTGCGCTGCTGCCGGTAGAGCTGATCCTGCAAGTCGGCTCGTCGGCCGGTTTTGCGATGATCTTCGCCCTGTTGATCGCCGCCATTCTGTGGAACCTCGGCACCTGGTGGCTGGGGTTACCGGCATCGTCGTCCCACACCCTGATCGGTTCGATCATCGGCGTCGGCGTGGCCAATGCCTTGATGCACGGGCGTGACGGCACCAGCGGTGTGGATTGGAGCCAGGCGATCAAGATCGGTTATGCCCTGCTGCTGTCGCCGCTGATCGGCTTCGCGTTTGCTGCATTGCTGTTGCTGGCCCTGCGCGCCTTCGTGAAAAACCGCGCGCTGTATAAGGCACCGAAGGGCGACACGCCGCCGCCGTTGTGGATTCGCGGCCTGCTGATCGCCACCTGCACCGGCGTGTCCTTCGCCCACGGCTCCAACGATGGGCAAAAAGGCATGGGTTTGATCATGTTGATCCTGGTGGGCACCCTGCCGATGGCCTATGCGTTGAACCGCACCATGCCCGCCGAGCAATCCTTGCAGTTCGCCGCCGTGGCCGAGGTGACCCAAGTGGCCCTGGTGAAAAGCGCGCCGCAAGCGCTGAGCGGTGACCCGCGTCCGATCCTCTCGACCTACGTGCGCACCAAGGAAGCCACCCCGGAACTGATCCCCGCCCTCGCCGCACTGGCCGGCCAGATCGGTGATGAAGTGAAGGGTTATGGCTCCCTGGCCAAAGTGCCGGTGGAAGCCGTGGGCAACGTGCGTAACGACATGTACCTGACCAGCGAAACCATTCGCCTGATGGACAAGGACAAGGTCGGCCACTTCGACGCCGATACCCAAGGCAAGCTGCAACTGTTCAAGCAACAGATCGACAGCTCCACGCGCTTTATTCCGCTGTGGGTCAAGATCGCCGTGGCCATCGCCCTCGGCCTGGGCACCATGGTCGGTTGGAAGCGCATCGTGGTGACCGTCGGCGAGAAGATCGGCAAGACCCACCTGACTTACGCCCAAGGCGCTTCGGCGGAAATGGTGGCGATGCTGACCATCGGCGCGGCGGATATGTATGGTTTGCCGGTGTCGACCACCCATGTGTTGTCGTCCGGCGTGGCGGGAACCATGGTGGCCAATGGCGGTGGGTTGCAGATGCGCACGATTCGGAATTTGGCGATGGCGTGGGTGCTGACGTTGCCTGCGGCAATCCTGCTTTCAGGTAGCCTCTACTGGCTGTTCACCAAACTGTTCTGACCCACCACAAAACCTCAATGTGAACAGAGAACTAATGTGGGAGGGGGCTTGCCCCCGATGGCAGTGGGTCAGCTAAAGATCAGTTGGCTGACCCACCGCAATCGGGGGCAAGCCCCCTCCCACATTTAGTCCTCTTTGTTTTTCAGAGAGTGAACAAACCAGCCATAACCTTGAGCCGCTTCTTGTACACCCGCCGCGCCTCCAACGCCTCCTCCAGCGTTACCGCCACAAACCCCGCCCGCTGGTTCGGCTGCATCTGCCCGATCAGGTCCAGATCCGCACTGATCACCGTGCCGATCATCGCGTAGCCACCGCCCGACACCGCATCCCGGTGCAACACAATAGGCTCCAACCCCGCCGGCACCTGGATCGAGCCGATCGGGTAGCAACTGTCGACGATATTCGACGGATCAGACCCCGCGCCAAACGGCTGTTCCCGTGGCTGAAAGCTCAGTGCGCTGCCGCCCTTGAAGCGATAGCCGATACGGTCCGCCTCCGAACCCACGGTCCACGGCTCGGCAAAAAAACTGCCTTTGGCCGCGTCACTCAGGCGCTCGTAATACAGCCCCGGCACCACGCGCAACGTTACATCGCCGCCTACCGATCGACGTAGCGCCATGGGCAAGCTGTTGCCCGCTCGCCCCGCACCGCTGGCCTCGCCAATGGGCAACTCATCCCCCTCCTGCAAGCGTCGCCCGTTGAACCCACCGAGTGCGCCGAGGGTGTACGTCGAGCGACTGCCCAGCACCAGCGGCACATCGATGCCACCGGCCACTGCCAGGTAGGTGCGGGCCCCGGCCTTGGGGAACTCAAAGCGCAACACCTGCCCGGCGCGCACGTGGAAAGCGGTGTCCTGATGCACCACTTCACCATCCAGGCGCGGCGACATCAATGCACCGCTGAGGGCCACCAGTGCATCCTGCTGGAACTGCAACTCGGGGCCGATCAAGGTGCATTCCAGGCCGGCAGCGCCCGCCGGGTTGCCGACCAGATGGTTGGCTGCACTCAACGCGTATTGATCCAGCGCCCCCGAAGGCGGAATGCCCAAGTGGTAATAACCTTCGCGACCAAGGTCTTGAACAGAGGTGGCGAGGCCGGGTTTGAGGACCTTGATCATGCCAGCGCCTCCTGCAGGGATTTCGGATAACCCATGGGGTCGGCGAGAAAGGCGTCGAGGGAAAACTCCACCGGACGGATGCGCAGGTCGAAACGTCCTGCGTCCACCTCGGCGACCGCCAGGTCGTAGGCGTCGCGGTCCATGGGTTTGAACTGCACGATATCGCCCGGCCGGAAGAACACCATGTGTTCCTTCAGGTAGGCCAACTGCTGCGCCGGGTCATAGATTGGCGCCGGGGTCACGCCGAACATCTGGTAACCGCCGGCGCCGCGTACCGAGTAGATGCAGCCGAAGCAGCCGCCATGACCAAGGGTCAATTTCGGCGTGTCGGTGCGTGGGCGCAGGTACTTGGGCACCTGCAATTGCCGCTCGCGTTCGACCATCTGGAACATGAACGGCAGCCCCGCCACAAAGCCCACCATCGAGACAAACCACGGCGCACCACTGTGGGCGGCGATAAACGCGTCGACATCGGCCAGGCCATTGATGCGAGCGGCGTACTCAAGGTCAGTGCCGCTGGGGTCTTGATGACGGTCGCGAAAACGCATCAAGGTCTCGTGGGTCCACGGGTCGTTGTACAGCACCGGGATTTCGATGATGCGCGTGTGCAAGGTGCGCTCGGCCACGGCCTGGGCTTCGGCGGTCTGCACCGCGTCGAGCAGCACGTGAGGCGCGATGCGGTCGGGGTCGAAGCGAATCTGGAACGATGCATTGGCCAGGCACACATCCAGCACGCCTTCCAGCGCCAGGCGCTCTACCGCTCGGGTCACCGCCATGCCTTTGAAAAAGGCCTCCAGGGACATGCTGTCGCTGACCTCGGCAAACAGATGTTCATCACCGCCGAAGCTGTAGCGGATGGGGGACGTTTCAGCCATGTCTGTTCCTCTTGGAATCGTTGTAGAAAGGCAGGCGAAAAAGTGTGAGATCGTTTTTATTGGGGTGTTTTGACCGTGATGCCCGCTCGGTCCAACGCCTCGCGGGTGGCCTCTACCAGGTCCAAGGCACCGGGAGTGTCGCTGTGCAGGCAGATGGAATCGAACTCGATGAACAGGTCTTCGCCTTCTACGGTTCTTACCAACCCGGTCTGACAAGCACGTAGGACACGCGCCGCCACTGTCGCCGGATCCAACGCCCGCACATTGCGGGTAAACACGATTGAGCCCGTCAGATCGTACTCACGGTCAGCGTAAAACTCCCGCACCACCGGTTGCCCCAGCTCCTTGGCCACACGCCAGATCACCGAGTTGGGCATGCAATACAGCAACAGCGTCGGCTCGATGATTTGCAGGTTTTGCACCAGCAAGCGCGCCGCTTCTTCGTCACGGGCCAGGTGCATGTAGAGCGCGCCATGGGGCTTGATGTGTTGCAGGGTCACGCCCTGGGCACGGGCGATCTCCCGCAGGGCGCCGAGTTGGTAGAGCATGTCGTCCACCAACTCCTGGGCCGGGGCGTTGATGTGTCGCCGGCCAAACCCCACCAGGTCGCGAAAGCCTGGATGGGCACCAATGGCCACGCCCAATTGCTTGGCGCGCTCCACCGTGCGGCGCATGGTGCCGGGGTCGCCGGCGTGGAAGCCGGTGGCGATATTGGCCGAGCTGATGTAGGCCATCAGCTCCGAATCCACGCCATCGCCGATGGTCCAGGGGCCGAAGCCTTCGCCCATGTCCGAATTGAAATCCACTGCCTGCATCGGGGTCGCTCCGCCTAAGTGATGGAAGAAAAGTAGGCTGCGCCTTGACCCCTTGGGAAGATCTATTATCAGATAGGGTATCTTCTGAAAAACAGATATACACAGATCGTTCCCACGCTCCGCGTGGGAACGCAGCCATGGCGCTCTGCGTCCGGATCTCACTATGTCCCTGACCCTGCGCCAAGTGCGCTACTTCGTCGCCACGGCCGAAATCGGTCAAATTTCCCAGGCCGCGATTCACTTGAACATCTCCCAGTCGGCGGTGACCACCGCGATCAAGGAACTGGAAGCCATGCTCGGCGTGCAACTGTTCGTGCGCTCGGCCCAGGGCATGAACCTGACCGACGCCGGGCGGCATTTCCTCAACCGCGCCTACGTGATCGTGCGCAGCGTGGATGACGCACTGAACAGCCCGCTGCCCGACTACCGCGCCAGCGGCGTGCTGCGTCTGGCCGCCAGCTACACGGTGCTGGGTTACTTCCTGCCTCATCATTTGCAGCGCATGGAACACTGGCACCCGGACGTGACCATCGAGGTGTTCGAACAGGAACGCCAAGCCATCGAGCAAGGATTGCTGGACGGTCAGTTCGACATGGCCGTGGTGCTCACCGCCAACCTCACTCACCCGGATATCGTCTCCGAAATCCTGTTCAACTCAGAACGCCGCCTGTGGCTGCCCAGCCATCACCCACTGTGCGAACGCGGTGCCGTGAGCCTCGCGGATGTGGCGCAAGAGCCTTACATCCTGCTGACCGTCGATGAAGCCGAACACAGCGCCATGCGTTACTGGGAGCAGGCCGGGCAAACGCCCAAGGTGCGCCTGCGCACCAGTTCAGTGGAGGCGGTGCGCAGCATGGTTGCCAATGGCAGCGGCGTGGCAATCCTCTCCGATCTGGTACACCGCCCCTGGTCGCTGGAAGGCAAGCGCATCGAAACCCTGACCGTGACCGACCCGGTCACGCCGATGAGCGTCGGCCTGGCCTGGCACCGCGAGCGAACATTCACCCCGGCGATGCAGGCGGTGCGCGATTACTTCCACGACGCGTTCCTGGCACCGCAGCAGTTGTCGGCACGGCGTTAGAGCTGGGATTGCAACAACGCGGCCAGCCAATCCATGAATACCCGCACCCGCTGCGGCAAATGCCGTTGACCGGCGTACAGCAGCGACACATCCAGCGGCGGCGCCGGGTAGTCGGGCAACAGCGCCACCAGTTCACCGCTGGCGAGCAATTCGCGAATGCCCAGGGCGGGCACCTGGGTTATGCCGAAGCCGCCCAGGCACGCCACCCGATAGGCATCGGTGCTGTTGACCGTGACCCGCCCGGCCATGGGCACGCGATGGACTTTGTTGCCTTGCAGGTATTCGAAGCCCGCCGAACGTGACCCCAACGGCCGTACGTAATGCACCAACTGGTGGTGCGCCAAGTCGGCCAGGGTTGTAGGCACGCCATACCGTTGCAGGTAGCCCGCACTCGCGCAGTTGATCATCGGCATGCTGCACAACAGTCGCGCCACCACCGTCTGATCGGGCTGCGCGCCCACCCGCAACACGCAATCGAAGCCTTCGGCGAGCAGGTCGACCTGGCGGTCGGTGCTGCTGATCTCCAGCTCGATCAACGGATGTGCGTCCATGAATTCCGGCAGGCGCGGCAGGATCAGCTCCCGCGCCATCACGTTGGGCATGTCCACGCGAATGCGCCCGCTGAGTTGCGCCTCGTCCTGCCGAAACAGCCCTTCCAGTTCCTCCATGTGTGACAGCAGATCCTTGCTGCGCTCATACAGCACTCGGCCATCCTGAGTGGCTTGCACCTTGCGTGTGGTGCGTTGCAACAGGCGCGTGCCGAGCAGTTCTTCCAGGGCCTGCACATGTTCGGACACGGTAGAGCGCGGCAGCCCCAGGCTTTCGCCGGCGCCGGTAAAGCTCGACAGTTCGGTGACGCGCACGAAGGTGCGCAGCAGCTCAAGTTTATTCATGGGATTGTTCGCCTTATCCGGCCAGTGATTCCGGTATAGCGCTGTTTATCACGTTATGGGCGAATAAATACACTCAGTCCCACTGATCACCCATGAGGACTGCACCATGACCCGTAAAATCGCACTCATCACCGGCGCCAGCCGTGGCCTGGGCAAAAGCGCCGCGCTGCACCTGGCAGCACAGGGCGTCGATATCATCGGCACCTACCACAGCGCAGCGGGCGAAGCCCAGGCCGTGGCCGAGCAGATTCAAGCCCTGGGTGGCCGCGCCGCGATGTTGCAGCTGGACGTGGGCCAGAGCAGCACCTTCGATGCTTTTGTCGGCGAAGTTGGCAGCGTGCTCAAGGATGTTTTCGCACAGGATCACTTCCACTTTCTGATCAACAACGCCGGCATCGGCGCCCATGCCAGCTTTGCCGAAACCACCGAGGCGCAGTTCGACCAACTGCTGGCGATCCAATTCAAAGGCCCGTTTTTCCTGACTCAAAAACTGCTGCCGCTGATCAGCGACGGCGGGCGCATCCTGAATATTTCCAGCGGCCTGGCACGGTTCAGCCTGCCGGGATATGCCGCCTATGCCGCGATGAAAGGCGCAATGGAAGTACTCACTCGGTATCAGGCCAAGGAACTGGGTGGGCGCGGCATCAGCGTGAATATCCTGGCGCCGGGCGCCATCGAAACCGACTTCGGCGGCGGTGCCGTCCGTGACAACGCCGCGCTCAACACCATGGTCGCCAACAACACCGCTTTGGGCCGCGCCGGTTTACCGGACGATATCGGCGGTGCGATCGCCACTCTTCTGGCCGACGGCAGCCACTGGATCACCGGCCAGCGCATCGAGGCGTCGGGCGGCATGTTTCTGTAGGACTTTCTCACGCAGCACGTCATAGCCCCAGTGATAGGCATAGGTGTACGGCAGGAAAAACAGCAGTACACCGATGTCGAGCATAAACGCCTGCAACAGGCTGATATTCAGCCAGATCGCGATCAACGGCACGGCCACGATAATCAGCCCGCCCTCAAACAGCAGCGCATGCAGCACCCGCGTCCATGCGCCACCGAACAGTTGCAGGCGCCCCTTCAAGCGGTCGAACAGGCTATTGAAAATGATGTTCCAGGTCAGCGCCAGCAGGCTCAGGCCCAAGGTCACCGCGCCCATTTCCAGGGCGGGCCGGCCGGTGATCAATACCAGCAGCGGTGTACAGATCAACAGGGCCAGGCCCTCAAAACCCAGGGCTTGGCAAACACGTTCAGTCATCGATTTGGTGGGGGTCATACCCTGCGCTCCGTGAGTGAAGAATGTTGCCATGATCACCCTCTCACTCGATACTTCATAACCAATAACCATCGATCAAGGCGATAGTCATGGCGTCCAACGAAGTGCTGCAGGCGTTTGTACAGGCGGCGACCCAAGGTTCGTTTTCGGCGGCGGCGCGCAAGCTGGGCAAGAGCCAGTCCACCGTCAGTGCGGCGGTGGCGAGCCTGGAGATTGACCTGGATGTGGTGTTGTTCGACCGCAGCAGCCGCAAGCCGACGTTGACCCCCGCCGGGCATGTATTGCTGCAACGGGCCGAACAGGTGCTGGAGGCCAGCAGTCGCCTGGAATTGGCGGCGAGCCAGTTGGCCCAGGGCCTGGAGCCGAAGCTGACGGTGGCCATGTCGGACACGTACCAATCACAGCGCTTTGAAACCACCCTGATCGCGCTGGATGAACGTTACCCCGACCTGGAAATGGAGTGGCTGATCGCCGAATGCGACGACCTGATCGACTTGGTACAAAGTGGTCGGGCGCACATTGCGTTTATCGAGCAACAAGCGGTCTACCCGCCGGACCTGACCGCCTCGCCGGTGCAGGAGCGTACCGAGATCGCGCTGTTTGTTGCGCCGCAACATGCGCTGGCGGGCCTGGCGAGTATCGATCAGCAGACCCTGCAACAGCATCGCGAGTTGCGCCTGGCGAGCATCGTCAAACCCTTCGACAGCCGCCCCGCGGGCCGGGTGTGGTCCGCCGCCAGTTACCTGTTGCTGATGGAAATGGCCCAACAAGGCTTCGGCTGGGCGCCCCTGCCCCGCTGGCTGGTAGAGCGCTTTGGCAATGACAGCTTGGTAGAACTCAACGCACGCGGCTGGCCACGCTCGGTGACGGTGGATGCGTTGTGGTCGCGCCAACAGCCTCCGGGGCCGGCGGGCAGTTGGTTATTGGGCAAGATGCTTGAATGACTTTCTACAGATAATGAGGATCAAAATTGTGGGAGGGGGCTTGCCCTAATGCCAGTCAATTAAGACGTAGCAATTGTAAAAGTAACCTGTGGCGAGGGAGCTTGCTCCCGTTGGACTGCGTAGCAGTCCCAGTCTTTTAAAACAAAGAGCTGGGGCCGCTTCGCGGCCCAGCGGGAGCAAGCTCCCTCGCCACAGGTACAGTGTTCGCCCTAACTGACTGGCATTAGGGCTTGCTCCCTCCCACATTTTGATTTTCATTGTTTGTGGAGATGGAGTTCGGCCAGGCGTTGTTCCAGGAAGCGTTTTTCGGGGATTTGTTGAGTCAATGACAGGGCTTTTTCATAAGCACTGCGGGCTTCTTCGATTCGTCCCAACTGCCGACAAAACTCCCCCCGCGCCGAATGCGCCAAGTGGTAATCCGTCAACTCCCCTCGCTGGAAAATTCCCTCGACCAACTGCAACCCCGCCAATGGCCCCTGCCCCATCGCCACTGCCACGGCGCGGTTCAACTCGATCACCGGCGACGGCGTGGCCCTGAGCAATACGTCATACAGCCCGACGATCTGCGGCCAGTCCGTTTCAGCCGCTGTGGGCGCCTCGGCATGCACCGCCGCAATGGCCGCTTGCAGGCAGTAAGGACCAAAACGACCAGTGGTCAGCGCACGCGCCACCAACGTGCAGCCTTCAACAATCAAGGACGCGTCCCACAGTGATCGGTCCTGTTCACTCAACAGCACCAGCTCTCCACTGACCGACGTGCGCGCCGCTCGGCGGGACTCGTGCAACAGCATCAGCGCCAGCAGCCCCACGACTTCCGGCTCCGGCAACAACTCCATCAGCAAGCGGCCAAGACGAATGGCCTCGCGGGTAAACGCCTCCCGCGTGAGATCGGCGCCCATGGACGCCGAATAGCCCTCGTTGAACACCAGGTAGATCACTCGCAGCACGCTGTCCAAGCGCTCGGGTAATTCGGCGAGGGATGGCACCTGATAAGGAATCCTGGCTTCGCGGATCTTGCCCTTGGCCCGCACGATGCGCTGGGCAATCGTGGCCGGGGTGGCCAGGAAGGCCCGGGCGATTTCCTCGGTGGTGAGGTCGCAGATCTCGCGCAGGGTCAACGCCGTCTGGGCATCGGGGGCCAACGCCGGGTGGCAACAGGTGAAGATCAGCCGCAGGCGGTCATCTTCCACGTCTTCGGCACTCCAATCCGTCGCCTCCAGCGCGTCAGCCTGCTCCTGCAACAACGGGGTAAAGCGCGCCTGGCGGCGCAACCGGTCGATGGCCTTGAAGCGCCCGGTGGACACCAGCCAGGCACGGGGATTATCCGGCACGCCCTCCTGCGGCCAGCGTTCGACCGCGACGAAGAACGCCTCGTGCAAGGCCTCTTCGGCAAGGTCGAAATCCCCCAGCACACGGATCAGGGTGGCGAGGACGCGCCGGGATTCACTGCGGTAAATCGCCTCGACCGACGGGGTCAATCGGTCATGTCCTCGGTCACCAGTTTCACCAACCGGTCGAGGCTCTGGCCCCAGCCGTCGTGAAAGCCCATGGCTTCGTGGGCTTGCTTGTCTTCGGCGTTCCAGTGCATCGCGCGGGCGGTGTAGAGGGTCTTGTTGCCTTCGACTTCCTGAAACGTCACTTCGGCGGTCATGAACGGCTTGCCCGACGGAATCCAGCCGGGCTTGAAGGCGTCGGTAAACACCAATCGCCGCGGCGCGACGATTTCCAGAAATACGCCCTGAGTGGGGTATTCGGCGCCGTCCGGGGCACGCATCAACGTAGAAAACAGCCCACCGACCCAAAGGTTCATTTCGCACTTGGGAGTGGTCATGCCATGGGGCCCCCACCATTGTTGCAGCAAGGCAGGCTCGGTCCAGGCGCGGAACACCCGGCTGCGAGGCGCATCGATCACACGGCTGATGGACAGTTCAAATTCGGCAGAGGGGTTAGACATGGGGCAAACCTCTTGAGTCTTATGGTTGTAGTGGTCAGAGATTCAACGCGCGCACCGGGCGCACTTCCACACTGCCGACCCGGGCCGCCGGAATACCGCCGGCCACCTGGATCGCTTCGTTCAAGTCCCGCGCCTCGATCAGGTAGAACCCGGCGAGTTGCTCCTTGGTTTCGGCAAACGGCCCGTCGGTGATCGACAACTTGCCATTGCGCATGCGCACGGTAGTTGCCGTGGTCACCGACTCCAACGGCTCGGCGGCCAGCATGCGACCACTGGCCTGCACCGATTGGGCGTAGGCGAAACACTCCGGGTCTGCCGGGCTGTCGGGCGAGGTGTGCAGCACCTGTTCGTTGCTGTAGATCAGGCAGAGGTATTTCATGTGCATCTCCGGTGGCGGACTACTGACTATAGTTCGCGGCGCTTAAGGTTTCAGGTCGAACAGTGCCGTGCCGCTTTGCATATCGAAGGGCGCCGACCAATGTTCATGCACGACTTTCCACTCGCCGTGGATGCGCTGGTAACCGGCAGTTACGCGCATCCAGCATGCCTTCACCACGCCATCCGGCCCGGCGCCGCCGCAATGGGCCAGCCAGTGGGCAAAGGCACTCTCGGGGCCCTCGACGACATGCAGTTCATGAAACTCGAAAATGCCGGGGCCAGGGCAATGTTTCATGCACTCTTCCCAATGGGCGCGGTAGGCGGCCTTGCCCTTGAATTGCAGTGCCGTCACTGCATCGAACGAGACGATATCGTCGGCGTAATAGCTGACAATTTTATTGATATCCCGGGAAAGCACGGCTTGCTTCCATTGGTCGATCAGGGTGTGGATTGTGCTGCTCATGGCGATTCTCCTGTGGGGTGAGGACACCTTTAGTCGAATGGCCTGGCCGCAAATCGACAGGCGTCTGAAAATAATTTGGCCCAACGCAAACCCGGTAAACTGCGCCCCTTACTTGCAGCCGTTCGGACACCCCGATGCAAACCCGCCTTGTTGCCTATGAAGCGCTGAATGCCGTGCAACAACAGCACCTCAGCGCCCTTGAAGTTCACCCGGAGCAACTGCCGTTTTGCGGCGATATGTACTGCGCGCTCAACACCTTGTTGGTCAACCCAAGTCCCGGCGTCAAAGGCTTCGCCTTGCTGGCCGATGACCTACCCGTCGCCTTCCTCCTGCTCAAGCGCCCGCCTTGCCTGCCCCACTGGGCCGACGAGCACAGCGCCACATTGCATGCATTCCAGGTGGATCGCGGGCAACAAGGCCGGGGGTTTGGCAAAGCGTGCTTGCAGGCGCTACCCACTGCCGCGCTGCAGGCGTGGCCGCAGATCAAGGGGATTGAGTTGTCGGTGGATACGGACAATGTGGCGGCGATGGGATTGTATCTGGGGGCTGGATGGGTGGATTGCGGAGAGGCCTATCGCGCACGGGTGGGTTTTGAGCGCCGGTTGAGTTGGGTGTTTGGTCGGGGTAGCCTTGACACTCAGAAAATGTAACGTATACATGACTTAACTAAACGAAAGTAATGAATATGTGACATGGAAGCTTCGATTATCACTCAACGGCTCGGCGACCAGGTACGCGGCATGCGCCTTAACAGAGGCTACAAGCAAGCGGAGCTGGCAAAGCTAGCAGGCGTTACTCGTCAAAAATTGATTGAAATTGAACAGGGCAGCCCTTCGGTGTCCATGAATGCCTATGCCCGTGTCATTGCCGCGTTGGGCAGTGAGATCAAATTAGTGCCCGTGACCCTGCCGACCCTGGAAGAACTGGAGGACCTGTTCAATGAATAACCCCAGCCTGCGCGTGCACACGCCTCAGGGTGACAGCGGCAGCGTCTTGATGAGCGCCGCTAGAGATCCGCAGTTCACTCGATCAATTGTTCGACAGTGTAGCCCTGAGTTGCATCGTGGGTAATGGCGATGCTCACCTGAAAAATTTTGGCGTGCTGTATAGCGATCCCGTGCAATTCGATACACGCCTGGCACCGGCTTACGACATTGTTAACACCACCGCCTACATCCCCGAAGACTCATTGGCCCTCGACCTGTCCGGCAACAAATCAATGTTCGCTTCGCGCCTGGGCATTCTTGAGTTTGCGCGAGCCTGTGAAGTCGAAAACCCCGAGGCACGTATTCAGGCGTTGCTTCAAACCCTTGAAGCCGTGCTCAAGCGCGAAGACGAGTATTGCCGGCTAGCCCCCAATGTTGCGAGAGCCATACGCCAATCGGCACAGGGCTTCCAGCTCAGCTTTGGTGGCTGAAGGCCCTGTGGTGAAGGAGGGTTACTTGTCGCCCACCGGCAGCCAGACCTCCACCGTCCCGGTGCCTTTGCGTACGTCAAAATCGGCGCTGTAGCGCTCGAAATCCGCCCCCACGACCCTGTAGCCCGAGTGCGGCAACCACTCGAACATGATGCGTTCGTACGTTTGCTCAAGGGCCTGCACCGGCCCGTAATGCGGGAACACCGCATAGTTGAGCGGTGCAATTTCGATGAATTCGAAGTTGCTCGGCACGTCGCTTTTGCTCGGTACTTCAACCCCGGCCAGGTAATCGAATTCGCCGTGATGGGGGTTATGGCACACGCCGTAGGTCACCCCGCCGACGCGTGGCTTGATGTCCTTGATGCAGGTGTCGAACAACTCCCACAGCTTGGGGATATCCCCCACCGTGGCCTTTGAATAACGCCCTTTCACCCCGGCGATCACCAGGGCTTTACCGGCTTCCATGCGTGGCTCCAGCGGTTGTTTTGTCTGCTGATCCATTCGAACAGTCTCCTTCTTATGAGGGAACAAACCCGCATCGAGTATAGGGGGATATCCCGTCTGCCTTCCACGCAGAAAATTTTCCTACGCATCTGGACAACTGGCCATCATCGACCGTATTGTCTGCCCCGCAGGCCACCGCAGTGGCCGACGTCGCTCGGACGGTTCCGGGCGCTTACGTACTTCGAGGCAACAATGGCAGACCAAGGTTCGCCGCGCCGCTTTGCGCGCATAGATCGACTCCCCCCCTACGTTTTTAATATCACTGCCGAGTTGAAGATGGCTGCGCGTCGGCGCGGCGAAGACATCATCGACTTGAGCATGGGTAACCCCGACGGCGCCACGCCGCCGCATATCGTCGAAAAGCTGGTGCAGGTCGCCCAGCGCGAAGACACCCACGGCTACTCCACCTCCAAAGGCATTCCGCGTCTGCGCCGGGCGATTTCGCGCTGGTACAAAGACCGTTATGAAGTGGACATCGACCCCGAGTCGGAAGCCATCGTGACCATCGGCTCCAAGGAAGGCCTGGCGCACTTGATGCTGGCCACCCTGGACCAGGGCGACACGGTGCTGGTGCCCAACCCGAGCTACCCGATTCACATCTACGGCGCAGTAATTGCCGGCGCCCAGGTGCGCTCGGTGCCGTTGGTGCCTGGCGTGGACTTCTTCGCCGAGTTGGAACGGGCGATTCGCGGTTCGATCCCCAAGCCGAAGATGATGATCCTCGGCTTCCCGTCCAACCCCACCGCGCAGTGCGTGGAGCTGGATTTCTTCGAACGCGTGATCGCCCTGGCCAAGCAGTACGACGTGCTGGTGATCCACGACCTGGCCTACGCCGACATCGTCTACGACGGCTGGAAAGCCCCTTCGATCATGCAAGTGCCGGGGGCCAAGGACATTGCGGTGGAGTTTTTCACCCTGTCCAAGAGCTACAACATGGCCGGCTGGCGCATCGGTTTCATGGTGGGCAACCCGGAACTGGTCAACGCCCTGGCGCGCATCAAGAGCTACCACGACTACGGCACCTTCACCCCGCTGCAAGTGGCGGCGATTGCGGCACTGGAAGGCGACCAGCAGTGCGTGAGGGACATCGCCGAGCAATATCGCCAACGGCGCAATGTGCTGGTCAAGGGCCTGCATGAGCTGGGCTGGATGGTGGAAAACCCCAAGGCGTCGATGTACGTCTGGGCCAAGATTCCCGAGCAATATGCCGCCATGGGTTCGCTGGAGTTTGCCAAGAAATTGCTGCTGGAAGCCAAGGTGTGCGTGTCACCGGGGATCGGCTTTGGTGAATATGGGGATGATCATGTGCGCTTTGCGCTGATCGAGAACCAGGACCGGATTCGGCAGGCGGTGCGGGGGATTCGCGGGATGTTCAGGGCGGATGGGCTGGTCACTAAGGCCTGACCCAATCTATCTATAGGAATGAGGTCAAAATGTGGGAGGGGGCTTGCCCCCGATAGCGGTGGATCAGTCACCGGATACAGTGACTGACACTCAGCAATCGGGGGCAAGCCCCCTCCCACATTTGATTGGGTTACCACATTTGGATTGTGGGTGTACCTGTTACACCACCAACGACAACAACATGATGAAGATCAGCGCCACCACCGACAAAATGGTCTCCATCGCCGTCCACGTCTTGAACGTCTCCGCCACGGTCATATTGAAGTACTGCTTCACCAGCCAGAACCCCGCATCGTTGACGTGAGACAAGATCAACGACCCCGCCCCCGTCGCCAACACCAACAGCTCACGGTTTACCCCTGGGATCATCCCCACCACCGGCACCACAATGCCTGCACCGGTAATGGTCGCGACCGTCGCGGAACCGGTGGCCACACGAATCACCGCCGCCACCAGCCACGCCAGCAGGATCGGGTTGATCTGCGCGTTCACCGCCATATGGCCGATCACGTCGCCCACGCCGCTGGTCACCAGCATCTGCTTGAAGCCACCACCGGCGCCGATGATCAGGATGATCGCGGCGGTCGGCGCAAGGCTGGCGTCGAGCAACTTGAGGATCTGTTTGGAGTGGATGCCCTGGCGATGGCCGAAGGTGTACAGCGACAGCAGCAACGCCAGCAACAGGGCGGAGATCGGGTGACCGATCATGTCCATCCAGTTGCGCACCACGTGGCCGTCCGGCAAACCGATATCAGCGAAGGTCTTGAGCAGCATCAGGAACACCGGCAGCAGCACGGTGATCAGGGTGATGCTGAAGCTCGGCAGGTTCTTGTGTTCCGACTCGCGGGCCAGTTGGTCCACCAGTTCCTGGGACGGGTTACCCGGAATGTACTTGGCGATAAACGTACCGAAGATCGGGCCGGCGATGATGGCAGTCGGCAGTGCGACGATCAGCCCGTAAAGGATGGTCTTGCCGATGTCCGCGCCAAATACGCCGATGGCCAGCAACGGGCCAGGGTGCGGTGGCACCAGGCCGTGTACCGCCGACAGGCCGGCGAGCAGCGGGATACCGATCTTGATCAGCGACACGCCGGTACGGCGCGCAACGATAAACACCAGCGGAATCAGCAATACAAACCCGATCTCGAAGAACAGCGGGATGCCCACCAGGAACGCGGCGAACATCATGGCCCACTGGACCTTTTCCTTGCCGAAGGCGCGGATCAGGGTCTGGGCGATCTGATCGGCACCGCCGGATTCGGCCATCATCTTGCCGAGCATCGTGCCCAGCGCGAGGATGATGCCGACAAAGCCGAGCACCCCGCCAAAACCGTCCTGGAACGCCTTGATGATCTTGTCCACGGGCATGCCCGAGGTCAGCCCGAGGAAGCCGGCCGCGATGATCAGTGCAATGAACGGGTGCACCTTGAACTTGGTGATCAGAACGATCAACCCAATGATAGTGACCACTGCGTCAAGCAGTAGGTAGGACTCGTGGGACATGCCAAACATGGGGGGTCTCTCCTGTTTGTTGTTGTTATTAAAGCGGGTGTTCAACTTCCTGCCGGGGATAGCGCTATCTTTTCCGGCAAAAAATTAATGAGTAGGTTCAAAGCCGTGTTGCAGCCACCAGGCGTTGGTTTGCTCGGCCAGGGCCTCGACGCTGTCGACGCTGGCATTGAGGGCCAGGGTCAGCGGCTCGCCTCTGGGCGATTCAAGGGTGGCGAACTGGCTGTCGATCAGGCTTGCCGGCATGAAATGGCCGGGGCGATGGGACACACGGTCGGAAGCGACTTCACGGGTCAGCTCCAGGAATACGAAACCCAGGCCCGGCGCGGCTTCGCGCAGGTGGTCGCGGTATTTCTTCTTGAGGGCTGAACAGGTGAGCACCGGGTGTTCACCGGCTTTAAGCGAACGGCGCAATTCATCGCAGAGGATGTCGAGCCAGCCGGCGCGGTCGTCGTCGTCGAGGGGGTGGCCGGCGCTCATCTTTTCGATGTTCGCGGCGGGGTGGAAGCTGTCGCCTTCAATGGCGGTGGCGCCGTTCAGACGGCACAGGGCTTCGCTGACGCTGGTCTTGCCACAGCCAGCAACACCCATGATGACCAGGGCAGTAACAGGTTGACTCATGAAACACCTCAGGACGCAGATAGCGCTACCTTTGCACGCTGTAAGGCTAGTGCAAAAACAGGCTTTTCCCGCGCCGTCTTGTCTTTTTTTATGGAGTGACGCGTGCATCCGCTCCAAGCGTTTGAACTCGGATCAGGCAACCCGATATTCAAGAATTTGCAGCCTTTTGGAGACAGCGCTACCTTAGTGCCTCGATTTTTGTTTGGCAAGCCGCCTGATGACCTCCAAGAACGATAAAAAATTGCGCACCACGGGTCGCCCGACCCTGAACGAAGTTGCCCGCCTGGCCGGTGTCAGCCCGATTACCGCCTCCCGTGCCCTGCGTGGCATCAGCACTGTTGCCACCGAACTGGTGGAAAAGGTGCAAAAAGCCGCCAGCGAACTGAACTACGTGGTCAACCCCGCCGCCCGCGCCCTGGCCTCGGCGCAAAGCCATTCGGTGGTGGTGATCGTACCCTCGCTGTCCAACCTGCTGTTTATCGAAACCCTCGAAGCCATCCACCAGGTGCTGCGCCCCAAGGGCTTCGAAGTGCTGATCGGCAACTCTCACTATTCCCGCGACGAAGAAGAAAACCTGCTGCGCAACTACATGGCCTACCAGCCACGGGGCTTGCTGCTGACCGGCTTCGACCGCACCGAAAGCGCCCGACGAATGGTCGAGGCCAGCAATGTGCCGTGCGTCTACATGATGGACCTGGACCCCAATGCCGGCGTGAACTGCGTGGGCTTCTCGCAACTGGCCGCTGGCGAAACGGCGGCGGCGCACTTGCTGTCTCGCGGGCGCAAGCGCTTGGCTTATATAGGCGCGCAGTTGGACCAACGCACCCTGCTGCGCGGCGAAGGCTTCCGCCGTGCGCTGCAACAGGCGGGCATGTACGACCCGGCGCTGGAAGTGCTGACGCCGCGCCCATCCTCGGTGGGTTTGGGCGGCGAACTGTTCTTGCAGTTGCTGGCGGCACATCCGGATGTGGATGCGATTTTCTTCGGCAACGATGACTTGGCCCAAGGTGCACTGTTGGAAGCCATGCGCCATGGCATCAAAGTGCCGGAGCGAGTGGCGGTGCTGGGCTTTAACGACTTGCCGGCGTCATCCTTCATGGTGCCGCGCTTGAGCAGCATCAGCACCCCGCGAGAGGCAATTGGCCGGCGCTCGGCAGAGCATTTGTTGACAGTCATGGCCGGGAATAAGGTGGCCAAGCCGGTGGTGGATATGGGGTTTGAGTTGCAGGTGCGGGAAAGTACCTGACTTTCTGGATCCGAGCACAGTAAAAAATGTGGGAGGGGGCTTGCCCCCGATAGCGGTGGGTCAGCCAGCTTATCTGTAGCTGACACACTGCCATCGGGGGCAAGCCCCCTCCCACATTTTCGACCGTGCCAGCTTGAGACGGTGGAGTTTTGTAGGAATGGCGTAGGACCTAGCTGACATTACAGTAAGCGCCTCGCCCAGTTGCCTACGTTTACGTCAGAACGCGCTGGCTTGTGCGTCTGGGTGGTAGAGATCTAAGGTTTACCGGTCGCTGAATGTTTCGGTGATCGGGTTTAGTAGCCTGAAGTTTCCCACGCAATCAGCCAAAATCAGGTACTTCATAAATGCAAAGCATCCATCCCACGCATGCGCTATTCACCGTCACCCCTGACACATCTACCGAAACCCTGCTGGTCAACAGCTACGAATCCGTATGCTCCGTCAGCACCTTGCTGCTCGACCTCGCTGACGACCTCACCGGCAAGCAACGCGATGTAGCGCTGGCCATCCACCAGCTCAGTGAGCTGAGCGTGCTGCTGGTAGGCAAGGCCATGGACCAGCACGCCCCCCGCTGCTAAGGCCCTACTCGGTCAAAATGTGGGAGGGGGCTTGCCCCCTCCCACATTGCTATCACCCCTGCTATGTTGGCTGCTCTCCACCGCAAGGAAAGCACCATGGGACACTCATTAAAAATCCTCGGCCGCACCTCCTCTATCAACGTGCGCAAAGTGCTCTGGACCTGCCAGGAACTGGGCATCGACTACCACCGCGAAGACTGGGGCATCGGCTACACCCCCACCCAATCCCCCGAGTTCCTGGCGCTGAACCCCAACGCCCAGGTGCCGGTATTGATCGACGACCATGGCGTGCTGTGGGAGTCCAACACCATCTGCCGCTACCTTGTCGGCCTCTATGAGCGCCATGACCTGCTGCCCGCCGAACCGGCGCCACGGGCTCGGGTGGAGCAGTGGATGGACTGGCAAGCCACCGAGCTCAACCCGTCCTGGGGCTATGCGTTCCACGCACTGGTGCGCCAGAACCCAGAGTATCAAGACCCGCAGCGCATCCAGGCCGGCGTGCAAGCCTGGAACGACAAGATGGGTTTGCTGGAGCAACAGCTGATCAAGACCGGTGCCTTTGTCGCTGGCAGTGAATTCACCCTGGCGGATATCCTCGTCGGCCTCTCCGTGCACCGTTGGCGCAACGCGCCACTGCAACATCCGCCCTACCCTGCGGTGGAGGCATACTACCAACGCCTCAGCCAACGTCCCGGCTTCCAAACATTTGCCTTGAACGGTCATAACTAAAATAAAGGTTCTTCATGTCCACGCGCACCACCTCCCCCACCGACGGCATCGACCCGATCCGCGCCGCCCATATCAGCGCGCGCATCGACCGTCTGCCTGCCGTTGCCACCGTCTGGCGCCTGGTGGCGTTGCTCTCGATCGGCGGTTTTTTTGAACTGTACGACCTGTTCCAGACCGCCTATATCAGCCCCGGCCTGATCAGCGACGGCATTTTCCACACGGGCAAGGAAGGCGTGTTCGGCTTCTCCGACCAGGCGGCGTTCGCCTCGGCAACGTTCCTGGGCCTGTTCCTCGGCGCCAGCCTGCTCAGCCCGATTGCCGACCGTTTCGGGCGGCGGGCGATCTTCACCTTTGCGCTGATCTGGTACACCGTCGCTACGATTTTGATGGGTATCCAGACGTCCGCCGTGGGCATTATCTGCATGCGCTTTTTGGTGGGCATTGGCCTGGGGATCGAGTTGGTGACCATCGACGCCTACCTCTCGGAACTGGTGCCCAAGCGCATGCGCAGTTCGGCGTTTGCCTTTGCGTTCTTTATCCAGTTCCTGTCGGTGCCGGCGGTGGCGTTGATGTCGTGGTGGTTGGTGCCGCAGGCGCCGTTCGGTGTATCCGGCTGGCGTTGGGTGGTGTTGTCGAGTGCGGTGTTTGCGCTGTTTATCTGGCAATTGCGCAAGCGTTTGCCGGAATCACCGCGTTGGCTTGCGCAAAAAGGCCGCTTCGAAGAGGCCGATGCGATCATGAATAACCTTGAGACACGCTGCCAGAAAGACCACGGCAAACCGCTGGATGAGCCGGAGCCGGAAGCCGTGAGCGTGCAAGGCAGCGGGCGTTTTGCCGATATCTGGCAACCACCGTATCGCCGTCGCGCCTTGATGCTGATCGTGTTCCATGTGTTCCAGGCCATCGGTTTCTTCGGCTTCGGCAACTGGCTGCCGGCATTGCTGTCGGGCCAGGGCGTGAGCGTGACCCATAGCCTGCTCTACGCGTTCATCATCACCCTTGCCTACCCGCTGGGACCGTTGCTGTTCGTGAAGGTGGCCAATCGCTTTGAAAACAAATGGCAGATCGTCGGCTCGGCCCTGGGCGCGATGATCTTCGGCAGCCTGTTCGCCCTGCAAACCACGGCGGTGGGCCTGGTGATCTGCGGGGTGATGATCACCTTCTGCAACGCCTGGCTGAGCTTCAGTTACCACTCGTACCAGAGCGAGCTGTTCCCCACCAATATCCGCGCACGGGCGGTGGGGTTCTGTTATTCGTTCAGCCGCTTGTCCACGGTGTTCAGCAGCCTGTTGATCGGTTTTATCCTGGAGCACCTGGGCACGCCGGGCGTGCTGGCGTTTATCGCCAGCAGCATGTTGATCGTGATGATCACCATCAGTTGGTTTGGGCCGCGTACGCGTAACCTGGCGTTGGAAAACATCGCCCATTGACGGCAACGGATGGCCGCCGGCAGGACAACCCTTGCCGTAGCGGCCACTCCATCCTCAATAAAATCAGGGCTTTTGTCCCCGGCACGCTATTTGCTCCACCTGTGGCACACGAACATTTCCACAGGTGACCGATCATGCTGGTTAACAACAACACCCAAGCCGTGACCACCGTGCAGCAGCTCAAACGCTCCGACATGGACCCGGCCAACGCCGCCGCCAGTGCGCTGTACAGCGGTGCCGTGCAAGCGGCGCAGCAAAGCGTGACCGTGCCGGCTGCGCAGAAGGAACTGGACAAGGCCGCCGACCGTATCGACGAAGCCTTCGCCAAGACCCGTGTGCAGCTGCAAGCCAGCACGACGGATGTGCCAGCCACCAGCAGCACGTCGTCGGTGCGTTCCGAGTTCACCGAATACATGAGCAAATCCCCGGCCGAACGCATCCGTGAGCAATTGCTCAAGGAACAGGGGTTGACCGAGGCGGATGTGCAGAACATGTCCCAGGAGAAGCAGGACGCTATTGCCAAGCAAGTGGCGGATCGGGTGAAGCAGCAGCAGGAACAGCAGGTAGCGGCGAAGGCTTCTGACCCGGCGCAGGCGGTGAAAGAAACCCTAGCGGCGATCTAGGCAACTCGGGGAAACAAAATGTGGGAGGGGGCAAGCCCCCTCCCACATTGGATCTTCTTTCACATTGGACCTGCGGTGTGTTTGCGATTGGTTATTGCAGTTGCAGAGTCGAGTTGAACTGGCTGATCGCATCCACCACATGCCGTGAGCCTTCCTGAATCTCCAGGATCACCTGCCCGGCCTCATTCGCCAATTCAACACCCAACCCCGTGCGGCTCAAGCTTGATTGCATGCTCGACACCGCGCTCAGCGAGAGGTCGTGGTTCTTGCGCACCACGTCCACAATCTCCACCGTCGCCTGGCTGGTCCTGGCCGCAAGGCTGCGCACTTCATCGGCCACCACCGCAAACCCACGCCCGTGCTCGCCGGCGCGTGCCGCTTCAATCGCAGCGTTGAGGGCCAGCATATTGGTTTGTTCGGCAATGCTGCGGATGGTCTGCACGATGGCACCGATAATGTCCGACTGTTTGTTTACCGCGTCGATGCTCTGCGCCGCCTGGTTCAGGTCGTGGGAAATTTCTTCGATGATGTGTACGGTCTGCTGCACCACCTCCGAGCCCTTGCGTGCGCAGGCGTCATTTTGTACCGAGGTGGCGTGGGCCGAATCGGCGGCGTTACGCAGGGTGGTGACTTGGTCAGTGATGTCGCTGGCGAACTTCACCACTTTGTACAGGCGCCCGTTGGTGTCGAAGATCGGGTTGTAGGAGGCTTCCAGGAACAGCGTCTTGCCGTATTTGTTTTTGCGCTCAAAACGGTGCGAGTGGTACTCGCCGCGATTGAGCGATGCCCAGAATGCCTTGTATGCCGGCGACTCCACCTCGTTGCGGTGGCAGAACATGCTGTGGTGCTGGCCGATGATTTCTTCGCGCGAGTACTGCACAGTGCGCAGGAAGTTGTCGTTGGCGCTGAGAATCTGGCCTTGAGGCGTAAACTCGATCACCGCCATGGAGCGGCCAATGGCGTCGATCAGGCTCTGGTTTTCATGTTCATGGTGCACACGCGCGGAAATATCCGACGCTACCTTGATCACGCTTTGCACCTGCTTGTCGCTGTCCAGCACCGGCATATAACTGGCTTCGAGCCACACTTCCTGACCGCGTTTGTTCAGACGCATGAATGTGCCACTGATGGCCTCGCCCCGAGCCAGATCGCGCCAGAGCTTGGCGTAATCGTCGGTTTTGGCATAGGCCTCATCGCAGAAGATCCGGTGATGTTTGCCACGGATCTCCTCGGCGCTGTAGCCCATGGTTTTGCAAAAGTTCTCGTTGGCGTCGAGGATCACGCCGTTGCGGTCAAACTCGATCATTGCCATGGAGCGGCTGATGGCGGCGAGTTTGGCGTTGGCTTCGGTGAGAGCACAGGAGAAACGTTCGATTTCCAGCAGGTCGGATTTGTGATGGCGGTTGAACATGGTCGGATCACCCTGGACGGTTCTGGGTGAGCATAGACAGGGCTTGACGCTATGCAAGGCCACTAGTCAGCCATTACCGCGGCTACAATAGCCGTCCTCACCTCTCACTGGCTTGAACATGCTGATCGAATTACTGGCAGAGCCGTTATGGCCGCTGCTGAACAAGTTTTACCGCAGCCACAACTCGTCGATGAAGGCGCTCAAGGGCGGGCATTTATGGGTGGCGCGCGAGGGCGAGATCGTGGCCGGGCTGTGCCTCACACCGGTTGTTGGTGGGCAATGGTTGACCGGGGTGTTTGTGGACCCGGCTTATCGCGGCCAGGGGCTGGCGGCGCAATTGGTGCTTGAGGCAGTGGCGGCGAGTGAAGGGACGGTGTGGTTGCTGTGCCACCCGGACCTGGAAGGGTTGTATCAACGCATGGGGTTTACCCAGGACACGGTATTGCCTCAGTCCCTCAGCGAACGGCTGGTGCGCTACAAGCGCAACAAGCCCATGATCGCCATGGGCTTAGATCGTTTGGTGAGGTCGACCTCGGATAATGTGTGATCGGCCCGTGGGGAGCCCGTGCTAGCCTCGGTGGCACAGTGGCCCTTTAAAGGATGATCATGAAAACGACGCTTGCAGCTCTTTCCCTTACCGCCCTTCTTGTTCCCACATTCAGCCAGGCCAGCGACGCGCCGATCAGCGCCAAGCAGTATGAGAGCGTACTTGCCGGCAGTTGGCGCGACCCGGCCAACAGCGCCCGCGATGGCTATCGTCATCCCCAGCAGACCTTGGCGTTCTTTGACCTGGGTGCCAAACAGACGGTGATCGAAATCACCCCGGGTGGCGGTTGGTACAGCGAAGTGCTGGCGCCCCTGCTCAAGGATCACGGGCATTACATCGCCGCCGTGCAGGCTGCGAGCAGCAGTGCCTATGCGAAGACGTCCGAAGAAAACCTGAAGAAGAAGTTCGCGGCGGACCCAGCGCGTTATGGCAACGCCGAGGTGGTCGAGTTCGATCCCAAGGCGCCGGTGTTTGGCAAACCCGCTTCGGCGGATGCCGTATTCACGTTTCGCAATGTGCATAACTGGGTCGCAGCGGATACCGCACCGGCTACGTTCAAAGCCTTCTACAACGTGCTGAAACCGGGTGGCGTGCTGGGTGTGGAAGATCACCGGGCCAAGGATGGGGCGGACCTTGAGGCGATCAAGGACACGGGTTACCTGACCACCGCCCAGGTGGTGAAGTTGGCGACGGATGCGGGGTTCAAGCTGGCGGGCGAGAGTGAAGTCAATGCCAACCCCAAGGACACCAAGGATTATCCGGCGGGCGTGTGGACGTTGCCGCCGACGCTGAAGTTGGGGGAGCAGGATAAAGCGAAGTATGTGGCGATTGGGGAGTCGGATCGGATGACGGTGCGGTTCATCAAACCTGGCAAATAGTTAAAGCCGATCGCGGACTCAATGTGGGAGGGGCGGTGCGACGATTCGACTTGCCCCCGATAGCGGTGTATCAGCTACAGATGTACTGGCTGACACACCGCTATCGGGGGCAAGCCCCCTCCCACATTTTGACCTCATTAGGTCTGAAGGTTAGTCGTCGGCTGTGGGGTCCATGTCGGGGAACATCACTTCGATAAACCCGAACTTGGTGAAGTCGGTAATCCGCGACGGGTACAACCGGCCGATCAGGTGGTCGCACTCATGCTGCACCACCCGCGCATGGAATCCGTCGGCAATCCGCACAATCGGCTCGCCCTTCGGATCAAAGCCCTCATAACGAATCTGCTGGTAACGGTCCACTGCCCCGCGCAATCCCGGCACGGACAGGCAGCCTTCGTAGCCTTCTTCCAATACCGGACTCAGCGGCGTGATCAGCGGGTTGATCAGGATGGTTTGTGGCACCGGCGGCGCATCAGGGTAGCGCTCGCTGGCCTCGAAACCAAAGATCACCAACTGCAAATCCACACCAACCTGCGGTGCGGCGAGGCCCACGCCGCCTACGTGTTCCATGGTCTGGAACATGTCATCGATCAGTTGCCACAGCTCGGGGCTGTCGAACATCTCGGGCGGCACCGGTGGCGCGATGCGCAGCAGGCGCTCGTCGCCCATTTTCAGGATTTCTCGGATCATCGATCAGACTTCATCGGTAGTGGGCTTGGAATGGTCTCGGCCTAGGCCGGAGACGTGCTGTTTTTCGTCTGTGTCAGTGTGTTCATCGAAATCCTTTTCCCCTGGGTCCTTGCCTTCGGCCGACATGTGTTCGATCACGGCATTCATCTCCGCACCCAGCAGCAATACGGCGGCAGAAATATAGAAGTACAGAAGCAGGACAATGATCGCACCGATACTGCCATACATGGCGTTGTAGTCGGCGAACGTCTTGACGTAGTAGCCAAAGCCGAGGGACGCGACGATCCACACCACCACCGCCAGCACCGAGCCTGGGGTGATAAAGCGGAATTTCTGCTGCACGTCGGGCATCACGTAGTACATGAGGGCCACGGCGAACATCAGCAAGATCACGATCAACGGCCAGCGCAGGATGGTCCACAGGGTGACCACGAATTCCTGCATGCCGATCTGCCCGGCCAGCCATTCCATCACTTGCGGGCCAAGTACCATCAGGGCGGCGGCGGCCAGCAACATGCCAGCGATGCCGACGGTGTAGAAGATCGACAGCGGGAAGCGCTTCCAGATCGGCCGGCCTTCCACCACGTCGTACGCGGCGTTCATCGCGCTCATCATCAGGCGTACACCGGCCGACGCCGTCCACAGGGCGATTACGATACCCACCGAAAGCAGGCCACCCTTGGATTGCTGTAACTGGTCAATCACCGGGTTGACCTGCTCCAGGGCCTGGGGCGGCAACACCAGTTCGGACTGCAAGCGCAGCCAGGTGAAGAAGTCTGGCAGGTGCAGGAAGCCAATCAGGGCAATGAGGAACAGCAAGAAGGGAAACAGTGAGAACAGCATCTGGTAGGCCAGTGCCGAGGCGTAGGTGGGCATCTCGTCATCGACGAATTCCTTGACGGTGCGCACCAGCACTTGGTGCAGCTTCAGGCCTTCTAATACCGGAAAAATCATAGCGTCTCCTTTCGCCGCAAAAAGGTCAGGTTCAGGGGCGACTCAGGGGCCGTTTTCTACATCAAGGTAGCCTATTTGGCGACCTTGAAACAATTTCGAAACTTTAATCACGGTATGTGACATAAAAACGGCCATCCGTGGATGGCCGTCTGGACTGCTGGAAAGCGGCCTTATTTGGTCGCTTTCTTTACCGCATCCTTGGTATCGCCAATGGCTTTTTCGACCTGCCCTTTCTTTTCCTGCACCACGCCTTCGGCGCGCAGTTTGTCGTTGCCGGTGACTTTGCCGATACCTTGCTTGATGTTGCCGACGGCTTCGTCTTTCAAACCTTTTGCCTTATCCGCTGTGCTGCCCATGGTATTTCTCCAGAAGAACAATCAAGGGTTTTGGTCATTACCTAGAGATTGACCCGAGGCCGTTCGGCAGAGTTTCAATTATTTCGTGTAGGCATTTCATCGCCGCTCGCAGGTTTGGCTTTATGTTTTGCGGCCAACCCACGAGAATGCCCGGCACATTCAGGCTATAACGCTGAATAACAGATCCCGTAGGAAGGTTATGAAACTTAATAAAGCACAGGCCATCGCCCGCAGAAACACCGAACTGGGCGGTGCCGTACTCGGCGTCAACAACTGCCACTTCACCGACCTGGACCGCAAGCGCAACATCTGGTGGTTCGACCTGCCGGTGGGCCGGATTGCCGTGGGCCAGTACGAGTGGATCCACCTGTTGATGCACAACGCCGAGACCGACCAGTTGCTGCACCTGAAGGTGCCAACCGCGTTCCTGCGCGAGCACATCGAAGGGTTGGTGGTGCGTAATGCGGGCAAGCGCAAGCCGGAGATCACGCTGGAGTTGAGTGCGGATAAGGATTCGTTCTTGAAGGATGTGCGCCCGGCGGGTGCAAACGTGAGCTTTGCGCATTTCGCCCTGTAGGAACGCGGTCAAAACTGTGGGAGGGGGCTTGCCCCCGATAGCTGAGTGTCAATCACTGTATCTGGTAACTGACACACCGCCATCGGGGGCAAGCCCCCTCCCACATTTGGATTGGGTTATTTTTTGAGACCGAGTTTCTTCAGCTCTTCATCCCGCAACTCACGCCGCAGGATCTTGCCCACGTTGGTGGTCGGCAACGCATCGCGAAATTCCACGGCCTTGGGCACTTTGTAGCCGGTGACGTTGGCGCGCATATGCTCCATCACCTGGTCCTTGGTCAGGGTCGCGCCCGGCTTGACCACGATAAACAGCTTGATGTGTTCCCCGGACTTTTCGTCCGGCACACCGATGGCCGCGCATTGCAGCACGCCCGGCAGGCCCGCCAGCACGTCTTCCAGCTCGTTGGGGTACACGTTGAAGCCCGAGACCAGGATCATGTCCTTCTTGCGGTCGACAATGCGCATGTAGCCGTCTGGCTGGATGATCGCGATGTCACCGGTCTTGAGCCAGCCTTCGCTGTCGAGCATTTCGTCGGTGGCGTCCTGGCGCTGCCAGTAGCCTTTCATCACCTGTGGGCCCTTCACGCACAGCTCGCCGGTTTCACCCAGCGCCAGTTCGGTGCCGTCATCGGCAATCACCTTGCACGCGGTAGACGGCACCGGAATGCCAATGGTGCCGATCTGGATATGCTGGATCGGGTTCACCGTGGCCACCGGGCTGGTCTCGGTCATGCCGTAGCCTTCGCAGATGCCACAACCGGTCACGGCCTTCCAACGTTCGGCCGCCGCCAACTGCAGGGCCATGCCGCCCGACAGGGTGACTTTAAGCGCGGAGAAGTCCAGCTTGCGGAACGCCTCGTTGTTGCACAGCGCCACGAACAAGGTGTTCAGGCCGACAAAGCCGCTGAATTTCCACTTGGACAGTTCCTTGACCATCGCCGGCAGGTCGCGCGGGTTGCTGATCAGGATGTTGTGGTTGCCGATCAGCATCATCGCCATGCAATGAAAGGTGAACGCATAGATGTGGTACAGCGGCAGCGGCGTGATCAGGATCTCGCAGCCTTCGTTGAGGTTGGAACCCATCAGCGCCTTGCATTGCAGCATGTTGGCGACGAGGTTACGGTGGGTGAGCATCGCGCCCTTGGCCACGCCGGTGGTGCCGCCGGTGTATTGCAGCACGGCCACATCGCCGCTGACCGGGTTGGCGTCGCTGACCGGTTGGCCGTGCCCCTTGGCCAGCACGTCGTTGAACTTGATCGCGTTGGGCAGGTGATACGCCGGGACCATCTTCTTCACGTACTTGATGACGCTGTTGATCAGCAGGCGCTTGAGCGGCGGCAACAGGTCGGCGACTTCGGTGACGATCACGTGCTTGACGCCGGTCTTGGGCACGACCTTTTCCGCCAGGTGCGCCATGTTGGCCAGGCAGACCAGGGCCTTGGCACCGGAGTCGTTGAATTGGTGTTCCATTTCCCGCGCGGTATACAGCGGGTTGGTGTTGACCACGATCAGCCCGGCACGGATAGCGCCGAACACCGCGACCGGGTATTGCAGGACGTTGGGCAGTTGCACGGCAATGCGGTCGCCGGGCTTCAAGTCGGTGTGCTGTTGCAGGTAGGCGGCGAAGGCGCCGGACAGTTCGTACAGCTCACCGTAGGTGATGGTCTTGCCCAGGTTGCTGAAAGCCGGTTTGTTGGCGAAGCGCTGGCAGGACTGTTTCAGTACCGCCTGAATATTTGGATACTCGTCTGGATTGATCTCTGGAGCAATCCCGGCGGGGTACTTATCCTTCCAAAAGTCTTCGTTCATGGAAGCCCACTCCTCAGCGACGTCAGCGACGCGAATTCATCATCGCATTTGATGCGATTATTATTGGTGTGTGTTTTTTAGGTGAATCTGGCGCTTTCAAGCAGGCCGAGACGTCACAAAGCGCGCCGAGAGTAGCAGCTTTGCCAAGGGCCGCCTAGAGCCAAAAGCGGGCCCCGCAGTCATAAACGCGACTGTCCTACAATATTTGGTCACACTTGAAAACAGGCTTAAATCCCCCCCTAAAAGGCTCTGGAATGGGATTTTCAGGATAATAGGGTCCAAATGTGGGAGGGGGCTTGCCCCCGATTGCGGTATCCCAGTCGATACATCTGGTGACTGTTCCACCGCCATCAGGAGCAAGCCCCCTCCCACATTTTGACCCTGTTTCACATCAAGCTATGTCGCGTAGCTCACGCCGCAAGATCTTACCCACCGGCGTCATCGGCAACGATTCGCGCAACACAATATGCTTGGGCACCTTGTACCCCGTGAAGTTGGTCTTGCAGTACGCCTTCAACTCCTCAAGGCTCACGCCTTCGGAACGCGCCACCACGAACAGCTTCACCGCCTCCCCCGTGCGCTCGTCCGGCACACCGATCACCGCGCAATTGGCCACCGCCGGGTGGGCCATGACGACGTCTTCGATTTCGTTGGGGTACACGTTGAAGCCCGACACGATAATCAGATCTTTCTTACGGTCGACGATGCGGATAAACCCATCCTCATCGATCACCGCAATGTCACCGGTCTTGAGCCAGCCTTCGGCGTCCAGGGTCTCGGCGGTCGCGACCGGCTGTTGCCAGTAACCCTTCATCACCTGCGGGCCCTTGATGCACAACTCGCCCCGCTCACCCAGAGGCAGTTCGACGCCGTGGTCGTCAATCACCTTCATCGCCGTACCCGGCACCGGAATGCCCACGGTGCCCAGCCGCGATTTATTGCCGTAAGGGTTGGTGCTGGCGACCGGCGAAGTCTCCGTCAGGCCATAACCCTCGCCAATCGCACAGCCGGTGATTTGCTCCCAACGTTCGGCGGTGGCCTTGATCAGGGCAGTGCCACCAGAATTGGTGAGCTTGAGATGAGAAAAATCCAGGGTCTTGAACTGCGGATGATCCATCAACGCCACAAACAATGTGTTGAGCCCCAGCAGCCCGGTAAACCGCCACTTTTTCAGCTCCTTGATAAAACCACCGATGTCCCGCGGGTTGGTGATCAACACGTTGTGGTTGCCGGACACCATCATGCACATGCAATTGGCGGTGAATGCATAGATGTGGTACAGCGGCAGCGGCGCGATCATCACCTCCTGCCCTTCCTTGATCAGCGGGTGGCCGTCCTCACCGGTCTGGGACATGCAGGCGCGCACCTGCTGCATGTTCGCCACCAGGTTGCCGTGGGTGAGCATCGCGCCCTTGGCCAGGCCGGTGGTGCCGCCGGTGTATTGCAACACCGCGATATCGTCCAGGCTCACCGGATGGCGAGTGATACCCTGGCCCGCGCCCATGTGCAGTGCGCGTTTAAACGAGACGGCCCGTGGCAGGTGGTAGGCCGGGACCATTTTCTTGACCTTGTCGACCACCGTGTTGACCAGCCAACCTTTGGCGGCGGGCATGAAGTCGCCCATCTTGGCTTCGATCAGGTAGTCAATCTCGGTGTCGCTGCACACTTCCTGCACCCGCGAACCGAACAGGTTCAGATAAACCAACGCGCGCACGCCGGCATCCTTGAACTGATGGCGCATCTCACGCGGGGTGTACAGCGGGTTGGTATTGACCACGATCAGCCCGGCGCGCAGGGCGCCGAACACAGCAATCGGGTAATGCAGCACGTTGGGCATCTGCACGGCGATACGGTCGCCGGGCTTGAGGTCGGTGTGCTGCTGCAAGTAACCGGCGAACGCCGCGCTTTGGCGTTCAAGCTCGGCATAGGTCAGGGTGATGCCCATGTTGCTGAAGGCAGGACGGTCGGCAAAAGCCTTGCAGGAACGCTCGAAAACTTCGATCACCGATTTGTAGGCAGAAAGGTCGATGTCATTGGGTACGCCCGCTGCGCGTTTGTCATTCCAGAAATCAGGTTGCATTATTCTTGTCCTCTTACCTGAGTGTGTCCGGCCGCATAAGAAGCGGAGCTTTGGGGACGTTAGCAGTTATGGCCAAACTGGCAAATACAGGAAAGAGCGTCATTAATTGCGTGAATCTTCCTACAAGGCCCCGCGTTGATCAGACGCTTCTCGTGGGATGAGCTATACACTGCATCGACCCCGAGCAAAGGAAGCGCCATGAACCACAGCACCTTCTGGCTGACCGCGAATGACCGCAGCCGCCTGTACATCAACCAATGGATGCCGGCGGGCCCGGCCAAGGCTCTGGTGATGCTGTCCCACGGCATGGCCGAGCACAGCGGTCGCTATGGGCGGCTGGCCGAAGCGCTGTGCGGCGCGGGCTACGGTTTGTATGCGCTGGACCAGCGTGGTCATGGCCGTACCGCCGACGAAGGGACATTGGGACTGTTTGCCGAGCACGATGGCTGGAACAAGGTGGTGGGCGACCTGGCCAGCCTTAATCAACATATCGGCCAGCAGCAGCCGGGGCTGCCGATCATTCTGCTGGGGCACAGCATGGGCAGCTATATCGCCCAGGCTTATCTGCTGCACCACAGCGCCAGCCTGAGCGGTGCGATCCTCAGCGGTTCGAACTTCCAGCCGGTGGCGCTGTACCGCGCGGCGCGGGTGATTGCACGCATCGAGCGGGCGCGCCAGGGATTGCGCGGGCGCAGTGCGCTGATCGACTTTCTGTCCTTCGGCTCATTCAACAAAGCGTTCAAGCCCAATCGCACGGCCTTCGATTGGCTCAGCCGTGACCCGGCCGAAGTGGACAAGTACATCAATGACCCACTGTGCGGCTTTCGTTGCACCAACCAGCTGTGGATCGACCTGCTGGGCGGCTTGCAGCAAATCAGCAAAGCGTCCAATCTCGCGCAGATCGATCCGGGCCTGCCGATCCTGGTGACCGGCGGCGAATGTGATCCGGTGAGTGAAGGCAAGCGTCTCACCCACCTGGCCAACGCCCTGCGCGAAGCCGGCGGCCAGCAGGTACAGTTGACGATCTACCCGCAGGCACGCCATGAAGTGTTCAATGAAACCAACCGCGACGAAGTCACCGCCGATGTGCTGACGTGGCTGGACCGGGCCCTGACCTTGCGCAGGCCCGCTCGCTGCGAATAATTCGTTTAAAATCAGCCAATTAAATTACCGATTAGCCACAGGATGCACCTTTAGATGACCCAGGTAACCAACACCCCGTACGAAGCCCTCGAAGTCGGCCAGACCGCCAGCTACAGCAAATTGGTGGAAGAACGTGATATCCAGCTGTTCGCCGCGATGTCCGGTGACCACAACCCGGTACACCTGGACGCCGAATACGCCAAGGCCACCATGTTCAAGGAGCGTATCGCCCACGGCATGTTCAGCGGTGCGTTGATCAGTGCGGCCGTGGCTTGTGAGCTGCCTGGGCCGGGCACTATCTATATTGGCCAGCAGATGAGTTTTCAGAAGCCAGTGAAGATCGGCGACACCCTGACAGTGCGCCTGGAAATCCTGGAGAAACTGCCGAAGTTTCGTGTACGCATCGCCACGCGCGTGTTTAACCAGCGCGATGAGTTGGTGGTGGATGGTGAAGCGGAGATTTTGGCGCCGCGTAAGCAGCAGGAAGTGACTTTGACTGAGCTGCCACCGATTACCATCGGCTGATCACAATCCAAAGTTCTACATCAATCAAATGTGGGAGGGGGCTTGCCCCCGATAGCGGTGGGTCAGTCATAAATATTTTGACTGACACTCCGCCATCGGGGGCAAGCCCCCTCCCACATTTTTTACAACATTTTCAGCTACAGCACCGGGCTTACGACTGCGCGCGAGCCTGGTTACGCAAGGCTTTCACCTGATCGTGATTACGTTGCGCACCGTGGAACTGGCGCTCCACCAAATCGCGAATACCCAGCAGGTTGTGCTTGTTAATCTTCTCGATCGCTTCCTTGTAAGCCTTCAGCGCATGGTCTTCACCACGCTCGGCTTCATTCAGCACCGCCTCTTCATCTTTACCGGTGACCAGCGACTTCACGTCGACCCAACCACGGTGCAGGGCACCGGCCACGCTACCGGATTTTTCCGGATCACCGCCCAGGGCGCGAACTGCGGTTTGCAGCTCAGCGGCTGCGGTGGCGCAGTCGGCCGAGCGCTTGACGAACAGCGCCTTGAGCTCTGGGTGCTTGATGTCTTCGGCGCAGGTGGCGAAACCTTTCTGGCCGTCTTTGCTGGTCTCGATCAGGTCATTGAGTACGGAGATCGATTCTTTATTGATGTCAGTCATTTTCCAATTCCTTGTGCGGGTTAAGAAGGTTGCATAAGTAATTGCAGCGCCCGTGCCAGGTCTTGATAAATTATTTTTTTGTTTAATTTCAATAACTTAAAATTAAAGGAACCATCTGTATCTACGTTATTTGCATGATCTGTCATTTGGCCTTCATGCAGAATGCCTGTATTTTCCAAGGCCTCGACTCAATCGCTTGAAGCCCATGAACCCGGAAAAACTCGAACTGCTGATCACCCGCGAAATGCCCTTCGGCAAATACAAGGGACGGATCATCGCTGACCTGCCCGGCCCGTACCTCAATTGGTTCGCCCGTGAAGGTTTCCCCCACGGCGAACTGGGCGGTTTGCTGGCATTGATGCAGGAAATCGACCACAACGGTCTGTCCGAATTGCTCGAACCCCTTCGTGTGAAACACGGTAAACCTGCCCCTCGCCACTAAGAGCTTCGCCATGCCAAGGAATGCCGACAACGAAATACACTGGAACGCCATCGCCCAGCGCTACGCACTGGAACCTGGCCCCATCAATCTGGAAAACGGCTACTTCGGGCGCATGAGTCGCGCCGTGCAGGCGCAGTATTTGGAGCACGTGGCGTTTATCAACCGCAGCAATTCGGTGTACGTGCGCCAACGTTTCGAGCAAGGCGAAAACGTCGAGATCCGCCGCCAGTTGGCCGAGCTGATCAACGTCGATCCCGAGGCGGTCGCCTTCACCCGCAACGCCACCGAAGCCTTGCAGTCGCTGATCCGCAACTACAACCGGCTGCAACCGGGCGACCAGGTGTTGATCAGCGACCTGGAGTACGACACGGTCAAAGGCGCCATGCGCTGGCTGGCCGGGGTTCGTGGCGTTGAGGTGGTGGAACTGTCCCACGCACACCCGGCCAGTTTCGACAGCCTGGTGCAGACGTATCGCGATGCGTTCACGCAGTACCCGCGTTTAAAGCTGATGGCGCTGACCCATGTCACCCATCGCACCGGGCTGGTGATGCCGGTGGAAGCCATTGCCAATGTGGCACGTGAGCATGGCATCGACGTGATGCTCGACGGCGCTCACGCCCTTGGCCAGATCGAGTTCGACCTCGTTGAGCTGGGTATTCAGTTCGCCGGCTTCAACCTGCACAAGTGGATCGGCGCGCCATTGACCCTGGGCTTTCTGTACATCGCCCCCGAGCGGCTCGCCGATATCGACCCGGACATGGGTGAGTTTCACTATCCCGCCACCGACGTGCGTGCCCGTACGTCCTACAGCACGCCAAACTTTCCCGCGTTGATGACCTTGCCGTTGGTGTTCGCAGAACATCGTGCGCTGGGCGGCTCGGCAGCCAAAGGTGCACGGGTGAATTACTTGCGGGATCTGTGGGTGAGTCAGGTGCGCTCGTTGCCGGAAATTGAGGTGCTGACGCCGGATGATCCACGGCTGTATTGCGGGATCACGGCGTTCAAGTTTGCCGGGCGGGATCAGCAGGTGATGGCGGATCGATTGCTCAAGGACTTCAACCTGTTCACCACCACGCGTGTCGGCGCGGCGTTTGGCAGCTGTATTCGGGTGACGCCGGGGTTGGTGACGTCGGCGGCGGATATCAATGCCTTGGTCAACGCCATTACCGAACTGAACGCAGAATAAAATGTGGGAGGGGGCTTGCCCCCGATAGCGGTGCGTCAGTCACAGATGTATCAACTGACACTCCCTCATCGGGGGCAAGCCCCCTCCCACATTTTTAGATTTTTGTTGACCTCTAGTTTTCGATAGGCAAAAAAAAGCGGCACACCGACCAAGTGCGCCGCAAAAATGCCGTTAAGCACAGCAACAACGATTCGTTAAAGCAGATCAGTCCAGCAGCGCCAGCGCCTCGGCCGTCACTTCCTGGATGCGGGCCCAGTCGCCGTTCTTGACCCACTCCGGGTCGAGCATCCAGCTACCGCCCACGCACATCACGTTTTTCAACGCCATGTAGCTCTTGATGTTGGCCGGGCCCACGCCGCCGGTGGGGCAGAATTTCACTTCGCCGAACGGGCCGCCTAGCGCCTTGATGGCCGCGACGCCGCCGCTGACTTCCGCCGGGAACAGCTTGAAGCGGCGATACCCCAGGCCATAGCCTTCCATGATGCCGGAGGCATTGCTGATGCCCGGCAGCAGCGGGATCGGGCTGTGTACCGAGGCTTCCAGCAGGTCGCGGGTGATGCCAGGCGTGACGATAAACTGCGAGCCGGCCACTTCGGCCGCTTCGAGCATGTGACGGTCCAGCACGGTGCCGGCGCCAGTGCACAGTTCAGGGCGTTGCTCGCGCAGTACCTGAATGGCCTTGAGGCCGAACTCGGAACGCAGGGTCACTTCCAATGCAGTCAAACCGCCAGCGGCCAGGGCATCGGCCAGCGGCAGGATGTCCTGTTCGCGGGCGATGGTGATCACCGGCAGGATCCGCGCCTTGGCGCAGAGGCTGTCGATCAGGGCAACTTTGTCCGCCATGGACACGGTCGGTTGGGGGCTGTTCATAGCGGCTGATCCTTGGCTCATGGGCACCAGTAAATCTCTAATGTAGGTTGCAAAAACGCGCGAATCGGCATGGCAGCAACGTCGTCACTGGCCAGCGCGGCGCTTAGGGTGGTGAGTTTCGAACTGCCGGAAATCGACAGCACGGTGTAGTTCGCCGTGGCCAACAGGGCGCGACTCATGGTCAGGCGCTGGTGCGGCACGGTGGGCGCCAGCATTGGCCAGCAACGGCGCGTGCCGTCGGCTTGCAACGCTTGGCTCAGGTTCGGGCTATTGGGGAACAGCGACGCGGTGTGACCGTCATCGCCCATGCCCAGCACCAGCACATCAATAGCTGGCAGTTCGCCCAGCAAGCGATCAGCCTGCTCGGCCGCTTCTTCAAGGTTGGCAGCGGCGCTGTACAGGCTGAGGAACCTGGCCTTGGCCGCCGGACCTTGTAGCAGGTGTTGCTTCAACAGGCCTGCATTGCTATCGGCATGTTCCACCGGCACCCAACGTTCGTCGGCCAGGGTGATGGTCACCTTGGACCAGTCCAGGCCTTGCTTGGCCAGGTGCTGGAAAAACGCCACGGGGCTGCGGCCACCGGACACCACCAGCGTCGCCTCGCCACGGGCACTGATGGCCGTGCGCAGCTGTTCGGCCACATCATTGGCCAAACCCTCGGCCAACAGTACCGGCGTGCGGTACTCATGGGGCGTTACGCCTTGCGGCAGTTTCAAATCAGATATCGCCATACCACGACCTCCCATCCCGCGTGATCAGTGCAATGGAGCTCATTGGCCCCCAGGAACCCGCCGCATACGGCTTGGGTGCATCGCCGGATTTTTTCCACCCGGCGATCAGCTGGTCACACCACTTCCACGCGGCTTCGATTTCATCTTTACGGACAAACAGGTTCTGATTGCCGCGCATCACTTCCAACAGCAACCGCTCGTAGGCATCCGGGATGCGCGCGCTGCGATAGGTGTCGGAGAAATTCAGTTGCAGCGGGCCGCTGCGCAGTTGCATGCCCTTGTCCAGGCCCTGCTCCTTGGTCATCACGCGCAAGGAAATACCTTCGTCCGGTTGCAGGCGGATGATCAACTTGTTGCTGATCTGCAAGCGCTGCTCGGGGGCGAAGATGTAGTGGGACGGTTCCTTGAAGTGGATGACGATCTGCGACAGTTTTTGCGGCATGCGCTTGCCGGTACGCAGGTAAAACGGCACCCCGGCCCAACGCCAGTTGCGGATATCGGCACGCAGGGCGACGAAGGTTTCGGTGTCGCTCTGGGTGTTGGAGTTTTCTTCTTCCAGGTAGCCCGGCACCGCTTTACCCGCGCTGTAGCCGGCGATGTACTGGCCGCGCACGACTTGAGTGGTGAGGCCGTCCGGGCTGATGGGTGCCAGGGCCTTGAGCACCTTGACCTTCTCGTCGCGGATGCTGTCGGCGGACAGGTCAGCCGGCGGGTCCATGGCGATCAGGCAAAGCAGTTGCAGCAGGTGGTTCTGGATCATGTCCCGCAGCTGGCCGGCCTTGTCGAAGTAGCCCCAACGGCCTTCGATGCCAACCTGCTCGGCCACGGTGATTTCCACGTGGGAGATGTAGTTCTGGTTCCACTGGGTTTCGAACAGGCTGTTGGCAAAACGCAGGGCGATCAGGTTCTGGACGGTCTCTTTGCCCAGGTAGTGGTCGATGCGGTAGGTGCGGTTCTCCGGGAAGAACTGCGCCACGGCGTCGTTGACCTTGCGCGAGGACTCCAGGTCCGAGCCGATGGGTTTTTCCAGCACCACGCGGGTGTTTTCCGCCAGACCGACCTTCGACAGGTTTTCGCAGATCGCGCCGTACACCGCCGCCGGGGTGGCGAAGTAGGCGATCAGGCGTTGCTCGGTGCCGGCGATCTCCGCCAGGGCCGCGTAGTCATCGGCCTTCATGAAGTCAACGTGCAAATAGGTCAGGCGAGCCAGGAACCGCTGGGCGATGGCTTCGTCCAGTTCCTTGCCGACGTAGTTGCGCAGTTCTTTTTCGATATGGGCCAGGTGCTGTTGCTCGGAGCCGGCTTCACGGGCCAGGGCCAGGATGCGCGTGTCGTCGTGCAGCAGCCCCGCGCCATCGAGTTGATAGAGGGCAGGAAATAACTTGCGCAGCGCCAGATCACCCAAGGCGCCAAACAGGGCAAAGGTGCAGGGTTCTACGGTTATCGAAGGCATGATGTTTGTTCTTTTATCAAGTTAAGCTACAAATACCTTTTTTCAAGGCATCACTCAAGGAAAAATGTAGTAATAACCACAACATTTTCCCGAAATACGCATTCCGAGTGGTGGTGTTCAGCTACCCTCAGTAGGATAGGCCACCGCAAAAGACCATTGGTCGATTGGTTGCCACCCTTTATTTGCATCGTCGCCCGAAGGAAAGACTGAATGGACCGCGTGCGAAATCTTCTGGAACAGATCCAGAGCCGCCTCGAAGAATTGAACAAGGCCGAGCGCAAAGTCGCTGAAGTCATCCTGCTCAACCCACAGCAGGCCACCCGCTTCTCGATCGCCGCCCTCGCCCAGGCCGCCTCGGTCAGTGAGCCGACGGTCAACCGTTTCTGCCGTTCGTTCGGCGTGAGCGGTTACCCTGAACTGAAATTGCAATTGGCGCAAAGTCTGGCCAGTGGCGCGGCGTATGTCAGCCGTGCCGTGGAGGCCGATGATAACCCTGAGGCCTACACCCAGAAGATCTTCGGCAGCGCCATTGCCTCCCTGGACAGTGCGTGCCAGGCGCTGGACCCGGCGCTGATCAGCAAGGCGGTTGACCTGTTGATTCAGGCGCGGCAGATCCACTTCTTCGGCCTGGGTGCTTCGGCGCCTGTAGCCATGGACGCGCTGCACAAGTTCTTCCGTTTCAACCTCGCCGTCACCGCCCACGCCGACGTGCTGATGCAACGCATGATCGCGTCGGTGGCGCATACCGGCGAGTTGTTTGTGATCATTTCCTACACCGGGCGTACCCGTGAGCTGGTGGAAGTGGCGCGCATTGCCCGCAGCAACGGCGCTTCGGTACTGGGCGTGACGGCTGAGAATTCACCGTTGGCCAAGGCCAGTACGGTGAGCTTGAACATTCCGTTGCCGGAAGACACTGACATCTACATGCCGATGACCTCGCGGATCATTCAGTTGACGGTGCTGGATGTGCTGGCGACCGGGATGACGTTGCGCCGTGGGGTGGATTTCCAGCCGCATTTGCGCAAGATCAAAGAGAGCTTGAATGACAGCCGGTATCCGGTGGGGGATGAATTCAACTAGGCCAGCATTTTTGTTGGTTGTACTGGCCTCATCGGGGGCAAGCCCCCTCCCACACTGACCGTGTTCACAAATCAAAATGTGTGAATGCAGTCAATGTGGGAGGGGGCTTGCCCCCGATAGGGCCATCAGCCACACCGCTAAACCCCAGCCCTGGCCTGCAAACTCAAATGCGCCCTCTCCCCCGGCGCCAAACTCGCCCCGGCCATCGCCGACTCCACACACACAAACCCCGACGCCTCGTTAAAGCTCACCCCCAACAGCGGCCGGCTGCCCGGGTGCCACACCACGGTGTTGGCACTGTCGCCCGTGTCGATGCACAGTTCGCGCTGCCAGGCGTGGTCCTTGAGTTGCAATTCACCCTCATGCTGGAACACCCGCTGACACCCACCGTCCACCCGCAGCTCGCCTTCCTGCTGGCAAGTCTGGCGGCTGAGCTGGTCATAACCTTGTGCACCGTCTAGCCCAGACAGCGCTATCTCATCAACATGACCAATACGCCAGTAAGCATGCAACGCATGGCTCAGTTGGCACGGCAGTTCGTCTTGATGCTCGGTGCTCAGGCGCAGGTCGAGGGTTTCGCCCAGGTGCGCGTGCAGGTCCACTTGCCAGTCGCACAGCTGCAATTGCCAGTGCAGGCGCACGCCGTCGTCATCGGTGCTGCTGTCGAGCAGTTTCCAGTCGATCAACCGTGCCCAGCCATGGGACGGCCAGGCGTTTTCGCTGGGGTGACGGCCATACCACGGCCAGCACACCGGCACGCCACCACGGATGGCACCGACTTGTGGCCATTTGGCTGCACACCACAGCCAAGGCTTTTGGCCTGTGGGCTGAAAGTGCAACAGTTGCGCGCCCTGGCGACTGAACACCGCTTGGCACAACGGATGATCGATCACCAACACATCCCGCATCTGGAAGCGCTCCCAGGCGAACACCGGTCGTTCGCGCAAGGATTTGAAAAAGCGTTGCAGCGGTTGCTCATGCATGTGCCACAGTCCTGAAATTCAACACGGTGCTACCCAAAAAAAAGCGGATAGCCATGGCTACCCGCAAAATGCGCACAGAGAGAAGGAGCTTATCGCAACAGCGTTAGAACGTAGACTGAATTTTCAGGCCCGCTACCAATGCGTTATCGACTTTATCCACGCCGCCAGGTTGCACGACGTATTGCAGGTTAGGACGCACAGTCAGCCAGTTGGTAACGTGGAAACCGTAGTTGAGTTCCACGTTGTACTCAGTCTCACGGATTGGCGTATACAGCGGGTTATCGTAGTCGCTCACACCATTGGCGACGTTGAGCAGTTCAGAGTTCTTCTTCACGTCATCGTTGACGTGCAGACGAGCGACGCCGATACCGACATCATCTTTTGGACGTGCGTCGAATGGGCCTTTGTACACCAGCATGATCGACTGATAGTTGTCGACCAAATTGGTTTCCTTGTCATGGAAAGTGGCGTTGGCCGCGATATTCAGACCGCGGGAAGCGTCGCCGTTATGCGTGGTGAGTTGCTGTTGGGCCACGAACCAGTAGCCTTTCTTGCTGCTACGGGTACGGTAAGCCGCGCCAGTGGTGGCAGCATCGTTGCCGTTGATATCTTCACGGACGTCAGAGGCATCGGCGGCACTTTTGTAGTAACCCACACGGTATTCGCCCGGCAGGTTATTCACCTTCGGCGACCAGACCAATTCCACCGGAATCACGGTGCCCTTGGTGCCGCTGCCGCTGAGTTTGAAGCCGTTGCCGTGCTCCAGTTGCGATGGGTTCTGGTTGTACGCACCGATTTGCGCATACAGCTCAGGCGTGATGTTGTACTTCACGCGGATCGCCGCCTGGCTGACCGGCCAGTTGTACCAGGTATTTACATAGTTACCGACCTGGGAGCCGCAGAACGACAGGTTCTGGAAGTCGCACGGGAAGGTGTTGAAGTCTTCGCCTTCACCGAAGTAACCGAGTTTGACGTCCAACTTGTTGTCGAACATCTGGTGCTGGATCCAGAACTGGGTCAGACGCACCATATGGCCACGGCCATACACTTCCTGGGACGAGCTGAGGGTGCCGGCACGCGGGTCGCCAATACGGTCATTGGAGATGTTCTGGCCATTACGGTTGGTCAGTTGGATCTTGGCCTGGGTGTTGTCCCAGCCCCACAGTTTTTGCAGGTCCAAGGCGACGCCCAAACCAAACTGGTCAGCGTAACGACCGGTCTTGTCATCATTGAAGCCGCCGTGGGCGTTGTAGCCCATTTCCCCTACGTAGTCGGCCTTGATGTCGATACCTTGCTCGATCAGTTTGGTCCGCTCACCACCCCAATCGCCGGTCATCCACTTGGAATCGGCGCTGAATGCATCGGCCGCCATCGCATTGGCGGACAGTACAAGGGCTGCTGCAGCTGACATCTGGCAGATCAGCCGAGTGTTGTTGTGTTGCTTTTTCATCCCTACATCCTCGTCTTTATTGTTATTAAACTGTTTTTATCTAACGCGGTTTACATTTTTTATCCAAAACAACAACTTATCTGCTTCAGCGGCCTTTGAATTGGGCCACATTGTCGGCATGCCCCTGTGCGGGCAATGAAGAAGCAGTGCCCAGACGCTCGCCGGTATTGGCGTCGAACAGCAGAACCTTGGAAGGATCAAATTGCAGGGTCAGGGTCTCGCCCACCTGCGGTGCCACATCCGGGGACAGGCGGCAGCACACCTTGGTGTCGTTGAGTTGCACGAACACCAGGGTGTCCGGGCCGGTCGGCTCGGTGACCTGGACTTCGGCACGAATGCTCGACGCACTGTCACCCTCGCCCGCCGCCAGCAGGATCTGCTCCGGGCGCAGGCCGAGGATCACATCGCGGTCTTCAAGACCCGCATCCGTCACGTTCAATGCCAGCTCGCACCGGGCCTGGCCGCTGTCGAGCAGGGCCACCAGGCGACCGTCCTTGCGTTGCAGGCGCAGGGGCACGAAGTTCATCGGCGGCGAACCGATAAAGCTCGCCACGAACTGGTTGGCCGGGTTGTTGTAGATCTCTTTCGGCGTGCCGAACTGCTGGATGATGCCGTCCTTCATGACCGCCACCTTGTCGCCCAGGGTCATGGCTTCGATCTGGTCGTGGGTCACGTAGACCGTGGTGGTCTTGAGGCGCTGGTGCATCAACTTCATTTCGGTGCGCATCTCGACACGCAACTTGGCGTCGAGGTTGGACAGTGGCTCGTCGAACAGGTAGATCTTCGGCCGCCGCGCCAACGCACGGCCCATGGCCACGCGCTGTTGCTGGCCACCGGAGAGCTGGCCCGGCTTGCGATTGAGCAGGTGCTCGATCTGCAGCAGCTTGGCCACGCGCGCCACTTCGGCGTCGATGTCAGCCTGGGGCATCTTGCGGATCTTGAGGCCGAACTCGATGTTCTCGCGCACGCTCATGGTCGGGTACAGCGCGTAGGACTGGAACACCATGGCGATGTCGCGATCCTTGGGGCTCATGCCGCTCACATCCTGGTCGCCGATCATGATCGCGCCGCCGGTGATGGTCTCCAGGCCCGCGATGCAGTTCATCAACGTGGATTTACCACAACCCGACGGGCCGACCAGGATCAGGAATTCACCCTCTTTGATCGACAGCTCGATGTTCTTCAAGGTGTCGGGCAGGCCGGCGCCATAAGTCTTGTTTACATTGCGAAGTTCAAGCGTAGCCATGATTACCCCTTGACCGCGCCGGCCGTGAGGCCGCGCACGAAATACTTGCCTGCGATCACATAGACCAGCAGGGTCGGCAGCCCGGCGATCATCGCCGCCGCCATATCCACGTTATATTCCTTGGCCCCGGTGCTGGTGTTGACCAGGTTGTTCAGCGCCACCGTGATGGGCTGGGAGTCGCCGCTGGAGAACACCACGCCGAACAGGAAGTCGTTCCAGATCTGGGTGAACTGCCAGATCAGGCAGACCATGATGATCGGGGTGGACATCGGCAGAATGATCTGACGGAAAATGGTAAAGAACCCCGCCCCGTCCAGGCGTGCCGCCTTGATCAGCGCATCCGGAATGCTCACGTAGTAGTTACGGAAAAACAGTGTAGTAAAGGCCAACCCGTAGACCACGTGCACAAACACCAGGCCGGTGGTGGTGCTGGCCAGGCCCATCTTGCCGAGGGTGAACGACGCCGGCAGCAGCACGGTCTGGAACGGCAGGAAGCAGCCGAACAACAGCAGGCCGAAGAACAACTGCGAACCGCGGAAGCGCCAGAACGACAGCACATAGCCGTTCAACGCACCGATGGCGGTAGAGATCAGCACCGCAGGCACGGTGATCTTGATCGAGTTCCAGAAGTAGCCATCTACCGTGGCCCAGGCCTTGACCCAGCCGATGCCGCTGACCACGGTCGGCCAACTCAGCAGGTTACCGGTGCTGATGTCTTCCGGGGTCTTGAAGCTGGTGAGCAACATCACCACCAGCGGCACCAGGTACAGCAGCACCGCGAGGATCAACACCGCGTAGATCGCGATGCGGCTCAGGCTGATGGAAGGTTTGGAGGCGAGACTAGTCATGGCGCTTGGTCCTCAGCTCGGAGTAGAGGTAAGGCACGATGATCGCGAGGATCGCACCGAGCATCAGGATTGCACTGGCCGAGCCCATGCCCATCTGGCCACGGCTGAACGTGAAGGAGTACATGAACATCGCCGGCAGGTCGGACGAGTAGCCCGGCCCCCCCGCGGTCATCGCCGCCACCAGGTCGAAGCTCTTGATCGCGATGTGCGCCAGGATCATCACCGCACTGAAGAACACCGGACGCAGGCTGGGCAGCACCACGCTCCAGTAGATGCGCGGCATGCTCGCACCATCGATCTGCGCAGCGCGCACGATGGATTGATCAACGCCACGCAGGCCGGCGAGGAACATCGCCATGATAAAGCCCGAGGCCTGCCACACGGCGGCGATCACCAGGCAGTAGACCACGCGGTCGGGGTCGATCAGCCAGTCGAGACGGAAGCCTTCCCAGCCCCAGTCCCGCAGGAGTTTGTCCAGGCCCATGCCCGGGTTGAGCAGCCATTTCCAGGCGGTGCCGGTGACGATCATCGAGAGCGCCATCGGGTACAGGTAAATGGTGCGGATAAAACCTTCGCGACGGATTTTCTGGTCGAGGAAAATCGCCAGGGTCACGCCGATGACCAGGGTGATGCCGATAAACATCCCGCCAAAGACAGCGAGGTTTTTGCTCGCGACCCACCAACGGTCGTTGTCGAACAGCCGCGCGTATTGCGCAAGGCCCGCCCACTTGTAGCTGGGCAGGAAAGTGGACGTGGTGAACGACAGTACAAACGTCCACAGGATGTAGCCGTAGAAGCCCACCAACACGATGAACATGCTGGGCGCCAGCACCAGTTTGGGGAGCCAGCGCTGCAGTGCATCGAACGGCGAGGCTTTGCTGAACACAGCAACAGAACTCATGGGGAAATCCAATACAGGGAAAAAGGACTACTGCCTGCTGGAGTCTGCTGGGTGTGGCGAGGGAGCTTGCTCCCGCTCGGCTGCGAAGCAGACGCCGCCTTGGGGGGTGCTTCGCACCCCAGCGGGAGCAAGCTCCCTCGCCACAACAACACAACTCCTAGAAGAAAGGTGTTACTTGGCAGACTTGATCGCAGCGCCCAACTTCTTGGCGGTGTCGGCCGGGTCGGCTTTCGGGTCGTTGATGTAGTTGGTCACGACGTCAAAGAACGCGCCCTGCACAGCCAGAGTGGTCGCCATGTTGTGCGCCATGCTTGGCTGCAGGCCGCCGGTCTTGGCGTCTGCCAGGAAGTCCTTGGCCGCGGTCTGGGCGCACTCGTCGAAGCCGAGCTTGTCCATTTCGTGGAGCATGTCGTTGCGCACCGGGATCGAACCCTTGTTGATGCTGAAGACTTTCTGGAAGTTTTCACCCAGCACGACTTTGGCAATGTCCTGCTGGCCGGCAGCAGTGCCTTTGTCTTTCTGCTTGAACACCGCCAGGGAGTCGATGTTGTAGGTGAAGGCTGTGTCGGTGCCCGGGAAGGCTACGCACTGATAGTCCTTGCCAGCGACTTTCTTGGCCGCGGTCCATTCGGACTTGGCCCAGTCACCCATGATCTGCATACCGGCCTTGCCGTTGATGACTTTGGCCGCTTCGAGGTTCCAGTCCTGGCCTTTGCCGTCGACGTCCATGTAGGTCGCGACTTTTTTCAGCTCGGTCAGGGCCTTGATCATTTCCGGGCCGGTCAGGGTTTTGTCGTCCAGATCCACCAGGGCTTTCTTGTAGCCATCGGCTCCCATCACCGACATCACTACAGCTTCGAACACGGTGCTGTCCTGCCAAGGTTGGCCGCCGTGGGCGAGCGGAATGAAACCTGCCGCTTTGAGCTTGTCGCCGGCTGCGTAGAATTCATCGAGGGTGGTGGGGTTCTTGGTGATACCGGCTTTCTTGAAGACTTCCGGGTTGATCCACAGCCAGTTCACACGGTGGATGTTGACCGGTACGGCGACGTAGTCACCGTCGAACTTCACGGTATCGGAGACTTTCTTGTCGAGCAGGGAGTCCCACTTTTCTGCTTTGGCGACGTCTTTGAGCACGTCGGTGTCGAGCAGGCCGGTCGACGCCCATTCCTGGATGTCGGGGCCTTTGATCTGGGCAACGCCTGGCGGGTTACCGGCCACGGCGCGGCTTTTGAGCACCGTCATGGCAGTGGAGCCACCACCACCGGCTACGGCACCGTCTTTCCAGGTGAAGCCGTCTTTCTCTACTTGGGCCTTCAGGACATCCACAGCCGCCTTCTCACCACCGGAGGTCCACCAATGCACCACTTCCACCGTCCCGTTGGAGCCAGCGGCAAATGCAGAGAGGGGAAACAACGAGGCAATGGAAATAGCGACGGCGAGGCGATTAATCGCGTTCATCTGAGTACCTTTTCTTGTTGTTATGCATGCAAGTCTAGAGCTTGCGCTGCACGGAGTTTAAACAGGGATGTTCAGGGCGCAGGTAACAAAGGGACGTACAAATGTCACCATCTGGTGACATAAGTGCCGTTCCCCAATGCACTGGCCATGCTGGGTGCCAAGGGTAACGCAGGCAGCAAAACCGCTTGCCAGGCATGGTACAGGTCCGGCTTGCCGCCCCAGATGGTGCTGCTGGGTCGGTTGTGCGGGCTGAGTTCGTGGTGCCAACTGCCGTGGGTACGGTCGATGAAATAGGTTTCGCAAAACTCCCAGAAGCGCCGGTACCAGATTTCGTAATTCAGCTCGCCGCTGCGTTTGAGCAAGGCCTGGGCGGCAGCGCTGGCTTCGGCGTGGGTCCAATGCAGGCGCTCGCGCACCACGGGGCGCTGGTTCCAATCGAGGGTGTAGACAATGCCGGGGGCGCCATCGACGGCCCACGCGTATTCGCAGGCGCTGGCGAACAGGCCCTTGGCGTCGCTCAGCAGCCAGTCCGGGGTAACCAGCCCGGCGCGCAGGCGTGCGGCTTCCAGATGCAGCACCAGCCGCGCCCACTCGAAACCGTGGCCAGGGGTGATGCCGTAGGGGCGGAAACCATCGGCGGGGTTGTCTTCGTTGTAACCGAGCAACGGCTGCCACTGAGCGTCGAAATGCTCGATCACCATGAATTGGTTGGCGGCGGCGTGGGTTTGGATCACGCGCTCGACAATCCGCAGCGCGCGGTCCAGCCAACGGGTATCACCGGTTACATCGGCCAGGGCGAGGAACGCTTCGGTAGCGTGCATGTTGCTGTTGGCGCCGCGATAGGCTTCGACGCCGCTCCAGTCCTGAGCGAAGGATTCGAGCATGACGCCCTCCCCTTCGCTCCAAAAGAATTGATCGATGATGTGGATCGCGTCGTTCAACAGCGCTTGCGCACCGGGTGCGCCAGCCACCACCGCCGAGCTGGCGGCCAGGGCCACGAACGCATGCAGGTAGGCGGCCTTGCCACGGTTGCCATCCAACGCATGGGGCGTGGCGAACCAGCCACCGTGTTCAGCGTCCTTTAATGGGCCGCTAAGGGCCGCGACGCCATGCGCCACCAGGTCGGCATAACCGGGCAAGCCCATGGCATGGGCCATGGCGAAACTGTGGGTCATGCGGGCGGTGTTCATGGTTTCGGCGTGGGCATTGGCCGGCAACTGGCCTTTATCGTCCAGGTTGCCGAAACCGTCGGGCAGGCGGGAAGCCTTGGCAAATGCCAGCAGACGCTGGCCTTCGGCGGCGAGCCAGGCGTGATGGGCAGGTGCGTTCAGCCAACTGCTGGCAGGCAGTGGTTGGGTGGTCATGGGTGGCCCTTATTATTGTTTGCGGGATGACCGGAGTCTAAACAAGGAGACGGTCGGGGCAAGTAACGAAGGGCAAGGGAAATGTCACTAAGCGGTGACAAATACACAGGTATAGAGGGCCTTTTGTGGGAGGGGGCTTACCCCCGATAGCTGAGTGTCAGTCACTGCATCTGGTTTCTGACACACCGCAATCGGGGGCAAGCCCCCTCCCACATTTGGAGCCGGTTTCAATCATTGACCCAGCGGCGTTACTCTCGCCGGCGCATTGAGCTGTTGCTGCAAATTCTGCACCTGGCTCTGCAAGGTGGTGATATTGCGCGTGGTCTGGATGCGGAACACGTCGAACTCTTTATTGGTCGGCGCATCGCTGTTGACTGGCTTGTTGTCCTGCTCGCTCTTAAGTACCACTAAGTCCTGTTCCAGGCGGGCGATGGCGGCGCTCGGATTCCCCTGTTTTTTCAACGCGGCAACGTCAGCGGCCAGCTCTTTGATTTGAGTATCGTTTTGCGCCGCCTTGAGGGCGGCCACGGCTTCGGTCAGGGCCTGCACCTGGCCTTGGAGTTTGCTGTTGGCGCTGGAGAGGTCGGTGGTACTGGCGGTCATTTGCGCCAGGCGCTTATCCAGCTCGGTGGCCTGGCCGGCAACGCCGACTTGCTGCTTGCCTTGCTCCAGCAACTGGGTTTCCAGCTGTTTGATCTGCAGTTTCAGCGCTTCACTGCCGTTATTGACGCTGGCTTCACTGGCCACGACCTTGCCGGAAATGTCCTGCAGGCGCCCCGCCGCTTCCTCGCTGATGCGCGCAAAACTCTCCTGGGTGGCGACCAATTGCTGGCCCATCAGGGAAATCTGCTGGAAGCTCCACCATGCCAGGCCGGCGAAGGCGATCAGCAGTGCGCCGATCAAGGCCCACAACGGGCCGGTGCTGGCGCTCTTGACCTTGACCACGGGCGTATTGCGCGAACGCACCGAAGTGGCGGGAGAAGGTTCGAAATCATCGTCATCCCCAAGATCGGCCCGCAGGCTGGGAACGTTGTCGAAGTCGTCTTTAGCATCGTTACGCATGAATCAACCCTGAATCGGTGGAGGTGGCTGGAAAGCCGAGCGACGGGAGTATAAACCGCGATCCCGCCGCACTGATCGACCCGGAACCACGAATTCGGTTCCCGAAGTGTTGCCGGTTGTGAGCTTACTTGAACCCCGGATCCTGGGCCTTCCACCAACTGCAAAACTCGTCGAGGGCGGTCCACAGGCTGACCTTGGGCTCGTAGTCCAGATAATGCCTGGCACGGCTGATGTCCAGGGTGAAATCTTTGTTCATCACTTGCATGCCCAGACGCGATAACGCCGGCTCCGGGCGACCGGGCCACATCGCGCAAAACGCTTCGTTGAGCGCCGCCACGCTGTAGGACAAGCCGTAGGAGCGGTAACGCATCACCTGGGGCAGTTCCATTTGGCGCATCACGTAGTTCACCACATCCCACACCGGCACCGGCGCACCGTTGCTGATGTTGTAGGCCCGGCCCAACGCAGAACCTGGGGCCAGCAAGCTGCTGAGCAAGACTTCATTAAGGTTGTGCACGCTGGTGAAGTCGACCTTGTTCAAGCCGTCGCCGACAATGGCCAGGCGGTTCTTGCGCTGCATGTTCAACAGGCGCGGGAAGATGCTCATGTCGCCAGCGCCGGTGACAAAGCGCGGGCGCAGGGCCAGCACTTCCAGACCGAACTCCTGGGCGCCGAATACCTTTTGCTCGGCCAGGTATTTGGTGGCGGCATATGGGTGTTTAAAGCGCTTGGGCACTTGCTCTTCAGTCAGACCCAGATGGTCGCGCCCATCGAAGTAGATCGAGGGCGAAGACAGGTGCACCAACCGACCCACGTTCTGTTTAAGGCAGGCTTCGACGACATTTTCAGTCACCTGCACGTTGCCTTGATAAAAGTCCTGATACTTGCCCCACAACCCAACCGCACCCGCGCAATGCACTACGGCTTCGACGTCGCGGCACAGGTGGCGCACCAGGTCGGCATCATTCAGGTCACCCTGGACAAACTCGGCGCCGCGCCTGACCAGGTGCTCTACACCTTCGGCGCGGCGCCCGTTGACCCGCACGTCCAGGCCTTGCTCCAGGGCGAAGCGCGCAAAGCGCCCGCCAATGAAGCCGCTCGCGCCGGTGACCAGAATTTTCATGTATTACCCCGTGTTCTCTCGTTTTTCATCGCTGTTGCCTTGACGCGCGCCATCACTCCAACGGCACCAACCATTGACCACAGGCCTGAGCCAGATGATCGGTCAACAAACTCAACAGTTGCCCGCCACTGCGCCAATGATGCCAGTACAGCGGCACATCGATGGGCTTATCTGGCAGCAACTCCACCAACAGGCCCTTTTCCAACTGCTCGCGCACCTGCAGTTCCGGCACCAGGCCCCAACCGAGGCCGGCTTCGGTCAGGCGGATAAACCCTTCGGACGACGGGCATAAATGGTGTTCAAAACCGCCGTCCACGCCGAGGGATGCCAGATAGCGATGCTGTAGGAAATCATCCGGGCCAAACACCAATGCAGGCGTGCGCGCCAGTTGATCAGCCCGCACCCCCTCAGGAAAATGCCGGGCTATAAAAGCCGGGCTGGCCAGTGCGCGATAACGCATGGCACCGAGCAGCAGACTACGGGCGCCGGCCACGGGACGTTCGCTGGCACAGATACAAGCCGCAACTTCACCGGCGCGCATGCGTTTGAGGCCGACGGTCTGGTCTTCGACTACCAGGTCCAACAGCAAATGTTGCTCGGCACAAAACTCGCTGACGGCCTCGGCCCACCACGTGGCCAGGCTATCGGCATTCAGCGCGATGCGCAGTCGCTCGGGCATGCCCTCCTCGTCCAGTGCCGGCACCTGGCTTTGCAGGTCGCGCTCCAGCAGGCGTACCTGCTGCACATGGTTGAGCAGGCGTCGGCCGATATCGGTGGGCGTTGGCGGCGTGGCCCGCACCAGTACCGGCTGGCCGATGCGCGCTTCAAGCAGTTTGATGCGCTGGGAGATCGCCGACTGCGACAGCCCCAGCACTTGGGCGCCGCGTTCAAAGCCGGCCTGTTCCACCACCGCCGCGAGGGCGGAAAGCAATTTATAGTCGAACATCAGTTTCTCTAATGAGCGATCACCAATATTGGTTTTTCTTATACAGCTTAGCTCGAGAGAATGGCCAGCATCATTTAGAGGATCGTTATGTATGTGGCAAAGCTATGTGAACGGATTGCTGGTGGCCCTCGGCCTGATCATGGCCATCGGCACGCAAAACGCATTTGTACTGGCGCAGAGCCTGCGGCGTGAACATCACCTGCCCGTCGCAGCGCTGTGTGTGATTTGCGATGCGCTGTTGGTGGCCGCCGGCGTATTCGGGCTGGCGACGGTGCTGGCCCACAGCCCGATCCTGCTGGGTATTGCGCGTTGGGGCGGTGCGGCGTTCCTGTTGTGGTACGGCACCTTGGCGCTGCGCCGGGCGTTTTCCAAGCAGAGTCTGGACCAGGGCGAGAACGCCAAGGTGCGTTCCCTGCGCGCCGTGCTGCTGAGCGCATTGGCCGTGACGCTGCTTAACCCTCACGTGTATCTGGACACGGTGCTATTGATTGGCTCATTGGGCGCCCAGCAAACCGAACCCGGCGCTTATGTCGCAGGTGCGGCCAGCGCGTCGTTCCTGTGGTTCACCACCCTGGCGCTCGGCGCGGCGTGGTTGGCACCGTGGCTGGCACGCCCGTCGACCTGGCGCCTGCTGGACCTGTTGGTGGCGGTGATGATGTTCAGCGTGGCCTACCAATTGATTGCCGCCTGACGAATATTCCAAAACGCTCTGGAACCTCTATTCCACACAGTTGTTGCGTGGTTTTGCCGCACCCCCGGTGCTATGATCCAGCCCCTGCGCCGCAAAGAGTACAAACTCCCCGGCGCTTGTTTGGCCGCCCGTGATCGGCCTTGCGCTCACCGCAACTGACCTGATTAGGAGAATCATCATGGCTTTCGAATTGCCGCCGCTGCCCTACGCACACGATGCCCTGCAGCCGCACATCTCCAAGGAAACCTTGGAGTTCCACCACGACAAGCACCACAACACCTACGTCGTGAACCTGAACAACCTGGTGCCAGGCACCGAGTTCGAAGGCAAGACCCTGGAAGAGATCGTCAAATCCTCTTCGGGCGGTATCTTCAACAACGCCGCTCAGGTCTGGAACCACACCTTCTACTGGAACTGCCTGGCGCCAAACGCCGGCGGCCAACCTACCGGCGCGCTGGCTGAAGCCATCAACGCTGCGTTCGGTTCGTTCGACAAGTTCAAGGAAGAGTTCACCAAGACTTCGGTCGGCACCTTCGGTTCCGGTTGGGGCTGGCTGGTGAAAAAGGCTGACGGTTCCCTGGCCCTGGCCAGCACCATCGGCGCCGGCAACCCGCTGACCAGCGGCGACACCCCGCTGCTGACCTGCGACGTGTGGGAACACGCTTACTACATCGACTACCGCAACGTGCGTCCAAAGTATGTGGAAGCGTTCTGGAACCTGGTCAACTGGAAGTTCGTGGCTGAGCAGTTCGAAGGCAAGACCTTCACTGCCTAAGTACACAACCTGCAGTAGAAAAAGCCCGGCACATGCCGGGCTTTTTTGTGGACCAGGGAACTGAGCGACCGCAGCTGGCCACCCAGGCAGGTAGAGGAATTCACCTCTCATACCTGTCGGAGAAATCACAATGACCATTGGCGCACTTGCATCTCTGCCTATCGTTGGCGACCTCGTTAAAACCGCTGGCGAAATCACCAAGGCTGTCGCCCCACTCGCCCAACCTTTCGCTGATGTGCTGGCCAAGGCACTGGGCAATGCATTGGAACCTCAAAACAAAAGCGTGGAGTTCTCGGCTACACAAGAGACCGAAAAGCGTCAAATAAACTTTGCCAGCTGACCCGCCCGAAGCACTGATACCTGGCAGGCGGATCAAAATCCGCCTCGCCCACTTTTCCCAAACTGCCCGCCAACCACATCAAACCCGCCTTTACCCTAATGTTCCTTTGACTGCCCTCACCAGATTGCCAATACTCATGGCATATTGAGGCTACCCGCATGGAACAAGGAATGACCCTTTGAAGCTGGAACTCAAAAACAGCTTGTCGGTGAAGTTGCTACGGGTTGTGCTGCTGTCGGCATTGGTTGTGGGCGTGGCGCTGAGCGTGGCGCAGATCGTTTTCGATGCCTATAAGACGCGCCAGGCCGTGGCCGGTGATGCCCAGCGCATCCTCGACATGTTTCGCGACCCCTCGACCCAGGCCGTCTATAGCCTGGATCGCGAGATGGGCATGCAGGTCATTGAGGGCCTGTTCCAGGACGATGCCGTGCGCATGGCTTCCATTGGCCATCCCAACGAAACCATGCTGGCGGAGAAAAGCCGCGCGTTGCAGCAGGCGCCCAGCCGCTGGTTGACCGACTTGATCCTGGGCCAGGAACGCACCTTCACCACGCCCTTGGTGGGCAAGGGCCCCTACAGCGAATACTACGGCGACCTGAGTATCACCCTCGACACAGCCACCTATGGCCAGGGTTTTATCGTCAACTCGGTGATCATCTTTATTTCCGGGGTGCTGCGTGCACTGGCCATGGGCCTGGTGTTGTACCTGGTTTACCACTGGCTGCTGACCAAACCGTTGTCGCGGATTATCGAGCACCTGACCTCGATCAACCCGGACCGGCCCAGCGAACACAAGATCCCGCTGCTCAAAGGCCACGAACGCAATGAGTTGGGGCTGTGGATTAACACGGCCAACCAGTTGCTCGAGTCCATCGAGCGCAACACCCACCTGCGCCACGAGGCGGAGAGCAGCCTGTTGCGCATGGCCCAGTACGACTTCCTCACCGGCCTGCCCAACCGCCAGAAATTGCAGGAGCAACTGGACAAGATCCTGATCGATGCCGGTCGCCGACAACGCCGCGTGGCCGTGTTGTGCGTAGGCCTGGATGACTTCAAGAGCGTCAACGAGCAGTTCACCTACCAGGCCGGCGACAAACTGTTGCTGGCCCTGGCCGACCGCTTGCGCGCCCACAGCGGTCGCCTCGGCGCCCTGGCCCGCTTGGGCGGTGACCAGTTCGCCCTGGTGCAGGCAGATATCGACCAACCCTACGAAGCCGCCGAACTGGCGCAAAGCATCCTCGATGACCTGGAAGCCGAGTTCGCCCTCGACCAGGAATGCATCCGCCTGCGCGCCACCATTGGCATCACACTGTTCCCGGAAGACGGCGACAGTACCGAAAAGCTGCTGCAAAAAGCCGAACAGACCATGACCCTGGCCAAGACCCGTTCGCGCAACCGCTATCAGTTCTATATCGCCAGTGTCGACAGCGAGATGCGCCGTCGCCGCGAGCTGGAAAAAGACCTGCGCGATGCCCTGCGTCGCGACCAATTCCACTTGGTCTACCAACCCCAGATCAGCTACCGCGACCACCGCGTGGTCGGCGTGGAGGCCCTAATCCGCTGGCAACACCCGGAACATGGCCTGGTCCCGCCAGACCTGTTTATCCCGCTGGCGGAACAGAACGGCACCATTATCCCGATTGGCGAATGGGTACTCGACCAGGCCTGTCGCCAGCTGCGCGAATGGCACGACTTGGGCTTCACCGACCTGCGCATGGCGGTCAACCTGTCCACCGTGCAGTTGCACCACACCGAGTTGCCGCGGGTGGTGAATAACCTGATGCAGATCTATCGCCTGCCGCCGCGCAGCCTGGAACTGGAAGTCACCGAAACCGGCCTGATGGAAGACATCAGCACCGCCGCCCAGCACCTGCTGAGCCTGCGCCGTTCCGGGGCGCTGATCGCGATTGATGACTTCGGCACGGGCTACTCGTCGTTGAGCTACCTGAAAAGCCTGCCCCTGGACAAGATCAAGATCGACAAGAGCTTCGTCCAGGACCTGCTGGACGATGACGACGATGCAACCATCGTGCGGGCCATCATCCAACTGGGCAAAAGCCTGGGGATGCAGGTGATCGCCGAGGGCGTGGAAACCGCCGAGCAAGAGGCGTACATCGTCTCCGAAGGCTGCCATGAAGGTCAGGGCTACCACTACAGCAAACCCTTGCAGGCCCGGGAGCTGGCGGCTTTTTTGAAGCAGGCCCAGCGCAATAACGCGGCCATTATTTGACAGCACAAAACGATACTAAATATTTCCCGCGTATAACCCTTTACACAAAATGCAAATCTTTCGCATTATGTCGCAGCTTTTTTGCGCTCCCCCGCGCGCCCCATCAACAACCGAAGCAGGATGTTCGCCATGATTCGTATGCCCCTGGCCACCGCCAGTCTGCTGGCCATTGCCATTTCTCTCGCCGGTTGCGGCGAAGGTAAAGACAAGGCCGCCGCGCCACAGGCGCCGACCCCGGCTGCCAGCACTACCGCTCCAGCGGCTGCCACCCCTGCCGGCCAGGTCGACGAAGCCGCCGCCAAGGCGGTAGTCGCGCATTACGCAGACATGGTGTTCGCGGTCTACAGCGACGCCGAGTCCACCGCGAAAACCCTGCAAACCGCTATCGACGCATTCCTGGCCAAGCCGAACGACGAAACCCTGAAAGCCGCCCGCACGGCCTGGGTTGCCGCGCGTGTGCCTTACCTGCAGAGCGAAGTGTTCCGCTTCGGCAACACCATCATCGACGACTGGGAAGGCCAGGTGAACGCATGGCCACTGGACGAAGGCCTGATCGACTACGTCGACAAGTCCTACGAACACGCGCTGGGTAACCCGGGCGCCACCGCCAACATCATCGCCAACACCGAGATCCAGGTGGGCGAAGACAAGGTCGACGTGAAGGACATCACTCCGGAAAAACTCGCCAGCCTCAACGAGCTGGGCGGTTCCGAAGCCAACGTTGCCACCGGCTACCACGCCATCGAATTCCTGCTGTGGGGCCAAGACCTCAACGGTACCGGCCCTGGCGCTGGCAACCGTCCTGCATCGGACTACCTGACCGGCGACGGCGCCACTGGCGGCCACAACGAGCGCCGCCGCGCCTACCTGAGCGCTGTGACACAACTGCTGGTGAGCGACCTGGAAGAAATGGTCGGTAACTGGAAACCCAACGTCGAAGACAACTACCGCGCCACCCTGGAGGCAGAACCTGCCACCGACGGCCTGCGTAAAATGCTGTTCGGCATGGGCAGCCTGTCCCTGGGCGAGCTGGCCGGTGAGCGCATGAAGGTTTCCCTGGAAGCCAACTCGCCGGAAGACGAACAGGACTGCTTCAGCGACAACACCCACAACTCGCACTTCTACGACGCCAAGGGCATCCGCAACGTCTACCTGGGCGAGTACACCCGCACCGACGGCACCAAAATGACCGGCGCCAGCCTGTCCTCCCTGGTGGCCAAGGCCGACCCGGCTGCCGACACCGCGCTGAAAGCCGACCTGGCGTCGACCGAAGCGAAGATTCAGGTCATGGTTGATCACGCGGCCAAAGGTGAGCACTACGACCAACTGATCGCCGCCGGTAACGATGCGGGCAACCAGATCGTACGCGACGCAATCGCCGCACTGGTCAAGCAGACCGGTTCGATCGAAGCTGCAGCGGGCAAGCTGGGCATCAGCGACCTGAACCCGGACAACGCTGATCACGAGTTCTGATTCGTGCCGAGTTGAAAAAAGGCGACCTTCGGGTCGCTTTTTTTTGCCTGCCCTCCAACACTCGATCAAACACCACAAAACCCATGTGGGAGGGGCCTTGCCCTAATGCCAG
>NZ_QUZT01000044.1 GCF_004682045.1 Pseudomonas nabeulensis
GGGATACGACGCTCAGGCCAGCTGCAATAGCCAGGGTTTTGGCGAGACGACGAGGAGTAGTAGTGAAAGTCATGTGAGTTACCTCTCTTTCAGTTTTGCGCCCGGTCGGGCGTCTCGGATTTCTGATGTTTAAAAGCGGGGGTGTTCATAGCCATGTTCTGTTGGCGCGAACCGGCTTGTTTAAGCTGCGCAACCCACTGCGGGTCGGCATCACCGATTTCGTTGTTTACCGGCAGATAACGTTCAGGAAACTCCCAGATCAGCACCTGGGGCGGGCTGTTCTTGAAGTCATCGCTTTTCAGGTAGCTGAGCATCGGCAGGATCGGACCGTGGCCGTCTTCCGAATAGTTGATGACGTCGCTGTGCAGGGCTTGCTTGAGCGCACCGACGAAGTTCCAGTTGGGGTTGGCGCTGTAGCTGGTGCCCACCAACGCCACCGGCGTTTCGCTATCGGTAAACAGCGCGTCGTCGCCTTTGCTTTCGGCCAGGTGCGTCACGCGTTTTTCCAGCGGTTCTTTGGGCGGCATCAGGTTTTCGAACAACGGGTCCAGGGGCAGGAACAGACGCAGGTCGCCTTTATGCGGTGCGGTGTTCTCGGCCTCGGTGACAAAGCGTTGCGGCTCGCCGCTCAGCGGGGTTTTTTCGCTGATGGCCTTGGCCAGTTGCTTGGCCGCGATCTCGGCACCGTCCGGGGTCCAGTGGGTGTCGGTGCGCAGGAACACTTGCTTGCCACTCAGCTTGCCTTGTTGCAGCGGGCCGAGCAGGTCGGGTGCCGGGATGTTGTCGGCGGCGACGCGGGCATGGAAGTCCTGGTACAGGTTGGCGTGGATGCTCGCCGGTTTCACTTCACCGACGTGTTCCGGGTACAGGCGCACTTTGGCCGGCACAATCGCCATGACCAATTGAATGCCCTGGGCCTTGAGCTTCTGGCGCACGCCTTCGACCAGCGCGTAGTTGCCTTGCAGGTTCTGGTCTTCGTTGATAATGGGGTTGAACTCTTCGTCGCTGTACAACCAGTGATCACGGCCCAGCACCACGCCAGGGCGACCTTCGTTGAACAGCTTGTAGTCCAGCGCCGCCCACAGGTTGGTGCCGATACGCTTGATCGGGAACTCGTCGTCGTAGTGGGTCTCGACGGCTTTGGTCCAGCGACCGTTAAGCACGGTGGCGTCGGCGTTGGTGCTGAAACCGAAGAAACTGCGCAGCGACCAGGCGCCCAGGGCCAGTAGCAGCACCATGAACAGGCCGATATAGAGAACGCGTAATGAACGGGTCATGGTCGGCTCCCTCAGAATTGGAAGTAAAGGAACGGCGAGAAACTCTGCGCCGACAGTTTGAGAATCGACGCCACGAACAGTGCAAGCACCGCCGCACGCATGGCGTAGCGTGGCCAGTCAGCGGTCCAGTAGGCCGGTTGCACGGCGGCGTCCTGGCCTACGGTAAAACCGGGCTGGTGGATGCTGCCGGGGTTGTCGCCCGGCACGGCCTTGATCAGGCTCGGGTCGGCGGGCTTGGTTTTCTCCGCAGGGCGATTGGTGTAGAAATCCCGCAGGCCGAAGAACGCCAACGTTGCATACGCCACCACCAGAGTCGCCACTTGCAGGCCGGTGAGGCTGGCGCGGTTGAGTTCCGACAGCGACCACTCGCCAAAGCTGAACATCGCGCCGTACATACGGCCGGCGACATGCAGGTTTTCAGCGCGGAAGATCACCCAGCCCATCACCACCAGCAGGAAGGTGAAGGCCCAGCGCACCACGTTGAAGCTGCGTGGTGAAGTGTTCAGGCCGATGGCTTTTTCAATCGCCAGCCACATGCCGTGCCACGCGCCCCACACGATGTAGGTGATGTTCGCGCCGTGCCACAGGCCACCCAGCAGCATGGTCAGGAACAGGTTGCGGTAGGTGATCAGTGTGCCTTTACGGTTGCCGCCCAGGGTGATGTAGAGGTAGTCACGCAGCCAGGTGGAGAGGCTAATGTGCCAGCGGCGCCAGAACTCGGTGATCGACTGGCTGATATACGGCTGCTTGAAGTTTTCCATAAAGCGGAAACCCATCATCAAGCCCAGGCCGATGGCCATGTCGCTGTAGCCGGAAAAGTCAAAGTACAGCTGCGCGGTGTAGGCCAGTGCGCCGAGCCAGGCATCGCCCGTGGTGGGGTTTTGCAGGGCGAAGCAATGGTCAGCCACCACCGCGAGGGTGTCGGCGATAAAGACTTTCTTGATAAAGCCCTGCATGAACCGCGTGCAGCCCTCGGAGAATTTATCGAGGGTGTGGGTGCGGTTGTTGAACTGGTCGGCCAGGTCGCGAAAGCGCAACACGGGGCCGGCAATCAGGTGCGGGAAGATCGCCACGAACGCCGCAAAGTCGATCAGGTTGCGGGTTGCCGGGGTGTCGCCGCGATACACGTCGATGATGTAGCTGATGGACTCGAAGATGTAGAACGAGATACCAATCGGCAACAGCACGTGGGTCAGGATGAACGGCTCCAGGCCCGCCGACTTCATCATCACGTTGATGCTGTCGACGCCGAAGTTGGCGTACTTGAAGTAGCCGAGGATACACAGGTCGACGGCCACGCCGAGCAGCAGCCAGCGCTGGGCCGGCTTGGTGCGTACGCCGGCTGCACCGACTTTAAGGCCGATCCAGTAGTTCCACAGCGTCACAGCGGCGAACAGCGCCAGGAAGTCCACTCGCCACCAGGCGTAGAACACATAGCTGGCAATCAGCAGCAGCAGGTTGCGATAGCGTTGCCCGCTCAAGTAGTACAAGCCGAGGAATATCGGCAAGAACAAAAACAGGAACACATTGGACGAGAAAACCATCCCGATCTCTCCATGTTTAACCACAGTCAAGGGCCGCAGCCCCCCCAAACCCCCCCCACGATTTCGAGGGAGGGCGGTATTGCAATCTCGCTGACGGAACCGGCTCAAAATGTGGGAGGGGGCTTGCCCCCGATGGCGGTGTGTCAGTCACCAGATGCATCCACTGATGCACCGCTATCGGGGGCAAGCCCCCTCCCACATTTGAATCCCATTCAGTCAGTTAACTTTTCAAGAACCTTTGTTGCCTTTTTCATGCGCCGGGTCGTAGACCTTGGTCAGGTCACCGCCAAGACGGAACGTCTTGAACGGCTGCATCCCGTGCTTGCGCTCGATCACATCCGGGGCGCAGGTGTAGAGGGTGCAGAAGGGTTCGAGCCAGGCGAATTTCATGTCCTGCTTCAAGTCCTTCATGTCCTGGTCCTTGCCGTTCTTCTTCTCGAAGATGTCCGGGTCTTTGACCCCGGCCAGTACCTTGTCGCCCAGGCGCTTGAGCGCGCTGTTGTTTTCCTGGCGCAGGTCGACACCGTTGACCAGGGCAAAACTGGCGATCATCGACAGCGGCGGCAGGGCGTAGTTGTGGTACGACAAGGCGCGTTGCTGACGCCTCAACTCGTTCGGCAGGAAGCCCTGGTCATCGACCTGATTCACGCCGACCTTGTATTCCTTGACCGCCCAATCAAACAGGTCGCGACGGTTGGTGGCGACGGACGTGGCCATCACCGACCACGCGGCCCAGTAGGAGTGGTTGTTGGTTTTATCCAGCGGCAGGTTGTCCCAGTCGCTCACCACCTGATCCGCCAACTTGTTGAACCAAGCCTCGATCAGCTGGGATTCCTGTTGATGGTTGGCCAACGGGTGCGAGTCGGAAAACTTCAAGCGCACATAGGCCGACGCCATGCTGCCCAGCGCCCATTTGCGCATGGACTTGCCGGTGTGGTTGAAGTCCTTGGACATCAACGCATCGGCCTTGGCCCAGCTGGTGAGCCAGTTCAAGGTGCATTCGAGCTGCTCCGGACGCCCGTCGCGCATAAATTGCATCACGCGCTTGCTGGTGTCTTTTTCCAGCTTGGTGATATCGGCGGTGCTGTCGCGAAAGGCTTTTTCGGACTGGGTATTCAGGGTGGCGCGCGCCTTGTCCGAACCCTCGTACTTGCTGCGAAATTGCAGCGAGCCGGTGTACGGCGCCGGCATGGCGTCGCAGTCATTCTTGAAGTCGCCGGTCTTGAACGCCTCGATCGGGGCGAAGTAGCCCTGGGGCGGACGCAGTGGGGCGGCGGCGTTGACTGCACCGGCGAACATCGCCAGGCCCAGTAACGTGGGGATCAATAACTTCTGCATAGGTAACCTCATTGCCCGAGCGACGCGGTTTTTTGACCGCCGCTTGGGAATACGTTGCGTGTGCAAATTTTCGCTTCAACCTTCTGCGCGGCCTGGCCCGCTTCGGGGCCTTGCACTTCCACGGCCAGCAGGTTCTGCGAGGCCCAGTCTTCATCGGTACGCAGTTCGAAGGCGAAACGCCCGTCTGTATCGGATGTTTCGGGTTTCTCGATCTTGATGTCCTCGTGGCGCCCGTTCATGTACCAGAGGGTGGCTTGCAGGGTTTTCACCGACGGGTCGGCGAAGCGGATATCAACCTGGTGATTGGCATTACGCAGGTCTTTGTTCGAACTGTTCACCAGCAATTCGTTCTTGCCGGGCTTCAAAGAAGTGCTGGCGGTCATCTGCGCGGTCTTGCCTTCGCAGCCGTTGTCCAGCAGCGACATCATCTGGCGGTAGATGGTCTCCTGGTCCAGGCGATACAGCGGCGAGAACTCCCAGATCAGGATTTTCGGCGGGGTCTTCTGGAATTCATCGCTGCCCAGGTACTGGATCATCGAACCTTCCAGGCCGCCGCCGGGGAAGGCGACGTTGAGGATGTCAGCACCGATTTCCTGTTCCAGGAAGCCGGCGAAGTTGTAGTTCTTGCCGCTGTGGCTGGTGCCCACCAGGGTGATCTGCGGGTTGCCGGAATCGCCGAACAGGTCGCCGTCACCCGCTTCGCCCTTGGGCTCGGTGGTGAACTGGTCCATGTACTGGATCGCGTAGCTGGTGCCGCACAGCTGCCCGGCCATGTTGTGCAGGGTGCCGGTCTTGCCCATGCGTCCGGAGCGGGTGGTTTCGAATTCACGCTTGGGGATATCAGCGAACTCGGGCATGGCGCGCACTTTGGCGCCGACGATTTTCGCGGTGCGCTGGGCGCCGTAGGGGGTCCAGTGTTGGTCGCCGCGGAAGTAGAAATCGTGGGCCGGCAATTCGTCGGGAAGCTGTTCGTTGGTCAACGGCGACAGGTCCGGCACCACGTAGCCCATCTTGGCGAAACGGCCGAGCATGGTCTTGTAGTTGCCCAGGGCCTTGTCGAAATCGAACTTGGCTTTCTCTTCCGGGTTGAGCTTGTTGCGGTTCACCAAACCACGGGTTGGTTGGTAGACCACCACCAGTTCCACGCCCTTGGCCTTGAACGCATCGTGCAGTTGTTGCATGCGTTTGTAGCCGGCCGGTGTGGTATCGAATTCGGTGCGCAGATCTTCCTGGGTACGGAACAGCCAATCACCCTGGGCTTGTACCAGCGTGGTGAAGTTCTGCTGATAACGCGTGGTGTAGTTGCGCGCATCATGGGCGGCGGGGCACAGGCTACAGCACGGTTCGGCGGTATAGGTCGGTGCCTTCACGTCGTCGGCGCGCACGCCCTGGCTGGCCGCGAGCAGGCCGAGGGTCAGACCCGAAAGGCTCAACAATTTGATCATGTGTGGGTGCATAAGGGTCATCCTCAGTCCTGCAATTCGGTCTGGCGTTCGACAGGGTCGATCAGCACGGCTTTCTGCTGGCGCACCAGCAGGTCGAGAATCTCTTCCTGGCGATCACCCAGCACACCGTTGAAGCTGATGCCGCTGGATTTGGTCGGCGCCAGCATCGACACGCGGTACAGCTCCACGCTCAATGGCGAGTCGATGGACAGCGGCCCGCTGCCGTTACCCGCCAGTTCACCGCCGACCACAATCAGCGACACCTGGGCGTCGAACGGGTCGAGGGCGATGTCACGGTCGGTGTCGGTCAAGTCCTTGATGTGGCCGTACAGGCCGGTCAGGCCGTTGGCCATCGAGGTGTTCTCGTACAGCTTGATATTCACGCTGTTACGCACGCGAATGCCGTGGCGACGGTTGGCAATCACCTTGTTGCCCCACAGCAGGTTGTCACCGCTCTCATAGAGGGTGATGCCGTCGGTGTGGTTGCGGTAGAACTCGTTGTCGGCCACCAGGTTGTTGACGCTGTTACGGTCGAGGACCAGGCCCGAGAGCTTGTTGTCGTAGCTGCGGTTATTGAAGATGAAGCTGTCGTTCACTTCCCGGGAAATGATGATGCCGTGCTTCTTCTTGGTGCCGTACACGGTGTTGTCCGCGATGATCAAACCGTGGGAGCGGTCGTGGGGGTCAATGCCGTAGACGATGTTGTCTTTATAGGTATTGCCCTTGATCACGAAGTTCGTGGTCTCGTAGCAGTAGAAGCCGTACCACATGTCCGAGAACTCGGAATCAATGATCCAGCCGGTGGGTTCCGGGCGCTTGAGCACCTTGGCCATGTTCGGCGTGTACTGGGAAATACTGACCCCGTACGACTTACTGTTGGCATAGCCGAAACTGGCCATCTTGGTCTTGGAGACGTAGGTCTCGGTGCCGCCCCAGGCCAGCAGGAATGGGCGGAACTCCTTCGGCGACTTGAACAGCGCCGGACCGTTGGCCTTCTCGCTCCAGCCAGTGATCTTGGTGTCGCGCACAAATAGCTGGCCGTCGTTGATCAGGAACGAACCGGCTTCCTGGGACAGGCGCAACTCCTGGGTTTTCTTGTCGATTTCCAGGATGCCCTTGCGCCCGACCACGATCGGCAACTTGGCCAGGAACACCCCCGGCGAGGTTTCGCTCAGGTACTGCTTGGGCACCTTGCCCAGCAGATCCTTGAGGTTCATATAGCCGTCGTCGACAAAGATCGCCTGGGGAATGCCGTGCTGGCGCACCACCCATTCGGCCATCTTGTTGTCACCGCCGATAAAGTCCTTGAGGGCGTCTTCCTGCATCATGCGGCGGATGCTGATTTTGCCGGGCTTGCTGCGCACGATCTTCTTTTCCATCGCCGCATCGGTGTAGCCCGACAAGTCAGGCAAGGCTGGCTTGGCCATTTCCAGCGGCGCGGTGGGCGGGCTGGAAATGGTGTAGGTCTTGGCCTGTTGCAGTTCTTTGGCGATGGTCGGCGCCTTGGCCTGCGGTGCGGTGTCGGCGAAGGCCGTGGCGTTCGCCATCAGCATCGCGGCGACGAGCAACGTGTGAGGTTTCATAGCGCAGGCTCCCATCAGAATCTCCACACCACATCAACAAACGCGCGGTGCATGTAAGAGTCGACTTGGCTGCCGTAGGCGTCGCCCGGTTTGAACACGCCTGCACGGAAACGCACCAGGGCCGACGGTTCGTCGATGGACTGGCTGAGTGCGGCCGGCAGCAGGCCTTTCTTGAAGTACTTGGTGACCACCAGGTCCATCTCTTGGCCCAGGTCTTTCTTGCCGTCTTCAAGGGGCAGGGAGGTGCTGGACACAATCGCGCCGGTCACGTCATCGGTGTTGTTCTGCACCGCATCGATACCGTTGCTGCCCACCGGCTTGTTGCCGTCGACACGCCAGAACTTGTGGTACACCAGGCTGGCGTCGTAGTCCTCACGCAGCTGCCAGGAACCGAACAGGCTCATGGACTGCATGTTGTTCATCTCGCCACGGAACGCTTCGCCGAAGCGGTGCACGCGGGACTGGGTGCCGGTCCAGTTCGAACGGTTGCTTTGCAGGCCGTTCTGCTCGTACTCGGCGCTGGCGCGGGAATACGCCGCGCCCACTTGCCATTGCGGGTCCAGACGCAGGCGGATACCCAGGTCGGTGGCCCAGCCGCTCACATCATCGCTGCGCTTGGCGTTCGTTGGGCGGGTGCCGTCGGCGTTCAGGGCGTTGACCGTGTCACGGTCGCCGCGCATGCCGGTGATGCTCGCCCAGTAGTTGACGGTGTTGGTATTGCGCCAGTTGTAGGCATCGCTGTTGGCTTCGAGGCCGAGCCAGGTCAGGTCGCCGTTCTCGCGTTTGTCCAACGAGTCGGTCGGCACGCCCGGTTCCGGATAGTCGAGCTTGCCGTTGTCATGGGTATGGTGAGCGCGCAGGCCGACCCACTGGCCAGGCGTCCACTGGTAAGCGCCGTCGGCGTAGAGGTGCTGGCGGTCTTTGTCGACCGGGGCCAGTTCCTTGAGGTCGGTGCGGTATTCGCTGAAACGCTCGGCGACGCCCACATTGGCCTTGAGCAAAGTGGTGTCGAAGGTCCAGTTCAGCGCTTCGATATTGGTGTCGCGCCATTGGCCGTCGTCATTGCGCAGGCGTTGGCGACCGAGCTTGAGGATCTCGCCGGGGTAGGGCGTGAAGCCGCTGTAGCCGACCCAGAACTCGCGCATCGCCAGGTAGTTTTTCTTGGTCTTGCGGTCGTTGTTGCTGGTTTGCTGGTTCTCGTCATCGGCCGACTGTTGGAGGGTGTCGGTCTCGATGATGTCGCTGGAAGTGACCGCCTGGCCCATGGCATAGGCGCTCCACGCGCCGCTTTCGCCATAGATCCACGGGCGCAGGTCAAGGCCGACGCCGTTGACGTCGCCGCCTTTTTGCGTGCCCAGGTCGCGGTCGTCTTCGGACTGGCCGGTGATTTTCACTTCCAGGCCGAAGTTCTTGGTTTCGGTCAGCGCGGCCAGGGTCGGGCACGACCACAGCAGGGCGAAGGTCAGGCCAATACCGGCCTTGACGAAGGGATTGAGCGTCATAGGGATTCCTCGCCGTCTTCTTCTTCCAGGGCGTGCAGTTGCAACGTGCTCTGGGCCAGGGTGCCGCGGGTCGCCAGTTCTTGTTGCACCAGGCGTTGGCCCTGGGTGCGTTGCTCCGGGGTCAGCGGCGCTTCAAGTTGGGTGGCCAAGTCGTTGGCCTCCGGCGTGTCCTGGGCTTTGGCCAACTGGCTGAAGACATAGGCGTTCAATGGGTCGGGCTTGGTGCCCTTGCCTTGGGAAAACAATTGGGCGATGGCGAAGTCGGCACTGTTCTGGCCGTTGCGCGCAGCGGTCAGCAGGTGGTCCAGGGCCTTTTGCGGATAGACCTTGCCCAAATAGCCACGGCGGTAAATCTGGCCGAGGTAGTAATCGGCGGCCACTTCCTTGCCCTGGGCTTTTTCGAAGTGCGCTTCGGCGGCCTTGGCGTCGGCGGGCACCCACTTGCCTTCGTAGTAGAGCTTGCCCAGCAACAGCTCGGCGCGGGGCTGGTCGGCGGCGCGGCCGTTGTCCAGGTACTTCATCATCTGGTCGACGTCGCCCAGTTCGGGGAAGTCGTAGAGCAATTGCGCCAGGCTGACCCAGGAGGCCGGATAGCCGGGGGCGATTTTTTCCAGCAGGGCCTGGGCGGTTTTTTCGTCCGGTTGGCCCAGGCTGGCATCGCCCAGTACACGGGCAACGCTGTCGACGCGCTGCGCGGTGACGGTGCCACGGCTGTAGCCGGCTTCCATCTGCTTGAGCAACTCGGCCTGTTTCTCCGGTGCGGCTTGTTTCTGATAGACCGTGGCCAGCTCGACGTAGCAGATATCGGTGCTGTTCAGTGCGGCCTTGCAGATGCGTTCCACATCATCCAAATGCTGGTCGTACGTGCCTTGGGTGCGATACAGCAGCACCTGGGCCAGACCGGCCTCCGGATAACCCGCGGCCTGCCACTTGCTGATCTGTTGCTGGGCATTCACGTTGGGGAAACTGTGGGGGTATTGCAGGTACAGCATCGCCAGCGGGATCAGGGTATTGCCTTCCCCATTGGCAAAGGCTTTCTTCAACAGGCCTTCGGCTTCGTGGTGCTCGGCTTCGGTAGAGCCAGGCTTGGCCACCAGCAGGCGGCCGAGGCGGGCCTGGGCACGGGGCGAAGTATCAGCCGCCGCACGGTAGGTGGCTTCGGCCTGTTTGATTTGCGCAGGATCACGGGTGCCTACCTGGATATCAGCCAGGCCCACTTGGGCCTCGCTGTAGCCGAGGTCGGCCAGTTGCTGGTAGTTCTGCTGGGCGGTGACGGTGTCGCCACGCTTGAGCGCTTCGTTGGCCAGGCGCTGGTCGGGCAGGCCGGCGCAACCGGCGAGGCTGACTGCAACAGCCAGCAACGCCGCTGTACCCATGTGGGAGCGGCTTTTGTGGCGAGGGAGCTTGCTCCCGCTGGGGTGCGAAGCGCCCCCAACAGCCGGCGACTGCTGCGCAGTCGAACGGGAGCAAGCTCCCTCGCCACAGCAAGCCCGCTCCCACAGGGACCGCGGTGTTTTTGTAAGAGTCATCACAGGCATGTCCTCTGCTTACAGACCGTGGGCCATGGCTTTGTCGATCAGCCAGTTCAGCGAAGGGCCACGGTCGCTGGTCACTTCCACCGGGCGACCGGCGTAGGTGCTGTCCAGCGGTGCGTCGGGCTTGATCTGCACGCGAATGTCGGAGGACAGGTCGGCGCTGTTCAGGCTGGTGCTGCTGACGATGGTGCCGGTGCGCACTTGTTCTTCATCGGCCACCTGGAAGCTCACCGGTGTGCCTGGGCGCACGTCGGCGAACTGGCGATAGGTAAAGCGCGCCTCAACGTTGGCCAGGCTGCCACGTGGCACCAGTTGGAAGATCACATCGCCCTTGTTGGCGTACTGACCATCGGCCACCAATTGCTGGGCGACCACGCAATCACACGGCGAAGTCAGGGTGCCGGTCATTTGCTTGCCGAACAGCTCTTCGACCTTGGCCGGTTGCAGTTGGTCTTCGTCAAGGTGGCCCTTGAGCACATCCAGCATGCTGGTGCTGAAGCTCGCCAGCGGCGCGCCCTTGGCGGCGATGGCGTCACCTTTGAGCAGGCTCTGCACGGTGCCGTCGCGGGGCATGGTCACGTTCATGCCGGGCACGCTGACCAGACCGGCCTGGGCGTGGCTGACGAAGTACATGCCGTACACCGATTTGAAGATAAAACCGAACGCCGCCAGGCCGACGATAAAGATACCGGCGCTGAACGTCACCGCCCGCAGGCGACCGAACGCGCTCATGCCGCTGCCGCTGTCCTTGACCTTGCGCGCCTTGGTGAAATTGTCGCGTTGCAGGGTCGCCAGCACGTCGCCCATGGTCACGATGTCGCCGGACAAGTGCGAGGTGATCAAGTGGCGCAGGGTGGAAATATCCTGCGGTTCCAGGTTCTGGAACTGGCAACCGGTGCGGCCGCTTTGGCGGTCGTAGGAGCGGATTTGCAACTCCACGTCCATCGCCAGGCCCAGGTTATCGATCACAAACTGCAGGCGGCCCTTGTGCACTTCGCCGACGGTCAACGGCTGGGTGGAGGTGAATGCCAGGCCGCCGGCGGACAGGTCGATCACCCGGGCTTCGGTCGGTGTGCGGTCAGTGTTGAAAAAGCGCAGCTTGGCCGGGATTTTGACCCGGGCATGTTGGCGCTGGGCTTCGGATTCGTGGACAACGTTGACGTTTGCTTGGCTATTCATCGGTGTAATTCCTAAGTTAATTCAGGCTTGGTTGGGTCAGACCATCATCAGCAGCACGGCGACAAAAATGCTGCCGGCGGAGAAGGTCATGGTCCGAGACGACCAGGTGTTGAACCAACGTTGAAAGCTGGCCAAATCGCGGGTCAGTTTGGTGTCCTGGCGGGTCCAGGACTGTTGATCAAGGCGGAAGAACACGTAGATCTTCACCAGCGCGCCCATGATCTGGTTGTAATAGAGAATCACCGGGTAAGCCGGTCCGATCTTGTGGCCGGAGCACGACAGCAACAGGGTGAGGATCAGGCGGGTGATGCCGATCCACAGCAGGTACGCGAGGATGAACGCGCCGCCGTATTTGAAGGTGGCGATGAACGCGACCGTCAGGCCCAGCAGGGACGTCCACATCGACACACGCTGGTCGAATAGCACGATGCTGGTGAACAGACCGAGGCGACGCACACCCAGACCGAGGGCGCGGGAGTTCTGGCGCAGGTTGTTGCCGTACCAGCGGAACATCAGCTTGCGGCTGGCCTTGATAAAGCTCTTTTCCGGCGGATGTTCCACGGTGTTGATCGCGGCGTCCGGCACGTAAAAGGTGTCGTAGCCCAGGCGCATCAGGCTGAACCAGCTGGACTTGTCATCGCCGGTCAAGAACTTGAAACGGCCCAGGCGCCAGTGTTGCAGCGAGTCGCTTTCCACGTCGGCGATAAAGCCGGGGTCGGTGACCACGCTGGCACGGAACACCGACATGCGACCGGTCATGGTCAGCACGCGCTTGGACAGGGCCATGGAGCACATGTTGATGTGGCGCTGAGCGAAGCGCAGCTTGTGCCACTCGCTCATGATGTAGCCGCCGCGCACTTCGCAGAACTCGTTGGTGGTCAGGCCGCCGACATTGCCGAACAGCTGGAACCACGGCACGGTCTTGCGTACCACGCCTTCGGCGAGCACGGTGTCGCCATCGATCACGGCGACCACGGCGCGGTCATCCGGCAGGTGGCGGGAGATCGCACGGAAACCAAAGGCCAGGCCATCGCGCTTGCCGGTGCCGGCGATGCGCACGAAGTCGAGCTTCACGTGCTCTGGCGGCTGCATGCGTTCCCACAGGCTTTTCACCAGCAGCTCATCGGACATTTCCACCAGCGAGCAGACCACGGTGGTGGGGAAGCCGCATTCGATGGCTTCGCGAATCACCGAGCTGTACACCTGGGCGGTGGTCAGTGCATCGATCCGAAAGCTTGTGACCATCAGGAACACATGGGACGGGTCGGCGGCCTTGCCCAGCTTGCGCACCTTGCGGCGCAGGTGCGGGTAGACCACGTACAGGAACAGCATGCCGCGAAAGAAATGCGTAGCACCCATCGAGTAGCGCCAGATACCCACGGCGCCAATCAGGAAAATAAAATTCTTCGACTCGGAGTCGAACGTACTCGCCGGCAGCAGCAGGGCGAGTCCCATCAGCAGGCTGAGGAAGAACAGCCAGCCGGCAGATTGCAGTAATACATGTTTTAACTTGGACATAAGCATCTTCCGAAGGTGAAGGAGGTTTCAGGCGGCGCGCGCTGGGGATGGAAACCCGCGTCGCCTGAAACTTGCCGTTGCTGTTACCAGCAGATGCCTTCGGTGCGACCGGTGGTGCAGGTCGCATTTTTCATGAAGCCCACCAGGTCAATCACTTGCTTGCCGTGCGGTGCGTTCTGCGCCAGGGCACGGAATTTCTCGTCACGGTTGCCGAGGATGATCACGTCGGAGTTGTTGATCACATCGTCGAAGTCCGAGTTGAGCAGGGACGACACGTGGGGGATCTTGCCTTCGATGTAGTCCTTGTTCGCACCGTGGACACGGGCGTACTCGACGTTGCTGTCGTAGATGCTCAGGTCGAAACCCTTGCCGATCAGCATTTCGGCCAGCTCTACCAGCGGGCTTTCACGCAGGTCGTCGGTGCCGGCCTTGAAGCTCAGGCCCAGCAGGGCGACTTTGCGCTTGTCGTGGCTGGATACGATGTCGAAGGCGTTCTGTACCTGGGACTCGTTGCTGCGCATCAGCGAATTGAGCAGCGGCGCTTCCACGTCCAGAGAACCGGCGCGGTAGGTGAGGGCGCGCACGTCTTTGGGCAGGCACGAACCACCGAAGGCGAAGCCTGGGCGCATGTAGTACTGGGACAGGTTGAGGGTCTTGTCCTGGCAGACCACTTCCATCACTTCGCGACCATCGACGCCGACGGCCTTGGCGATGTTGCCGATTTCGTTGGCGAAAGTGACCTTGGTGGCGTGCCACACGTTGCAGGTGTACTTGATCATCTCGGCCACCGCGATGTCCTTGCGGATGATCGGTGCGTCGAGTTCTTCGTACAGCGACTGCAGGACATCGCCGGAGGCTTTGTCGAACTCGCCGATAACGGTCATCGGTGGCAGGTCGTAGTCGGCGATGGCGGTGGATTCACGCAGGAATTCCGGGTTGACCGCGACACCGAAGTCGACGCCGGCCTTTTTGCCGGAGCAGTCTTCGAGGATCGGGATGACTACGTTGGCCACGGTGCCTGGCAATACGGTGCTGCGCACCACCACGGTGTGGCGGGTGGTTTTGTCACGCAGGACAAACCCGATTTCGCGGCACACGGCTTCGATGTAGTCCAGTTCCAGGTCGCCGTTTTTCTTGCTCGGCGTACCGACGCAGATCATCGACAGGTCGGTGTCGCGAATGGCTTCGGCGAAGTTGGTGGTGCCGCGCAAACGACCGGTCTCGATACCCTTGTTCAGCAGCTCGCCCAGACCCGGTTCAACGATCGGCGATTTGCCTGCATTGATCAGGTCGATCTTATCCTTGGAGATGTCTACGCCAACCACTTCGTGGCCACGGGCAGACAGGCAACCGGCACACACTGCGCCAACGTAACCTAGACCAAATATGCTGATGCGCATCGCATTTACCTCTTTAATAATCACGCCATTAAATGGCCGGAGTTCATGTTTGCAAGCGTCACTGATGCCACGAAAGTTGGGCGAATAGACGCCGACTCATCGCGTGCAGGCATGTTTAATAACGAGTGACTAACTATTGCACTCAAGTTGTGCGCAACTTGGCCTTGTTATTGGGGCTTGCCCTCAAATGCAGCCGGCCTTCTGGGGGGAAGGTCCCGGCGCCAGTGCCACAAGGCGCAGATAGAGGCATAAAGCCTTTTGATATCAACGTCTTGGGTGTCATCACTGACACATTTGGGTAAGCGCTGCCTTGGCCTAATAGGGGAAAGCAATGAATCCTTATCGCCGCCCTCAACTCATATCAGTTGATGATGTGACCTGTGAGTCAAAGTTGTTATGCAACTTCGCTACTTCCTTAGGTCGTTATGTAAGTCATCTCTTACAGAAACAGAGAATTTCGTTACCGGTGGTATGAGCCGCCCGTTTAGACGAAGTTCCTGGCCGCTCATCCTGTTTCCGGAAATTTCTTGAAATATTAGCAAAGATGGCACTGGTACTATATTGATAGCACTTGCTGTTTTAGTCAGTGGTTATAGGGAGTTGGCGCGGGGGGATAGTTTTGTGCCACTAGTGTTTAAAAAAAGTGGTGCCACTACGAAAAAAAACGACGAATGTCGAGTGAAAGAATCGTTAGGAATGCGTCAAGATGTTTTTTGACGTCAAAATTATGGCTATCCCAGGGCTGAAATGCAGACAAAAATGTGGGAGGGGCGGTGCGACGATTCGACTTGCCCCCGATAGCGGTGGGTCAGCTAAGCATTCATTGACTGACACACTGCCATCGGGGGCAAGCCCCCTCCCACATTTGAACATCTGTGTTCTTGAGAGCGTTATTCCGGTGCGTGATCGCGCAAGAACACCAGATTATCCGGCTTGGACTGCTCCGCATTGAAGCGGTAGCCCTGCACATCGAATTCCTTGAGCCTGGCCGGGTCGTTGATGCGTTCTTCAATCACAAAGCGGCTCATCATGCCCCGGGCCTTCTTGGCGTAGAAGCTGATGATCTTGTACTGGCCGTTCTTCAAGTCCTTGAACTCGGTATTGATGATCCGTGCGTTCAGGGCGGTGCGCTTGACCGCCGAGAAGTATTCGTTGGAGGCAAGGTTCAACAGCACGTCGTCGCCCTGCTCGGCCAGGGCTTCATTCAGCCATTCGCTGATGCGGGTGCCCCAAAAGGCGTACAGGTCCTTGCCACGGGCGTTGGCCAACTTGGTGCCCATCTCCAGGCGGTACGGCATCATCAGGTCCAGGGGGCGCAGCAGGCCGTAGAGGCCCGAGAGCATGCGCAGGTGGTCCTGGGCGTAGGTGAAGTCGGCTTCGCTGAAGGTTTGCGCGTTGAGCCCGGTGTACACGTCGCCCTTGAACGCCAGCAGTGCCTGCTTGGCGTTGGCCGGGGTGAACGCCGGGGTCCAGCTGCCGAAGCGCGCGGCGTTGAGGCCGCCGATCTTGTCGGACACATGCATCAGCTCGCTGATTTGCGCCGGGCTCAACTCGCGCAGTTGTTCGATCAGCTCCTGGGAATGGTCCAGGTACTGCGGCTGGGTAAAACGTTCGGTAGCAGGCGCGGTCTCGAAATCGAGGGTCTTGGCGGGGGAAATCACCGTCAGCATGAAGTCGTCTCCTTAAATCGTGCGGGGATTCTAGGGGCTTGGGCGTTTTGACTCCACCTATGATGGCGATAGGCACGATCCGCTATGATGGGCGGTAACTCTGGAGAGGGAGACCCTGTGTGCGAATCGCGCTTTTGTTATCGGCTTGCCTGCTGTGCCTGACTGCCCAGGCCGCGCCGGTGGATGTGGCCAGCCTGGACCGTGGCACCTGGCCTGAAAAGCTCAGCAGCCCGGCCCTGTTCGATGTGGCTTCACGCGCAGAAATCCTGATGTTCGCCCACAGCCTGCTGGCCAGCGAGAGCCAGGATGAAACGGCGCTCAAGCAACGTCTGGGCTTGAAGATCATCAACCTGGCGGCCATTGACGACCTGCGTCGCCAACTCTGGCAACGCCTGCTGGAGAACTACACCTTCGCCCAGCAGAGCTGCGAGGAAGATGCCTCGTTCTGCTACCTAGTGGAGAGCATGGACGATCTACGCGAGCAGGCCGGCAAATTCGAGGTCAGCGAAAACTCCTTCTATATAGGCTGGGCAGCACCCAGTCATACCTTCCATGAGCGTTATCTGGATGAACTGCTGCGCAAGGCTGCGCTGTTTCCGCAGATCAGCAGCGAAGTCGCGCGTTTTGGCGACCATGAGCGCAATGGCGATGAATTCAACGACCGGATGTTCCTGCTGACCTTCGACGGTGGCCCTGCGCCGGTCAGCGGCAATACCGACTGGCTTGCCGACTACCTGCGCAAGCAGAAGCTGAACGCCACGTTCTTCATCCTTGGCAGCAGCCTGCAAACCCGCGTTGAGCGCAGTTCTGCCGCCGAGGTGCAGGCGTTGTACCAGGGCCAATGCGTCGGCACCCAGGGCTGGCAGTACCGTTCCCACAGTCATTGGGTCGACTGGCAAAGCTCCATCACCCGCACGGCGTTGTTGACGCAGAACCTGATGCCGGAAAACTACGTGCCGCTGTTTCGCCCGCCCTACGGGCAGCGTCGGGCGGACAGTCAGGGTTTTTTCCAGGGCCAGGGTTTGCAGGTGGCGTTGTGGGACATCGACTCCCAGGATGATCCGGGCAAACTCAAGGCCGATGAGTCGGCGCAGCGGGTGCTGACGCTGATGCTGCTGTGGCGCAAGGGGGTGATTGTGTTTCACGACACCCAGGACAAGGCGCGGGTTGCGTTGCCGATGTTGTTGCAGTCAACGGCACAGAGTGGACTGGGTTGGCAGGACTGCCGGGAAGCATTTCGTTAAAAAGACGAAGTGCCCGGCCCTGTTGGGTCTAAGGACTTTTTGGGGTGATTTTGTGCGACAAATCGATGCAGGCGGACTTCCGACTTTAACGGGCTACCTGGCACTCGGCTAGTGCTATTCGTCATCCTGAAAAATAAACTTCAAAAAACCGTCAAAGTGCTTTTTCCTGTCACAGGTTTTGCGGTATTACGAAGTCAGATCGCCGAAACCTGCAGCACAGGTGGCGTCTTCCAAGACTCCTCATGTGGGCATGCACTTGACGTCCCTCAGGTGCATTCGGTGGTCGAATCGAGGCGCAGCACCGCCCAGGTATTGCGTCGACTGGCTCCCACAAAAGGTGACCGAGTATGGATGATCATGGACGCACCCCTTCTTCCGACCAGCCAATCCTTTATGTGCTTGATACGAATGTATTGATCCACGATCCAAACGCTCTGCTCAACTTTGAAGAACACCACGTCGCCATCCCGATGATCGTGCTTGAGGAACTCGACAAACTCAAAAGCGGGCATCACAGCGTTGCCGCCGAATGCCGCCAGGCCATCCGCCTGATCGACCAGACATTGGGCGAAGCTTCACCGGAAGACGTTGAAGTCGGCGTGCCGATCCAGCGCGGCAAAAGTGGGCCCAAGGGCTTGCTGTCGATCCTGATGAGCAAGCACCGCGAGCCCAACAGCCTGCTGCCGGAAAACCTCAACGACAACAAAATCATCAACCAATTGATCGACCTGCACGCGCGTGACAAGGACCTGCGCCTGGTGCTGGTGACCAAAGACATCAACATGCGCCTCAAGGCCCGTGCGTGTGGGATCGCGGCCGAGGACTACAGCACCGACCAACTGGTCGACGACGTGTCGATGCTGTCCCGTGGTTATCACACAGTGACCGGCTCGTTCTGGGACCTGGTGAGCAAGGTCGAAACCCGTCAGGACCATGGCCGCACCTGGCACCAGGTACAGCTGATCGATAACCTGCCGGCCGTGCATATCAATGAATTCATCATCGACGAACAGGGCTTTGTGGGCTGGATCAAAGAGATCCAGGTCGACAAGCTGCTGATCCTCGACCTGCATCAGGAACCCCTGTTGCACCAGGAAGCCTGGGGCCTGAAACCGCGTGACATCTACCAGAGCCTGGCGCTGTATGCGCTGCTCGACCCGGACATTCATTTGGTCAACCTGACCGGCGCTGCCGGTTCCGGCAAGACCATTCTCGCCCTGGCCGCTGCCATCGAGCAGACCATGGTGACCAAGCGCTATCGCCGCATCATCGCCACCCGCAGCGTGCAGGGCCTGGACCAGGAAATCGGTTTCCTGCCCGGCACCGAGGCGGAAAAAATGGAGCCGTGGCTGGGGGCGATCACCGACAACCTCGAAGCCTTGCACATGGATGACGAAAACACCCATGGCAGCGTCGACTACATCCTCAGCAAAGTGCCGTTGCAGTTCAAATCCCTCAACTACATCCGAGGTCGCAGCTTCCAGCAGAGCCTGATTTTGATCGATGAATGCCAGAACCTTACGCCGCACCAGATGAAAACCATCATCACCCGTGCCGGCGCCGGTTCCAAAGTGGTGTGCCTGGGCAACCTGGCACAGATCGACACCCCTTACCTGTCCGCGACCAGCTCCGGGCTGACCTACCTGACGGAACGCTTCAAAGACTTCCCGAACGGCGTGCACATTGCGCTGCAAGGGGTTCCTCGTTCGATCTTGGCTGAATACGCCGAGTCCCACCTGTAACCACTATTAATGTGGAGGGGGCTTGTGTGGGAGGGGGCTTGCCCCCGATAGCAGTGGGTCAGTCAACAGAGATGTTGAATGTGCCATAGCCATCGGGGGCAAGCCCCCTCCCACATAAGCTTGTGACACATCTTGAACAGGGTTGGGTTTACAATCGCTGCTCCTGATCAGGAGTAACCCCGTGCTGACTCATCTCGATTCCCAAGGTCGCGCCCACATGGTCGACGTCACCGACAAAGCCGTGACGTTCCGTGAAGCGGTGGCCGAAGCGCGTGTGCGCATGCTGCCCGAGACCCTGAAAATGATTATCGACGGCGCCCATCCCAAGGGCGACGTGTTTGCCGTGGCCCGCATTGCCGGGATCCAGGCCGCCAAGAAAACCAGTGACCTTATCCCGCTGTGCCATCCGCTGATGCTCACGGGCGTAAAAGTCGAGCTCAGTGCAGACGGTGCGGACGCCGTGCACATCCTGGCGCGCTGCAAGCTCTCCGGGCAGACCGGCGTGGAGATGGAGGCCCTCACGGCGGCCAGCGTCGCGGCATTGACGATCTACGACATGTGCAAGGCGGTGGATCGCGGCATGACCATCGAGCATATTCGCCTGCTGGAAAAACTCGGCGGCAAAAGCGGGCATTTCAAGGCGGACCAGGCATGAGCATCAACGTATTGTTTTTTGCGCGCTATAGCGAAGCAGTGGGTTGGGATTCGCTGGAAGTGGAAGGTGACTTCGCCACGGTCGAAGACCTGCGCAAGACGCTCGCGGCTGACCCAGGTTTTGAAGTGCTTAACGAAACCAGCCTGATGTGTGCGCGCAACCAGGAACTGTGCAACCTCGACGAGCCGTTGCAGGCCGGCGATGAGGTCGCGTTTTTCCCACCCGTAACGGGAGGCTGACCATGGCCATTCGCGTACAAACTCAGCCGTTCGACCCCGGTGCCGAAGTCAACGCCATGCACGCGGCCAATGTGGGCGTGGGCGCGGTGGTGAGTTTTGTCGGTTATGTGCGCGACTTCAACGACGGCCTGGACGTGGCGGGGATGTTCCTGGAGCACTATCCCGGCATGACCGAAAAGGCGTTGGCCAAGATTGTCGTGGAGGCTGAGCAGCGTTGGCCGTTGCTCAAGCTGGACGTATTGCACCGCATCGGCGCGCTGGAACCGGGGGAGCCGATTGTGTTTGTCGGGGCGGCGAGTGCCCATCGCCAGGCGGCGTTTGATGCCTGTGCGTTTGTGATGGACTACTTGAAGACACGGGCGCCGTTCTGGAAGAAAGAGCACACCAGTGAAGGGCCGCGTTGGGTGGAAGGGCGTAGCAGCGACCACGCCGCCGCAGACCGCTGGAAATAACCGGCCAAACACCTATCTCAAAACCAACTGAGATCAAATGTGGGAGGGGGCTTGCCCCCGATGGCAGTGGGTCAGTCAATGGATATTTGGCTGATACACCGCTATCGGGGGCAAGCCCCCTCCCACATTTTGACCGCATTCCAAGGCTGTTTTAGGGGCGTTTGCGCTCTACCGGGCGCAACAAATGCGTCGGTGGCATCTCACAGCTGATCTTGCGACCCAGCAGTTCCTCAATCGACGGCAACTGGTACGAGTCATCTTCCCCGGCAAAACTGATCGACACACCCGCCGCCCCCGCACGACCGGTACGGCCGATACGGTGCACGTAGTCGTCCGGCACTTCCGGCAGGGTGAAGTTGATCACGTGGCTGATGCCGTCGATGTGAATCCCACGGCCCGCCACATCGGTGGCCACCAACACGCGGATCTTGCCTTCGCGGAAGCCTTCCAGCGTCTTGATGCGCTTGTGCTGCGGCACATCGCCCGACAGTTGCGCAGCGTTCACGCCATCGCGCACCAGGCGCTCTTCGATGCGGCGTACTTCGTCCTTGCGGTTGGCGAACACCATCACGCGCTCCCAACCGTTGTCGTTGACCAGGTTGTAAAGCAACTTGTATTTGTCGGCACCGGCCACCGCGTAGATGTGCTGCTCGACGTTGGCGTTGGCGACGTTTTCCGCTTCGATCTCGACGATGGACGGGTCGGTGGTCCACTGCTTGGCGAGGTTCATCACGTCATCGGTGAAGGTGGCGGAGAACAACAGGGTCTGGCGCTCGGATTTCGGCGGGGTCTGGCGAATGATCTGGCGCACTTGCGGGATAAAGCCCATGTCGAGCATGCGGTCGGCTTCGTCCAGCACCATCACTTCGACCATGTCCAGGTGCACGTCGCCGCGCTGGTTGAAGTCCAGCAGGCGGCCCGGTGTCGCTACGAGAATGTCGCAGTGACGGGCCTCAAGGTGCTTGAGCTGCTTGTCGAAGTCCATGCCGCCAACGAACGTCATGACGTTGAGGCCGGTGTACTTGGTCAGGTCAGCGGCGTCCTTGGCGATCTGCACCACCAGCTCCCGGGTCGGGGCGATGATCAGTGCACGCGGCTCACCCATGTAGCGTTCTTTCGGCGGCGGCGTTTGCAGCAACTGGGTGATGATCGAGATCAGGAATGCAGCAGTCTTGCCGGTGCCGGTCTGGGCGCGGCCGATGGCATCTTTGCCGGCCAGGGTGAAGCCCAATACTTGCGCCTGGATCGGCGTGCAGTACGGGAAACCCAGGTCCTGAATGGCGTGCATCAGTTCCGGGGCCAGCTTGAAATCGTGGAAGCGGGTCTTGCCTTCCTGGGGTTCGACGACGAAGTCTTCGAGTTTCCAGGGAGTAACCGGCGGTTTTGGTGCGCGCTCGCGGCGCGGCTTGGGGGCCGGTGCGGCTGCTTGTGCCGGTTCAGGCGTTGTCACCGTAGGCGTTTCGGGCTGGGCGACAGGCGCAGTCCGGTCGGGCTGTTTACCGTCATTGCGGCTGCCGGCAGTCGGGACAGGAGCAGTGGGAACAGGCGCGAGCGGCTCGGCCTCGCTTTTGCCGAACATCTTCTTGAGTGCTTCGAGCACGGTGATCTCATTAATTGGTTAAGGAATGTACGCCGGCCAGTGTAATGCAAGAATCGGGCGCGGCGTAGTGCGTCTGTCATACGGCTACATAAACGCGGGTTTTCAACCCAGGCGAGCGGCCAACCAGGTGCCGATATCGCGAATCTCCTCGGGTAACACTTCGTGGCCCATTGGGTATTCCTGCCATGTCACGGTGACACCACGGTTCTTCAAATGCTCGTAGGCGCTACGGCCCATGGCGTTTTGCACCACTTCATCGTACTGGCCGTGCAGGCACAGGGCTGGAATACGCTGCTGGCTGGCGGACAATTCCAGCTCATCGCTGAAGGTCGGTGCATAGGTGGAGAGGGCGATCACGCCACCCAATGGACCTTCCCAATTCAAAAACGCGGTGTGGAACACCACGGCGCCGCCTTGGGAAAAACCGGCGAGAAAAATTCGCGAAGCGTCTATTCCGGTTCTTTTTTGCGCTTCGATCAAATCCGTGACGGTCTTGGCCGAGATTTCCAACTCTTCCAGGCTGATGGAACGGGCCGGGCTCATGGCCTTGATGTCGTACCAACTGGGCATCTCGTAGCCGCCGTTGATCGTTACTGGACGAGTCGGCGCCTGGGGCAAAACGAAGCGCGTGGTCAGCAGGCTTTCTTGCAGCGCTTCGGCCACCGGCAGGAAGTCGTAGCGATCGGCACCCAGGCCATGCAACCAGATTACGCAGGCGTCTGCGGGCTTGGCGGGCTGAAGAATCAAGGGTTCGGTCATGTCTGCTCCATCTATGTGCGGGCGCTCCGATTAAGTGCGTCGGAACGGTGCGCGACAGGTTGATCTGTTAAGAGAATGTCGCAAGGTTGAATCTTTTGCGCTGGATAGTGAGCTGAAACGACTCAGTCGTCACTCTGGTACGCGCCTTGCTATGTGTTGAACGATGTCAGAACTATCTCTGCAAGCGGTAACACTATCAGTGACTGCCGCTTCTGGGATAGCCGCTGCAATTACGGCGAAAGCCTCATGCTGCTTGACCCTAAAAAAAGCCAACACGGGTCGATATCGCCTCAAAAGGGTGCGCAGGGGTTGGAGCTCCGACACAACAAGAGCAACTGGAGGTTTGAATGAAGGTATTGAAATCCACCCTGGCCATCGTGACTGCGGCGGCTGTATTGGGTGTCAGCGGTTTCGCCCAAGCCGGCGCCACCCTGGATGCCGTGCAGAAGAAAGGCTTTGTGCAATGTGGCGTGAGTGACGGCCTGCCGGGTTTCTCGGTGCCGGATGCCAGCGGCAAGATCCTCGGGATCGACGCTGACGTGTGCCGCGCTGTAGCCGCTGCCGTGTTCGGCGACGCGACCAAGGTCAAATTCAGCCAGTTGAACGCCAAGGAGCGTTTCACCGCGCTGCAATCGGGCGAAGTCGACATCCTCTCCCGCAACACCACCATGACCAGCTCCCGTGACGCCGGCATGGGCCTGAAATTCCCGGGCTTCATCACTTACTACGACGGCATCGGCTTCCTGGTAAACCAAAAGCTGGGCGTAAAAAGTGCCAAGGAACTGGACGGTGCAACCATCTGCATCCAGGCCGGTACTACCACCGAGCTGAACGTTTCCGACTACTTCCGCGCCAATAACCTGAAATACACCCCGATCACCTTCGACACCTCCGACGAAAGCGCCAAGTCGCTGGAGTCGGGTCGTTGCGACGTGCTGACCTCCGACAAGTCCCAACTGTTCGCCCAGCGCAGCAAGCTGGCCGCGCCGAAGGACTACGTGGTTCTGCCGGAAACCATTTCCAAGGAGCCACTGGGCCCGGTCGTGCGTAACGGCGACGACGAGTGGCTGGCCATTGTGCGCTGGGTAGGCTACGCCCTGCTCAACGCTGAAGAAGCCGGTATCACTTCGAAGAACGTAGAAGCTGAAGCCAAGTCCACCAAGAACCCGGACGTCGCGCGTCTGCTGGGTGCTGACGGCGAATTCGGCAAAGACCTGAAAGTGAAGAAAGACTGGGTCGTACAGATCGTCAAGCAAGTCGGCAACTACGGTGAGATCTTCGAGCGCAACCTCGGCAAGAGCACTCCGCTGGAAATCGACCGTGGCCTGAACGCGCTGTGGAACAACGGCGGCATTCAATACGCACCGCCTGTGCGCTGATCGCTGATGGTTCTGTCACCCGGTGGGCCAACCGCCGGGTGATGTTCTGTTCCATTCTTTCCGGGGCACTTCATGCAAACTCAAATCGGCGCACCCAAGCAGAAGCTCAGCTTCAGCGACCCCAAAGTGCGTGCGTGGCTCTTCCAGATCATCACGATTGTGGCGGTGGTCTCGCTGGGCTGGTACCTCTTCGACAATACCCAGACCAACCTTCAACACCGGGGCATTACCTCGGGTTTCGACTTTCTTGAACGCAGTGCCGGCTTCGGCATCGCGCAGCATTTGATCGACTACACCGAATCGGACAGTTATGCCCGGGTGTTTGTGATCGGTTTGCTCAACACTTTATTGGTGACCTTTATCGGGGTGATCCTGGCGACCGTGCTGGGCTTCATCATCGGCGTGGCGCGGCTGTCGCCGAACTGGATGATCAACAAACTGGCGACGGTGTATGTGGAAGTATTCCGCAACATTCCGCCGCTGTTGCAGATTCTGTTCTGGTACTTCGCGGTGTTCCTGACCATGCCGGGGCCACGTAACAGCCACAACTTCAACGACACGTTCTTTGTCAGCAGCCGTGGCCTGAACATGCCGGCCGCGATTGCCGCTGACGGGTTCTGGCCGTTCGTGGTCAGCATCGTGGTTGCCATTGTGGCGATCGTGCTGATGGCGCGTTGGGCCAACAAGCGTTTCGAGGCGACCGGCGAGCCGTTCCACAAGTTCTGGGTGGGCCTGGCGCTGTTCATCGTGATTCCGGCGTTGTGCACCCTGATCTTCGGCGCGCCGTTGCATTGGGAAATGCCCGAGCTTAAGGGCTTCAACTTTGTCGGCGGCTGGGTACTCATCCCTGAACTGCTGGCACTGACCCTGGCGCTGACCGTGTACACGGCGGCGTTCATTGCCGAGATCGTGCGTTCGGGCATCAAGTCCGTCAGCCACGGCCAGACCGAAGCCGCACGCTCACTGGGCCTGCGCCCAGGGCCGACGCTGCGCAAGGTCATCATCCCGCAGGCGCTGCGGGTGATCATTCCGCCGCTGACCAGCCAATACCTGAACCTGGCGAAAAACTCGTCGTTGGCCGCCGGTATCGGTTACCCGGAAATGGTTTCGCTGTTCGCCGGCACGGTGCTCAACCAGACCGGCCAGGCCATCGAAGTCATTGCCATCACCATGAGCGTGTACCTGGCGATCAGCATCAGCATTTCCCTGCTGATGAACTGGTACAACAAGCGCATTGCGCTGATCGAGCGGTGAGGAAACGCCCATGAGTACGCATACGTTCAAACCTGATATGCCGCCGCCGAGCAAAGTGTTCGGGCCGATGGCATGGATGCGCGCCAACCTGTTTTCTAGCTGGCTCAATACCCTGCTGACGCTGTTGGCGTTTTACCTGATCTACCTCGTCGTGCCGCCGATCCTGCATTGGGCGATCCTCGACGCCAACTGGGTAGGGACCACCCGCGCCGATTGCACCAAGGAGGGCGCCTGCTGGGTGTTTATCCAACAGCGCTTCGGGCAATTCATGTACGGCTACTACCCCGGCGACCAACGCTGGCGCGTGGACCTGACCGTGTGGCTGGCCATCGTCGGCGTGGCGCCGTTGTTCATCTCGCGCTTCCAGCGCAAGGCGATCTATGGCCTGAGCTTTTTGGTGCTGTACCCGATCATTGCCTACTGCCTGCTGCACGGCGGGGTCTTCGGCCTGACCAACGTGGCCACCAGCCAATGGGGCGGCTTGATGCTGACCCTGGTGATCGCCACCGTCGGCATCGCCGGCGCCTTGCCGCTGGGCATTGTGCTGGCGCTGGGTCGGCGCTCGAACATGCCGGCGATTCGTGTGGTCTGTGTGACCTTCATCGAGTTCTGGCGCGGCGTGCCGTTGATCACCGTGCTGTTCATGTCTTCGGTGATGCTGCCGCTGTTCCTGCCCGAAGGCATGGGCATCGACAAATTGCTGCGGGCGCTGATTGGCGTGATTCTGTTCCAGTCGGCCTATGTGGCCGAGGTGGTGCGCGGTGGCTTGCAGGCGATTCCCAAGGGGCAGTACGAAGCGGCCGCGGCGATGGGCCTGGGTTACTGGCGCAGCATGGGCCTGGTGATTCTGCCGCAAGCCTTGAAGCTGGTGATCCCGGGCATCGTCAACACGTTTATCGCGTTGTTCAAGGACACGAGCCTGGTGATCATCATCGGCCTGTTCGACCTGCTCAACAGCGTCAAGCAAGCCGCCGCCGACCCGAAATGGTTGGGCATGGCCACCGAAGGCTACGTGTTCGCCGCCCTGGTGTTCTGGATTTTCTGTTTTGGTATGTCGCGCTATTCCATTCATTTGGAACACAAGCTCGACACAGGCCACAAGCGTTAGGAGTTGATGTTATGAGCGAAGCGATCAAACAGCCTGTGAGCCCTGAAGGCATTATCCAGATGCAGGGCGTCAACAAGTGGTACGGCCAGTTCCACGTGTTGAAAGACATCAACCTCAACGTCAAGCAGGGCGAGCGCATCGTGCTGTGCGGCCCGTCGGGTTCTGGCAAGTCCACCACCATCCGCTGCCTCAATCGCCTGGAAGAACACCAGCAGGGCCGCATCGTGGTGGATGGCGTGGAGCTGACCAACGACCTCAAGCAGATCGAAGCGATCCGCCGCGAAGTCGGCATGGTGTTCCAGCACTTCAACCTGTTCCCGCACCTGACCATCCTGCAAAACTGCACGCTGGCGCCGATGTGGGTGCGCAAGATGCCCAAGCGCAAGGCCGAGGAAATCGCCATGCACTACCTGGAGCGCGTGCGTATTCCGGAGCAGGCTCACAAGTTTCCGGGGCAACTGTCCGGCGGCCAGCAACAGCGTGTGGCGATTGCCCGTGCGTTGTGCATGAAGCCGAAAATCATGCTGTTCGACGAGCCGACCTCGGCCCTCGACCCGGAAATGGTGAAGGAAGTGCTCGACACCATGATCGGCCTGGCCGAAGACGGCATGACCATGTTGTGCGTGACCCACGAAATGGGCTTTGCGCGCACCGTGGCCAACCGCGTGATCTTTATGGACAAGGGCGAGATCGTGGAACAGGCAGCACCGAATGACTTCTTCGACAATCCGCAGAATGATCGGACCAAGTTGTTCTTGAGCCAGATTTTGCATTGATCGGAGCTTGAATAAATAAACCCGGCCTAGTGCCTAATGCCAGTCAGTTAAGGCAAACACTGTACCTGTGGCGAGGGAGCTTGCTCCCGCTGGACTGCGCAGCAGTCCCATTCTTTTAAACAAAGAGCGGGGCCGCTTCGCGCCCCAGCGGGAGCAAGCTCCCTCGCCACAGGTCACCTTTTGCCCTTCCGACTTCTTAACTGACTGGCATTAGGCTTGGAGCCGGGTTTATTTTTTTGGGGCTAGGACGTTTTGAGCGATTCAGCCTTATCGTGCTTGGTGTAGGTGAAGGCGCCACGCATATCCGCACCCTCGGCCAACACTTTTGCGTCAGCCAGCAAATGCGGGTGACGGTCCAGCAAACGCATCAGCAGCACCAGGGTTTTGGGCGCCAGCAACTCGCCACGCTCATAGCGAGAGAAGGCGTTGTGGCCGCCACCGGATAGCAGTTCGACGGCTTCTTTTTGCGTCAGGTGCAGTTTGCGGCGGATACGTTTCATCTCGGCGCCGATCATTTGTCGGAAAGCGAGGGTCAGTTCATCCTTTGCCTCGCCGTAGCGGTCCGCACTGTCGTTTTCTGGATCCCAGAATCCGTCACCACATACCTCACACTCCCAGCCTGAAAGATTGTCGATCCGACGCTCCATCCCTTTGACTTTGATTGTTTCGCTGCGGCCCTCGTAATAGCTCAATGCATCGGGAGCCCCGCAGATGTAGCACAGCTCTTTCGTTTTCATAGGTTTTTCTCCTTGAAGGAGATCACCGGCGGTCTACCGTCTGTGCGGTAAGTGACCTTGATGTAAATCTCCCTACTTTTCCATAAGACACCCGAGTTCAATAATTACCCTCAGAGGGTAATTTTACCAATCGAAAATACTGCTCCTTTTCCTGCCCAAGAACCCTAGTGCGTTGCCTTTGTAGGCAGCTCCGAATAGGCTGTAGGAAAATTCATCCTATGATTGGACGAAAGTGCTAAACCCATGACAGACATCGCCCCTCTGATCAAACGCTCCCTGGTGGACCAGGCTCTGGAGCAACTGCGCGAGCGCATCAGCCAAGGCGTATGGGCCATTGGCGAGCGTTTACCCACCGAGCCCGAGCTGTCGGCCGAGCTGGGCATCAGCCGCAATACTGTGCGCGAAGCCATGCGCGTGCTGGCGTTTTCCGGGTTGATCGAGATCCGCCAGGGCGACGGCAGTTATTTGCGCTCGATGACCGACCCGCTCGGCACGATGCGGGCGTTGTCCCACTGCACGCTGGAGCAGGCGCAGGAGACGCGGCAGATTCTGGAAGTGGAGGCGATCAGCCTTGCGGCGTTGCGCCGTACCGAAGACGACCTCAAGGATTTACGCGAAGCGCTGGACGCCAGCGCCGCGCTTTATCACGGCGATCTGGAGGCGTATATCAACGCCGACCTGATCTTCCACAAGCGCCTGGTGGACGCCGCGCACAACCCGGCGCTGAGCGAGCTGTACCAGTACTTCTCCGCCATCGTCGGCGCCCAGTTACGCCAGACGTTGAACATCTCGCCTCGGCGCCAGGCAGTGTTCGACCTGCATGTCGCCCTGCTCGACGCGGTCGAAAACCAAGACCCGGAACGCGCCAAATCCCTCTGCCGGCAGTTGATCAATGAACCCTGAAACCAAGCTTGAAGAACTGTTGATCGACGCCGAAGCCGACGACGAGGTGGTGCAACACACGCCGCCTGCTGTGAGTCGCCCGTGGCTGTTGCTGTTGGGACTGATCCTAGTGGCGCTGAACCTGCGCCCGGCGCTGTCGAGCATGTCGCCCTTGCTCAGCGAAGTGTCCAACAGCCTGGGTTTGTCGGCGGCCAAGGCCGGCTTGCTGACGACATTACCGGTGCTGTGCCTGGGCCTGTTTGCGCCGACCGCACCGATCCTGGCACGGCGTTTTGGTGCCGAACGCGTGGTGCTGGGCATTCTGCTGACGCTGGCGGCAGGCATCGTCTTGCGCAGTTCTTTCGGTGAAGTCGGATTGTTTGCTGGCAGCCTGTTGGCCGGCGCCAGTATCGGCATCATCGGCGTCTTGCTGCCGGGCATCGTCAAGCGCGACTTCGCCAGACAAGCGGGCACCATGACTGGCGTCTACACCATGGCGCTGTGCCTGGGCGCGGCGTTGGCAGCCGGCGCCACGGTGCCACTGAGCCGGTACTTTGGGGACAGCTGGAGCATCGGCCTGGGCTTCTGGATTGTGCCGGCGCTGGTGGCGGCGTTGTTTTGGTTACCGCAAGTCGGGCAGAAACAGGGCGCCCATCAGGTCGCCTACCGGGTGAAGGGCTTATTGCGCGACCGATTGGCCTGGCAGGTGACCCTGTACATGGGCCTGCAATCGTCCCTGGCGTACATCGTGTTTGGCTGGATGCCGTCGATCCTGATCGGCCGTGGCCTGAGTGCCACCGAGGCGGGGTTGGTGCTGTCCGGTTCGATCATCGTGCAGTTGGCCAGCTCACTCGTCGCGCCGTGGCTGGCCACTCGTGGCAAGGACCAGCGCCTGGCGATCGTGGTGGTGATGGTGCTGACCTTGGGCGGTCTGTTCGGCTGCCTGTATGCACCGCTCGACGGCCTGTGGGGCTGGGCGATTTTGCTGGGGTTGGGGCAGGGCGGAACGTTCAGCCTCGCGCTGACGTTGATCGTGCTGCGCTCGCGGGATTCCCATGTGGCCGCCAACTTGTCGAGCATGGCCCAAGGCATTGGTTACACGCTGGCGTCCATGGGGCCATTCGCCGTGGGCCTGGTGCACGATTGGAGCGGCGGCTGGGCTGCCGTGGGCTGGATTTTTGCGGTACTTGGCGTGGGCGCCATCGTGGCCGGCCTGGGGGCAGGCCGGGCGATGTACGTGGATGTGCGCAGCGAGAAGGTGTGAGGATTAGAGGTACACCACTTCCAGGGTGGCGGAGCCATCCATCGGCGTGTCGGTGCTCAAGTCCAGGTTCTGCTTGGCGTTGATCACCGCTTCCAGCTTCAAGGTACTGGTCAGGTTCTGGATCGCCGAAGGGCCGGCCACGCTGCCGATCACATCGGTAAACCCCAGCAGGCTGCGTGAGCCGACATCAATGGGGTTGGTGTTGGAGGTGCGCCACGCCACACCGCCGGTGGTGGACTCGGTGCCGTAGATCTGCGGCAAGTCATCCACCACGGTCTGCTTGGGGTCGAAACTCACCGAGTACACGCCGAGCTTGTTGCCGCTGTGGTCCAGCCCAAGGCCGTAATAGATCTCGCTGTTCACGTGGGCCGTGCCGTCGCGGTTGTCGCGCATGCGCAAGGCGTAACGGCCAGCGGCATTGCAGCTCACTGTCAGCGTCAGGTACTTGAGGGGCAACCGCGTGCCGGTGGCCTGGTTGAGGTCTTTCTGGGAGATCTTGCCGAAGTCCACCAATCCGCCGCCGGACAGCACCGGTGTGCAGGCCATGGGCGTGATCAGGCCCGTGACGGTGAGCTCAACAGTGGAGGCGGCTTGGGCGGCGCCAGAAAGAAAAGCCAGAACAATCAGTGCATTTTTCATGGAACGCTCCTAGAGATAGTTGATTTCGAGGGTGACCGAACCGTCGATGGGCACTTCTTTGGTCAGGGTAAGTGTGTTGGCAGGGGCGATTCGTGGTGTGATCTGCACCTGCGCGCTCAGATGCTGGATCGGATCCGGGGCCAGGTTGGGCGTGCTCCAGTTAAAGGTGAACGAGGAGAGAAAGGCGGCTGACAAAATCGAGGAGGGGCCCCAAGACGTCGTTCCCACGGAACTGATGGCGCGCATCTCGGCGCCATCGGCCATGATTGACTGGAGATTCAATGCCATGCTGCCAAGCTTTTCATTGCCATTGACCAACCCAAGGCCGAATTTGTGCACAGTCTCATTATCGAAATGGGAGCCAGAACGGTTATCCGAGGGCTTCAAGGCCACCAGGGTCGATCCTGCGCAGGTGAGCGTCAGTTGCAGGTTGTGGACGGGAAGCGCGGTGGGTTGATCGGCGTTCAGTTCCTTGGCGGCAATCTTGCCCAGGTCATACACACCGCCATTGGACAGACTCGGTTCGCAGGCGCTGGGCGTGATCTTTCCGCTGACGCTCAGGTCGACGCTGGACGCGGCTTGGGCGCAGGGGACGCTTGCCAGCAGGGCAAGCAGGGTCAGTAGCTTTGTCATCGAAGTGTTCTCAAAGGTAATTGATTTCGAGGGTGCCCGAACCGTCGAGCCGCACCTCACTGCCCAGGTCCAGCGAACCCAGGGGGGCCAGTACCGCTTCCAGGTTCAGCGTGGCGCTGAGGTTTTGAATGGCGCTGGGGCCGCTGATGCTGCCGGCGTTTGCGCTGAAACCCAGGTAGCGGTTGGCGGCGACCGCCATCGGGCTGGCACTGGCACTGTTCCACGGCGCGCCACCGGTGGCGGAGTCGGTGCGATAGACCTGCATGAGGCTGTCTGCCGTGATCCGTGCCGGGTCGAAGATCAGCCGGTAGCGCCCGATCTTTTGTTGCCTGGCATCCAGCCCCAGGCCATAGACGGTGTCGTCCGCACCACCGGTTGCCGAGCCCTGGCGGTTGTCCTGCATGCGCAGGGCAAAGGCCGTCGGGGCGTCGCACGTGACGCTCAGTACTACCTGGCGTGGTAGCAGGGTGGTTTCCTGGTGCTGACTCAAATCAATGACCGACAGTTTGCCCAGGTCCACATTCCCGCCATTGGACAGGCTCGGCGTGCACGCCGCCGGGGCGAAGCGGGCGAGCAGGTTCAATTCCCGCGAGCGGCCGGTGCCGATGGCATCGAACAGCCCGCTGGTTTCCCAGGTCACGGCATCTCGCACGTTTGATGCCTGTTCGGAGGCCCAGGCGCTGGCATCGATCTGCACTGACAGGCTGCGGCCCTTGACCGCTGTACCGCTACGCATCGGCCCAATGCCGTGCTCCGGGCGCCAGGGCAGCGTGGCGGCAGTCATCACCGGCGATTGGCCCGCGCCGGGTAACAAACCCAACTCCACGGCCTGGCCATCGAGCACGGCATCGCGCACCTGCAAGCCATAGCTGCCACGTTCGGTGAAGCGAAAGCGTTGTGCGCTCGCCGCCAACCCTCGATAAAAAATACTCAGGTCGGCCTGCTCGGGACAGTTGAGCGTGAGGGTCAAACGGCGCTCCCCCAGCAGCCGTTCCGAGCTGGGAACGAGCGCCACGGCGCGGTTCATCAGGCCGAAGTCCAGGCGCGATTCGCTGAGGTTGAGCTGGCATTCATCGGCGCCCCACGCGTGGGTGCCCAGCAGTGCAAGGCCCAGTGAGAATAAGGCAGGTTTCATGATGGTTATCCTCATGGCTTCAAGCACCGGGCTGGTGCGCTTTCGTAATACAGATCCGGATCACCGGTTTGTGGCAGGTTGAAGCTCAGTCGGCAGCGTGGCTGGCCAGGCGCCTTGATCCACAGTGGGCGGGTGTCGAGCACGTTGGACAGGAAGACTTGACTGCCTTCCTGAACCAAGGTGATGAACTCGCCGCTCTCGGTGCTCACTGCCGCGCCCCGTGGTAACGGTTGGCCATCGTCGGTGGTCACGCTCAACAGGGCGCGACGGGTCATGGTGACGCCGAATTGCACCTTGTCGACGCTGCCTCGCCCGACCGTCAGTACGGCCATGCCGTTGCTGATGTCGGCGTTGCGCGGCAGTGAACGGGTTTGCACCTCAACCGGGCTACGACCGTAGGCCGTCAGCTGTGGCGCCACCGCCTGGCCTTGCCAGTCGGTCCACACCGGGCCGCTGGGCGTCGAGACCTTGATCCCCGCCATATCGCCGACTTGCATCACTGCAAAGGTGTCGCGAACCGGATACGGTGAAAACGTCACGCCATCGCCATGCACCACCACACCGCCACGGGCGCCGCCCTGGTAGCTGGAACGATCGGCGTCGGAGCGGGTGTAGTTGAAATCCAGCTGGCTGTAATAGGGCAACGCCGACACACCCACGGACGATTCCACTTCGCGGTCGCGGCTGTCGCGCTCCACACCTACGCGGTAGGCCAACTGATCATTGACCTGCTCACTCATGCCCACCCCAAGGCGGTGCTCACCGCCGGTATTGCGGGCCCAGGCACGGCCACGGCGGTTCTCACCCAGGGGCAGGCTGATGTTCAGGTAGACGCTGTCGTCGCTTTGCTGACGGCCACCCACTTGCCATTCGGCATTGGCGGAAACCGACACCGCGCCAAATGACGTGCCCCACGACGCCAGCGCCCGGCTGCTGCTGAAACCGGCATACGAGGCCGAGCGTGAAATGCCGGCGCTGAAGGCGCCCAGCCGGGGACTGGCCCACGAGGCCGTGAGGCTTTGCTGGTCGCGGTAGCGCGAGCGCTCCTGCTCACGGGTGTAGACGGCGTAAGTGGACTCATCCAGGTCACGGTAGCCCAATGATCGCCAGGACGCGGCGGTGGTGATCGCCCAGTTGTCGCCAAGGCGCTGGGACCAGGACAGGTCGGTCTGCACCCCTTGTTCGTTGCCCACTCGCGTAGCCTGGGCGCCCTGGAAGCCAAACTGCACCTGGCTGTCCGGACGGGGCAGCCAGCCCAGGTTCATGCCGGCCGCGCGGTATTCGTCGGCGATCAGTCCGCCCGCACCTACGCTGACTCGGGTGTGCAACGCACCGCTCCATCCGGCGCTGACCACCCAGGGCTCGGCGCCATCACTCTCACCGATCTTGCGCACCTGGCCCGCCGCCACGGAGTATCCCGGCGCCGGCAACCCGAGCCCCAGCATGGCGGCCGGTACGGTAAAACGCCGCTCTTCGCCAGTGGTTTCCCTGACGGTGACTTCCACGTCGGAGCGGCTGTTCAGACGCTTGACATCGGTCAGGGAAAAAGGCCCGGAAGGGACGACTGTGGAGTGGATCAGCGCACCGTTCTGCCGGACTTCGACCTGTGCCGGGCTGTTGGCGATCCCCGTGATGGTCGCGCCTTGGTTCTGGTCCTGCAGGGCGGTTTCGTTCAGCACCTGGGCGCCGGTGATTTGCGTACCGGCCAGCACCGGGTTGTACAGGTTGATCTGCCCCGCCTGGAACACCGCTTGTTGCTCGGCGAAGGTGCGCTGGGCATAGGCATCCAGATGGGTGGTGCGCGAAACCTTGTCTTGCCAGGTTTGCACCTGCCGGCTGCGCACGATCCAGTCACCGGCGTTGAACCCGACCTCGGTGTTGGCTGAGCCGAAGCGGTTGCTGCCGTCTGCGTACTCGTTGTGCAAGCCCGTCAGGTCGTAGTTGAGCAGGCCGGCGATGCCGCCGCTCTGGTAGCCGGACACGTCCTGTACCGCCGGGCGTATCGCTTCGCTGGGGACGATCAGGGCGAGGTTGAGGGCGGCGGGGTCTTGCTCGACCACGGTCTGTGGATAGGTAGCCAGGAAGTCCTGGCAGGGCGCATCCGTGCCTGGCATCACCAGGTTGCCGGTGTCCAGCAGGGATCGGTCAAAGCACAAGGCGCCCTCGCGATCAAACGCGACGTCCACCCGGCCCCGGCGCTGGCCGTTGACGCTGAGGTTCACCGCGTGTCGACCTGGGGGAAAGTGGGGGGCGTCCAGCAGCAAGTGGGCCAGCGCGGGGTCGATTCCACGCTGGGCCAGGGTTTGCGGGTCGAACGAGCCGGGTTTTGTTGCCTCCTCGGCCGAGGGTTCGCCGAAGGGCCATAGGGTGCCAAGGGTCATCGCCAGCCCTGCCAGAAAGGCATGGCGCAGTGAAACGCCAGGCACGGCTTCGCCGTCGCGGTCAGTCATTACTGTGCTCACAAGGTCGTTCCCAATGATGGAAGCGTGTTGGCCGCACTGCGGCGGGGCTTCCGGGTGGCCTTCAATGAGGCCACTTCTCTATTTGAGGGTTGGCGCGGTGTGACCGGCGCCTGTTCTTATAGGTTGAGCGGTGCGACGTAGGGCGCTACGGCAAAGCCATACACGGTGGCAGGTTGCAGCTGCACCGTGGTTGCCGTGGTGATGCTGGGTGTCACATTGAGGGTTTCCCCTGGCAGTACGTAGGTGCGCGGCAGCAGCGCTGAACCTTCACCCGGCAGCAGTCGCAGTTCCTGGGCCAGGCGCACCACATAAGGGGTTGGATTATGTACCTTCAACTGGTTTTTTTTCAGGCTCCAGACCAAGCCTTCCCATGGCGTACGGTTAGGGGCCAGGCCCTTGGGATGGATAATCACCGGCAGGTTCTGGCGCACGGTCACTCCGACCCGTGCATGCCCGGCCTGGGCTTCCGAGCGGCCCTGGGGCATACCTTCGAAAATTACCCGTTTCAACCGTTGGGTGGTCAGGGGGGCGGGGGATTGCAGGATAAAGCGTACCAATTGGCTCTTGGACGGTTCGACCCGGGACAGGGGAGGGGTGACAAACAGCAGTGAGGCGGTGTCTTCGGGAATGTCTTCCAGGGTGACGTGCAACAAGGCCAGCTTGCTATCGGTGTTGGTCACGGACACCGAAGCTTCGCCGTCGGCCTCGTTGACGATGACCACCGAAGTGTCCGGCACCATACCGTCAGCCAGGGTGTGCTGGCTGAGTATCAGTGCCAGTGCGCCGAGGTACAGGCGCAGGGTTGGAAAAGGAAAACCAGGGAAGGTTTGCATGGCTACATATACCTGAGGTCGAGCACGATGGAACCGTCCAGCGGCACTTCCTGATTGAGGGTCAGGACCGCGGCGGCATTGATCGACGTGTTGATTTGCAGGGTGGCGTTGAGCAGGCGATGGGGTTCCGGCACCAGGGTGCCGGGCTTGGCAAAGCCCATGAAGTTATCGGGGTAGGCATTGACTTCGGGGAACCAGGTCTGGCCCTGATTGCTGGAAGCCAGCACCAGTGCCGGCCCACCGTCGGCCATGACGTTGCGAAAAGCCAGGGAGACAGTGCCCAGGCGTTCCTTCGGTGCGTGGATGTTGTTTCCCAACCCGTAATAGAACCCCGGTCCCAGGGATGACGGCGCCCGGTTATCGACGCCAACCAGCACAAACAGCACGGGCTCATTGCAGCTCACGCTCAGGTCCAGCGGCCGCATGGGCAATGCGCTGAACTCGTATTGATTGAGGCTGCGCGCCGGGACCCTGCCGTGATCGACGATGCCGTTATCCGACAACGTGACCTCGCACGCGCTGGGCGTGATCAGCCCCGTAACATTGAGCACGGTGCTGGATGACGCCCATGCCGATTGGCTGGTGCTGAACAGGTAAAGCAAGGCGAGCAGGCCGGAAGTCGCAGTCTTCATGGGGGGTCACAAGGTGCCTGGGTTTTCGAGGGCATCACCTGAGTAATGCATCCACGCAAATGGGTTGGAACGAGCGGCGAGTGGCTCGCCGCTCCCGGATTTACAGGTAGCGCACGGTCAAGGTGGCCGAGCCATCCATCGTCAACTCTTTGTCCAACGTGAGGCCGTTGGCGGGGGCGATGTAGGCGTCGATATCGATATCTCCACTCAGTGCCTGAAGGGCAACAGGTGCGATCGTCGTGCTGTCGGCTACCGACATCAAATAGTTGGGCCGCATGACAGCAAAAGCTTGCCAGGTCGAACCGTTGTTCGATGATGCGATCACGCGCATCGACTCACCATCGGCCGTGAGGTTATTCAAACGCAGGCCGTAATCGCCGAGCTTTTCTGTGTCATTGACGATACCCAGGCCGTACATACGGCCATCGCCATCAGGGTCTGAACCGGCACGGTTGTCCGTACCCCGAAAGCCGATCAACGTCTTGGCTTCGCAGGTGATAGTGAACGGGATGGTGCGTATGCCAAGTGGGGTGTAGCCATCGGCCGTCAGGTCTTTGGCGGAGATTTTGCCGTAGTCGATTGCTCCGCCGCCTATCAGGGCCGGAGTGCAGGCGCTTGGGGTGATCAGGCCGGTCACACTCAGGTCGACACTGGACGCCGCAAATGCGTTGGCGGTGGCGGTCAGTAGCAGGGCAGGCAACAGGCATTGCGATAAACGTTTCATGGTTGGGTCAGATCCTTCAGGGAAAAGGGAGGTTGGGATTACAAGTAGCGAACCGTCACGGTCACGGAACCGTCGATGGCCACTTCGTTGTTCAGGGTGAGCTGGCTGGTGGGGGCGATTTTCGGGGCAACTTCCAGCGCAGTGGTCAGCAGCTCCACGGGCATGGGGGCGACGGTGCTGGCGTCGGCGACCGAGAGGATGTTGGTGCGTGTCAGGTTGTTCTCGAGCACCCAGGTAGAGCCCCCGTCTTCGGAGCCGATGGTGCGCGTCGACACGCCGTCGGCCACTGGGGTTTGCAGGGTCAAGGTCATGGCGCCGAGCTTTTCGGTGCCATTGATCAGGCCCAGGCCGAACTCGGACGAATCATTGTTGTAGTCAGAGCCTTCGCGGTTGTCCTTGGCCTCCAGGGCCATCAGGGTTGCCGCGTCGCAGGTGACGGTCATTTGCACGGTTTGTGGCGTGAGGGGTGTGGCTTGGACGGGGTCCAGGTCCTTGGCGGAAATCTTGCCGTAGTCCACCGCGCCGCCATTGGACAGGGTGGGCTCGCAGGCGCTCGGGGTGATCAGGCCCACGACGGTCAGGTCGACGCTGGACGCGGCGAATGCACCGGCACTGGTGGTCAATAGCAGGCTGGCGATGAGGGGGGACAGGCGTTTATTCATGATGGAACTCCAGGAGAAAAAAGGGTGGGTTTACCAGTACTTCAATTGCAGCGTGGCGTGACCGTCGATGGGCAGTTCATCCAACAGGCTCAGGTCGCCTGCCGGCGCAATCACGGTGAAGGCGTGCAGGCGCGCGGTAAGGTCTTGCAGGGCAATGGGCGCATAGGGAATGCTGCCACTGTTGGAGAACGCGGTCTGCGCTGCGTGCCCCAGGTAGGAGGAAGGCCCCCAGGTGGTGCCGCCGTCGCGGGACATGATGGGTTGTACCGGGTCGTTATCGGCTACAGCTTCAAATACACCGAATGACACGGCACCGAGTTTCTGGTCGTCATTGACCATGCCCAGGCCGTGCATCGAGCGTGGGTTGATGGCGGCTGTACCCGCCCGGTTGTCCACCGTGGTCAGGGTGAATAGCGTGGCGCCCTCGCAATGCACTTCCAGTTGCATGACGCCCGTGGCCAGGCGGGTAGGCAGCACGGGGTCAAGGTCCCGTGCGGTCAACTTGCCGTGGTCCACCACGCCGCCGTTCGACAGAAGTGTTTCGCAAGCGCTGGGGGTGATGGCGCCAGTGATGCTCAAATCCGTGCTGCTGGCGGCGAAGGCGCCGGGTGCGCTGGCCGCGAGCAGCAAGGCCAGAGAGGCGCGGGTGTGTCTATCCATGGGCACAAGTCCTTTTGGAGTGGGGAAAGGGGTGTCAGAGGTACACCACGTCCAGCGTGGTGCTGCCGTCCAGCGGTACTTCCTCGGTGAGGGTCAGGGTTTTGGCAGGTGCAATGTCGGTGGCTATGCGCAGGTCGACGGTGACGTTCTTCAACGCGATCGGTGTGGGGGTGAGGCCAAACGCATTCCAGTATTCATGGCCCATAAAGCTGCCGGATGAGTTGACCAGCCAGGTCTTGCCATAGTCGAAGGAGAACAGGGGGTATACGGCGGTGTCCGCGACCGGGTTGTACACGCCGATCCGATAGGCTCCCAGCTTCTGGTCTCCATTGATCAGCCCGAGGCCGTAGTATTCGGACAGGGATGAATAGATTGACGAGCCTCGGCGGTTGTCACGACCGTGCAGGGCAAACAAGGTCTCGGCGTCGCAATTCACACTCAGTTTGAGTGTGGCCTCAGGGAGTTCGGTGGGCCGGTCGACCGACAGATCCTTGGCCGGGATCTTGCCGTAATCCACCCGTCCACTGCCGCTCAGGCTGGGGGTGCAAGCGCTTGGGGTGATCGTGCCGGTGACGCTCAGGTCGATACTGCTGGCCGCCTGTACGCTGGAAGTACAGACGATAAGGCAAGCGGTCGCGCAGGCTATAAAGGGGACGTTCATCAATGTTCCTCGGGAAAAATGTGCAAGCAGGCATTGCCCAGGCAGTGCGCTGGCCGGTCAGGCTTGTAAGTGTTGGAACTGACCGGTCGCGCCTTCTATGTGCCTGGAACGGTGGCGAATTTAGCGGCGGGCTCGGGCTTGGGGAATGCAACAAATACGACATTCCGGCGCGCGCGCCGAGGGGCTGCGCAAGAGTTGGAAAAGTGCGTTTTGCCGACGAAAAAAAGCCCGTTGTCGTAGTTGTTGTATCGCTTGAACGTGGTTATTCGGATACTTTTTCACGCTTGAATTCGCTGCTCCCTATTCATTTGGAGCTATAGCTGTTTCTTCGCGAAAAGTTCGAGTGCCGTTGTCCTGCCGGGCGACACCTTTCAGGCGACGCCGTACCTTCGGGTGGCAACCTGATGAGCTGATCGCTCTGCATGAGGTTGTTATGCCGGGCAACTCTTCCGACCGCGCTCCGACTGGGGGGGCGGGTGCGCATTCCTCCGTTGACTGGCACCACCTCAGGGTATTGGTGGTCGACGATCACCGCCTGTACCGACTGCTACTGGGGGCCATGCTGGAGAAGCTCGGCATGCGTCACGATGTGTACGCCAACGGCCAACAAGCCCTCCATGCAATGAGCGTTCAGCGCTTTGATCTGGTGATCAGTGATTGTCGTATGCCGGTGATGGATGGGTACGAACTGACGCGTGAAATTCGCCAGCGAGAACAACACGCCGGCAGTGCCCCTATCCCGATCATTGCGTTGAGCGCCCACCTTGCGCTTGAGGATGTGCGTCTGTGCAGGGCGTGCGGCATGGACGCCTGGTTGGTCAAGCCGCTGGGCTTGATGCAGTTGCGTGAAGTATTGCTGTACTGGCTGGCCCTGCCGGCGTACCGCACCGGTCATCCCTATGTGCCGGTGCGCTGGAAGCAAAAACAGGCCACCCGCACACGGCTTATTGAAGCCTTCGGTTCGTGGGATGTGGTGGAACCCATGCTGTTCAACTTGCTACAGGAGGCTTATATCGACCTGACCGAATTGACCCAGGCTCGGGCCCGTCTGGACGCACTGGTGACTACCCAGCGTCTGCATCGCCTGGTCGGTAGCCTGGCCTTTCTCGGCGCAACGGACCTGGAGCCGCGAGCGATTGAGTTGATCGCGCGAGTAAACCGGGCAGGGGTCGTGATCAACGCCTGGGAGTTGGAACAGTTCCAGCAAGATATCGAGCGTTACTTGCAACGCTTGGCTGATCTTTGAAGTAAGCCGGGTATTTGTAGGAATTTACTCTGTTGATATGTAGTACTTTTCTGTATGTATTTTCTTTTTATTTTGTAGGTGTAAGTTCCCGGCTCCTGAAATAAAGGGGAACTGCGCAATTAGGCTATTTATTGCCAGTTGTTGCTCTGAACTTCACGAGGTATTTTGCGGGGACTCAAATTGCCATCATGGATAAAACAATGTTGCGCGTGATTATTGCTGACGATCATCCGATTGTTCGTGTCGGGCAAAAAGTGGTGATTGAGGGCTCAGGCAATTACAGCGTGGTGGGTGAGGCCAACGGTCCGGACCAACTGCTGGCATTGCTTGCCACTACCCCGTGCGATGTGATCGTCACGGATTTCGCGATGCCCGGTGGCCAGCAGGCCGATGGCTTTAGCCTGTTGGGTCTACTGCATCGCCAGTACCCCAAGGTGCCGGTGATCCTGGTCACCATGTTTGCCAACGTGGCGACTTTGCGCGCTGCGTTTTCCCATGGGGCAAAGGCGATTGTGGCCAAGAGTGCCTCGGCCCGGGAGTTGCCTCAAGCGCTCAAGACCGTGATGCAGGGCAAGCCGTTTGTCAGTGAATGTTTGAAGTTGCAATTGGACTTGGCCGCTGTCACCCAGGCGACCCAGACGCCGCAACTTTCCGGCAAGGAACGCGAAGTGGTACGGATGTTGGCCAGCGGGTTGACCGTCAGCCAGATTGCCGCTCGGGTAAATCGCAGCATTTCGACGATCAGCAAGCAAAAGAGTACGGCCATGCACCGTCTATGCATATCCACCGATGTTGATTTGTTTGCCTATGCGCGGGAAAACGGGATGGTGCCCTAGAAAGGATATTTTCAGGGTGAATGACCATGGCGTAATGCGTCGCTGAGGATTATCGTGCAGGCCTATTGACCCAATGGATTGCGGAGCCTGCCCATGAGTGATGCCCACGACGCCCTGATTACCCGGTTCTATCAAGCGTTCCAGCGCCTGGACGCCGAAGCCATGGCGGCTTGCTACACCGATGATGTGGTGTTCAGTGACCCCGCGTTTGGCGAACTGCATGGGCGTGATGCGGGTGATATGTGGCGCATGCTCACCACCCGCGCCAAGGACTTCTCCCTGACCTTCGATAGCGTACGCAGCGATGAACTCAGTGGCAGTGCGCATTGGGTGGCGACTTACTTGTTCAGCGCCACCGGTAACACCGTGGTCAACGATATCCAGGCGCGCTTCGTGTTTCGCGATGGCAAGATCAGCGAGCACCACGACAGTTTCGACCTGTGGCGCTGGTCGCGTCAGGCATTGGGCACCAAGGGCCTGTTGCTGGGCTGGACGCCCGTGGTGAAAAACGCTGTGCGCACCCAGGCCCTGCGGGGTTTGAAGGCCTTCCAGGCCAGTCGCTGAGTGAACACGCCCGACCCCAAGCCCTGGTTCGTCTACCTGGTACGCGCGGCCAATGGCTCGTTGTACTGCGGCATCAGCAATGACCCGGTGCGTCGTTTTGCAACTCACCAGAGCGGCAAGGGCGCACGGTTTTTCCTGTCCAGCCCGGCGGTGGCGCTGGTGTATACCGAGCAGTGCGCAAGCAAGGGCGAGGCATTGCGCCAGGAGCGCTTGATCAAGAAATTGAGGAAGAGTGCCAAGGAGTGCCTGGCGGCGAATGGCTCACAAATTTGACTCATCATCTTATGTGCTACCAATTGATACTGATATCTACCAAAAATTGATAGCTTTAAGTATTGTTCGGTAGATATTCGTACTGATGGATGTTTCAATGGATCCTTACCGTAATCCTTTTGCGCCAGGTGCAGGCAGTCGCCCTCCAGAAATCGCGGGTCGTGACAAGATCCTCGAAAATGCAAGGGTCGCCTGCGGCCGTGCCATCCTGGGGCGCAATGCCCGTTCAATGCTGCTACTGGGGCTGCGGGGCACAGGGAAAACGGTACTGCTGAACGAGATTGGCCGGGTCGCCGAGCATGAAGGCCTTCTGGTCTCTAAAGTGGAGGCCCCAGAGAACGAAAGCCTTGCCCGCCTGCTTTATCCCGAAATGCGCAAGGTGATGCGCTCGCTGTCGAGCGTGGCTGCGGCAAAGCAGACAGCCGTTCGAGGCCTGCAGGCGCTTCGAGGGTTTGCAGCTATTTTCAAAATTGAAGTCGCAGGAGTTGAAGTTGCCGTTGAGCCTGAACCAGGTTTGGCTGACAGCGGCGATCTCCAGTACGACCTTCCTGACTTATTCACCGTAATCGGTAAAGCTGCACAAGCTGCCGGCAAAGGCTGGATTCTTCTTATAGATGAAGTGCAATACCTTTCAGACGCGGATCTTTCGGCACTGATTGTTTCTATTCATCGCATGTCCCAGGAAGGGCTACCGATTCTTCTGGTCGGTGCGGGGCTTCCGCAGGTCGCTCGTCTTGCCGGAGAAGCAAAGTCGTATGCGGAGCGCCTCTTTCTTTACCCAGGAGTGGGGGCGCTCGACGCGCTTGATGCGGCGCAAGCAGTAGAAAAACCAGTGCAGGAGGAGGAGGCGTCCATTACTGGCGACGCCTTGAGCGCGATCGTCGAGCGGACACGGGGCTACCCATTTTTCCTGCAAGAATGGGCCTCCATTGCCTGGAACAACGCCGAGGGTCCCGAAATCACACTGGATGATGTCAACCAGTCTTACGCTGAGACCCTTGCAACACTCGATGCCGGTTTTTTCAGGGTTCGCCTGGATCGGCTGACCAAGGCTGAGGTTCAGTTCGTGAAAGCCATGTCGGATCTGGGGGACGGTCCCTACGCGATGGCTGATATCGCGAAGGGAATGGGGCGCCCCCAATCATCATTGGGGCCAACCCGAGCAAAGATCATCGCCAAGGGAATGATCTACAGCACTGACCACGGTTATCTGGATTTTACGGTGCCGCTGTTTGCAGAATACATGCAGCGACAAGGTGATCCTTTGGCTCATTGATTTGACTGATAAGTTCCCATCGCCCCCCTTGGGGACGTTGCAGGCTAAGCTAGTGGCTCACTTCTAAAGCGGAGCCTGGCATGTCTGAGTTGATCCTCCACCACTACCCGCAGTCCCCCTTCGCAGAAAAAGCCCGCCTGCTGCTGGGCTTCAAAGGCTTGTCCTGGCGTTCGGTGCATATCTCGCCAGTGATGCCCAAGCCAGACCTCACCGCCCTCACCGGCGGCTACCGCAAGACTCCGGTGTTGCAAGTGGGCGCCGATATCTACTGCGACACCGCCCTGATTGCCCGCCGCCTGGAGCAGGAAAAATCTGCGCCTGCGCTGTTTCCCCAAGGCCTGGAACTGGTCACCCAGGGCTTTGCCGCCTGGGCGGATTCGGTGGTGTTTTCCCATGCCGTCGCCTTGGTGTTCCAGCCGGAATCCCTGGCGGTCAAATTTGCCAAGGTGCCGCCGGAAATGCTCCAGGTGCTGGTAGCCGACCGCAGCAAACTGTTCAGCGGTGGCAGCGCCGCCCGTGTGCAGTTGGACCAGGCCAAGCACCAATGGCCGGCCATCGTCAGCCGCATCGATCAGCAATTGCAGCATCAGGCGGGGGATTTTCTGTTCGGTGAGCCGTCGATTGCCGACTTTGCCCTGGCCCATCCGTTGTGGTTCCTCAAAGGTTCTTCGGTGACGGCGCCGTTGGTGGATGCCTACCCGGCTGTTGCCGCCTGGCTGGATCGCGTACTCGGCTTTGGCCATGGCACGTTCACTCAGATGAGCGCCGATCAAGCCCTGAATGTGTCGCGCAATGCCACACCGGCTGCGCTGCCGCAGGAAGTGTTCGAGGACTTGAACGGCTTCAAGGCCGGCCAACCGGTCACTATCAGCGCTACCGACTACGGCACCGATCCGGTGGCCGGCGAGTTGCTGTTTGCCGGGCGTGAAGAGCTGATCCTGCGCCGCACCGACGAGCGTGCCGGCACCGTGCATGTGCACTTCCCGCGCATGGGGTTCCGCATCCAGGCGCAATAAATAAACTTTTTTGCAAACAAAGGTGAGGTAAACCGGCGGCCCACTCGTGTAGTGCTTTGAAACTGCGATCTATTCGCATTAACAGCGTTTTCTACACGGGTTCTCACAGCATGAAGTCGACGGCGGGCGGTTTGGTTAAACAGTGGCTGGGAGCCTCGGTATTGGCGGTATCAGGGTTGGCGTTGCTGCCCTTGAGCGTGGCGCAGGCGCAGGAACAGCAAAGCACCCAGTTCAACTTTGCGTTGGCAGCCAAACCGCTGCCCCAGGCCTTGAGCGATTTCAGCCGGGTCACCGGGATCAGCGTGATCTACACCGATGAAGCGCCCTACGGCCTCAGCGCCCCGGCGGTCAGCGGCCAGATGAGCGCGACCCAGGCCCTGCAACGCCTGCTCGGCAACTCGGGTTTCACCTTCCGCCAGATCGACGCCCGCACCCTGGCCCTGGAGCCGGTGCCCACCGAAGGCGCCGTCAACCTCGGCGCCACCACCATCAGCGGTGTCGGCCAGCAAACCCAGGACAGCACCAGCTATCAACCACCGCCCACCAGCTCCGTAATGCGTTCCCATGGCCTGCTGCTGGAAACCCCGCAAACCGTCAACGTGGTGCCAGCCCAAGTGCTGCGCGACCAGACGCCACGCAACCTGGATGACGCCCTGGGCAATATCAGCGGCATCACCCAGGCCAACACCTTGGCCAGCACCCAGGACGCGGTGATGCTGCGCGGGTTTGGTGATAACCGTAACGGCTCGATCATGCGCGACGGCATGCCCATCGTGCAGGGCCGTGCGCTGAATGCCACCGCCGAGCGCGTCGAAGTGCTCAAGGGCCCGTCCTCGTTGCTGTACGGCATCCAGGACCCGGGCGGCGTGGTGAATATCGTCAGCAAAAAGCCCGAGTTGGTGCAGTCCACTGCGTTGACCGTGCGCGGCTCGACCTTCGGCGACGGCAAGAATGGCAGCGGCGGCAGCCTCGACACCACCGGCCCGATTGGTGACAGTGGTTTGGCGTATCGCTTGATCGTCGACCATGAAGACGAAGACTACTGGCGTAACTTCGGCACCCACCGCGAGACCTTGGTGGCGCCGTCCCTGGCCTGGTATGGCGACAACACTAAGTTGCTGTTCGCCTACGAGCATCGCGAGTTTCTTTCGCCGTTCGACCGGGGTACAGCTATCGACCCCAAGACCAACCACCCGTTGAACATCCCGTCCACTCGCCGCTTGGATGAACCTTTCAACAACATGGAAGGCCGTTCCGACCTGTACCGTTTCGAAGCCGACCACGACCTGAACGACGACTGGAAAGCCCACTTCGGTTACAGCTGGAACCGTGAAACCTACGATGCCAGCCAGGTGCGCGTGAGTGCGGTGGGTGCCAACGGCGCCTTGACCCGCAGGATGGACGGCACCAAAGGTGCGATCACCACCGACCGTTTCACCACGGCCAGCCTGGAAGGCAAGGTCAACGTATTTGGCCTGCAGAACGACCTGGTGTTCGGCATGGACGACGAGTACCGCAAGATCTACCGTGCCGACCTGATTCGTCAGAACTCGCGCAGCACGTTCAACTACAACAACCCGGTCTACGGCAATGAAGTCGCGGGCACCACCGTCAGCGCCGCCGACAGCGCTCAAACCGACCTGTTGCGCAGCGACTCGCTGTTCTTCCAGGATGCGATTCACCTGACCGACCAGTGGATCTTCGTCGCCGGTGCGCGCTATCAGATGTACGACCAATACGCTGGCAAAGGCGTACCGTTCAAGGCCAACACCGACGGCAATGGCCAGGCCTGGGTGCCGCGTGCGGGCCTGGTGTACCGCTACACCGATGAGTTGTCGTTCTACGGCAGCTACACCGAATCGTTCAAACCCAACTCCACCATTGCGGCATTGGCCGATGGCAGTACCTTGACCGGTGACCTGACACCGGAGAAATCCAAATCCTGGGAGTTGGGGGCCAAGCTCGATATCCCCGGGCGCATCACCGCCAGTGTCGCGTTGTTCAACATCGACAAGCGCAACGTGCTGGTGTCCTCGGAAGTCGCTGGAACCACCATCTATAGCCTGGCCGGCCAAGTCCGCTCCCGTGGCCTGGAACTCGACGCCACCGGCCAACTGACCGACCAGTGGAGCCTGATCGGCAGCTACGCCTACACCGACGCCGAAGACATCAAGGACAAAGACCCAACCCTGGAAGGCAACCGCCTGCAAAACGTCGCCAAGCACACCGGCTCGCTGTCGGTGGCCTATGACTTCGGCAGCATCTTCGGTGGCGACCAACTGCGGGTGGGCACCGGGGCCCGTTACGTCGGCGAGCGCGCTGGCGACGCTGCCAATGACTTCAACCTGCCGGGCTACACCGTGGCGGACGCGTTTGCCACCTACGACACCAAGATCGATGGGCAGAAGGTCAAGTTCCAGCTCAACGTGAAGAACATGTTTGACCGCACCTACTACACCTCGGCGGCCAGCCGTCTGTTCGTGTCGATTGGTGATGCACGGCAGGTGTCGGTGTCCAGTACGTTGGAGTTCTGATGAAAATACTGGCAGCTGTATTGGCGTTGTTGCTCAGCGGTTCGGCCCTGGCTGAGGCGCCTTCGTACCACCGCGAACACCGGGTGACCTTGCCCGGTTCCGGTCACAGCTGGGGTTTTGTCGGGCTCGACCCGACACGGCCCTACCTGTTCGTGGCCCGTCGCGAAAACGGCCTGACGGTGTTTGATGTGCAGCACCAGCGCGCGGTTAAAACCGTCGCGCAGTCCGAGGGCGCCAACGGTGTGGTGTTCGTGCCCGAGCTGGATCGGGTATTCGTACTCAACACCGACGGCAGTCTGGGGGTGGTGCAGTTATCCACACTCAAGCCGATCAAGCGTATTGCGGTGGCGCAGAGCAACCTCAACAGCGCGGTGTATGAACCGTCCACCGGCAAGGTGATCATCGTCAGCGGGCGGCGCGCGGATCGTTCGACCCTGTTTGAGTTCGATCCCCAGCAGGAACGCATCACCGGCGCCCATGAACTGGCGGTGAAGAAAATCGACCCGTTGCTGCTCAAGGGCGACGGCAGTTTCTTCCTGCCGATGCGCGATGAAGGCCAGGTGGCGCGTTATTCCGCCAGCACCTTTGGCGTGCTCGATACCTGGCAATTTGCCGACTGCCCCAAGCCCAGCGCACTGGCCCAGGATGTTGAGCGCCAGCGTTTGTTCGTCGCGTGTCGCGGCAAGACGCCGCTGTTGATCGTGGCAGACCGCGAGACGGGCGAAGTGAAGGCCAGGTTGCCGATCGGGCGTGACGTCAACGCCGTAGCCTACGACGCGCAGCATCGGCGTCTGCTGATCCCCAGCGGTGTGGAGGCGAACCTGTTGGTCATCGATCAGCAGGACGCCGATCACTACGCCTTGGCGGCTACCGTCAGCACCTTGCCGATGGCCTACAACATGGCGTTTGACCCCCAAAGCCTGCGGGCTTACTTGCCGGCCATGGACTATGTGTTGCCGGCCGCCGAACCCAAGGCGGATCCACAATTCCAGGCTGGCACGTTCTCCATCACCACCCTGGCACTTGATTGAGCGCGGTGAATTAACCAAGCTGCGCACTCTTTCAGATTCAGGAATGCCAGGGTGATGCGGTTGAAACGATGGATACACGCCGGTGCAATGGTGCTGGGTTTTGGCCTGTTGCTCGGCGGTTGCGCCTCGCCGTCGAAGACCGCCACCGGGCAAAGCCTTGACCAGTTGCTGGCCGACCCGGCGCTGCACGGCGCCACGGTGTCGTTGATGGTGCGTGATGCCAGCAGCGGCAACACGCTCTATCAACACAACCCACGCACGCGGCTGGTGCCGGCGTCCAATCTCAAGTTGCTGACCACGGCGGCGGCGATGGACGTGCTGGGGCCGCACTACCGGTTTTCGACGCAACTGCTGACCAACGGCACACAACAGGGCGAACGCCTGGTGGGCAATCTGTACCTGCGTGGGCTGGGTGATCCGACCTTGCAGTTTTCGGACTACCAGGCGCTGGCCGCGCAACTGGCCAGTCGCGGTGTGCGCCAAGTGCAGGGCGACCTGGTATTCGACGACACCTGGTTCGACGCCGAGCGGCTGGGCGTTGATTGGTCCCACGACGATGAAAGCACCTACTACGGCGCGCAGATTTCGGCGCTGACCGTGTCCCCCAACACCGATTTCGACGCAGGCACCGTGCTCGTCACGGCCAAGGCCCCCGTACGGGCCGGCCAGCCGGTGGGCGTGGAAATCTTCCCGCCTACCGACTACCTGCAACTGAGCAACCGCGCCGTCAGCGGGCCGGGCAATACCTATGGCATCAACCGCCGCCATGGCACCAACCTGTTGCAGCTCAGCGGCGCGGTGGCGCCGGGCAGGCAGAGTCGGCAATTGGTGAGTGTGTGGGAGCCGACGCAACTGGTGGCGAATCTGTTTGAGCAGGCGCTGGCGCAGCAGGGCATCAGTGTCGTGGGGCGGCGGGTAATCGGTGGTGCGAGCCCGGCGACGGCGACGGCACTGGCCGAACACCAATCGGCGCCGTTGCAGGAACTGATCACGCCGCTGCTCAAGCTGTCGAACAACAACATGTCCGAAGCCTTGCTCAAGGCCATGGGCCGGCAGACGGCCAATAGCGGCACGGCGGCGGCCGGTACGCTGGCGGTGGCCGGGTTTCTCAAGCGTCAGGGGCTGGACGCGACCACGCTGAACCAGGTCGACGGTTCCGGCCTGTCGCGGCGTAACCTGGTGTCGTCGCAAACCCTCACCGACCTGTTGCTGGCCGCGAGCAAACAGCCGTGGTTCAACGCCTGGTACAACGCGCTGCCGATTGCCGGCAACCGCGACCGCATGACCGGCGGCAGCCTGCGTTATCGCCTGCGCGACACGCCCGCAGCAAACAACCTGCATGCCAAGACCGGCTCCATGGGCGGCGTGTCGTCATTGGGCGGCTACATCACCGATGCCCACGGGCGCCGCTTGGTGTTCTCGATGATCACCAACAATTACGTGGTGGGCGGCGCGCAGGTGAAGGCGCTGGAAAACCGCGTGGCGCTGACCTTGGCCAACTGGTGACTCAGGGCTGATAGCCCATGCGCCAGCTCACGGCCCGGGTCGCCGCCAGCAAGTGCTGCGCCGCCGGGCCATCTTCATCGGCATGAAACAGTGAGGTGGGACCGACCACGGTCATCACCGCCGCCACTTGCCCGACCGCGTTGAACACCGGCGCCGACAACGCATCCACACCCGGCATCAGCAAGCCATGCACAAAGTGCAGGCCGCGGCTGCGGATTTGTTCGCAGTTGCTGGCGTAAGCCTGATCGTCCGCCAACGCGTGGGCGATACCGGCCTGGATCTCGCGTTCGCGCAAGTCCACGGTTTCCCGCGACGGCAAATAGGCGCTGAACACCAACCCGGTGGACGAACTGAGCAGCGGCAACACCGAGCCCAGTTGCGTCACCACCGTGACTGCCCGCACGGCCGGTTCGATATGCACCACGGTCGCGCCCTGGTTGCCCCACACCGCCAAAAAGCAGGTTTCATTCAGTTCATCGCGTAGCTCCGCCAGGGGCAGGGCGCCGACTTTCAACACGTCCATGCTGCCCAGCGCGGCCAAGCCCACCCGCAAGGCTTCGCGGCCCAGGCCGTAGTGGTTGGTGGCGGTGTTCTGTTCGGCAAAACCCGAGGCGATCAGGGCCTGCAAATAGCGGTGCACCTTGCTCGCCGGCATCTGCACATGCTCGGCCAGGCGCGACAGCGAAGTGGCCGGCGACAGTTCAGCCAGGGCCTTGAGGATATCGGTGCCCACTTCGGCCGAGCGGACTTTCTGTTTACCGGTGTCGCGGGGCTTTTCCATGGGGGAGCGAGAATCCGAGAGATGAATGGGCGTCTTTATAGCTTGACGGTCGATAGTGATCAAATTACGTTATGCGTAACTGGATTACGATAAAAACAACTTCCGTAAAGAGGATGCTCCATGAACCTCGAATACCTCTCGGGCTTCGGCAATGAATTCGCCAGCGAAGCCCTGCCCGGCGCACTGCCCGTCGGCCAGAACGCCCCGCAAAAAGCGCCCTATGGGCTGTACACCGAACTGTTCTCCGGCACGGCCTTCACCATGCCCCGCAGCGAAGCCCGGCGTACCTGGCTGTACCGCATCCAGCCGTCGGCCAATCACCCGGCGTTCGTCAAGTTGGAACGGCAATTGGCCGGCGGGCCGCTGGGCGCTGTGACGCCGAACCGGTTGCGCTGGAACCCGTTGGATATTCCTGGCGAACCGACAGACTTTATCGACGGCCTTGTCGGCATGGTGGCCAATTCCGGCTCGGAAAAGCCCTCGGGCATCAGCATCTACACCTACCGCGCCAACCGTTCCATGAAGCGGGTGTTCTTTAACGCCGATGGCGAACTGTTGATCGTTCCCGAGCAAGGCCGCCTGCGCATCGCCACCGAATTGGGCGTGCTGGACGTGGAACCGCTGGAAATCGTCGTACTGCCACGCGGCCTCAAATTCCGTGTGGCGCTGTTGGATGCCCAGGCGCGCGGTTACGTCGCCGAAAACCATGGCGCGCCGCTGCGCCTGCCGGACCTGGGGCCCATCGGCAGCAATGGGCTGGCCAACCCGCGGGACTTTCTCACGCCGGTTGCGCACTACGAAGACCTCAAACAACCGTCCACGCTGGTGCAGAAGTTTCTCGGCGAACTGTGGGCGTGCGAGCTGGACCATTCACCGCTCAACGTGGTCGCCTGGCACGGCAATAACGTGCCGTACAAATATGACCTGCGCCGCTTCAACACCATCGGCACCGTGAGTTTCGATCACCCTGACCCGTCGATCTTCACCGTATTGACCTCGCCCACCAGCGTGCACGGCCTGGCCAACCTCGACTTTGTGATCTTCCCGCCGCGCTGGATGGTGGCCGAGAACACCTTCCGTCCGCCGTGGTTCCATCGCAATCTGATGAACGAATACATGGGCCTGATCCAGGGCGCCTACGATGCCAAGGCCGAGGGCTTCCTGCCCGGTGGTGCATCGCTGCACAGCTGCATGAGCGCCCATGGCCCGGACGGCGAGACCTGCACCAAGGCCATCAACGCCGAGCTGGCGCCGCACAAGATCGATAACACCATGGCCTTTATGTTCGAGACCAGCCAAGTGCTGCGTCCCACACAGTTCGCCCTGGACTGCCCGCAACTGCAACCTTCCTACGACGCGTGCTGGGCCTCGCTGCCCGCCACCTTCAACCCGAATCGGAGATAACCCATGACTCAGCCCACCCAAACCCGCAGTTGGGTGACCTCCGCCAACGGTCACAGCGACTTTCCCCTGCAAAACCTGCCATTGGGCGTGTTCAGCATCAACGGCTCGGCGCCACGCAGTGGCGTGGCGATTGGTGATTCGATCCTCGATCTGCATGCCGCTATCGACGAGTTCGACGGTGAAGCCCGCCGTGCCGTCGAGGCCACGGCCGGTGGCCAACTGAATGCGTTTTTCGAGTTGGGCCGTGGCCCACGGGTGGCCCTGCGCGAGCGCCTGCTGGAGCTGCTGGCCGAAGGCAGCAAGCTGCATACCCGTGAGGCCCAGGTGCTGCACCGTGCCGCCGATTGCCAGATGCACGTGCCGGCGCGGATCAACGACTACACCGACTTCTACGTCGGCATCGAACACGCGCAGAACGTTGGCAAACTGTTCCGCCCTGATAACCCGTTGCTGCCGAACTACAAGTACGTGCCGATTGGTTACCACGGGCGTGCCTCGACCATTCGCACCTCGGGAGCTGATGTACGGCGCCCCAAAGGCCAGACCCTACCGGCTGGCGCCACCGAGCCGACCTTTGGTCCCTGTGCACGCCTGGACTACGAACTGGAACTGGGCATCTGGATCGGCCAGGGCAATGCCATGGGTGACTCGATTGCCATCGGCGACGCTGCCGAACATATTGCTGGTTTCTGCCTGCTCAACGACTGGTCGGCGCGGGATATCCAAGCCTGGGAATACCAGCCGCTGGGGCCGTTCCTGTCGAAAAGCTTTATCACCACGATCTCTCCGTGGGTGGTCACCGCCGAAGCCCTGGAACCGTTCCGCAAGGCCCAACCGGCACGTCCCGAAGGCGACCCGCAACCGCTGTCGTACCTGCTGGATAAACGTGACCAGGCGGCGGGTGCCCTGGATATCGAACTGGAAGTGCTGCTGACCACCGCCAGCATGCGCGAGCAGAACCTGCCGGCCCATCGCCTGGCCCTGAGCAACAGCCTGCATATGTACTGGACCGTCGCGCAGTTGGTGGCGCACCACAGCGTCAACGGCTGCCAGTTACAAGCCGGTGACCTGTTTGGCTCGGGCACCTTGTCGGGGCCGGAAGCAGGGCAGTTCGGCAGCTTGTTGGAGATGACCGAAGGCGGTAAAAAAGTGGTCGAACTGCCGTCCGGCGAAGTGCGCAAGTTCCTTGAAGACGGTGATGAAATCATCCTGCGCGCACGCTGCAACCGGGAAGGCTTTGCGTCCATCGGCTTCGGCGAATGCCGTGGCACTGTGATTGCGGCACGTTAAGAGGGCTTGGGTGATGGAACTCTATACCTACTACCGTTCCACTTCGTCGTACCGGGTGCGCATTGCCCTGGCGCTCAAGGGCCTGGATTTTACGGCGGTGCCGGTCAACCTGCTGGTGCCGCCGGGCGGCGCGAACCGCCAGCCCGAATACCTGGCGATCAACCCCCAGGGCCGGGTGCCGGCCTTGCGTACCGATGACGGCGATCTGTTGATCCAGTCGCCGGCGATCATCGAATACCTGGACGAACGTTATCCACAGGCACCATTGCTGTCCAAAGACCTGGCGACCCGTGCGCATGAACGGGCGGTGGCGTCGATCATCGGCTGCGATATCCATCCACTGCATAACTCCAGCACCCAGAACCTGTTGCGCCAGTGGGGGCACGATGAAACGCAGGTGCTGGAGTGGATCGGGCATTGGATCAGCCAGGGGCTGGGGGCGGTGGAACAGTTGATCGGGGAGCAGGGGTTTTGTTTTGGCGAGCAGCCGGGCATGGCCGATGCGTTCCTGATTCCGCAGTTGTATGCGGCGGAGCGGTTCAAGGTGTCGTCGGTGGCGTATCCGCGCATTGCCAGGGTCGCGGCATTGGCAGCGCAGCACCCGGCATTTATCCAGGCCCATCCTGCCAATCAACCTGACACACCCTGATTTTCGAAATTTGCACGAGACCAATGTGGGAGGGGGCTTGCTCCCGATTGCGGTGTGTCAGGCAATGCATCTGTTACTGACCCGTCGCCATCGGGAGCAAGCCCCCTCCCACACTGGATGTGAGTCACCTCAAATAAAAACAAGACAGGTACCTTGCGATGCACAATCAGATTGCCAGCTTTCGCGCGGCACTCGACGCCCGTCCGGTGTCGCGCTATCAGTGGTTGATCCTCCTGTTGCTGGCGCTGTTGCTGGTGACCGATGGCTACGACGCTCAAGTCCTCGGCTACGTAGTCCCTGCGCTGGCCCAGGATTGGGGCCTGGAAAAAGCCGCATTCGGCCCGGTGTTCAGTGCCAACTTGCTTGGCTTGACCTTGGGCTCGCTGCTGGTGACGCCGCTGGCGGACCGATTCGGTGTGCGCAGGATCCTGCTCGGCTGTGTGCTGATCTACGCCAGTCTCACGGTGTTGATGGTGTTTGCCAACTCACTGACCACCTTGATGGCAGCCCGCTTTATTTGCGGCATCGGCATGGGCGGCGCGATGCCCAGCGCCATGGCCTTGATGTCGGAGTACTCGCCACCGCGCCTGCGTACGCTGATGGTGACCTTGGCCGCGTGTGGCTTCTCATTCGGCGGTGCGGCGGGTGGTTTTGTGGCGGCAGGGTTTATCGACGGTTTTGGTTGGCAGGCGGTGTTTTTGGCGGGGGGTGTGACGCCGTTGTTGCTGTTCCCGTTCCTGGTGTGGCTGCTGCCTGAGTCCTTGCCGCGTTTACTGCGGGATGCACCGCCCTACGCGCGCTTGCATAAAGTCACCGCGCGCATGCTGCCGGACTGGCGGGCGCCGCTGGCCAGCGAGGCAGACAATCAGTTGGAGCAGGGCAGCAAGCTGACCGTGGTAGAGCTGTTTCGCAACGGCTACGCCCGCCCGACGCTGCTGATCTGGGCGACGTTTTTTGTCAGCCTGATCCTGCTGTATTTCATGATCAGTTGGTTGCCGTCGCTGTTGCTGGAAAGTGGCCTGGCGCTGAAAGAAGCGAACCTGGTGACCTCGATGTTCCTGTTCGCCGGCACCTTGGGCGCCATCGGCATGGCCTGGTTTGCCGACCGCTTGAAGAGCAAGGTGCGGCTGCTGTCCGGTGTGTTGGCGGCGGCTGCGGTGTGCACCATCCTGCTGGGCTTGAACCACGACAACCCGCGCTATCTGGTGGCCTGCGTGTTTGCCGCTGGTTTCTGCATTATCGGCGGGCAACTGACCCTCAATGCCTTCGCCAGCAACTTCTACCCCGCGCATGTACGTGCCACCGGTACTGGCTGGGCACTGGGGGTGGGGCGATTTGGTTCTATCCTGGGGCCGTTGTTTGGCAGCCTGCTATTGGCGATGCATATCCCGGTTGAGCAGATTTTCTTCTTCTGTGCGGTGCCGGCGGTGATTGCGGCGTTGCTGATTATTCAGGTGCGTTCGCCTGGCCTGAAAGTGCCGAAGAGTGCGTTGCCGGGCGATATCCTAAAACCCCCTAGTTCAATGTACGACTGAATTAGGCGGCAGGTGCCCCAATCGCTCGGTCAGGCGCAGCCGTTGGATTGGGTCTTCGCTGAGCAACAGGGCGTGTTCCAGGTCGAAGCGTTCGGCATTTGGGCAATCCAGCCGTTGGTAGAGACTGGCCCGTGCCAGGTAGTCGGCGGCGCTGGCATTACCCAGCTCCAACACACGCTCGGCATCGACCAGGGCATCCAGCGGAGCATCGTTGGAAAGATGCAGTTGGCGCAGGTTGCGTGACAGGCGTTGCAAAATCGAGCGCGGATCAGCGGTGTGCAAGTGGTCGGCCTGCAACTTGAGGTTGGGGCCGTATTGGCGGTGCAGCAACTCGCGACAATCATTGGGATATAAGCGCCGGCCCCCGCACGGGTCCAGCAAGTGATCAGCGCCCGGCACGCGCAACAGGAAATGCCCCGGAAAATTCACGCCGACCATCGGAATATCCAGACGCCTCGCCAGTTCAAGGGCAATCAATCCCATCGCCAGCGGTTGCCCGCGTTTGCGTTGCAGCACTTTGTCCAGCAAGGCCGCAGCGGGGCGCAGAGGTGTGAAGTCATCCTGGGCAAACCCCAGGTCATTCAGGCGTCGCAGTAACGGTTGGCCCAACTCATCCGCCGGCAACATCGGCATGCCTACGCCAACCTGTTGTTGCAGCAACATCAGCTCCTGCAGGATCACCAACGGCTGCACAGCGGCGTCGTGTTCGGCGGCAATCCACAGCGCTGCTTCAAACAGCGCAGGGGGGGAGCGTTCCAGGCAGGCGAAAAAGGCTTTGCGGGGATTCATTGCATTCTCCGGCGGATGCCCCCGTTTTAGCCTTGCTGGGAATTTTCGTCCAGTAGCTTGCGAAATATCCCACGCGCTTATGTCCTGCAATCCACAAAAGCGCGCCGCTTATTCCAGCGTGTTCCGGCAGTTTTCTACTGCAAGCCTATACTTGGCCCACTACCAGAAGTGATTCGGGAGCTTGATGATGTTTGCGCTCATGCACAGCACCCGCCTTGAATCGCTGCACCTGAGCGTCGACCCGGTCACCGGACTCAAGGCGGTCATCGCCATTCATAACAGCCGCCTCGGGCCAGCCCTCGGCGGCTGTCGTTATCTTTCCTATCCCGACGACCAAAGCGCTGTGGAAGATGCCGCGCGCCTGGCCCAGGGCATGAGCTACAAAGCCGCCCTGGCGGGTTTGCCGGTGGGCGGTGGCACGGCGGTGATCATGCGACCTGTCCATGTGGAAAGCCGCGCGGCACTGTTCGAAGCCTTCGGCCGTTGTATCGAAAAACTCGACGGCCGCTTTATCATCGCCATCGACAGCGGCACGTCGGTGGCCGATATGGACTGCATCGCCCAGCAAACCCGCTTTGTCACCAGCACCACGGCGGCCGGTGATCCGTCGTCCCATACCGCTATGGGCGTATTCACGGGCATTCGCACCACCGCCATGGCCCGCCTGGGCAGCGACAACCTTGAAGGCCTGCGTGTGGCGGTGCAGGGGTTGGGCAACGTGGGCTACGCCTTGGCTGAACAACTGCATGCCGCTGGCGCTGAGCTGCTGGTGAGCGATATCGATCACGGCAAAGTGCAACTGGCCATGGAGCAATTGGGGGCTCATCCCATTGCCAACGATGCCTTGCTCAGTACCCCTTGCGACATCCTTGCCCCCTGCGGACTCGGCGCCGTATTCAACCGTCAGAGTGTTGGCCAACTGCGCTGCGCCGCCGTGGCTGGTTCGGCCAGCGCGCAACTGACCAACCTGGACATCGCCGATCAACTGGAAGGGCGCGGCATCCTCTACGCCCCTGATTACGTAATCAACTCCGGTGGCCTGATCTACGTCGCCCTCAAGCACAACGGCGCAGAGCTGCCGGACATCACCGCACACCTGTCGAATATCGGCACCCGCCTCACCGAAATCTTCGCCCACGCCCAGGCTGAAAAACGCAGCCCCGCAAGGGTGGCCGACGAATTGGCCGAGCGCCTGCTGTACCGTTGATGGGTTTCCCCTACAATTGCCGTCGATCTCCCCTAGGCACTTGTTGTTATGACCAAGCCGTTCACCACCCTCGATGACGTCGCGCAAGCGGCTGGCATGTCGCGCGCCCAGGTGTCGCGTGCGCTGCGCGGCGACCCCGGGGTACGGGAAGAAACCCGCAAGCGCATCAGCGATATTGCAGCCCAGCTGGAGTACCGGCCCAACCTGGCCGCCCGCAGCCTGGTGTTTGCGCAGTCGTCCATCGTGGGGCTGGTGCTGGGCGATCCGAATAACTCCTTTCACATCCAACTCGCCCAAGCCGTCGACCGTGAACTGATCAAGGCCGGCTTTGATCCAGTGACCTCGCTGCGTCCGGTGGAGCAGGGCTGTGAATTGCAGGACATCGAGCGCCTGCTGCGGCTGCGCCCGGCCGGGGTGATCATGATTGGCACGCCGCATACGGCGCGCACCATCAGTGAAATTGCCGACAAGCTGCCGTGCGTCTATATCGGCAGCAAGCGCATCCCCCATCCGCGTGTGACCACCGTTGCGGTGGATGACGAATCGGGCATCCGCCAGGCCATGGAGCATCTGATCGGCCTGGGCCATCGTGCAATTGCACACTTGGGCGGCGGCCGTGAAGCGTCGGCCCGTGAGCGGGCAAAAACCTATTTTACGGTGATGGAAGAGGCGCAGCTGGAGCCGCTTTTTGTGGAAGGCTCCCACGATGCCACCTTTGGCCGGCGTGGCGTGGATGTGCTGTTTGAAGGGGATCGCAAGCCCACGGCGATCCTGGCGTCGAATGACTTTATTGCGCTGGGGGTACTGGACCGGCTCAAGGGTATGGGCCTGTCGGTGCCGGGCGATGTGTCGGTGGTGGGGTTTGATGACATTCCCAGTGCGGCGAATGAGCTGTTTTCGTTATCGACCCTGAAACAGGACACCGTGGAGCAGGCGCGAGTGGCAGTCGGTGCCCTCAAGGTGTTGCTTGCCGGGGTCAACAAACCATCGCGTCGCCTTCTCATGCCTGTGGAACTGATCCTGCGTCGCTCCACTGCCGCGCCGGTTAAGTCATAGCCAAACACCGGCCAATGTGGGAGGGGGCTT
>NZ_QUZT01000045.1 GCF_004682045.1 Pseudomonas nabeulensis
AGCGCACCACCGTGGAAATGGGCAATGCCGCGCTCGATAAGTACGAAAGCAGCGGCGGGCTGAGTTGGGAAGAACGGCTGATTGTTCGAGGGTTCCTGGATAGCAATCAGGACGACACACGCCTGGCGGTGCAGAAGACGGTACAGGGGAACCATGCTGAGATGTTGAGCGTGCTGCCGGGGGTGGGGTTGGTTGGGGGGAAGGGAGGGGGTGGCGGAGCGAGTACCATTTCTCCAGTGAGAGTTAAGGGAGACAATGGATCAGGAAAACTGGCAGAAGGGCAAGTTTCTGGCCTGCTTCCTAAGCCAGGTGCGACATCAGTTCCTGCGAGTGGTGTTGGTGCTGGCGCTGAGTTTAAAGTCGACTCGAATCAGCTAGGGAAGAAGCTTGGTAAACATGTACAGGATTTCGGCGGAAACGCAGCGAATGCAATGGACCGCAAAGTCGTGATGGATAAGATCCATGATATTGGCCAAAGGGCTGAGAAAGTGATACCCGGGACGTTTGCCGGGCAAGGAGCGGGCGGTATACGCGGAGATGTCTTTTTTAGAATTAAGGGTAGTGATGTGGTTGTTACAAAGCCAGATGGGACATTTATAACCATCCTTAAAGATGGGGTTACCCTAAATCCATCCGTGCGGGCAGCATTGAGAGGAGAGATAAAGTGATTGGTGTCACAGAATCAATGTGCTCTTGGCTAGTTGGAAGATATGGAGAACGCCTTGTGTCAGTGAAAGCGCTTTTTCATGTTTTTGATTTGGCAGTCAATGGTCGCCCACAAGAGATAGAGCTTTCATTTGAACACACTGGATTGGTCAGAGTTTTCGGAGGTCCAGATGGAGCGTCAATTTGTTTCTCTCCGGTGCCGATGTCGAGTTGTGATTTAGGTGAATATGGTAGGCAGGGGATTTTTGATGTGTCGCATGAATCATCATTCAATGATGTCGTAGGCAGTGAGTTGAAAAGCGTTGCAGTCGTGAAATCATTTGCGATGGATGCTCCTGTTGGTATTGTTTTTAGTTTCTTGAACGGCTCGAGTGTTTCTGTGATTAATTTAGGGGATGAGTTGTTCATTTTTGATCAGCTCTCTGCGGATTTAATTTTCACTGAGGGCTTGAGATTTGTAAGCCTGGATGTAAAAGGGGGGTGAGGGTCTTCAGTAAAAGTGCAGAAGTTAAGTGAGAGCTTAGTGTGAACTTGCTTTCTTGGGGTTCTGGTCGGGAAGTTGGCTGATACTTGTTCTGAGTCGAAATTTTCTTCAAATGGCCACGCGGCAAGGTCGTCCTTTGTAAGGAGTGTCGATCCAAAAAAGTCACTGGGACTACTATTGCTGACATCGGAGTTATACAGCAAGCATTATAATGCTGGGAAAACCTTAGGGGCGGCTATGACTCTCAAAGTTGAGGAGCAGGCTGTTTGCGGTTGTTGCCGAGGGGATATTGCAGCAACGGCGGAAAAAGCTGGCTTAAAGTCTCTGGAGATCAGTGGAGTTGCAACGAGAAAAACTCTGTATTGGAAGCCCGGCATGCGTTCTATTAAAGAGATGGACTGATGAAAAATTATTCTTTGTCGTGGGTGGTTGGCGTCGGTGATCAGGCTAATGGTGGGAATAAAAAATCCCCGATTTGGCAAGATGTTGACTGCTATCTCAATAAAGTTAAGAGTGGGAAGGGTTCTCTGATCTTAAGTGTTGTAGGTGGCCCAGATACAGGTCCACAGTTCCTGCAAGTTTTTTCGGATGAAGGTAAGTGTGTTTTATCTTTGGGAGAAGATGATGGGGCGGATTATGTTGTGCGTTCCTATTTAAACCCAGAACTAAAAAATAGTGAATATGAAATTTTAGGTGATATTTGGAGTGGTGAGCTGGTCTGCTTAGATTTCTCCATTGTAAAAGAGGCGTTTGAGGAGTTTTTCCTGGTAGGTGATGTTAGATTAGAACTGTTGAGTTGAGCTATCTAGGTTTTTTGCCCCCCCCTCCATATGATTTTGCAATGCTTGATGGTGCAAAGGGGCAGGAGATTTAACAGAGCCCGTTACTGTTTTTACGCGACAATCAAAATCAATGTCCCCGGATGGTGGAATTCAGACTGCACTCCCGTATTAGTTAGGGCTGGTTATACAAATGGAATAATTCACTACTCTAAGGATGGTATCCACATTGTGCCAGCGAGGCCGTGAATGATGTGCTCTCTTGATAATGCGATCGTGATGTCCCGTCTAAGTATTCAGAGGGCATTGCTAGGGGAAGTTTCAGGAAAGCTTCGTGCTGTTGTTTTTTCAGTATCGGAATTTTTTTTGAGTGTTAGATTCTATTTCGACGGGGAAATTGATGACGATGATTTTGAATCTGCCTCCTGTGTTGAAACTGAGGTACTTGCTGATTACGAGGAAAACTGGACGGTTACAGTGAAATGTTTTCGGCTAGATGCCACGGAGCCGATATTTGATGATGGGGTTTGGGTATTCAGGCGACGTGAAGTTCAAGAGTGATTGAGTTGGTGCAAAAGCGACAGGCGAAGCTGCTACTCAGATCCCAGGCCGAGTACAGTCGCGTGTAAACATTGCCAATGGTCGCACGGAAACGACTCCTCTTCGTGATAACGGCAATCCCGTATCTGCGGGTTTCGATCACGTTATAGATGGGTATTTCAATAGAGAAATCTCCAACTCGCGCTCCGTGTTGCTCCGGATGAGCTGAAAGGCATCCTACAGAGCAGACATCCCCAAAACAGCCACAGGTACCACGTATAATCCAGAAATAAAATTCCTAATGGAGAAATTATAATGGTTGTAAAGTTCTTTGATGAAGTAGTGCGTGACTCATTTGGTCTAGGGTTGTCGACCCTTTTTAGTGCGATTGGCTCATGGAACCCTGAGTTTACATTTGAACAGCGAAAATATGCTTTTTTCTACATGATTGAATATCTGCTGGTGAACGGTAGAATCAAATTTATTAAGCCGGGGGCAGATTGCTATATTTCCCCGGATAACCCCCATCCTAAGCTCTCTATTTTTAATGATGAGGCCCATTGGGATCTAGGAATGAAGGATATTGTGTTTTACCTAAAGGAACGCTGGCCAGAAAGTGTAAGGTCCGAAAGTGACGAAGAATTAATAGTTTATTTTTATGAAGTTCCGGGGATGATTTGGGTCGATGAACGTGGGTGTTTTTTTGCGTCGTAGTACTTTGGTAATTATATAGGTTGCTTTTATAGATTTTTGAAGGGTTCCGGTGGCGACGAAACAGTCGCTACGCTATAGGTGGAGAGTTTGGAATAATGTACTCAAAAGTTGATCTTGCTATGGATCTCGAAAGAACATTGGCTAGAGGCTTCGATGTCTTCAGGATTTCTAAAGTGGTATTTGATATCTATCAAGATCATGGTTTAGAAATTACTGCTTCCATGGATCAAGTACTCCTCACATTGATGGCAATGGAGGAGGGTAAGGAATTTGAGTTAACTGAATCAGAGTTTTTGGCTCTGATTTCAAAGGTTAAGGCGATGTAGGAGGTCCAAAAGGTGGAGAGCAGTGGCGGATGTTTTTTGAGTTAGATAAAGGTGCGAATCCAGTTGGGCGCGCTGTTATCGCTGCACTTGAGTTTTTGTCTATGTAGTGAATTTCTTCCTCGATTTTGAGAGGGGCGAGCTACGCAGTTAATTAGTTTGTTTGTTTAATGCTGGTCATTAATAAAGTTTGGTCCGTGTCAGAAGAGTATTTATTGGTTGTCTGGAGGCATGGGGGCAAGTGTCTCGGCTTTATGGAGCTATTTGTTTGGGGTAAGGAGTTGTTAAGTTGATTAAAAGGACGGGTATGCCTATGTGAAGAACGTATCGAAGAAGTCGAGCGAGAATCTCGAATTCTCTCGTTAACCCCTAACTCCAGTAAAAATAATAATGACCAAGGAAACACCATGCTAAAAACACTAATAAAAATAACCACCCTAATCGCCACCCTGTCCTTGACCGCCTGCGTCTCCTACACCGTGACCGGTCCAATAGGCACGCCGCTTCATCCCGCCACTGCCAGTAACCCCCGAACCGCACAAATCGCCGATGTCGTCGTGGCCATCCCCAGCGCTGACGATGCCACCCGCACCGCCATCAGCCGTTCACTCACCACTCAGCTGAACCAGTACGTCAAGGCCGGCGGCTATTTCAAGGATGTGACCGAATACCCGGTACGCCTGGGTGAGAATGATGTGGTGCTCAAGTTCAGCATGACTTCCCTGCAAGCGCGTCGTGCGCCGCATCCTGCGTATATCCCCGGTGCCTTGTTGACCCTGACGTTGTGGATCTGGGTCAACGGCCCGATTTATGTGGACAGCTTTGATGTCGCGGGAGATCTGGTGATCGTCGATCGCGAGGGCAAGGCGTTGGCGGCGGCGCAAGAGCAGATCAAGTTCGAGCACAACGTGGGTTTGTATGGGCGCGAATATTGGTCGCCTGTAATGGGGGCCAAGCAGTTGAATGAACTGGTGTCGAACCTGCTGCAAACCGCTACGGCGGGTTTGGCCGCACCGCAGTCCAAGGAGGAGTGAACATGAAAGGTTTGATTCTGGTTGCCGTACTGCTGACGGGCTGCGTGTCCTATTCACATCATGAGCTACCTCCGGTGCAGGTCTGGCCGCCGACCGCCGACGCGCCGGTGCAAAAACCAACGGTGTATGTGCGCACCACCGTCATGAGTCAGGTCAACGGCGGTCCGGCCAAGCCGGCAATGGGGGCGGCGGCAACGGTTGCACAAGGGGTTGTAGTGGACGGCTTTCGCGAGTCCGGGCGCTTTGCGCAGGTCAGTACGGACAAGGGCGAATCGGATATCTATGCCGAGGCCACCCTGTATAACGATGAACAGTTCAGCATGGCCTCAGCCATCATCACCGGTGCGACGTTTTTTGTTATCCCCACGACGGCGAAAAACACCTACACGCTGGAGACGGTGTTCAAGGACGATGCGGGCAAGGAATTGGGCCGTATCCGCAAGAGCGAGTCGGTGCGCACCTGGATGCAGCTGTTGTTGATCGTCGCCGTTCCCTTCCGTCAGGACATTCAGGAAGTGGTGCAGGCCTTGACTCGCAGCACGTTGGAGGAAGGGGTGCAACGCGGCTTGTTGTAGTGGTTGCGCCTGAACGGCGTGGGGCCGGGCCAAAGTGGGCTTGCTTGCGAAGGCGGCGTGTCAGTCGACACCAGTGCAAGCAGGCCCACCGCTATCGGGGGCAAGCCCCCTCCCACACCGACAGTGTTCACAAATCTAAATGTGTAAACACGGCAAATGTGGGAGGGGCGGTGCGACGATTCGACTTGCCCCCGATTGGGTCGCCACGGTCTTTCATTTAAAACTCAATAGCCATACCGCTTACTGGCCTCAATCGCCAAGCCACTGCCAATACTGCCAAAGATATTCCCTTCCACATGCCGCGCATTCGGCAGCATCGCCGCCACGCTCTGGCGCAGTGCCGGGATGCCGCTGGAACCGCCGGTAAAGAACACCGTGTCCACCTGGCCAACCCCCACCGACGCATCGCTGAGCAACTGGGTGACACTGCCGCGCACACGCTCCAGCAAGGCGTCGATGGAGGATTCGAACAACGCCCGGCTCAGGTCCACGCTCAGGCCTTTTTCGATGCGGTCCAGCGCCACGTGGCGGTTGTCTGCATGGGTCAGGTGGATCTTGGTTTCTTCCACTTCCATCGCCAACCAGTGGCCGGCGCGCTGTTCGATCAGTTTGAACAAGCGGTCGATGCCGCCGGTGTCTTCGATGTCGTAGCGCATGCTGCCCAGCGCCAACTGGGACTTTTGCGAATACACCGAGTTGATGGTGTGCCAGGTCGCCAGGTTCATGTGGTGGCTGGTGGGCATGTAGGCGCCGCTTTTCATGCGGCTGCCGTAGCCGAACAGCGGCATCAGGCCTTGCAGGCTCAGTTGTTTGTCGAAGTCGGTGCCGCCGATGTGCACGCCGCCGGTGGCGAGGATGTCGTCGTGGCGGTTGTCGACCGTGCGCCGCTCAGGGCTCAGGCGCACCAGTGAGAAGTCTGACGTACCACCGCCGATGTCGACGATCAGTACCAGCTCTTCTTTCTCGATGGTGGACTCGTAGTCGAACGCGGCGGCAATCGGTTCGTACTGGAACGACACTTCCTTGAAGCCCAGCTTGCGCGCCACGTCCACCAAGGTGTCTTCGGCTTCTTTGTCGGCCAGCGGGTCGTCATCGACAAAGAACACCGGACGGCCCAGTACAACTTCTTCGAACTCGCGGCCGGCAGTGGCTTCGGCGCGGCTCTTGAGTTGGCCGATAAACAGCCCCAGCAAGTCCTTGAACGGCATTGCCGTGCCGAGCACGCTGGTGTCGTGCTTGATCAGCTTGGAACCCAACAGGCTCTTGAGCGAGCGCATCAAGCGGCCTTCGTAGCCCTCGAGGTACTCGTGCAGGGCCAGGCGGCCGTACACCGGGCGGCGTTCTTCGATGTTGAAGAACACTACCGACGGCAGGGTGATCTTGTCGTCCTCCAGCGCAATAAGCGTCTCCTCGCCGGGGCGGATCCAGCCGACGGTGGAGTTGGACGTGCCAAAGTCGATGCCGCAGGCACGGGCTGGGGATGAGTTGTTCATGTCTATCGGGTTCCGGTCGAAAAACGGCCGCGCAGTGTACGCGGGTCGAAGGCGGATGCGTAGGCCGGCTATCTGTAAATACGCCTTGAAAGTATGAGATTCGCCCCCACATCTGCTGCATACGGCAAGCGCCGATAACACTTTGACGCACCCCCAGGCCACATCACTCAACAGGTGCAAAGCAGCGCACGTTGTGCCCCGGGCTGTGCGATCTCGATTAAGGATGGTGAACCGCCGATGGATTTCAAAGACTACTACAAGATATTGGGTGTCGAGCCGACGGCCGATGACAAGGAAATCAAGGCCGCGTACCGCAAGCTCGCGCGCAAATATCACCCTGATGTGAGCAAGGAAAAAGACGCCGAAGCCAAGTTCAAGGACGCGTCCGAAGCCTATGAAGCACTCAAAAGCGCCGACAAGCGCGCCGAATACGACGAGCTGCGCAAATACGGCCAGCATGGCCAACCGTTCCAGGGCCCGCCGGGCTGGCAGAGCCGTGGCGGTTTTGGTGGCGGCGGCGGCGAGGACTTCTCGGACTTCTTCAGCTCGATCTTCGGTTCCCGTGGCGATGCCTTCGGTGGCGGCCAACGCCGTCCCGCCGGGCGCAAAGGCCAGGACGTGGAGATGCAGTTGACGGTGTCTCTTGAAGAGACGCTGTCCACCGAGTCCAAGCAGATCAGCTTCCAGGTGCCGCAATATGACGGCTCGGGCCGGCATGTGAGCAACACCACCAAGAGCCTGAACGTGAAGATTCCCGCCGGCGTGGCCGACGGTGAGCGCATCCGTCTCAAAGCGCAGGGCGCACCGGGGATTGGCGGTGGGGCCAATGGCGACCTGTACCTGATCATCAAGTTTGCACCGCATCCTAAATTCGAGGTGGAAGGTCAGGACCTGGTAATCACTGTGCCCCTGGCACCGTGGGAGTTGGCGTTGGGTACGGAAGTAGCGGTGCCGACGCTGACCGGCAAGATCAACCTCAAGGTGCCCGCCGGCAGCCAGAACGGTCAACGCATGCGCGCCAAGGGCCATGGTTTGTTGAACAAGAGTGGAGAGCGGGGTTATCTGTTCATCCAGCTCAAGGTCGTGATGCCGAAAACGGCCGACGACGACACCAGGGCGTTGTGGGCGAAGTTGGCAGAACGCTGCGATTTCAACGCGCGGGAAGGCTGGAGCAATTGACTGCATAGTTAGGCCCAGGCCGCAGTGGGCCATGAATAAGCTCCTCATCTCTCGATGAGGTAATGATTCATGGCCCAACACACCGGATCGCTCGATAGGCTGAGGTCTCTACCTCACCTCAAGGACGACCCTTCATGTCACAACCCGACTCAACTGCCACGCTCGTCGGCGTGTTCAACGCCGACGCTCGCGGTGTTCATTACGACTTCCTGAAAGACCGCGTGCCCGACTGGTTCAAACAGGCGAGTACACAGCGGCAGGAAGAGCTTGCCAACCATGAAATGCATCAGTTGCCCAGTTGGTACCGGGCAGCCTCAACTGAAGCGAAAGGTGTCGTGGGAGACAGTCACACCCGCTATCGCGAGACGTTGAACATCATTGAGAAACGCCTCGGCAGCCTCACCGACATTGCGCAGTTTTCCGAAAAATTGCTGAAGGAGGCAATCAAACAAGCATTCAACCTGGACATCGATGTTCGCAACACCTACTTCGCACGTAAATACCGCGGGGTACGTGGGCGCTCGGACATGTTTGGTGCTTTCGCACTGGAGCAGCAGGACAACTCGACGCTCAACGACCAGTATCAGGGTATTTCCCTACTGGAAGCCGCACTGGCCAACTTCGAACCCGACGATGAGCAGCCTCTGAAGTGTGCCGATTGCCGCGTCATCACCACCTTCAGCGCATACGACGGCGAAATCATTCCAACGGTCTACGCGGTCACGTCCCAGGCCGTGGCTATCTCTGCACATGCATTTGCCAAGCTTTGCCGCACCTTGGACCTGGGCGCGCGTTATCAAGCACACCTCAAAGAAGTGCTGTATCCCGCTACGCAGGCCGAACGCAACGCCCTGGACCAACAACTGCAAGAACATCACCGTCAACAACTGGCGCTCAGTGTTGAGGTCGCCCGTCTACAGTACGCCGCAGACCATCGCAGTGGCCGTGTCTTGGCCGGTATCAGCGACACTGCCTACGAGATGCTCAAGCAAGTGCTGGCCGATACGCCGAACGTGAGTCTGGACGGCCAGCGGGTCACGTTTGCGGTATTAAAAGTCTTCGGGATCGAATTGGTCGGGCCCTTGCTGATAGGTCCGGATCGTGCTGGCAGTGCCCGGGTCGAACGGCTGCTGGTGTACATCCCGAATGACCCACAGCAACCGCTCAGGGAATATGCCTCAAGCGCCGATTTCATGGCTGATCTCAGGACCCGCCTGCACAGCGTCTCTTACCGGCGCTTTTTCAGTCGGTTTATCCCGAAGCGGAGCCAGGGCGAGTTCTTCAAACAATTCAACCGGTTGTATCAGCCTGCAGGTAATGACAATGCAATGGTGGATTACCCACTGCGGCCCAATCCAGGGCGCTTGATCCTGGATGAAAGAGACCTGCGGGGCAATCTGTGGGGCGGGCTGGCCAATGCGCATATCCATAAGATTTATGGCGATGCACGAGCGGTCGCCGTGCCGACAGGAGACGAGGATGCCAGGGCTCGAACCGAACGGTTGGAAAGCTACCTCGATGCGGTACTCAGTGTTCTGAACGTGGCTGCTTTTGTGGTGCCGGGCCTGGGGCCGATCATGCTGGTCGTCGGGGCCGCGCAGATGTGTTACGAGGTTTACGAAGGGATCGCAACGGCTGAGCAGGGTGATACGAAAGAGGCGTGGGCACACTTTTCCTCCGTGGCGCTCAATGCGGCGTTCTTTGCCGCCGGTGCCAAAGTATTACCCAACGTCAAATACGTGAACTCGCTGGATAATCTCAAGCCGGTCACGATGCCGTCGGGCAAACAGATGTTGTGGAAGGCGGACCTGGGTCCCTATGCGTCCAGGGTCGAACTGGCACCGCAGTCCAAGTCCGACACTTTGGGGCTGCACCAGGTCAACGACCAGAAGGTGTTGCTGCTGGAGGGCAAGCAATATCAGGTCAAACAGGACGCGGGCACCGGCCAATACCGCATCCAGCATCCGACACGGCCCGACGCCTATGCACCAAAACTGGAGCACAACCATCAGGGTGTCTGGAGCCATGAACTTGAAGAACCATTGACCTGGGACGACCCGACACTGCTCAAGCGCCTGGGGTTGGCCGCACACCCGGATCAAGTCCGTATCAGCGGTGTAGAGCTTGATACGTTGCGCGATACATTCGTCAATCATGAATCCTTACCGCTGGTGCTTGAGGAGACCATTAATCGTTTCCAGATCCATCAAGAACTCACCACGTTCGTCGAACAGATGAACAGTACCGATCCGCTGGTTTACGCGAAAGCCGAGCCAGCGTTGCAACTTGACCTCATGCAGCGCCGAGGCCTGCTGCCTGACACGCCATTGCTTCGGGTCATCGACAATAACGCCAAGATCCTTTGGGAAAGCGCCGGCCCGGCATCGACCCCAAGAAAAGTAGTGGCGCTGAGCCAAGGTAATATGGACCGAGGCGAGTTGCTCAACGAGGTGTTGTACACCTTGCAAGGGGATGACCCGGCGCTCACGGAAATGCCCGGCCGCCCCCAAGACTCATTACCTTCCCGGGCCTACCAACTGCGGCAGTTCATCGCCAGCACGGCGGCGTCCCTCAAAGGCGCGTTGGTGGAAGCGCGTTTCAAGGCGTCGACCCACCGCGATGATCCCGATGTGCAACGGGTCCTGGATGCTTATCCGAAACTGTCGCCAGCGGTGGCGGCGCGCGTGCTTGAAATCCTGGAGCCGGACGATTTGCAAGGTTTTCGCCGCACCGGTCGCCTGCCTGAAACCCAGGCCGCGCAAGCTCGATGGTTTGAGCAGGAAACCCGCGTATCCCGTGCCTATGAAGGACTGCACCTGGACGCCCTGACGGACATCGACAGCCAGCGCCTGGCGTTACGCACCCTTGAAACCCTGCCGGGGTGGCGGCGTGGAACGCGGGTCGAATTACGCCAGTATTCGTCGCAAGGGGCGACATTGGATGCCATCGGCTCCCCGGACATCACGACGGCCAGGACGCTGGTTCTCCAGGCGAACGGTGAGTTTTTGACCCAAGGCCCGGGGGATTTTTACACGGCGGCCTGGGAAGCGATGACGCCCCTGGAGCGACAGGCCATGAACCTGAGCGACAGTTCGCAGCTCAAGCAAGCCATCAGGCAATCGCCTTTGCCACGGCCTCAATTACGCACGGTTCTGCTGGAACATCCGATCCGCAAGCCACCCTATGATCCTACGATGCGCTTGTTGGGCGGCGGGCCCGGCTGCAGCCGATTGCACCGTGTGAGTGATCGTGCACTGCATTCTCCCGAGGCACGGGTGCGCAAGCTCTACCCTGCTTTAAGTGAAGCTCGGGCAATCGAGTTGATTCGCTCAAAGGGCGTCAACATTTCCCGAGTGCTCACGCGGTTGGAAGCTGAGTTCGAGACCTTGGACACCACGTTGAAAGCGTGGGTGACAGAGCATGCACCGCAACACATGTTTACCGAGTTTGATCGCCGCGGTGGTTATGCGGCCGTTCGGGCCAATGAAATCAGGCGTTGCTGGCGTCGGGAAACGGGGAATACGTTGCAGTTGTCGTTCGGGCACGGGGACGCCACGTTGCCAGCGTTGAACGCAGATTTCAGTCATGTCGAGACGCTTGAACTCCGAAACTTCAAGTGGTCGGAGAGCGGCGAAAGGTTTCTCAAGAACTTTACTCACGTCAAACACCTGGAGATCTCCAACGCAGGGCTTACGGAACTGCCTGCGGCCTGCACTGACATGGTTGGGCTGACCTCTTTGCGTCTACGTAATAATCAAGTCCGGTTAACCGCACGCAGTGCTGCAACGCTAAGCGGAATGATTGATCTGGAGGTACTTGAGTTGGCAGGCAACCCGCTGGGGGTGCCCCTGGACTTCAGCACCATGCCCCGGCTGAAAAGGCTGGACTTGGCTCTGACGCAAATGGACCAATGGCCCTCCGGTTTGCAGAACCTGACCTCCGTGGAGTACGTAAGCCTGAGGTTTAATAAACTTCGCCAGGTGCCAGAGGCCCACCTGAACCCACCACCTGAACAGCTCGAAGCGATGGCCAAGGTCAATCGCGTCACGATGGTGCAGGGCAACCCGTTTCCTGAGGATTATTGGCAAACATTTGATCGTTACTGGAGGCGCCTGGGCGAGAGCCGACCCGATTTGGTCTCGGAGGGGGAGCGTGACGCGTTTGACAGCGGTAATCCCAGGGTAAGGACAGTTCAGAAAATGTACCCGACCTACAACACGCAAAAGGCCAGGGAGTTTGTCTGGAACCTGGGCGACGCTGCCGAGGTGGAGTTGGCCCGTCTGGAACAGGCGTTTGATCGACTCCAGGCCCAGCTCGATGCCTGGGCATTCACGGGCGGTGGCGCGCATCAACGGTATGTCCGTCCGGGCCAGTTGAACATCGAGAGAACTGTTCATGCGGATCGACTCGAGGCTCAGCAACGCATTATGAGCTGCTGGAGACGGGAAACGCCGCAGATGCTGGCCGCCGACGGCAGCCCAATCGGCCTTGAACTGAACCTCAGTGGCTTGAACCTGCCGAGCCTGCCGGACCTGGATACCGACTTCAGCCATGTCGGCTCGCTCAAATTGAGCCGCATGAACCTGGCCACGTCCCCCGAGGGGTTTCTCGCAAGGTTCCAAGGTGTGCGTTGGTTGGATTTGTCTGCCAACCAGTTGCGCGAACTACCACCTGCGGTGGGTGAAATGCGAGGTTTGACGCGTTTGTTTCTACAGAACAACCGGATTCGCTTGAGCCCGGAAACGGCCAGGATATTGTCGGAACGTGTGACGCTCAGGGCGTTGCTCGTCAATGATAACGACCTGCGTATCTCTCCCGATTTCAGCCAGATAACCGATATGCGCACGCTCAACATGGCGCACGCAGGTCTGACTGCCTGGCCGACCGGTTTGGCCGAGCAACCGCTGCTGGATCGCATAGACCTCATCGGCAACCAGATGACCGCAATCCCGGCGTCAGTCATCTCACCGCCGCAGGCGCTACTGGCCCAGAGCGCACGGGTCAATAACGTCACTGATGCGAGCGGCAATCCCTGGTCAGAGGCCACATTGCAGCAGGTGCGAGAGTATGGTGAGCGCCTTGAGCAGGCCGGATTGGCCTCGCCCAATCAACCGAATCGGCTGGTCGCTTCTGTGCCTTTGAACGCAAGCCGTGTCGCCGCTCGTGCGGTGACTTACGATGCACCGTTCCAACGCTGGTCCGCAGGCTTGTCCACCGAGCAGGCGGCCACCAGAAAAGCCCAGTGGGATGATCTGCGTGAGAAGGCGGGCGCAGACGGCTTTTTCAATGTACTGCGAGACCTGCACGCGGCGGACGCAGGCCATGAAGACCTTCAACGGCGAGTGTGGGAGGTCATCGACAGCATCACCGAAAACTCCGCCGAGTCCGAGAGCCTGCGTGAGCAAATGTTCGAGTGGGCGGGACGGCCGGCGTGCTGTGATCGAGCTGCGCTGTCTTTCAGTAACCTGGAGATCATGACGATGGTTTACAGGGCCAGGCTCCAGGCTATGGATTCAACTCAGGGTGTCGCGCTGTCAACCTTGTCCAGAGGCCTGTTCCGACTGGACGAAGTCGAGAAGGTCGCCTTGAACGATATCGATCAGCGCAGAACCGCAATTAATAACGACCTGGACCTGACCGCTGCACAAAAAGCACAGCGGTTGAATGTGCTTGAAGAGGTTGAAATACGGTTGGCCTATCGATATGGGCTTAAAGACCGGCTCCAGTTACCTGGGCAGCCTTCACAGGTGAGATTTACCGCATTGGGGGATGTGACCCAGGCCATGCTGGACGCAGCTTATGACAAGATCGTCGCGCTGGATAACTCGCCCGAAGAGTTTCAGGCGCTGCTGTCCCGCGAGTTCTGGCAAGACCATATAACCCAGAAATACCGGCCGCGATTCGAGGCGCAGGGCAGGCCATACCAAGAGGCACTGGCCGCGTTGCATGAGCGCTTTTCCGAGGGCAGTCTTACGGCCACCGCGTATGACGCGCAGGCCAAGGATTTGCAAGCTCGCCTTGTGATTGAAGATGCCGCGTTGATCGATACGCTGACTCGCCAGGAGATCGCTGAGCGCCTGCTGCCTCGGGAGCCCCTTCAAACCCTGACTGATCCCGCTGAGCGACCGGCGTTTGCGGTGGCACTGTCAGAGGCACAAGCCATTGAGTTCAACGGCAAACAGTATTTTATAACGAGCATGCCAGATGCCGGTGATGGGCAGCATTACTTGCTACGGGTGCAGAGCCCGAGTAATCCGTTCGAACTGGTCAGCAGCGGGATTGTGGCCAAGCCGGATGTGAAAGGTGTTTGGCAGCGCAGAGGCCAGGTCGGGGGGATGCGCGCAGGTTCGTCCGACGATGAATTTGAACCTGCCTCGGAGTCCATGCCGGTGTCGCCCTATACCACGGCAGAGCTTAGGTTCATGCGTCAGGACGCTCACTTTGTGACGCTCCAAAACCAACTGGGCACTTACAACCGTGCCAATAACGGCAAGTACCCACTCAGGGATTACCAGGGCAGGCCAATTCGAATCAGACGCCTGCAGACACAGTTTAAAAAAGACTCGGGTGAGACCTATTCCTCGGCGCAAGTAAAGCCCTATATAAAGTTTGAAGGGTATGAACACGTCGCGGCGCTCTACGAAGAGAAACTACAGTGGCGAACCTTTACGGCTGACGATGTGAAAGTGCCGGGAGAGAAGGCTTTGATAGGGCAGTCCATGGTCGTGGCCAATCGACGCATTGTTAAAGGCGAAATTGTGGGGGTGTACGGAGGGGTCGTTATGCCTCACGGTTTTTCCGCGGGCGCGGTGAGTACGTTTGGCATGAAGGTCGGCTCCAGGGTCGTGTCGGACGCGGGTTCTTTGCGCAACGAGTCGATTAATCTCGTGGGCGACAACATTCTGTCCAGAATCAATACCCACTTTGAATATGACGCCAGCGGCAAACCCTTACGACAGGCGTCGGCGGGGTACAACGTTGAAGGTATTCCTTTCGACGTTGAAGCCGAACATGCGACCAGCCGCCCAGGGGTGAGGAGCGAGTATTTCTTGACTGCTGTGTACGCGACTGAAGATATCCCAGCGGGCGTCGAACTGCGGATGGACTACGGGTATGACGAGGAGATGATCAAAGCCAGGTTTCCTTGAACCGGGTATTCGAGCGTCCCCCTTGAGGACGAACATCGCCTTCAAGGGGGCGGGACGTCGTTAAAACAAAAAGTAGCGCTGTGCCATCGGCAGTACATCCGCCGGCTCACACCACAGCAGCACGCCGTCGGCCTTGACCTGATAGGTCTGCGGGTCCACCTCGATATCCGGCAGGTAATCGTTGTGGATCAGGTCGGTTTTCTGTACGTCGCGGCATCCCTTGACCACCGCGATCTGCTTCTTCAACCCCAGGGCTTCGGGCACGCCGGCGTCCTGGGCGGCCTGGCTGATAAAGGTCAGGCTGGTGGCGTGCAGCGAGCTGCCGAAGCTGGCGAACATCGGACGGTAATGCACCGGCTGCGGTGTGGGGATCGATGCGTTGGCGTCGCCCATGAGGCTTGAGGCAATCGCGCCGCCCTTGAGAATCAGGGTCGGCTTGATGCCGAAAAACGCCGGGCGCCACAGCACCAGGTCGGCCCATTTGCCCACCTCGATGGAGCCGACGACATGGCTCACACCGTGGGTGATCGCCGGGTTGATGGTGTATTTGGCGATGTAGCGTTTGGCGCGGAAGTTGTCGTTGCCGGGGCCGTCGCCAGGCAACGGTCCTCGCTGTTTCTTCATCTTGTCGGCGGTTTGCCAGGTGCGCGTGATCACCTCGCCCACACGGCCCATGGCCTGGCTGTCGGAACTGATCATCGAGAACGCGCCGAGGTCGTGCAGGATGTCTTCGGCGGCGATGGTCTCGCGGCGGATACGGCTTTCGGCGAAGGCCACGTCTTCGGCAATGCTCGGATCGAGGTGGTGGCAGACCATCAACATATCGAGGTGCTCGTCGATGGTATTGCGTGTGAACGGCCGCGTCGGGTTGGTCGAACTCGGTAATACGTTGGGGAAACCGCAGGCCTTGATGATATCCGGCGCGTGACCGCCACCGGCACCTTCGGTGTGATAGGTGTGGATGGTGCGGCCCTTGAGCGCGGCGAGGGTGGTTTCGACGAAACCGGATTCGTTCAGGGTGTCGCTGTGGATCGCCACCTGCACGTCGTATTCGTCGGCGACGCTCAGGCAGTTGTCGATGCTCGCCGGCGTGGTGCCCCAGTCTTCATGCAGCTTCAAACCGATGGCACCGGCCTTGACCTGTTCAATCAGCGGCCCCGGCAAACTGGCGTTGCCCTTACCGGTGAAACCGATGTTCATCGGGAACGAATCGCTGGCCTGGAGCATGCGCGCCAGGTGCCATGGGCCGGAGGTGCAGGTGGTCGCATTGGTGCCGGTGGCCGGGCCGGTGCCGCCGCCGATCATGGTGGTAACGCCGCTGGTCAGCGCTTCTTCGATCTGCTGCGGGCAGATGAAATGCACGTGGCTGTCGATGCCGCCGGCGGTGAGGATCATGCCTTCGCCGGCGATCACTTCGGTGCTGGCGCCGATGGCCATGGTCACGCCAGGCTGGATATCCGGGTTGCCGGCCTTGCCGATGGCGTGGATGCGGCCGTTCTTCAGGCCGACGTCGGCCTTGACGATGCCCCAGTGGTCGATGATCAGCGCGTTGGTGATCAGCGTGTCGACCACTTCATGGGCGAGCAATTGGCTCTGGCCCTGGCCGTCGCGGATGACTTTTCCGCCGCCGAATTTGACTTCTTCACCGTAGACGGTGAAGTCCTGTTCGACTTCGACGAACAGCTCGGTGTCAGCCAGGCGGACCTTGTCACCGACGGTGGGGCCGTACATGTCGGCGTAGGCTTGGCGGGTGATTTTCATGTGTGTGCCTCAAAATTTTGTGTTGAATGTGAGTCCGCCATCGGGGGCAAGCCCCCTCCCACAGGGGAATGTATTTCAAGTGTGGGAGGGGGCTTGCCCCCGATGAGGCCCTAAAGGTCACCCATGATTCTTCCGGCAAACCCAAACACCCGGCGACCGCCACTCAGATCCACCAACTCCACCTCCCGACTCTGCCCCGGCTCAAACCGCACTGCCGTCCCCGCCGGAATGTTCAAGCGCATGCCACGGCTCGCCACCCGATCAAAGGTCAGCGCGTCATTGGTCTCGAAAAAATGATAATGCGAACCCACCTGGATCGGCCGGTCGCCGCTGTTGGCCACGCTCAGGGTGACCGTGCGGCGACCCACGTTGAGTTCGATGTCGCCAGGCTGGATCTGATATTCACCAGGAATCATGCAGGTTGCCCCAGGGTCTTGAAGTAGATGGCGGTCGGGGTGTAACGCCCGTCCGGGCTTTGGCAGTAGTCGGGCAGTTCACCGATCCTGGTGTAGTGCAGCGACTGGTAGAAGGCTTCGGCCGGCGAACCGGCTTCGGTGTCCAGGTACAGCAGGCCGCGCTTGTGCTGGCGGGCGGCGAGTTCCAGGGCATTCATCAATTGTTGGCCCAGGCCATGGCGGCGCGCACTGGTATGCACCAACAGCTTTTGCACCTCGGCGCGGTTCAGGCCGTTGGCTTTCTGGCACAGCGCCAACTGCACGCTGGCGATCACGTGTTCATCGCGCACCACCACCCACAGCAACAGGCTGGCGTCTTCGATACTGGCCTGCACGCCACGCAAATATTCGCGGGCCTGGGCTTCGTCGAAGTCGGCCATAAAGCCGACAGAAGCACCGTGCTCGACCGCATCCAGCAATAGCTCAACCAACCCCAAACGGTAATGGGCAAAACTTTCCGCATTGACTCGACGCAGTTGCGCGGTGTTCATCAACGTCACTCCTTGGGCGGTTCGGCGCCCGGGTTCAAGGCCAACTGCATAAACGTCAGGTCCAGCCAGCGGCCGAACTTGATACCCACTTGGGGCATTTGCCCGGTGGTGATGAAGCCCTGGCGTTCATGCAGGCGGATCGAGGCCTGGTTGCCGCTTTCGATGGCGGCGACCATCACGTGTTTGCCACAGGCGCGGGCGCGTTCGATCAAGGCTTCCATCAAGCGCGGTCCTACGCCTTTGCCGCGCTGGTCGCTGCGCACGTACACCGAGTGTTCCACGCTGTAGCGAAAACCCTCGAACGGGCGCCAGTCGCCGAACGAGGCGTAGCCGGTAACCTCATCGTTCTCCACCGACACCAGGATCGGATAACCCTGGGCATGCCGTGCACTGAACCAGGCCTGGCGATTGCCCAGGTCCACCGGTTGTTCATTCCAGATGGCGGTGGTGTTGAGTACGGCGTCGTTGTAAATCCCACGGATCGCCGGCAGATCGTTCTGGGTTGCGTCACGAATCATCATGGGAACTCACGCAATCGGCTGGTGGACGGTGACGAGCTTGGTGCCGTCGGGAAAGGTGGCTTCCACCTGGATGTCCGGGATCATTTCCGGGATGCCCTCCATCACTTGTTCGCGACTGAGCAGGGTGGTGCCGAAGTGCATCAGGTCAGCCACGGTGCGGCCATCACGGGCACCTTCCATCAGCGCGGCGGAGATGTAGGCGATGGTTTCCGGGTAGTTGAGCTTCACACCGCGCGCCAGGCGACGCTCGGCCACCAGGCCTGCGGTGAAGATCAGCAGTTTGTCTTTTTCCCGTGGGGTCAGGTCCATGGTTCAAGGTCCTTCATAAATACATTCTCAAATACACCAGAGATCCAATGTGGGAGGGGGCTTGCCCCCGATTGCAGTGTGTCAGGCAACACAGATGGTGGCTGATCCACTGTCATCGGGGGGCAAGCCCCCTCCCACATTTTGATCTTCATGTGCTCCAGATTCGTGGTGAAACGGCTTCCCGGCCCAGCACGGCTGGGCGTAGCAATTTCCATAAGTCGATCAACCATGCCCTTGCCAACAACGCTTCGCTGGCCAGGCAACGGGCCACCAGCAAGCCCGGCAATTGGGTCAGATCACCGCGCACCGCATGGGGCAGGGCGCGGCATTGTTCGAGTAATTCGGGATCGATCTCGCCCGTGAGCAACAACGTGGCAAACACCGGTTGCCGGTCCAGGCCAATCGGCGAGTCGAGCAGACCGTCGCCGCCGTTGACGCGCTGGCGTTCGTGCCAGAGCGACTGGCCGTCGCGGCGAATATCCAGGTGCGATTGAAAGTGGCCCAGCTCAAAACGCTCACCACTGGCCGGGCGGCCCAGGGCAACCACATCCCAGTAAAACAAGCGTGCATCACCCTGCAATTCGATACGCGTGGTGAGTTCGGCTTGGGCGGCGCTGAAGACGATGGTTTCCTGAGGCAGCCATTCCAGCGTGGCGCCGGCTTCTACGGTGAGGTCCAGTTGCTGAAACGCAGGGCTCCCGGCGCGGTACCACTTGGCCGCGCCGGGGCTGGTCAACTGTGCCCAGGCACCGGCACTGACGTGGGCGCTGATATCCAGGCGATCACCACCGGCAATGCCGCCAGGCGGGTGCACGATGATGTGCTGACACACTTCGGGGCCTTCGGCGTACAGGTGTTTTTGCACCCGCAACGGGCCGAGGTGGCGGCGCATGACTGGCCGCGTGGTGTCACCGAAGCGCGCATAGCCGAGCTCCAGCTCGGCGTGCCAGCTGGGGGTGAACAGAGCAGGAGTAACGGGCAGGTTCATGAGCAGTGCTTATCAAAAGGAATGCCACAGATTAGTGCGCGGCGACAGCGCATGCGTTCTCGCCTTGCAGGTTCCATCTTGTACTGGCTTGGTTGCAAAGGCTGTGCCTGCTTTGAATGAAGGCATATCAGGCATGCGGGGCGAGCCATGTTCGTTTTGATTGCGCCATTCAGGTGCGAAGTGGTGTTGCGGCACCATTGTAGTGCGCGAAAAACAAGGGGGGGAGGAAGATATCCACATTGACCCGTTGGATTTAATGGAGTGAGTAATGGCACAGGACAAGCATCCCCCCCCGAATAAAGGGACACCCAAGGCACAAGAAGCGATGGCGCTGGAAGGGCCGTTCATAAACGCGGACGACGCGGCCTTTTGGGCTCATCAACACATTGGCAATAAGCGCGACGTTGAATATGGCGGCGTGATTCTTCGTAGACACGGGCGTTTTTTTGCTTCTGTGCCTAGACGAGGCGCAGCACGCGATTTCAAGATAAGCAATGCGGTTGACGTCGACGACGAGGGCAAGTTAGTGCTCCCTGACGGCTACGCGGCGTATGCGTTTTACCATTCCCACCCGACGCCCGACATGACGGCTCAGAGCGACTCTGTACCCGCCGAGGCTTACTCCGCATACATTGGCATGTTCTCGTATGCCGACATGCATCTAATCATCGAGTACGGCTCCGTCGTACCTGCCCATTATCTGTCTGGAACGCAGGACGCGCTGCTCAAGTATGTGACGAGCGGCTCGCTCAAGGAGCGTGAGCTGGTTGTTCGTATATCGCCTGAGCAGCGCGCGGCGCTCAACTTTTTCCTGGATTACATCCCCCTTGTTGCTGACGCCGGAGAGTTGCGCGTCGTGGTTGCCAACGCTGCATGGGGAGGAGCCCCCGGGCGTATTGGCAACAGGTGGAGGCTGGGTGTACCGCTGAGCAGGGGGACGCCGCCGCCAATTTTCAAACAGATCACCACCCATCCAGGTTTGAGCGACGTGTTAGCGTTGGGCACAGCCCCTTCATTCGGCTACCAGCTAAAAGCCATCGGCAAAGAGCACTATGTAGTGCCGGTTGAGGCTTGGGAGCGCAGGGTGCTGACGCCGCCGGAGCAACTATTCCCCCTGCGCCCGGACGGTGGTGTAAGGCTGCCGTCCAACTTCCGTATCAGTACCTTGTATTGTCGACAAGCCCCGCCCGAGGCCTGGCAGCACCCGCACTTCTTTACCCCCGCGCTCCTTGCTGCTGCGGCCGTGCAGTTGCGTAAAAGCCCCAAGCTGTATGACAGTGAGCGCGGACTCCAGTTAGTGACGCGTACCTCTGACGGAGCACTGCTGTCCTATCGCTTTTCCAAGACGGACGAGGAAGCCGGCTTCCTGGGGGCGGACGGCCTCGCTGTCGAGGCGCAATTGAAGGATAAAAGCCGGACCGGTCGCCAATTCGTCGAGAGTATGGCCGCCATCGGTGAAGTGAGGGTTCTGCAGGCTGGCCGTGCTTGGCGCATCACCGGGAACACATTGCCGTTGGAGCCTCTACTCGATGTGCTGAGCGCCTCCATGAGTCCTGCGTTTATCACTGCGGACGATGCCGCTCGTTATCTGCATGACCGAATCCGTGATCGACTTGATGACGTGCTTGGCTATGTTTTGCAGCGCAGCGACGGCACTTTCGTGTCGACGCCTCCTATCCGCGAGTCTGATTTTAGCGTGCAGTTGGGGTTGAGGTATGACGGTACTGTCGGGCCTGAGCCGCTCTTGCCGCCCGATTACCGGGTTGCTGGGTTTTTCATCGCGCTTACAGATCAATTCGACGTCGTGCGGCGCAATTTGCCAGCTGGCGCTGGACCGAATCGGCTTGCTCCGGACGATGAAGCCGCACTGTACATCTCGATTCCTGTTTATGCCCAAACAGCGAGCATGACGGCTCGCAATCAAAAAATTCCTGCACTGTATTACTCAGGTGCCTCCGGCTCCCTGGTCAAATATGTGCGCAGTGGATCGGAGCGTGAAGACGCCTTCAGTACCCTTGTAAACGAAATAATGCGTACCGGAATGTTGAAGCTACAGATGGATGGCTATGATGGCACCCCTGTTGAAACGGTGAGGAAGCTGGCGCGTATTGGTGAATTCTCTGTCTTGGTTTCAAGTGAGGTGTGGCGCGGTAGTCAAGGCAAGGTGCCTGAGGATTGGGTTCCTTTGCAGCCCTTCGTTGCCCCGTCGCCGGCCTCACCTGCCTTCAGCTGGGTATTTCAAGACGCGCTGACGGCAGCCCGATATGGGCAGGACCAGCTCGAAGCCCTCTCAGGTGATCCACGCCTGTGTTTCATGCTCAAAAACAAAGACGCTGAGCGATACGTAGTGGCCTGCGTCGACGCAAACTCAGCAGGTACTGCGTTACCGAAGTTTTCACCCCAGCGCGTGTTTTCCAGCGATGCCAATGGGCAGTTGATGCTGCCGGCCGGGTACGAGATACATGCGCTGCTGTACGTATCACGTCCACCCTTGGGCTCGAAACAGAAGCAGCATTGGTTGTACGAGAGTTTTGTGTCGCCGGCTGACTTGGCACTGGCGGTTGCCGCGTCCCGCGAGCCGGCCGCGACGATTAGACGGTTTTTCCTGAGCACCCGCGATGGTGCGCAACTCGAATATGAGTTTTCTGCGACCGGCCTGGAAGGCCAGTTGTATGGTGTCACGCCTACCGGGGCCGTCACCGATAACGGCCTTGAGGCAGCCTTGGTCGCCGGTAGATTGACCGCCATTGAATTTGTCCGGCGTGTCGCGGCAGCTGGCACGCTCTCGGTTCGACGGGCAGGCACGTTGTGGGACGTCGAGGGGCCGGTCGATGAGCGTTGGCAACCTTTTGCGCGTTATCCCGTACCGGTCTTCAGTGCGCCGTTTCTCTCTGCGGATGACGCCGCACGCTTTGCTCATGAGCAGATCGGTTCCGAGCGTGAAGCTGAGTACTGCGGGTTCATTCTCAAGACCCTCGATCAGCGCTTTGTCGCTACCCTGCCGATGCCTTGTCGAATGGGTGATAGGTTTGCAATAGAGGGCGTTTTTGCGACCGACCACACTGGCACGCTCATCTTGCCGCAGCCTTATGTGCTGTATGGGCAATATGCCTCTTGCCGAGCGGTGTCGCTGAGGGACTCGACGCGAATGGACCATTACCGCTGGTCAAGGACCGAGGCGGCGGTGCAATGGCAGCTGTTTACCGACCCTGAGTTGCATCGTCTGATCAGCAACCGCCACTTGATCGGTGTGGCTTACCTGTCGAGTACTGAAGACGCGCTGCTTGCCTATGACCTCAGTGGCTCTGCTGCTGAGTTGGCACTGCTCGCCAAATTGGCGCCTGGGCCGCAGGGCAGCCAGCTGGACAAGCAACGAACCCGCGGAGAGCTACGCCCCGAGGCCTGGGTTCGTGAACTGGCGCGTACGGGGTTGCGTATTGTGCTGGGCAGTCGACTGTGGGGCGTTGCCGGACAATTACCTGATCGTTGGCAAGCGATGCCGAGCGCAAAAGCGTTCGAGCGCCCCGAGCAAGTGAGCTTCGGTGCGGTTTGTTCCAGTGCTAATGAAGCGGTGATGGACGCCCATGCGCGCCGGGCGCGTGGTTATGAGTCGACGCAAATACATTTCAGCTTTGTGCTCAAACATGAGCATAAGGACGAATATGTCGTGTCCCAAGCTGTTCCGTGTGATAACCAGCAACCACTATTCAATACAACAAGCCTGTTTGCGACCGGTGATGACGGAGGGGCTCTTTACCCCCCAGGCTTCCAACTGCATGGCCTGTTCTATGCTCGCCAATGGATGCCTGAATCGTTATCCAAAGAGCAACGTTGGCTGGCCTCGCACTTCATCTCGTCTGCTGATTTGTACAGCGCATTCCGCACCGCTACGCGTTGGCGTGATGAGGGTTCGGTCGTCACCTTGCCGGTGTTTATTTCAACGTTGGACAACGCTCTGCTCAGATTCCAAACACCGATCTCGACCCGATTGTTCGATGCAGAACGCCATCCCTCCGGTAGCTTTCAAGATGTTCATGCGCTGTTAGCCAGTGGAGAGTTGACGCCCCAGGCATTTGTGCGACGGGTTGCTTCGTTGTGCTGGCTGAGTGTCGTTGTACCTAATGAATGTTGGGATGAAACGGGCAAGTTGAGCGTGGATTGGATCGCTTATGCGAACTTCAGTCGCCGGGCCCTTAGCCCTGCCTTCTTCAGTCAGGACGATGCGGTGCGTTATGTGCGCACGTTGATTGTCGACCTGCCGAATCAGCTGTATGGCGGGTTGGTATTGAGGCGAGCTGACGGCCTGTATGTCGCGACCGAGCCGCTGCCTGTGACCAGCGAGAATTTTGATCCGAAAAACATCCTGCCGGATGAGGACGTACGCCAGGACTGGCTTGCGCCGGGCCTGAAACTGACGGCGCGTTACCGTACCCGCATGGACCGGCTGCCGGATTTCCAGCTGACCAAAGAGGCGTTGGATGTCTACCGCAACATGTTCACCACTGAGGTCTTGGGCAAGGCGCTCGATTGCAATCATTTGTGGAGCCATGAGTACCTTTTCGCCTTGGATGGTTCGGTGATCAGCTTCACGTGCGATGACTTGAACCGCGATCTGCTCAGTACTGCGCAACAGCTTCAGCAGGCACTGGACCTTCAGCAGCTTAAGGTGGCCTTGGCCCCTTCCGCTCAAACGCCCCATGATCCGAAGAGCAACCTCCTCCAACAACAACTGCGCGACGGGCTTATGAGCCCAACGGCGTTTATCAACCAAGTGCTCAAGGTCGCGTCGATGACGGTGGTAGAAGGCAGCCAACTGTGGGGGACTGCGCAGCTGTTGCCCCGAGGCTGGCTACCGAGTCACGGTTTCAGTGCGCCTGAACGCAGCCTCCACGTGCAAGCGGACCGGGCGTGCAGCCCGGTATTCAGTCATATCGATGATGTGGCGCGATATGTTCATGGGCAGGCTGGCGAGCGCCTGGAGTTGACGTTTGGTTTTCTGCTCAAGTCATCTAACAAGAAATGGATGGCCAGCCTGCCCGTCAGCGGGGAAGACCTGAAGTTTTCGCTGAGCAAAACGTTTTCACGCGGCCAGTTACCATTGGGCTGGACCGTTCAGGGAATGTACCTGTGCGCACCGGCACACCAACCCGAAGAACTGGGAGCATCCGAGGTCTACCGCAGTTTTATCCCGCCTGGCGTACTTCGTGCGGCGCTGTGGGCGTTGGTGCGGGATGACCAGTACTTGCCACTCTACGTATCGTGTGCGGACAGCGGACTGCTCAGCTATCGTGCAACGGCCATCGACAGCGACTGGAGTGATGAACACCGGCTGCAGGCTTTCGTGAGGAAGCTCAATGGACCGTATAACCCTGACGAATACATACGCCAGGTCGCCCGCTCGGGCAAGTTGGAGGTATTGATCACCGGAGAAATCTGGGCGACTCAAGGCGTGGTGTCATCAACCTGGGTGTCACGAAGGGCCTCGGTTTATGTGCCGGGTGCTGAAGAGCGTCTGCCTCTGGGTCCATTTTTTTCACACGCCGATGACGCTGCCCGCTACCCGTGGCGCCGCTACCATAGTGATCCGAACAAAGCATGGTTAGGTGCAGTGTTGTCCAATGCGGCGGCCGATACGTTTTTGGTCACTGAGCCCGTGCCAGACAATGGCCCGATCGTGCCCGTGGGTAGCCGGATGTTCACGCTAGCCTATCAGCGGCTCTTCTTCGGGGTCATGAACACATCGGTTCCGATGAGTCCCGGTAGGTACCCTGAGGGCTTCAACGTGATCGGGGTGCAGCAAATCAATAAACGGGATGCTGCACGCGAACGTTTTGACGACCGCTATCAGGAGGCGCTCGCCGATAATTTCATCGCTCAGCAGGACTTTCGCGCGTTTGTCGGCATGCTCCGGCAGGATGCCGTGGCGGGTGCTCGCTATTACTTCACCCCCCGTAACGGCGCCTTGCTGGTTTACCTGCCCAGTTATGAGCGCAGCGAGCAGGAGATGTTGCTCTTTGGATGGCTGGATCCGCAAACCGACAAGCCCAGGGCAACGCCCAGCGAAGTCATCAGCACGCTGGCGACCACCGGGCATTTGTCCATACTGGAGCCCGATCGGTTCTGGCAGCCTCGCAGCCATGTAGGGACACAATTGCTGCAGACGCTGCGCAAGTTACCGGCATAGTTGCGCGGTTGCCTGGTGCTGGGATCAAGTGGTTGGCCGTTCAGATTGTTACGAGGCCGCGTACACCTTCGCTTTCCATATTTTCACCACGGCCCTGCTGCACGATTTCACCGCGTGACATCACCAAATACTGGTCGGCCAGTTCGGCGGCAAAGTCGTAGAACTGCTCCACCAGCAGAATCGCCATATCGCCACGGGCGGCGAGCTTCTTGATGACGGCGCCGATCTCCTTGATCACCGAGGGTTGGATGCCTTCGGTGGGCTCATCAAGGATCAGCAGGCGTGGTCGACTGGCCAGCGCGCGCCCAATGGCCAACTGTTGCTGCTGGCCGCCGGACAGGTCGCCGCCACGGCGATGTTTCATTTGCAGCAACACCGGGAACAATTCGTAGATGAATGCCGGCACTTCCTTGGCTTCGGAACCGGGAAAGCGTGCCAGGCCCATCAGCAGGTTTTCTTCCACGGTGAGCCGCCCGAATATCTCCCGGCCCTGAGGTACATAGGCGATCCCGGCATGCACGCGTTGGTGCGGCTTGAAGCCGGTGATGGCCTTGCCCTCCCAATTCACCGCGCCTTCCTTGGACGGCAGCAAGCCCATCAGGCATTTGAGCAAAGTGGTCTTGCCCACGCCGTTACGACCGAGCAGGCAGGTGACTTCGCCGACTTTCACATCAAAAGACAGCCCGCGCAGGATGTGGCTGCCGCCGTAGTACTGGTGCAATTTCTCGACTTGCAACATTCTAAACCCCTCCTCAATTCCCCTGTGGGAGCGGGCTTGCTCGCGAATGCGGTGGATCAGTGACAGATGCATTGACTGACACACTGCATTCGCGAGCAAGCCCGCTCCCACATAAAGCAAGCCCTTGTCTGGCTCAGCGACCGAGATAGACCTCGATCACCCGCTCATTGTCCTGCACCTGCTCCAGCGATCCTTCGGCCAGCACGCTGCCCTGGTGCAATACCGTCACATGGTCGGCAATCGAACCGACAAAACCCATGTCGTGCTCCACCACCATCAGCGAGTGCTTGCCCGCCAGGCGCTTGAACAGTTCGGCCGTGAATTCGGTTTCGGCATCGGTCATGCCCGCCACCGGTTCGTCCAGCAGCAACAGTTGTGGGTCTTGCATCAGCAACATGCCGATTTCCAGGAACTGCTTCTGGCCGTGGGACAGCAGCCCGGCCGGGCGCTGCAACGAAGCGGTCAGGCGGATGGTGTCGAGCACTTCATCGATACGGTCTTTCTGCTCGCCGCTCAGGCGTGCGCGCAGGCTGGCCCAGACGGATTTGTCAGTCTTCTGCGCCAGTTCCAGGTTCTCGAACACGCTCAGCGCTTCGAACACCGTGGGTTTCTGGAACTTGCGGCCAATGCCGGCCTGGGCGATCTGCACTTCGCTCATGCCGGTCAAATCAAGGTTTTCTCCAAACCAGGCGGTGCCGTGGCTGGGTCGGGTCTTGCCGGTGATCACGTCCATCAGCGTGGTCTTGCCTGCGCCGTTGGGGCCGATGATGCAGCGCAGTTCGCCGACGCCGATGTACAGGTTCAAGTCGTTCAGCGCCTTGAAACCGTCGAAGCTCACGCTGATGTCTTCCAGGCTCAGGATGGTGCCGTGGCGGGTATTCAGGCCCTTGCCTGCGGCCTGGCCAAGACCGATAGCATCACGGCCGCTACCGCCATCGAGGATCGGTTCAAGCATGAATTCGGCGGCGGCACCGGCAGCGCGCATCTCGAGATACCTCATGATTCACCTCGTTTTTTCAGCAGGCCGATCACACCCTTGGGCAGGTACAAGGTGACGATGATGAACAGCGCCCCCAGGCAGAACAGCCAGTATTCGGGGAAGGCCACGGTGAACCAGCTCTTCATGCCGTTGACCACGCCAGCGCCGAGCAGCGGGCCGATCAAGGTTCCACGCCCGCCGAGGGCGACCCACACAGCCGCTTCGATGGAGTTGGTCGGCGACATTTCGCTGGGGTTGATGATGCCCACCTGCGGCACATACAGCGCCCCGGCCAGGCCGCACAGCACGGCGCTCAACACCCATACGAACAGCTTGAAACCGCGTGGGTCATAGCCGCAGAACATCAGGCGGTTTTCCGCGTCACGCAAGGCGGTCAACACCCGGCCAAACTTGCTCTGGGCCAGGCGCCAACCGATAAACAAGCTGACCACCAGCAACAGCACCGTTGCGATAAACAGCACCGCCCGCGTGCCCGGTTCGGTAATGCCGAAGCCCAGGATGCTGCGGAAGTTAGTGAAGCCGTTATTACCGCCAAAACCGGTCTCGTTACGAAAGAACAACAACATCCCGGCAAAGGTCAGCGCCTGGGTCATGATCGAGAAGTACACACCCTTGATCCGCGAGCGGAAGGCGAAGAAGCCAAACACCAGCGCCAGCAAACCCGGCGCCAACACCACCAGGCACATGGCCCAGAGGAAGTGCTCGGTGCCGACCCAATACCAGGGCAATTCGGTCCACGACAAAAACGTCATGAACGCCGGCAACTCATCCCCGGACGCCTGGCGCATCAGGTACATGCCCATTGCGTAACCGCCGAGGGCAAAGAACAGGCCGTGGCCGAGGGACAGCATCCCCGCGTAACCCCACACCAGGTCCAGCGCCAGGGCGACGATGGCGTAGCAGAGGATCTTGCCCACCAGCGTCAGCGTATAGGCCGACACATGCAGCGGGTTCTCCGGCGACAACAGTGAAAGCAGTGGCAGCGTGAGCAGCAGGATCAGGATCACCGCGCCGACCGCAATCGTCACCTTGGGGCCGGCCTTTTGTGTGGCCGTGAGCATCAATGGCTGGTTCATCAGTCGATCACCCGTCCTTTCAGTGCGAAGAGTCCTTGCGGGCGTTTCTGGATAAACAGAATGATCAGCGCAAGGATCAGGATCTTGCCGAGCACGGCGCCGATCTGCGGTTCCAGGATCTTGTTGGCGATGCCCAGGCCAAACGCGGCCATGACGCTACCGGCCAACTGGCCGACGCCGCCGAGTACCACCACCAGGAACGAATCGATGATGTAGCTCTGGCCCAGGTCAGGGCCGACGTTGCCGATCTGGCTCAAGGCGACACCGCCCAAACCGGCGATACCGGAGCCGAGGCCAAACGCGAGCATGTCCACCCGCCCGGTGGGCACGCCGCAGCAGGCCGCCATGTTGCGGTTCTGGGTGACGGCGCGCACGTTGAGGCCAAGGCGCGTCTTGTTCAGCAGCAGCCAGGTCAGCACCACCACACACAGCGCGAAGGCGATGATCACGATGCGGTTGTACGGCAGCACCAGGTTGGGCAGCACTTGAATGCCGCCTGACAACCAGGCGGGGTTGGACACTTCGACGTTCTGCGCACCGAACACCAGGCGCACCAGCTGGATCAGCATCAGGCTGATGCCCCAGGTGGCCAGCAGGGTTTCCAGTGGACGGCCATAGAGGTGGCGAATCACCGTACGTTCCAGCGCCATGCCGATGGCGGCGGTGACGAAAAACGCCACCGGCAACGCGATCAACGGGTAGAACTCAATGGCCTGCGGCACGTAGCGCTGCATCATCAATTGCACCACGTAGGTCGAGTACGCGCCGAGCATCAGCATCTCGCCGTGGGCCATGTTGATCACGCCGAGCAGGCCGAACGTGATCGCCAAACCCAGGGCCGCCAGCAGCAGGATCGAGCCGAGGGACATACCGCTGAAGGCTTGGCCAAGGACTTCGCCGAGCATCAGTTTGCGTTTGACCTGTGCCAGGCTGGTCTCCGCGGCGGTGTGCACCGCGGCATCGGTTTCCACGCCGGGGGCGAGCAAGGCTTCCAGGCGCGTGCGGGCCAGCGGGTCGCCGGTGCCGCCGAGCAAGCGCACGGCGGCGAGGCGCACTGACGGGTCGGGGTCGACCAGTTGCAGGTTGGCCAGCGCAAGGCTCAACGCTGTATGCACGTCTTCGTTGGTCTCACTGGCGACTTGCTGGTCGAGGAATTTGAGCTGCGCCGGTTGTGCGCTTTTTTGCAGGGTCACCGCTGCGGCCAAACGCACCTTGGGGTCGGCGGCGAGCAGTTGCTGGCTGGCTTGTGCATTGTCGATCAGGCTGCGCAGGCGGTTGTTCAGGCGAACCGTCTTGGTTTCACCGTTTAGCGTGAGCTGGCCTTGTTGCAGGGCGTCCACCAACTCGATGCGTGCCGGGTCGGGCTGGGCGGCCCAGTCTTGCAGGAGTTTGGCTTGCTGGCTGGGGTTGGCGGACAGGAAGTCTTCGGCGTCGCTGGCGTGTGCTGCAAAAGGCAGCAACAACAGGGCGGCGAGGATGAAGCGATGGAGGGCAGTAGGCATAACAAAATGTCCTGATCATGCGCGGACTGGCTTTCTGTGGGAGGGGGCTTGCCCCCGATGGCGGTGGATCAGTGACAGGTGTTTTGCCTGACACACTGCTATCGGGGGCAAGCCCCCTCCCACAGGGGTCTTAGTTGCTCTTGACGGCGTGGTCAGGCTTTTTGTCATTACCCGGAATGTACGGGCTCCACGGCTGGGCACGGATCGGCTCTTCGGTCTGCCACACCACCGAGAACTGCCCATCGGCCTGGATCTCGCCGATCATTACCGGTTTGTGCAGGTGGTGGTTGGTCTTGTCCATGGTCAGGGTGAAGCCCGACGGCGCGGCAAACGTCTGCCCGGCCAGCGCTTCACGCACTTTGTCGACGTCGGTGGACTTGGCTTTCTCGGCCGCTTGCGCCCACATATGGATGCCCACGTAGGTGGCTTCCATCGGGTCGTTGGTCACGGCTTTGTCGGCGCCTGGCAGGTTGTGTTTCTGGGCGTAGGCTTTCCAGTCGGCGACGAACTTCTTGTTCACCGGGTTCTCCACCGACTGGAAGTAGTTCCACGCGGCGAGGTTGCCCACCAACGGCTTGGTGTCGATGCCGCGCAGTTCTTCTTCGCCCACGGAGAACGCCACCACCGGTACGTCGGTCGCTTTCAAGCCCTGGTTGGCCAGCTCCTTGTAGAACGGCACGTTGGAGTCGCCGTTCACGGTGGAGATCACTGCCGTCTTGCCGCCGGCGGAAAACTTCTTGATGTTGGCGACGATGGTCTGGTAATCGGCGTGGCCGAACGGGGTGTAGACCTCTTCGATATCCTTATCGGCTACGCCCTTGGAATGCAGGAACGAACGCAGGATCTTGTTGGTGGTGCGCGGATACACGTAGTCGGTGCCCAGCAGGAAGAAGCGCTTGGCCGCGCCACCTTCTTCGCTCATCAGGTATTCCACGGCAGGGATGGCCTGCTGGTTCGGCGCCGCACCGGTGTAGAACACGTTGGGCGACATTTCTTCACCTTCGTATTGCACCGGGTAGAACAGCAGGCCGTTGAGTTCTTCGAATACCGGCAAAACGGATTTGCGCGACACCGACGTCCAGCAGCCAAACACCACGGCCACCTTGTCCTGGGTCAGCAGCTGGCGGCCTTTCTCGGCGAACAGCGGCCAGTTGGACGCGGGGTCGACAACCACCGGTTCGAGCATCTTGCCGTTCACGCCGCCCTTGGCGTTGATCTCGTCGATGGTCATCAGCGCCATGTCTTTCAGCGATGTTTCAGAGATGGCCATGGTGCCGGACAGCGAGTGCAGGATGCCGACCTTGATGGTCTCGGCGGCCTGGATCGTCCAGGTCATGCCCATGGCGGCAATGGATGCCGAAAGAGTGAAAGCCTTGATCAAGCTGCGACGCTTCATGGTGCGATCTCCGAGAACCCGAGTGGTGTTGTTGGACAGATACCAGGGCGATTGCAAGGGCTGTGCCTGCTTTGCGCAGGCCCTGTTTCAGGGCGTTCGGCGGTGTTTGGTGCAGTCTTGCCGCACCGAATCGGCGCCCGGTTCGGGGCGTGGTGCAGGCGGGGCACTGTCTTGGTGCGCAGGCTAATTATCTAACGCCAGCGGCACTGTGACGTGTTCAGGATGGGGTACTTTTGAATCCTGCCTCCAAGGTGTTCCCATGAGTGTCTCCCAAGGCCATGCGCGGCTCGGCCCGCTGAGCCCGCCCTTTATCAGCGCCGATGATGCGGCGCGCTACGTTCACGAACGCATCGACAATCGGCGTGACAAGGAGTACGGCAGCGTGATTCTGCAGCGTCTCGCCGATCAGTTGTACGTGGCAACCGAACCGGTCGCGGGCCGCAGTGCGACGTTTGACTACACTCTGTTGCTCGACCGCGAAAGTGCCAATGGCGAATTTCTCCAGCCACCGGGCTACATCCTTGTCGCCAGCCTGCATTCCCATCCCGATACGCTGGTCAGCACGCAACAGCTCAACCCGAAATGGTCTGTGCAGCAAGTCAAAACGTTCATGAGTTTCTATTCCGAGCCAGACATCCTGTTCAACCACCGCGAGCGGTTGACGTTGCCTTATGCCTATTTGTCAGGACCGGACGGCGCACTGCTGCGCTACAAGAGCAGCGCGTCGGAGGCTGCGCAGCAGTATGTTCGCTGGTTGGCAGAGGCTGGAGCATGGACCTCACCTCATGCGCATGATGGGACCCTGGAAGGCGCCTACAAAAAACTGGCGTCGGTGGGGACGTTGCGTTTCGTGGAGTCCAGCCCGTCGTGGGGGGGCTCTGTGGGCGATGTGCCTACGGATTGGCAACCGTATAAACCGTTTACTGCGCCAGCCCTTCCATTGGCCTGCGGTCCGGTATTCACGACTCGCGAGCAGGCGCTGACCCACGCCTGGGCGAAAATCCAGCGGCGCCCGACGCTGCGCCAACAGGTTTTGATCCTGCAAGATGCAAGGGCGGCGGGTTACATTCCCTCTGAACCGTTGTTGATCACGCCTGGGAATGAGCGCCTTCGTCTTTTGCCGGATGGCTTCCATGTCCACGGTATCTACATCCATTCCCGCCCGCTGCCCGGCCAATACCCCGACCTTGAGGCCTGGCTGTACAAGAACTTCATCAGCCCGCGGGAGCTGGCGCAACACATTGCGCGGTTCCGCGGCTACGCCAACGATTCGCCATCGACCCTGGGTGCTTCACTGTTTATCCGCATGCGTGACGAAGCCATCCTGCGCTACCGTTTTTCCGGTTCGCCCGAGGAGTCACGGCTGCTGGCTCAAGAGTCGGACTTGCAGGCGCAGTTGCACAACGGTGGTCTGCTGACCCGTGCATTTGTCTTGCAAGTGGCGAACGCGGCCGAGTTGAGCGTCGAGAAAACCAGCCGCCTGTGGGACCGCCCTGGTGTAGTGGATGCCCTGTGGCGACCCTATGCAAATCTCGCTCTGCCGCCCTTGAGTCGGGCCTTCCTGACGGCCGACGATGCCGCGCGGCATGCCCACGCCAGCATCGGTGGGCGGCGCGATCAACGCTTCGCCGGCTTGGTCCTGCAACGTACAGACGGCCGCTATGTGATCACCGAGCCAGCGCCTGTCAGTCAGAATCCGTTCGCCTTTGAGGGTGGCTACCCGAAAGACCGCCAGGGCGTGCCGATCATTGTGTCGCAGGGGCATCGCCTCATCGCGCGTTATGCCTCGTGCGTGGCGTTGTCGATGCAGGCTGACGCAGGCTCGTGGGCACATCAGGAGCAGGAGCTGAATGGCCAGATGTTTACGCCCGGGGACGTCGGCGCCATTCATCAATCCGGCCTGCCGGCCTATCTGTCCGGCACCCCGGAGAGCCTGATTGTCTATCAGTCGGGCAGCACCGCCAGTGATCCAAAGGGAACACCCTCTGAGCGGGTCAGGACGTTGGCTGAAACCGGCACCCTGCGCGTGTTGACCGTCACCGCGTTGTGGGGGCCGGCAGAAAAGCTTGAGAACGACTGGGCGCCTTTTGTTCGGGTATTCGAGTTTCAACGGCCAGACGAACTGAGCTACGGCGCACTCTTCGAAAGCGCCGATGCTGCTGCCCTGGACCTGCATCGCAGGCAACCGCTGCGCGCGCACCTGCGTTATGCCTATCTGTACTTCGCGTTCATTTTCAAGCACCAGACCACAGAGACCTATGTCGCCAGCGAGTTGATCCCCGCGACGCAGAAAACCCCATTGCTTTCCCTGCCCGGTGTCTCCAGCAATGCGGTGCCCGAAGGGTTCGCGTGTTGTGGGGTTTTTTATGCGCGGCAGTGGGCGGGCAGCGGTTCGCTGAATTGGCTCGAACGCTTTTTTATCGTGCCCGATGACTTGAGCATTGCCATCACCCAGAGCCGCGATGACACGCCCGTTTCGACCAACGGTGCAATGATCTACATCGCTCCGCCCGAGGGTGCCTTGTTGAGGTACAGGTCACCGTCCACTCAAGCGTTGTTTGAGGCGCAAAGCACGGGCGAAACCTACGAGGACATCCTGGCCAAGCTGAGTTACGGTACGTTGACGCCCTTAAAGTTCGTGCGACAGGTCGCCGAAGGAGGCGACCTGCGGGTGCTGCGCGAAAGCCCCTGTTGGGACCGCATCGGCAAGGTGTCAGGGCAGTGGGAGCCTTACGCCCACCTCCAGCGGCGGCGCCTGGGCCCGGCCTTTCTAACGATGGATGATGCCGCCCGCTATGTGCGCGGCCGCGTGCCGGTGGATCGGGCGGCCCATTATGGGGGCGTCATTCTGCGCCGCGATGATGGTTGGTTTACCGCTACCGAACCGGTGCTGGTGCCCGATGAAGTGTTCGATACCCCCTGGGTGTTTCCCGATGAGCTGGTGAGCCGGGGGCTCTATCCTGTAAGGATGTCGGTGGTCGCCAGCTATCACTCAAGGCTCGCGCTGCCCGCGCCGTTTTTGCTGACGCCGACGCAAGCGACGGTGTACGCCAACATGGTTTCCACCAGGGTGCTGGCCCAAGCCATCGGTGCAACCGACGAGCGCCTGACGTACTACGTCCTGGGGCCGGACGGTTCGCTGATCAGTTTGTTGGCGACGCCTCGGGTGAAGTATCCACCGGTCACTTCGCAAGACCTGGTGACCCGTCCGCGTAACCGGCATGACTGGCGTTTCGGTAACCTCCAACAACGCTTGAGCGGGGGAACGCTTACCCCGGCGGAATACGTCAACCGCGTGGCCACAAGTTTCACCTTGCGGGTGGTGGAAGGCAGTGCGATGTGGGGCGCGCGGGGCCCGGTTTCCAACTGGCGCCCGTTTGCACCGACGACGGCGACCCAGGCTGAATACGACCCGGCGTGCAGCCCGCTCTGCACGCGGCCGGACGACGCTGCGCGTTACGTTCATCAGCAGGTGACGCTGCGTTCCGAGCTCAGCTTCGGGTACCTGCTCAAATCCCTGCAAAACGGTCACTGTGTGGCGACATTGCCTGTGGCCGCGGCGGGCCTGGGGTTTGGTCATCGCCGAGTGTTCAGCGATGCCGGTTATCCTCATCGCTATGACATGGCCGGGCTGTATATGTGCATCCCCCTGGGTGGAGAGTTCTACCCTGCAGGGCGAATGCAGGCCGGTGACGAGATTTTCAACGGGTTGTTTTCCCCGCGTGACCTCAAGGCGGCACTGGCCGTGGTTCATGCTACTCAGGCGCGTGCAAGCCTGCCGTTGTACCTGTCGTGTGCCGACGGTGCACTGCTCAAGTTTGAAGTGCGGGATGCACGTTTTGCTCAGTACAGCGACCTTCTCAACCTGCGTAATCGGTTGTTGAGTCCACGTGATTTCATTCGGCGCATGGCTGCGGCGGGCGACCTTGACATCCTTCAGTCCAGCACGAATTGGCCAGGGTTGGGGCGGGTAGGCAGCCAATGGCAACCCGGGCGCTCAATGGCCACGTTGGCTGCCCCTCAATGGGCGTTGGGACCGATCCACGCCCATTGCGACGATGCGGCGCATTACGCCCACCACCTGATCGGCGCCTTTTCCGGCAAGCAGTACCTGGGCGCGCTATTGGAAAACCCGACCGCCAGCACCTGTCTTCCCGTGCTGCCGGTGGAAGACCAGGGGTTCCCTTCTGCAATCGCCGAGCCCCTGCAGCAAGGCGCCTGGCCGAAGGGCTATCGCTTGATCGCTGCGCATACGGTGTTCCATGCCGGGCTCGACCAGCCGCCAAGTGCTGCCGAGCTTTCATTCCGGCAGTACTTTGTGTCCTGGCGGGAGCTGGGGTATTACGTGCACAACCTGAAGGCCAAGGGGCTGTTGATCAGCGGTTTTTACCTTTCTACCCGTGACGGTGCGTTGCTCAGCTACGTGCCGCAGTTCAGCAACGAGGAATACAACCTGTTGGACAGTGCCCTCAAATGGTCGCCCTCCACCGGCTATACACACCTTGCACCCGTGCCTTCCCGGGTGATCACCGAACTGGCGCGCATCGGCGAACTGCGGGTGATTCACGCCGGGGTTTTTTGGCGACTGCGTGATCGGCTGGGGGCGAGCCTGCAGCAGTGGTTGAGCCCTTCATTTCCGCTTCCCGCGAAAGACGAGTTGTGACGTCGGCCTAACCATGTAACGCCAAAAGCAATCGCAGGTGGTCGAGCATGCGTTGAGTATTTTCCAAAGGAACACAGGGTCATGGATAACCACTTGGCGACACGCTCGGTCGAACAGCTTCTACGCAATCTTAGCCCACCGTTTCTTGGCGCCGATGACGCGGCACGTTATGCGTTGGCGCAATTGGACCTGCGAAATAACCAGCCTCAAGGCGGTTACCTATTCACAGGTCCAGACGGTTATTGTCATGCGTCGCGGCCCTTCGAAGTGGCCTTGAGCGATTTGTTGCTTAACGATGCGCTCAGTATGGAAACCGCGGGTAACCGGCTATTGCCCAGCGGCTACCTGTATGTGGCGTACTACTTCCGTGACGCAGACCGCCAGGCAGAGATCCACCGCCGACGGCCAAGCTGGAGCACGCAACGTATTACCCTCACACAGAGCCTGCCGCCGATGCAGGCAGTATTGGTCACCCACTCACTTTTCCAGGCTTTCTACACTGTTGGGCCACAGGGGGGCCTGGTGCGTTTTACGCCTGGCGAACAGGCGTCGTTGATTTATATGACGTTGCGTCAGCAGGTACGGGAGCAAGTCGAACCGGCACTGCCTGCCGAGCACGAGCCGGTGGAAGGCTACATCCACACGTTGAGGACTGCCGGCGAAGTATCGGTGGTTGAAACCAGTGCAATCTGGGCGGGATGGAAGGGGCCTCTGAATGAGCGGTGGAAGGTTTATGCGCCCGATCCTGTCCAGGCAGTGCCCGAGCCGCGGCAAAGCCCCATTTTTGCCGATGCGCCTGCGGCCATGGCATTTGCTCACCGGTTGATGCTCCTCAAACCGACCGAGCGTCAATCGGGCTTTTTGCTCAAGCACCTTAACCGTCAGGCCTTCATGGTGACCGAGCCCTTGCCGATGCAGGGTGATGCGTTCGACACGACGAAGGTGTTTGTCTCGGACACGGACGGCGCGATCTTTGTGCCAAGGGAGTTCGTTTTCTGGGGGGTTTATTGCCTGGCGATTGATCAGCCCGCGCCATCGGCGGTCAAGGAGCCCTGGCTGTACGAGCGCTTTGTCACGCCCGTGACGCTGGCCCGCGCGATGGCGTTTTCGCGTGGTATCGGCAATCCGGGATTTGCCTTGTACCTGAGTGTTTTCGACGGTGCGCAGTTGCGCTATGTGTTTTCCCACTCGCATGCCGAGGACGCGTTCTATTCGCCGATATCCGACACGGCCCACCCTATCGACAGAGGGCTGCAGGCCTCTTTGGAAGCGGGCACGCTGAGCCCTCACACCTTTATTTCCAGGCTCGCTGCGGCCGGCGAATTATCGGTGATTAAAACCAGTGTGCTGTGGGATGTCGCCGGCAAGGTCGGCCAGGGTTGGAAACCGTTTTCCCGCTATCAAAACCCACCCCTTGGCCCGGCCTTCTTGCTGGCCGACGATGCCGCGCGTCATGCCCACGAACACATCGGCAGCCATCGTGAACGAGGCTATATCGGCTTGATTTTGCAGCGCAACGATCAACGGTTTGTTGCCACTGAACCGCTGGGCAATCCGGCCGCCCGTTTTGATTTCAGCCAGGTATTTATCGTTGAGCGCTCGGGCAGGCCCGTCGTGCTGTACCCGGGGCATACGCTCCATGGCGTTTACTGCTCGCGCTGGCGAGGGGATGAGGTCTCGAATGCCAGGGCCGGCTACGAGGCACAGGTGCAGACCCAGATGTTCACGGACGTCGATATTCACCGGATTCTCTCGCTTCGACCTGGTGGACTCGTGGTCTACCTGTCGGGCGCGGCGGACTGCCTGCTTCGCTACCAAACCTATCTGGCAGGAGAGGGCAGCTCACTTTTTGAGCGTTCAATGCCTGCGCCGGGCGGCAGTCGGATTCAGCATGACTTGCAAGCAGGCACGATGGTACCGAGTGATGTGGTTGTAGAACTCGCCCTGTCAGGTGAACTGCACGTAGTGGAGGGCAACCCGCTATGGGGGCCGCCTGGGAAAATCGAGAGTGACTGGTCACCGCCCTATGAGTTGGACGTGCGCAATGATCCCGTTCTGCCTCAATTGGGCCCTGTTCACGCCGACAGTCAGGCGGCCGTTTTCGAGGCCTGCACTCACTGGCGCCATCGCTATGGCCTGGAATATTGCGGGTTGGGTCTGGTGCTCAAGCACCGTGTTCTCAATGAATTCGTGGCCTCACAAACAGTGCCGGGCCCGATGTTTGATCGCCTCGTACAGGCCTGTCGGTTTGGTGCAGCGGTATTGACGCAGACGTTCCAGGTGCACGCGGTGTATCACTCGGTGCGCGGCCTGGCCGCTGGGCTGAGTGGACACGACGCCTGGATCGCCCGGCATTTCATTGCCGCTGACGATTTCTACTGTGCGCTGTACGACCAGCAAGGCGTGCGACGCACCAAAGGTCTTGAGACATTGCCCCTTTACCTCTCGCCGCTTGACGGGGCGTTGTTGGAATACCGTAGTGACGAAGATCCCTTCCGGTTGTTCACGGACGAAAAAGGCCGCGTCGACGCGCATGTGCTGCCGGCCAAACTGGGGTTGACCCTGACTCAGCGCAGCTACGTGCAGAACGTCGCCCGCGCCGGTCAACTCACGGTGTTGACCACCAGTGAATGTTGGGATGTGCCAGGTGCGGTCGGTGAGGATTGGACGCCCTTCGACCAGATCAGCCGACGCCAATTGGGGCCGGTGTTTTTTTCCCGCGACGATGCGGCTCGCTATGCGTTGATGCGCCTGGGCAGCAAGCGCGACAGGGTCTATGGCGGGCTGATCCTGCGGCGCACCGACGGTTTGTTCACGGTCACCGAACCGCTGCCGGTGGATGTCGAAGATTTTTCGCCGCCCTGGATCCGTCTGAACGCACTGGTCAGCCACGCGCAGTTTCTGGCGGGTAGCACGGCGGTGGCTCGATACCACTCGCGATTGAACATTGATCCACCGTTTGCGCTGACAGATACCGAGCGGGCGGTGTACCAGACTATGTTTTCCACCGATTTCCTCGGCGCCGTGCTTGAGAAAGTCCCCTTTCCACCCAGGCATGCCATAGACCACGAATACCTGCTGTGTGCCGACGGGGCCTTGCTGTGTTTCACCGCCACGGGCAGCGCGCTTGAAGACTCACTCGCGAAATTGCTGGTCGCGCCTTCCCGTGCCCACCTGCATCCCAAGAACAACGCGTTGGAGCGTGCAATGCGCGATGGCCAGGTCACGCCCAGTGAGTATGTCAACCGGGTTGCCCGTGCCGCAGAGCTGCGCGTGGTGCAGGGCAGTGAACTGTGGGGGCCAGCCGGCAAGCTCACACAGTGGCAGGCGAACGCCAAGCCCGACGCAACGCGCCTGGCGCCGATGGACCAGGCGTTCAGTCCGGTGTTTGTGCAGTTGCCGGACGTGTTGCGTTTTATCCACCGACGCAAAGCCGTGGAGGATCAGCCGGGGTTCGGTGTGATCCTCAAGAGCAGGAAATCGGGCTATTACATGGCCAGTCATGCACTGATTGTGCAGCATGGCCCGTTGACGCTGGAGCGTGTGCTCGCCGGTGGGGTGGCGCCTGCGGGCCATGAACTGTTTGGCCTCTATGTCTGCCCCCCTGAGTCCGGCATCAGTGCTCAAGACCTGGAACGCGCGCTCAGGCTCAAGGCACCCGGAAAAACGGGATACCTGCCGGTCTATCAGGCTCGTGCTGATGGCCGCTGGTTCAATCTTGATACCCGGCAACACGTCGCTCCTGCGTACGGCGCGTTGAGTTTCGGCCCGCTGTTTTGTCACCCCGACGATGCCGCCCGGCACCAGGTTCGCCCCTTCAAGGGCGATGAGTACATTGGCGTGATTGTGAGTGATGCGGCCAACACCGGCTTTGTCGCCGCCGAGCCGCTGCTGGACGAAGGTATCGAATCGCCGGTGCCGCGGCGCCTGTTCTTGTACGAAAGCACCTTGTTGGACCCGTCGCCACCGCCACCGGCGTACCCCCCTGGCTATCGTCTGCTGGCTGCACAATTGTTCTTCAAGACCATGGGCCACGACGAAGACGACAGCCAGTCGGACAAGCAGCTGCGCCAGCATTTTGTGGCCAGGGATGAGTTGGGCTTTTACCGAAACCTGTTGGGCGTGAGCCGGGTTAAAGGGGGCATGTGTTACGTGTTGACGCGCCAAGGTGCCCTGCTGGCTTTTACGCCACGGTTTACCACGCGGGAAGAATCGCTGTTTTCCGGATTGGTGTTTGGCCCCCCGAGCTTCCCTCCCGGTGAGTGGCTGTCACGGCTAACGTTTGATGGCGGTTTACGCGTACTCGACCCGGATAGTTACTGGACACGCCGTGGCAGGGTCAAGGGCACCTGGAAAAGCGTCAACGGTGAGGAAGTACCGGATTGGCAAATCCAGCCTGTGGTCTCGGGCAAGGACGAGCTTTGAGGGGGGATTCGTTGAAGTCGTTTGAATACTTTCAGGTTGAACGCTGATCCAAATGTGGGAGGGGGGCTTGCCCCCTCCCACATTGGATCGGTATTTTGATCTGCTAAAAGGTGTAGTCCGCCGTGACGAAGAACGAGCGCGGCTCGCCCAGGATCCACTGCTGTCCATCGTTGTACTGGCTGACGGCATAGGTGCGGTCAAACAGGTTATTCAGTTGCAAACCCAGGGTGGTATTGCGCATGGCCTTCCACGACACCGTGGCATCCACCACGGTATAGCTCGGCAATTCACTCTGGTTGGCCATGTCGGCATACCGCGCATCCACATAGCGCACGCCGGCACCGGCGCGAATGTCATCGGTCACGGCCTTGCTCAACCACAGGTTGGCCGTACGGCGTGGTACGTCCACCGGGCGATTGCCATCGCGGGAAACCTGCACGCCGTCGACGTCCTGGCTGAAGTCGTCGTATTGCGCATGAACGATGGCGGCGTTGGCTTGCACTGCCCAGGCGTGGGGCAGTTGCAGGTCAAGGCTGGCTTCCAGGCCACGGGAGGATTGCTGGCCAACTTGCTGCTGATGGTCCGGGTCGCCGGGGATGTCGGTGAGCAGTTTCTTTTTGACGATGTGATAGGCCGCCAACGTCCATTCGCCGCGTTGGTCCCAGAACGCCTGCTTGATACCGATCTCGGTCTGCCTGGCGGTGGACAGGTCGAATTGTTGCTGGCTCGGGCTCAAGGAAATCAGGCCGCCGACGCCGTCGGTGCTGGTGGAGTATTGGCCGTAGAGCGAGGTATCCGGGGTGACCGCATACACCAGGCCGGCCTTCCAGTTATTGCCGGTGAGGGTCTTGTCGGTCTGGCCGCCGGTGCGCAAATCATCGCGGGCAACCTGCGCATAGTCGCGGCGGATGCCAGTGATCAACGACAACTGATCGGTGAGTTGCAGGCGGTTTTCGGCGAAGCCGGCGACGGTTTTGGTGGTGGTGGCGAAGACCGGGCTGAAGGGGGAGATACTCGCAAACTGCCCCGCGGCGGGGTGGTTGATGTCGATGGGTTGGCCGCTGGTGACGCTGTCGGTGAACGGCGAGTTGCTGGCCAGGCGGAAGCGGATGCGGTTGTATTCCACACCGGCCACGGTCTGGCTGTCGAGGCCGAACAGGCGGTGCTTGAAGGTGAAGGTCTGGCGGTCGCCGACCTGTTCCTGGTTGTGCTTGATAGCGAAGTTGCCGCTGCGGGTGAGCTGGCCGTTGGTGAAATTGTAGTTCTCGGCGTTCTGCCAGCGGCGCTGGTTTTTCAGGTAGAACAACTCGTTGGTGGCGCTGACGCTGTCGTTGATCTGCCACTCACTGGTCAGGCGTGTCCACTGGTCGTTGTAGTGCTGGGTGTCGTTGCTGACGTTGTAGTTTTTATCACGCAGGCTCTTGTGCAACTGGCCGTTGATCAGCGGTGTACCGAAGTCGTTTTGCGGACGCTGGTCGCCATAGTCGCTGGCCAGGGTGAAGCTCAGGTTGTCCGCTGCTTGCCAGCGCAGTGCGGCGCTGACGAAGTCGCTGCTGGAGTCGCCACGGTCGATGAAACCGTTGCTGCGCAGGCGGTTGAGGTTGAGGCGATAGCTCAGGGTGTCGGTCAGCGAGCCGCCGCTGTCGAGGGCCTGCTGCTGACGATCATAGGAACCGTAGCCCAGGCGGATATGGTTTTCGATCTCGCCTTCGAACGGCTTTTTCGGCACGGTATTGATCACCGCGCCGGTGGCGCCTTCGCCGTACAGAACGGAGGCCGGGCCGCGCAGCACGTCCACGCGTTCCACCGACCAGGTGTCCACCGGGAAGGTCGAGGTGCCCATGCCCATGTACATGCGGTTGCCGTCATACAACTGCATCACCGAGCCCTGACCGGTGAAACCACGGGCCGACAACGAGGTGCCGCCGTCGCCCGGCGTGCCGGTGCGGCTGATACCCGTGGCGCGGGAAATCGCGTCCTGCACGCTGGCATCGCCGCGCTCGCGGATCTGCGTGCCAGTCTGGCTTTCGACGCTGCCCGGGGTTTGCAGGGCCGTAAGGTTCAGGCGCGAGCCGGCGGTGGTTGGGGTCGTGGGGTCGATGTGTTCGTCATCCACCGCCGGTGCGTTTACGGCGCTGGCGGGCAGGGTCAGGGCTTGGGCATTGCTGTGCAGGGCGAGCAGGCACAGCCCGCACGCTAGGTACTTGTTCATGGGTCAATCAGTCTTCTTGAGGGGATGCTCGCCGCAGTGTGCGGCGAGCAACGATAACGCAGGGAGTGTTATAAGTTAACGCTTATTCGCTGCGCGACGAAAGTCGCGCAAGGCTACAGAAGTGCTCTGGAACGGGCATCTCACAGGGTTCATAGCGAACCTGAGGCGGATTCATGTTGTTTGAAAAAACGTGACAGCACCAGGCGATCCGCGGCCCACACCGCGATCAATGACGCGCCCACCAGCGGGAAAACAATCGCCAGCGCGAGCATGATCACCATTGCGGTTTTCCACTTCGGCAAGTCATGGCGCAGCGGCGGCACACCGAGCCCACCTTGAGGCCGACGCTTCCACCAGATCACCACGCCACTGACGGCGCTGAGCAGAATCATCAGGCAGATCAGCAGCACGATCAGCTGGTTGACCCAGCCGAACATCTTGCCTTCGTGCAGCATCACGCCGGTCTCGGTGGCGCGGGCGACGAGGTTGTAGTGCTCCCAGCGCACGTCGGCGAGGACTTTGCCGGTGTACTGATCCACATGCAGGGTTGCGTCGTTGCGTGGGTCGTCGGCGAACACCGCGAGGGTGAATACACCGGTGGCGGTGGTGGGGAAGGTGATGCTGTAGCCGGGCTCGACCTTGCGTGCAGTGGCCAGGTCCACCACCTGTTGCAGGCTCACTGTGGGGGCGGCGGGGCCCGCGTGCATGGCGCCGTGGTTCATATGTTCGGCATGGGCGCCGGACATGGGCATCGGCGTGTTTTCCATGGCCCACGGTACGGTCTGTTGCGTGGCCGTGTTGAGTACTCGCGCCTGTTGATCGGACTGCGGCACGTTGTTCCACATTGCCGCCGGGAATTTATTCCACAGCTCGGCGTATTGCTTGCCCCAGAAGCCGGTCCAGGTCATGCCGCTGAGCAGCATCACCAGCAGCAGCGACGCGCCCCAGAAACCGGTGACCGCGTGCAGGTCGCGCCAGAACACCCGGCCACGGGTGTTGAAGCGTGGCCATAAAACACCCGAAGCAGACTTGCCACGCGGCCACCACAGGTACAGGCCCGACACCACCAGCATCACGCCCCACCCGGCGGCGAGTTCGATCAGGCGGTCGCCCACGGTGCCGATCATCAGCTCGCCGTGAAGGGCACGGGCGATGGCTTGCAGGTTGTATTGGGCGTCCTGTTCGCCTAGCACTGTGCCGCGATAGGGGTCGACAAATACCGTCACGTCGCGGCCCGCGTTGTGCATCACGAATTGCGCACTGCGGGTGGCGTTGATCGGCGGCAGGTATTGGCTGATCGCGCCTTGGGGGTAAGCCGCCTTGGCGCGTTGCAACAGCTCGTCGGCCGTCAGCGCGTGCTCGGCGGCGGGGACGGTAATCAGATCGCCGTACAGCAGCGGATCGAGTTGGGGTTTGAACAGGTAGATGATGCCGGTCAGGGCCAACAGGACCATGAAGGGCGCGACGAAGAGACCGGCGTAGAAGTGCCAGCGCCAGGCGAGGTTGTAGAAAGAGATTTTGGGAGTGTTCATCAGGCTTCTTCCGCAAGGCTTGTGATTTATGGGTTGTGAACGCCAAACCTGTAGGAACCGGCTGTTGTGGCGAGGGAGCTTGCTCCCGCTGGAGTGCGAAGCGCTCCCAAGATTTTTGGGGCCGCTACGCAGCCCAGCGGGAGCAAGCTCCCTCGCCACAACAAGCTCGCTCCTACAATGCGTTAAAAGCTCATATCGATTTTAGTCCACAGGGTGCGCCCCGGCTCCGTGATGGCCTGCGGGTCATTGGCCGGGTAACCAAACCCCGCGTTCCCGGCCAGGTTCAAGTGCTCGGCATAGGCCTTGCCAAACAGGTTGTCGACGCCGGTGCTGACCTTGAAGTTTTTATTGATGCGGTACGCCGCGTTCAGCGAGAACACACCAAAGCCTGCGCTCTTGTCGAAGTCTTTGCCGACCACGTTGCCCTTGTTCTGGTCGATGCGATTTTGCGCCGCGACCACCCGCCACAAGGCACCGGCGCTCCAGTCGTCCTCGCTGTAGGTGAGGCCCAGGCGGGCGTCCAGCGGTGGGATTTGCGGCAGCGCTTTACCGTCGCTGCTGTTCTTGCCCCAGGCGTAGGCCAGGGTGGCGTCGGCTTTCCAGTGACGCGTGAGTTTGTACGCCGCACCCAGTTCACCGCCCATGATGCGTGCGTCGACATTGCGGGCCTGGGAGGTGGTGCCCATCATCCCGGGCTTGTAGTCGAAGAGGATGAAGTCCTGCACACGACCGATATAGCCCGAGGCCCAGGCTTCCAGATCGCTGGTTTTGTATTGCGCACCGAAGTCGAGTTGGGTGGTCTTCTCCGGTTTCACGCCGTCGAAGGCATTTACCGAACCGACCGCACCGGTATTGGGCGAGAACAGCTCCCAATAATCCGGGAAACGTTCGGAATGGCCGAGGCCGGCATAGAACGTGGTGTCGTTGATGTCGTGCTCATAGCGCACAAAGCCTGACGGCAAGGTATCGGCGCGGGTCTTGTCGGCGGTGGCGCTGGTTTGCCGGAAGTCCTTGGCCGAGGCGCGGTCCAGGCGGGCGCCGGTGATCAGGCGATCACGCTCGGCGGCGTACCAGGTGAGTTCGCCGAACACGCCGTAGTTGTGGAAGTTGGCGTCTTTAGTGCGCGGCAGTGCTTTGTAGGTGTCGATGCCCATGCTGCTGCGCTGGCGGTGTTCGTTGGTCTGCGCGTCCAGGCCGCCGATCAGTTGCACATCTTCCCAGCGCCAAGTGGCCTTGATGCGCGCGCCGAGGGTACGGCGGTCGACGTTGGAGGCCATGGGCCCGGCCATCATCCCGGTGCCCGACGGCGTACGCAGGCTGTAGTTGTCCATCACATGGTCGGCGTAGTTGTAGTAGACCTGGGCTTCGACCTTATCCAGCACGTCGCCAATGTTGGATTTTTCAAAGCGCAGCCCGAGGCTTTCGCGCAGGAACTGCGAGCCATCCATGCCACGTCCGGCGTAGCGCGCTTCGCCATCGCCACGGCCGGCGGTGAGTTCCAGCAGGGTGTCGGCGTCGGGGGTGAAACCGACGGCGACGTCACCGTTCCACTTGTCGTAGCGCGAGGCCACGGTGTCGTTATTGCCGTCCTTGTAGTCGTCGGCATGGGCCTGGTTGCCGATCACGCGCACATAGCCCAATGGGCCACCGGCAGCGGCGTCGATCACCTTGTCGAAACGCCCGTTGGAGCCGGCCAGAATGCTGGCATTGAGACGTGTGCCCAACTCGCCGAACTGTTCCGGTTCTCGTTCGAACAGGATGGTGCCGGCAGAAGCGCCAGGGCCCCACAGTACGGTTTGCGGGCCTTTGATCACGGTGAGCTTGTCGTAGGTTTCCGGGGAAATATACGAAGTGGGCGCATCCATCCGGCCAGGGCATGCACCGAGCATCATGCTGCCGTTGGTGAGGATATTCAGCCGTGAGCCGAACATGCCGCGCAGCACCGGGTCGCCATTGGTGCCGCCGTTGCGCACCAGGGCGAAGCCGGGGATGGTCTTGAGGTAGTCGCCGCCATCGCTGGCGGGCACCGGTTGGCGCGGGTCTTTCGGGTTGGTGATGACCGTCAGCGGTGAACTGGGGGCAATCGCCGTGATCACGGTGGGGCTCAGTTCATGTTCGGCGTGTTCGTCGGCGTGGGCCAACGGGATCAGCAGTGCGCCGCAAAGAACGGCAAAACGGGAGTCAACAGGAAACCTGGACATGACACATTCCATCCATCAATCGTAAACAACACGGCCAGCAGCCTGCGGCTGTCTATCTAGAGTCGGCCGGTGTGAAGTAACGCTGTGAAGTGCTTACGCGAGGATGGGCGGCGCGCGGCTGCGGGCGCCGGGGAAGATGTTCTGCCGGGCATGGCCCAGGCGAGTGGCGGGGGTGAGTGCGTTGGCGGGTGGCGGGCTGCTCAGGGTGAACGTTGAAACACCGCCGGGCAGGGCGGGGCAACTGTAGAGCAGGTCGCAGTAACCGCACTTGGACCACAGGGCGTGGTGTTCGCTTGGGGCTTTTGGCGCGTGGGGTTCGCAGTGCTCCATCGGCATGTTCATCGACATACCGGCGTGATGGTCCATCGGCATCGCTTGGGAAATCAGCGGACCGATAAAGATCATCAGCATGGCGAACAGGCTGATCCAACTGCCGCGCATCAGGCGCGGGCGTGGAGACAACCTGGCGCGAGGGGCGCCCATCGAGTGTCAGTCTATTGCGGGTGCTTGTGCTCGTGGCTGGCCATTGGCGGTACTTTTTGCACCGACACTTCCACCTCGACCTTGCCGGCCTTTTCGAAGGTGAGGGTCAGCGGGAACTGCTTGCCGTCGGCCAACAGGCTGCGGTCTTTGAGCCCCAACAGCATCACGTGATAGGCCATGGGGGCAAAGGTCAGCTCGCCCTTGGCCGGTACGGTCACGCTGGGCACTTGCTGCATCTTCATCAGGTCGCCCTGCATGACGTGTTCATGCAGCTCGGCCTTATCTGCTACGGGCGTCTCGACGCTGAGCAGGCGGTCCGGCGTTTCGCCCGTGTTATGAATCACGAAATACGCCGCGACGGTGGGGGCATTCGGCGGCAACTCCTGGGACCAGGGTTCGCTGACCAGCAGGTCGCCGGCCTTGTAGTCATCGGCATTGGCAGCACTGAATACCGGCAGCAACAACGCGGCCAGAAGCAGGGAAGATTTGAGCATGGCAGTTCTCCAGAACGGGTCTAAACGCAGTTCACTTGCGAGCAGATCAGACCGTTGGATAGGCGCGGGGGTTAAGGCTCGGCCATTGCTGGCGGGGGGTGGGGCTTTGCAGCCGGGGCGGCTTTAGGTTTTGCGAGGTATTGAATTGCGTGAGATACAACTGCGGCACATGGCCCGGCAGCGCCACTAACGGCGCGGAGCCCGAGCAACACCAGCAATGCTGCATGGTGGAATGGTCGTCTTGCTGGGGCGCCGGAATGGCCAGCTTGCCCAGGGCAATGGTCTTGAGGCTAGCGCCGTTGGAGGAGCAGAAACTGCCCCACAGCAATTGCTGCACCGGGTCCTGGGACTGCTGCATCGCACTCGCCATCGGCATGGCAAACGTGTTGAACAGCACTGCAAAGCAGGCGATCCAGACGATTGCAAAGCGTTGACGGGCCATGGCGGAGAATCCGTAGGGTTAAACGATCAGGGGGTATTTAGCCTGATCGCGGGGGATAAGTAAAAAGGGCGGATGTGGTTTGGTGTCGCAGCGGCTGATTTGAGGATAGACGGGGAATCTATTGAGCGTCGATCTTCAACGCTGCACGGTTCAAATGTGGGAGGGGGCTTGCTCCCGATGGCGGTGTGTCAGCTAAAAATGTGCTGACTGATCCACAGCTATCGGGGGCAAGCCCCCTCCCACATTTGACCTGTGTTTGCCTATTGCTTGGTATTGAGCCTGCGGGTTGCGCGGGCAATGTCGTCTTGGGCTCTTTTGATCAATGAGCCGTCACCAGAGTCTTCCTCTAAGCAGGCTTCGAGGTAGGCATCTATATCTTCCTGTGTGCAGAGATAGTCGGCAGCGTCGAACTTCGTGAACGTTGTCTTTCTATCAGGGTGGAATTGGGCTTTTTCCAGCCAATGGTTCAATCGTGCTGCGACTTCGGGTTCATCGGATTTCAGAGCCTCGGCTTCAAGGCTTAGCGCGTGCGCAAACTCGGGATTAGCGATTATGTGTTCGACGATCGTCTGTTCGACAGAGTGGGTTGAATGCAGGGGATGGGGCTTTTCAGTCATGTGATGAACCTCATGTTTACGTCGGTGGACGAAATGTTGAGGATCATCGCCAAGGGCATATGTATCTTGGAAGTCAGCGGGCTCTGGTGCATGTGTAGGCCGATTCCCATTGGTATCTGCGTTCAGGGAATTTGGAAGGCCTTCACAGAAATTTCCGACAAGTCTTTGAGGTTGTCCCTAGGACACTCAATCTCTAGTCTCCGTACACCGCTGCAAACTCAGTGGTCGGGCGTCGCGGCCCGGGTTCCTATGGACGCCAAGCGTCATCGTCTGCTTTCAGTTGGCGCTTTTTTATCGTCTACTGTGCGGCGCTATGGCGGCTGTGCGCGGGATACCTTCGGGTATGCCGGGTTTCCTAAGGACCGGTCCGCGAACCTGCGTACAGCTGCCACCCCCATTGCGTCGCGGCGATCAATGGCAGCTCCACTTTCCTTAGGAGCTTCACAATGATAAAACCCACCCCCAATCCCCCCATCCGGCTATTCACCGTGGCCGACGGCATCAGCACCGAAGACCTGCTGGTCAACCTCAGCGAAACCCTCGCCTCGGCCAATGCATTGAGCTGTGATCTTGCGTTTAACCTGGAAGGCGCGAAACGAGAGGAGTTGCTGGGTGTTGCGCAGTTGATTGAGCTGGCGCAGTTGCTCGCCGATCGTGTGCAAGCTGGCGTACAGCTGGCGACAACCGCAGCCTGATAATGCAGCGCTAAATGTGGGAGGGGGCTTGCCCCCGATGGCGGTGTGTCAGCTGAAAATGTGCTGACTGATCCACAGCTATCGGGGGCAAGCCCCCTCCCACATTGGATCTGTGGTGTCTAGATATGGGTGATTGCCTGTAGTAATGCAGGCGCGGTAGTGAATTCTCGGTCCACCGCCGCCAACACCGGCCGCTTCAACACCAGCACCGGCACCCCACGCTCACGCGCCACTTCCAGCTTTGGCTCGGTTGCGGTGCTGCCACTGTTCTTACTGATCAACACATCAATCCCGCGCCGCTCGAACAACGCTCGCTCATCCTCGATCAAAAACGGCCCCCGTGCGCCAATCACTTCGCACCGCTCATTCCCCGGATACACATCCAGTGCGCGCAGTGTCCAGAATTGCTCCGGCGGGATCTCTTCAAGGTGCTGCAACGGCTCTCGCCCCAACGTGAACAGCGGACGCTTGAACGGTTTCAGCGCCTCAATCAACTCAGCCCAATCGCCAACCTCACGCCAGTCATCCCCGACCTGCGGTTGCCACGCCGGTCGGCGCAGCGCCCAACAAGGCACGCCGCTCAACCGTGCAGCCTCGGCCCCATTACGACTGATCTGCGCCGCATACGGATGGGTCGCGTCGAGAATCAGGCTGATCCCTTCATCCCGAACAAACTGCGCCAAGCCCTCTGCACCGCCATAACCCCCCACCCGCACTTGGCACACCAAATCAGTCGGCACCCGCCCAACCCCAGCCAGGCTGTAGATATGTTCCGGGCCCAAGGTACGGGCGATGGCCATTGCTTCGGTCACGCCGCCCAGCAGCAAGATGCGTTTCATAGCGGCTTGACCACTTCCAGCAACGTGATAGGCAACGCCTGCCTCCACGTATCAAACTCCCCCAGCGGTTGCGCCTGAGCCACGTGGATGCGCGTCAGTTCGCCGCCATGGCGTGCGCGCCAGTCCATCAAGGTCATTTCGCTTTGCAGGGTCACGGCATTGGCAACCAGGCGCCCGCCGGGTTTCAGCTGTTGCCAGCAGGTGTCGAGCACACCTTCGCGGGTCACGCCGCCGCCGATGAAGATAGCGTCCGGGGTTTCCAGGCCGTTCAGCGCGTGTGGCGCCTTGCCACGAATCAGTTGCAGGCCGGGCACGCCCAGGGCATCACGGTTGTGTTCGATCAGGCCTTGGCGACCGGCATCGGCTTCAATCGCCAGGGCTCGGCAACTTGGGTGCGCGCGCATCCATTCAATCCCGATAGAGCCGCTGCCCGCGCCCACGTCCCATAGCAGTTCGCCGGGCATCGGGGCGAGGCGGGCGAGGGTCATGGCACGCACATCGCGTTTGGTCAGTTGGCCGTCGTGTCTGAACGCTGAGTCAGGCAAACCGGCCAGGCGTGACAAGCGCAGCGTATGCGCATCCGCCACGCATTCGATGGCGACCAGATTAAGATCGGCTACGGCCATATCTCCCCACGCCTGCGCCGACCCGTCGATACGCCGCTCGTCCGCGCCGCCCAAATGTTCAAACACGCTCAACCGGCTCGGCCCAAACCCGCACGAAGCCAACAACGCGGCAATCATCGCCGGACTACGCCCGTCATTGCTCAACACCAACAACCGCACCCCACTGGCCAGATGCGCATTCAACGCCGCCAACGGCCGGGCCACCACCGAAAGTGTCACCACCTCCTGCAACGGCCAGCCCAACCGCGCCGCCGCCAGCGACACCGATGAAGGCGCCGGCAGAATCAGCAGCTCATCCGCCGGAACCTGCCGGGCCAAACTGGCGCCCACGCCGTAGAACATTGGATCACCGCTGGCCAGCACGCACACTGGTTCGCCGCGTTGCGCCAACACCGGCTCCAGCGAGAACGGACTCGGCCACAACGCCCGCTCACCCCGAATACACACCGGCAACAGGTCCAACTGGCGCTGTGCACCTATAATCCGCGTGGCGCGCAGCAAGGCATGCCGGGCATTTCTGCCCAACCCCTTGAAGCCGTCTTCACCGATGCCTACAACCGTCAGCCAGGGCGACATATCAATTCCTTGAACGACATCCGACGGGCAGGCTTTTCATGCCGCCGGACAAAGCAGGCATAATACCGCGCCTTTACCCGTCAACCGGTAGCCCCGTGAACCCAACGCCCGCTGTGAATACCTTGCGCCCCTCGGCTTGTCCGGGGTTGCTGCGTATTGTCCAGGCGTTGGACGGGGGCATTTGCCGGATCAAATTGGCCGGCGGTTCCATCCGCGCCTCCCAGGCCCATGCGGTGGCGGACGCGGCCCAAGCCTATGCGGGCGGGGTGATCGAGGCCACCAACCGCGCCAACTTGCAGATTCGCGGGATCGGCACCGAAGAAAACCCATTGATCGCCATGCTGCTGGCCGCCGGCCTCGGTCCCAATAACGCTGCCGGCGATGATGTGCGCAACCTGATGCTCAGCCCCAGCGCCGGGATCGACCCGCAGATGCTGTTCGATACTCGCCCGCTGGCCGAGCAGATCCTGAATACCCTGCAAAGCCATCCACGTTTCCATGAGCTGTCGGCTAAATTCGCCGTGCAGTTGGACGGCGGCGAAGCCCTGGCGATGCTCGAACATCACCATGACCTGTGGCTGTCGGCGTTCGTGCGCCAGGGCCAGACGCTGTTGGCATTTGGCCTGGCGGGTTGCCCGGGGCTGGATGCGCCAGTGGCAGCGGTGCCATTGGACCAGGGCCATGCACTGGTGGTGGCGGTGCTGGAGGCGTTTCTCGACCTCGCCACGCCGGAACAGACCCGCATGCGCCATTTGCCTGTGGATAACTTGCTGAGTCATCTGAGCCTGCCGCTGCTGCCGTCTGACGGCGTCAAGCGGCCGCCCAGCGGCGCGTTGCTGCACCTCGGCACTTATCCACAGGTGCAGAAAAATCAGTTCTATGTTGCTGCCATTGCACCCTTGGGCCGCCTGGATTCGACAATGCTCAAAGGCGCCGCACAACTGGCCAGCGACTACGGCGACGGCACGTTGCGCTTTACCCCATGGCAAGGCGTGCTGCTGCCCAACATCGAAAAACCCTACGCCGTGACCGAGCGCCTGGCCCAGCTGGGCTTCCTTTGCTCAGTCGACCAGCCGCTGGCGCACATGACCGCCTGCACCGGCTCCAGCGGTTGCGGCAAAGCCCTGGCCGACACCAAGGCCGATGCGGTGCAACTGGCCGCGCTGCAACCCGACGCTGATGTGCACCTGTCCGGCTGCCCGCGTTCCTGCGCGGCTGCGCACACTGCACCGGTCACGCTGTTGGCCGTCAGCCCCGGCCACTACGACCTCTATTTTCGCGATGCAGCCCTGCCCGGTTTCGGTCGGCTGCACGCGCGTACCCTTTCTATTGAAGCGACGGGCGCCTTGCTGCGCGCCCGCCCACGGAGCAACACCGATGATTGATTACATCCGCGACGGTCAGGAGATCTATCGCAACTCCTTCGCCATTATTCGCGCGGAAGCCAAGTTGGACCGTATCCCGGCTGACCTGGAAAAACTCGCGGTGCGGGTGATTCACGCCTGCGGCATGGTCGAGGCCATTGACGGCCTGCAATTCTCCGAAGGCGCCGGCAAGGCCGGGCGCGATGCGTTGGCCGCTGGCGCGCCGATTCTGTGCGATGCGCGGATGGTCTCCGAAGGCGTGACCCGTGCGCGCTTGCCGGCGAACAACGAAGTGATCTGCACCCTGCGCGATGACAGCGTGCCGGAGCTGGCCCGTGAATTAGGTAACACCCGTTCCGCCGCCGCCCTGGAGCTGTGGCGCCCGCACCTTGAAGGCAGTGTGGTGGTGATTGGCAATGCGCCGACCGCCTTGTTCTACCTGCTGGAGATGATTGATGCCGGCGCACCGAAACCGGCGTTGATCCTCGGTTTCCCGGTGGGCTTCGTTGGCGCTGCCGAATCCAAGGCCATGCTCGCCGCCGACAGCCGTGGCGTACCGTTCGTGATCATGCAGGGCCGCCTGGGCGGCAGTGCCATGGCCGCCGCTGCGGTGAACGCCCTGGCCACGGAGGTCGAATAATGCAGGCGCGCGGACGTTTGATCGGCCTGGGCGTCGGCCCCGGCGACCCGGAACTGATCACCCTCAAGGCCTTGCGCCTGCTGCGCGAATCGCCCGTAGTGGCGTACTTCGTGGCCAAGGGCAAGAAGGGCAACGCCTTCGGCATCATCGAAGACCACTTGGTGCCCCAGCAAACCCTGATGCCACTGGTGTACCCGGTGACCACCGAAGTGTTGCCGGCGCCGATGTCGTACGAGCAAGTGATCAGTGATTTCTATGACGCCGCCAGCGTCGACGTGGCCGCGCATCTGGACGCCGGTCGTGATGTGGCGGTGATCTGTGAAGGCGACCCGTTCTTCTACGGCTCCTACATGTACCTGCACGACCGCCTCGCCGAGCGTTACGAAGCCCAAGTCATCCCAGGCGTGTGCTCGATGCTCGGCGGCGCCTCGGTGCTGGGCGCGCCGTTGGTGTATCGCAACCAGAGTCTGTCGGTGCTGTCGGGCGTGTTGCCTCACACGGATCTCAAGCGGCGCCTGGCGGATGCCGACGCGGCGGTGATCATGAAGCTGGGCCGCAACTTCCCCAAGGTGCGCCAGGTGCTGGAAGAACTCGGCCTGGCCGAGCGCGCGCTGTATGTAGAGCGTGCCACCATGGCCAACCAGAAAATCGTGCCGCTGGATCAGGTCGATCCGTCGTCATCGCCGTATTTCTCGCTGATCATCGTGCCCGGTGAACGGTGGCAAGGTTGATGAGCCCGGCGATTGTCATTTTGGGCCAGGGTAGCCTGGCCACGGCGCGCAAGATCCAGCAGGTTTACCCTGGCGCGGTGGTCCATGGTCTGACGGGCCGCGTTGACGGTGCGGACCAGACGTACAGCGAATTCGGCGCGACCCTGCGTCAGCTATATCAGCAAGGCACGCCGTTGATTGCGTTGTGTGCTGCCGGGATCGTGATCCGTACCCTGGCGCCGCTGCTGCTGGAAAAAGGCGAGGAGCCGGCCGTGCTGGCCGTGGCCGAAGACGGCAGCGCCGTGGTGCCGCTGCTGGGCGGCCTGGGTGGCGTAAACGTGATGGCACGGCAAATCGCCGCTGCCCTGGACGTCGCCGCTGCGATCACCACCAGTGGCGAGCTGCGTTTCGGCACCTGCCTGCTCAACCCGCCGAGCGGTTATGCACTGGCCGACCTGGAGCTGGGCAAGCGTTTCGTCTCCGACCTGCTGGCCGGCGAGAGCGTGCGCATCGAAGGCGCAGCGCCGTGGCTGGACCAGGCCAACTTGCCCCAGGATCAACAGGCGCGCCTGGCGATTCATGTGGGCAATGCCGAGCGCGTGCCTGCGGCCAATGAGTTATTGATCTATCCGAAAAACGTGAGCGTGACCTGCAAGCCTGGCGCGCAGTTGGCCGAGCGTGTGCGCACGGCGCTGCATGAGGCGGGGATCGCCGTGCAGTCCCTGGCGTGTGTGCTGGCCAGCGACACGCAAATGGCCGAGGCATCGTTGCATGAAGCTGCGCTGGAACTGGGTGTGCCGTTGCGGTTTAACCGTGTCAGCCAGAGCGCCGACATTGTGATCAACGTCGCCGAGCAACCGTTGGAGCTGTCGCAAGTCGGCCGCGTGCGTGGCCGGCTCGCCGTGATCGGCCTGGGCCCTGGCGCTGCCGAGTTGATGGTGCCGGCGGTCAAGGCCGAGTTGGCGCGCTGCACCGATGTGCTGGGTTATGAAACCTACGTGCGCATGGCCGGGCCGTTCCGCGATGATCAAGTGCAGCACTGCACCGACAACCGCGAGGAAATGCAGCGGGCCCGCCACGCGTTTGAGCTTGCGGCCCAAGGACGTTCGGTGGTGGTGGTGTCGTCTGGTGACCCGGGTGTGTTCGCGATGGCTGCTGCGGTGATCGAGGCGTTGCATGAGTCCAGCGACCCGGCCTGGCATCAGGTCGATCTGGAAATTTTGCCGGGTGTGTCGGCCTCCCTGGCTACCGCTGCCCAGGCCGGTGCGCCGCTGGGGCATGACTTCTGCGTGATGTCGCTGTCGGACAACCTCAAGCCGTGGTCGATTATCGAAAAGCGCCTGGACCTCGCGTCCCAGGCAGACCTGGCCCTGGCGTTCTACAACCCGATCTCCCGCTCGCGGCCGTGGCAACTGGGGCGTGCGCTGGAGATCGTTGCGCTGCACCGCACGCCGCAAACGCCGGTGGTGCTGGGCCGTGATATCGGTCGCCCCGGCCAGACCCTGCGCGTGACCACCTTGGGCTTGCTCACCCCGGACCAGGTGGACATGCGCACCATGGTGCTGATCGGCTCGTCCACCACCTGCGTATTCCCGCGTGCCGGAGGGGGGGAGTGGGTGTATACGCCACGCTGGTACGGTGAAAAACCGCTTTCCTGAAAACGCCCACGGCGAACGTCAGAAAGCTCCGAATGACCCAAGGAATTCCCTGCGGTTATTCGGGGCTTTTTCTTTTTTGCGCGATGAAAAACGGAAGGCCCTCGGGCATGCCCCGTTGTTGCTGGAGGTCGGGTTCTGGGGGCTCGGAACGAGGGATGTTTGTCGTCTGGCAAGCCCGTCGATCGCTGGACTAGTGTGCAAGTAAGCCCCATGTGGGGTGCTTGTGGAGAACCGAAAATGGAGCGACATCACAAAAGGATCAACAGTGCAAAGCGGCGCAAGCTGATTGCCGCCTACAAGCTGCCGGGGGCACCGGGGACGGGCCCGTCTCTGCCGGTGGACATCGAGGATGATTGCAATGCGGCGGTGGTGAACAACGGTGTGTTCTCCTTTGTGGAGGGCATGTCTGCGTTGAACCGCGAATACATCCGCAAAAGCTACCTGTTGGCCAGCAGCTACGTGAGCGATGTATTGAAGGTCCAGCGCGGTACTGAACGTTGGTATGACGAATTTATCCAGGTGATGATCAGCCTGGGCTGGTTGCCGGTGCGCAGTAGCTTTGAACGGGTCTCAAGTGCTGGCAAGGGGCTGACGGTTCAACTGGCGGTGTTGAACATGATTGCGGGGATGTTGGCCTCGACCTCGCTGGGCGGACCTCTGCTGGGCGTGCTGCCGAAGCTGGCGGCCGATGCACTGGAGGCGCTCAAGCAACAACCGGCTTCGTTCGAGTTGTTCAAGCGCAATAGCACGGTGCACCAGGGCGGTGATTTTGGCCTGGCGTCGTGTGCGCAAAGCGCTGGCGAAGTGACCATGGTGCTGGTGACCTACAGCTCGCACGGCGTGAGCAAGCAAGTGGGCCTGCCCTTCCTGGAGTGGGACAGCTCCTCGTTCGAGGCCTTCAGCGGGCAGACCTGCCTGGTGCTGAATACCTCGGTGGTCAACGAGAAAACCATCCAACTGATGCGCGAGAGTGCGGGTGACAAAGTGCAATTGGCAATCGCCAAATACCGGATCTAGGGCACCAGGTAGCCACGCACGCCGGTGAAGATGATCTGCGCGGCAAGGGCACACACGAACAAGCCCATCAGTCGACTGACAATCTGCAAGCCCTGGTCACCGAGGATCCGCTCGATACGGTTGGACAAGTACAGCACCACACCCACCGTGAAGCTGGCCAGGGCGATGCTGAGGATGGCGGTGAGCTTGTCATCCCAATGGGGCTGGCTCACCCCCATCACCAGCAGCGCACCGATGGTGCCGGGGCCGACGGTGAGGGGGATGGTCAGCGGCACGATGGTCACGTCCTGCTGCACGTTATCGCTTTGTACCGCCGACTTGCCCTGGGCCATGCCCAGGGCGGAAATAAACAGCACACTGCCAGCGCCGATGCGGAACGCATCCACGGTGATGCCGAACACACCGAAAATCACCCGCCCAAACAGGTAGAGCAACACGCTGGATACCAGCGTCGCCAACGCCACTTTCCACGCCAGCCGCCTGCGCTCTTTGTTGGAGTAGCCACGGGTAAGGCTGATAAAGCAGGACAGCACGAAGAACGGGCTGTAGAGCACCAGCATTTTCAGGTAGACGCTGAATAACACGTGGAGCATGGGGACGGCTCGCAATGGCAGAAGTGCAGAGAGTCTATCAGGCGAAAGCGATCAAATGTGGGAGGTGGCTTGCCCCCGATTGCGGTCTGTCTGCCACATATGTATTGGCTGACACACTGCTATCGGGGGCAAGCCCTAATGCCAG
>NZ_QUZT01000046.1 GCF_004682045.1 Pseudomonas nabeulensis
CTGGCATTAGGGCAAGCCCCCTCCCACATTTGATCTTCACAAGGCTTTAGATCGGGGCGCGCTCGCGGCGCATCCACATCTCGAACGCCATGGCATTCAACGGCCGGCTGATCAGGTAACCCTGGGCCGTGTCGCAATTCCATTGTTTGAGCAGTTTCAGGCTGGGGGCAAACTCCACGCCTTCCGCCACGACTTTCAGCCCCAGGTTATGGCTCATCTCAATGGTGGACCGCACGATCACCCCATCGCCCGTATCGCTGTCGAGGTTGCGCACAAACGACTGGTCGATCTTCAACTCTTGCACCGGCAAACGCTGCAATTGCGCAAGGGACGAATAACCGGTGCCGAAGTCATCCACCGACAGGCTGATACCACAGCCGCGCAGCTGCTCCAGCACGCTGAGGGCCTGTTGCGGGTTGTGCATGATCGCGCTTTCGGTGATCTCGAAAATCAATTGCTCGGCGTCCACGTTGTATTGCATGAGCAAGGCCGTGACGCGAATCGCCAGGTCATCATCGGCCAGGTCGTCCACCGAGATATTCACCGACAACTGCACCAGCAACCCGCGCTGCGCCCACTCGCCAATCTGGCGGATAGCCTCTTCGATCACCCACAGGGTCAGGCTGCTCATGCTGCCGGTGCGTTCGGCCAGGGGGATGAATTCGGCGGGAGACACCTGGCCCAACGTCGGGTGCTGCCAACGCAGCAGGGCTTCGGCCTGGCGCACGTGGCCGTGCTTGAGGTCGAGCTTGGGCTGGTAGCACAGGAACAACTCGCCTTCGACGGCGGCGCGGCGCAGGTCACGGATCAAGGTGATCTGGCGTTGGTGGGCGAGGTCGCGGTCCTGTTGGTAGATCTGCAAATGCCCGGGCAGGCTCGCCGCATCATGACGGGCGATGGCGGCGCGACTGATCAGTTCTTCAACCTGCTGGCCGTCATCCGGGTACGCGGCGATGCCGATGCTCACTTCATGGCGCAACTCGTCGTTGCCGATACGCTGGGGTTCGGTGAGCAACGCATAAAGGCGGTCGGCCCGCGCCACGGCGCGGTCGATCTCGGTGTTTTCCAGCAACAACAGGAATTCGCTGCCGGCAATGCGGGCCGCCGTGTCGCTGGCCAACAGGCTCATGGACAGGCAGCGGCTGGCTTCACGCAGCATTTCCTCGACGCCTTGCGGGCCAAACCCTTCGTTGATCACCCGGTAGTTTTCGATCCCCAGATACAGCAGCACCACCGGCCTGCGCGCACTGATCGCGCTGCCCAGCCGCTCCATGGCCAGGGCGCGATTCGGCAGCCCGGTGAGCGGGTCATGCAGCGCATTGTGGGCCAACTGGCGCTCGCGCACGGCGATGCCACTTTGCATGGCATTGAACGCGCGGGCCAACAGGCCGAACTCATCATGGCTGCGCACCCGTACCGGCGTGCGGTAGTCACCGGCGCCAATACGATCGGCCGCCTGCACCAGCGCATTCAGCGGGCGCGACACCCGCCGCGCCAGGAACAACGCACCAGCCAGCGACACCAGCAGCACCGCCAGGGCGATCCCGAGGAATTGCCGGTCCAGCGGCGCAAAGGATTCAAGCGCATGATCCAACGGGCTTTGCAACAACACCCGCACCTCATCGCCATCGCCGGTGTTGGCCAGCGGCAGCACTTGGCTGAGTACGCGCTGGCCGTAAAACAGGTTGATCTGCGGTTCGGGGCTGACCTGTGCTTCGCGCAACAGGCTGACGACTGCGGCCTGATACGCATCGGGCTGAGTGCTGAACAGCGGACCGGGTTGGCCGTTTTGCACGCTGAGGAATGACACTTCCAGATTGCTCATGGAGCGCAGTTCATTGGCGAACAGCTTGTCCATGGGAAAGCCCATGATCACGCGGGCGATGGGCAACGGGTCGAGGACTTCTTCCTGCACCAGCAGGTAGGGTCGCCCGTCCATGGCCACGATCAGCATTTGCAAACCACTGCGGCGCGCATGGCGCAGTGCGTCGGTGTAAGGGAACGGCTGGCCACGGGAAAACACCGGTAATGTGCTGACCATGACCTTGCCATCCAGGCCCAGCACAAATACTTCGCTGGAACGAATACCGGTGCCGTGACGACGCAGGGCGCTCAGGATCGGCCCGGTCTTGCCCTCGGCGACCGCTTGCTTGAAAGGGCCGTCGACGGTCAGCCAATCAAGGCCGTATTGCAGGCGCCGCCCGCGCAAATCCAACAGGCGCTCGAACACCTGGCTACCGGTTTTCAGTTGGACTTGCGCCTGGTTTTCCACGGCGCGGGAGGTGGCGACCTTGACCGCAAAGTAAGTCGCGCCGACCACCACCAGCAACAGCAAGGCCAGCACCCCGGCAATACGGGTTTGGAATGTGTGGCGCCACCTCATTGCAGTGCCCTCTGCCAGCATGCGCCTGTCCTTGCCACTGCGTCCCTTTGTCATATGCTTTCCTGGCAACCGCTGACCTGGCGTCAAAAAAATATCCATTTGAATAGGATATTCGATCCAAGCAGATTAGCTGGGACAAAGCAGAAGTGCACCCAATAAAACCGGGGATTTAGCCGTCATTTTATTGGCGACAAGGATCAACCTCTCGCGCGCATGAAATCCCCCCAGCGCCGCACCAAATAGTTGTGTTCATCCATCACCGCGTTCCACACGGCGATATGCCCCATACGCTGCTCGTAGGAGCCGCCGTCGCGCACTTCGCCGATGTCGATCAGCGGCAAACCATCGCTGCCCAGCAGTTCTTCCCGCGCGGGTTTGCCGGCGTACCAGTAGTCCCACTCGGCGCTGCTCAGATGATCGCGACTTCGCGCCGGGTTGCCGATGTAGTAACCCTGACGCGCCATCACCGCACCGGGCCAGCCGGACAGCCACCAATTCAAATAGGCATAGGCCGCATCCAGCACCGGGCCTTGGGCATGCCGCGACAAGGACAAACCGCCAAACCACGCGCGATAACCTTCACGCGGCACCGCCACGCGGTATTTCACGCCGGCGCGATGCAGGCGCATCAGGGCCGGCGACCACAGGCTCTGGATATCAACGCTGGGGCTGAGCATCAATTGCGCGGCCTCTTCGTCATCCGACCAGAACGCGGCGAAATGCCCTTCCTTCTGCTTGCGCACCAGGATGTCGGCGAGCACGTCGATCTCTTCGATGCTCATGTTGCCGATGTCGTTGAACTGCGCCAGCCCCGCGCCCTGTACGGCCAGCGCGGCATCCAAAGCGCCGATGGCGGCGTCGCTTTGCAGGGCCGTGCGCGCACTCCAGGCCGGGTCGAGCAGCCAGCCCCAGCTCTCGTTACCGTGGCAAAAACCTTCGGGCAAGCGTTCCGGGCGATAGGCAAAACTGTCGGCGTTGTGGGTCAGGGGCAACATGCTGATGCGTTCGGTGACCGTGCTGCCCAGGCTGCCGTCGTGCTGCACGAACAGGCGCTCGCTGGGCACACTGCCGCTGCCGAGGCGGTCGTTGGGCGACAGGCGACCGCGCTTGGGCAGGTCGTTGATTTCGTGCCACAACGCGATGCGCCGAGTGTCGATGGGCTGGATCGCCCGCGCCGGCCACACGAAGTCGACGTTGTGAAACCACTGGTCATACAGGTCGTAGCTGTCGGGCTGCATCACCGCGATGCGCTGGGCCTGTTCGACATCGTGCACCTGGTACACCAGGCGAATGCCCAGCTCTTGTTCGGCGCGCACACGCAGACATTCCAGCAACGTGACCGAGGTACCGAGGACACGCAATGTGATCATGCGGCGAACCGCCGCGAGAAGGCCTCGAACGACCGGCGCAACAGCGCGGGGTCGAGCCCGCGCAGGATAAACACCAGGCGCGATTGGCGGTCACTGCCCGGCCACGCCGGCAAATGGACCGGCGCATGCAGGCAATGCTGCACACCATGGATGACGATGGGGGCGTTACTGGCATTCACGTTGAGCAACCCTTTGACACGGAGGATTCGTTCGCCGTGGCATCTTAACAGCATCGACAACCACACCCCGAACCCCACCCAATCCAGCGGCTGGTCGAAGGTCAGGCTGCACACTTGCGCAGTGCCATGGGTGGCGGTGGTGGTCTGGTGCAATTGCCAGCGGCTGACTTCCACGGCGGGTTCGGCGCTGCGCAGGCCTTCGCCGAGCAGCAGTTGATCGCCGCTGTGGATGTCATGGGTATCGAGGATCGGCGTGCCGGCGTTCAGCGCCTGCAGATGGGCACGCAGGGGCGCGCAATCACCCGCCAGGTCGGTCTTGCTCAGCAACAGGCGATCGGCGGCCGCGACCTGCGCCAACCATTCCGGGTGCAGGCGTTCTTGCAAGGTCGCGTGGCTCGCATCCACCAGGGTGATCACCAGGCCGATATGGAAGCGCCCGCGCAGTTGCACGTCGTTGTTCAAGGTGGCGAGGATCGGCGCCGGGTCCGCCAGGCCAGTGGTCTCCAGGATCACACGCTTGAACGCGGGAATCTCACCGCGTTCGCGGCGTTGCAGCAGGCCGAGCAGCGCGTCTTTCAGCTCGCCGCGGATCGAGCAGCACACGCAGCCGCTGGGCAGCAAAACAGTGTCCGGCGCGACCTCCTCCACCAACAGATGGTCGATGCCGACGTCGCCGAATTCATTGATCAGCAACGCCGTATCGCCGAGGCTCTCGCCTTGCAGCAGGCGCTTGAGCAAGGTGGTCTTGCCGCTGCCGAGGAAGCCGGTGATGACGTTCAGGGCAATGCTCATAACTCATACCTACGAGTGTGGCGAGGGAGCTTGCTCCCGCTGGGCTGCGAAGCGGCCCCAAAAGCTTGGGAGCGCTGCGCACTCCAGCGGGAGCAAGCTCCCTCGCCACAGGGGTTGGACTCAATGTTCAAGATGGTCGAGCAGTTGCGGATCAAGCGGGTCCAACGGGCGGCCGAGCATGGTTTCGGCGGCTTGCCAGAGTTGATCCAGGCCGCTGGCCAGTTCCTGTTTGCCGGTGGCGCCGAGCAGCAGGTAAGACGCACCCTGGAAGTCCTCGACCTTAAGCCGAAACACCGCCAGCACCTGGTTGATCGCTGCAATCCGCCGCAGGCGCTCGCGGCGCCTGGGCAGCTCGTCGCCCAAGGGATCACTCCAGTGCAAGTCTTCGCCGAGCAGTCCGCAGAGTCCACACATGGCTACACCTCGCTCATGGCATGACGTCGCCGGAGTTCGGGCCGAGGGTCTGGCCGACGAACAGGTTGCCGCCGGGCTCGCTGGCCAGCAGCACAGCAGTGGGCGCCACTTCATCAGCCAGGCCGAAGCGGCCCAGGGGCAATTCCTTGGCCTTGGCGCGTTTCCAGTCATCGCTGATACCGCCCACCAACGGTGTTTCAATCGGGCCGGGGGCGATGGCGTTGACCAGCACATTGTCCTTGGCCACTTCCAGGGCCAGGGACTTGGTGAAGCCAATCACACCGGCCTTGGCCGCCGCGTAATGGGTGAGTTCGGCGCCGCCCTTGATGCCCAGTTGTGAAGCCACGTTGATAATGCGCCCCCAGCGCTGGGCGAGCATGTGCGGCAACGCACGCTGGCTGGCGACGAACACGCTGGTGAGGTCGACGCGCAGCATGTCGTTCCACATGTCGAGGGTGAGCTCGACACAACGCGCCTGGGTGAGCATGCCGGCGTTGTTGACCAGGATGTCGATGCCGCCGAACTGTTCGACGCATTTATCCACACTGGCCTGGGCGCCTTCGACGGTGCCCACATCGCCCAGGCATTCGAACACCTCGGCGCCGAGGTTGCGGCAGGTGATCGCGGTTTCGGCCAGGCTCGCGGCGTTGCGGTCGGCCAGCACCAGGCGTGCGCCTTCGGCGGCGTAGGCACGGGCGATGGCGGCACCGATGCCGCTGCCGGCGCCGGTGATCACAGCGCGGCGGTTAGAAAGTTGAGGCATATACACATCTCCTAAATCAGACACAGATCCAATGTGGGAGGGGGCTTGCCCCCGATGAGGGAGTGTCAGTTGACACATCTGTGACTGACCCACTGCAATCGGGGGCAAGCCCCCTCCCACATTTAGACCCCGTACATTCAGTCAGGCCAGCGCACGGTCAAACCACCGTCGATAACGATGCTTTGCCCCGTGAGATAACTCGACGCCTCACTGGTCAGAAACTGCACCAACGACGCCACTTCATCCGCCCGGCCTACCCGTCCCAATGGGATCGCCCGCGCCGCTTTCGCCAATCCTTCCGGCCCCAGCGAATTCTTCGCATCCAACGACTGCGGCGTCTCGATCAGCCCCGGGATCACCGCATTGCAGCGAATCCCCTTGCCCGCCAATTCCACCGCAAGCGAGCGGCACAACCCCGGCACACCGGCTTTGGCCGCCGCGTAGTGGCTGTGTTCCTGCCAGCCATACACACCGCCGGCAATCGAGGAAATCGCCACCAATGCGCCGCCTTCGGGCATATGCCGCGTCGCCGCGCGGAAGGTGCGCATCACCCCCGTCAGGTCGACATTGAGCATCTCGTCCCACAGCGCGTCGGTCATTTCCAGCAGCGGTGCGCGGCGCAGCAAACCGGCGTTGGCCACGGCGTAATCCAGGCGGCCGAAGTGCTGCACGGCTTGCTCGGCCAACGCGTCCACCGAAGCGCTATTGCCCACGTCCAACGGCAACATCAGGCACTCGCCGCCAGCTTTCTCCACCAGTGACACAGTGGTCTGCGGGTCATGGGGATCGGCCGGGTAATACCCGCCGACCACCGCTACACCGTTGCGCGCATAGGCCACGGCAAGGGCTTGGCCGATGCCGCTGGCGGCGCCGGTAATCAAGGCAACTTTACGGCTCATCTTTCACTCCTTACTGAACGGTTTCCGGACGCACATGGCGCGCGGCAAACATCAACACGCCGGACAGGAAGCACGGCACCGCACCGAACCACAGCGCAGCGGTCTGCCAGTCACTGCCGGCGGACAACACCTGAGTCGCGCCGAAGCCTGCGACCACCGCACCAATCGGGCCCATGGCGTGAATGATCGCGCCGCCGGTGGCACGGATGCTGGTGGGGAAACTTTCACTGATAAAGAACAACGCCGCCGAGTACGGGCCGATCAGGAAGAACAGGCCCAGGCTGTACAGGCCGACCACCATCGCCATATTGCTCGGGCCAAACAACATGCCGGCGAACGACAAACCGCCCAGCATCCAGCCCAGGGCAATCACGTTGCGACGGCCGATCTTGTCGCCCATCCAGCCGTGGCTGAGGTAACCGCAATAACCCACCAGGTTCGACAGCACGAGGATGATCAGCGAGTTCTCGAACGAAATGTGGTGCACGCTGACGATCACCGAGGTGCCCAATACGCTGAACACCTGGATCGCCGCCCAGTTGAGCAACAGCGCGGCGCCGATCACCAAGGTGGCGCGACGGGCCGGGCCACGGAACGCGGCTTTCAGACCCGCCTTGCTGTGTTCGTCGTAGTCCACGCCGTAGGTGATGGCGACGTTTTGCGCTTCCTTCACCGCGCCGCTTTTACGCAACTGGCTGATGCGTTCATGGATCTGGAACTGCGGGCTCTCCTTGAGCTTGCGCGCCATGATCGCGATCACAATCGCCGGGATCGCGGCGAAGATGAAGCAGCCCTGCCAGCCAATGATCGGCAGCAACAGCGCAGTCAAACCGGCAGCAATCAACGCACCGACCGGCCAGCCGCCCTGCACCAGGCTGTAGATAAAACCACGGCGCTTGGTCAGCTTCGGGTCTTCCGAGGCGCCGTACAGCTCACTCAGGTACGTGGCGTTGACGGTTTCCTCGGCATAGCCCAGGCCGCCCAACGAACGGATCAGAATCAGCGGCGACTTGCCCCACGCCCCGCCAATCGCGGTCAGTGCCGAACACAGCGCGGAACCTGCCACGGTGAAAATGATGCCTTTGCGACGGCCCAATTTATCGACGATCGGGCCAATGGCGAAGGCGACCACTGCCGTGCCCACCGCGACCCAGGTCGCAATTTCAGCTTGCTCCACTTCACCCCAGCCAAAGTGTCGGCCGATCTCCGGCAACAAGGTGCCGAACAGGATGAAGTCGTACACCGCAAACACCCAGGCGAAAAACGCGATCCAGGTCGCAAAGCGCACTTCCTGGGACGTCAGTTGCCGGGGTTTCCAGCCAGTCAGGTCAAGCTTGTTGTAGATGGACATGGGTCATGCCTCAGGGGGTCAGGTACGCGGTTGGCGGCGGATGAAGTCGTCGGCGATTTCGTCGAAGGTGACGAAGCGCACGCCGGCATGGCTCTGGATGTGTTCGATCAGGCGCTCAAGCATCAGCAGCACTTGCGGGCGGCCGGAGACGTCGGGGTGGATGGTCATGGTGAACACCGCGTGTTCGTGTTCGCGGTAGACCCAGTCGAACTGGTCGCGCCACATTTCTTCGAGGTGACGCGGGTTGACGAAGCCGTGGCTGTTGGGGGCTTTCTTGATGAACATCATCGGCGGCAGGTCGTCCAGGTACCAGTTGGCCGGGATCTCCACCAGGTCGGTTTCTTCGCCGCGCACCAGGGGTTTCATCCAGGTGTCGGGGTGCTGGCTGTAGTCGATCTTGGTCCAGCTGTCGCCCTTGCGCACGTAGTAGGGGTGGAAGTCGTTGTGCATCAGGCTGTGGTCGTACTTGATGCCTTTTTTCAGCAGCAGTTCGTTGGTGACCTTGCTGAATTCCCACCACGGCGCGACGTAGCCGGTGGGGCGCTTGCCGGTGACCTGGGTGATCAGCTCGATGGACTTGTCGAGGACGATTTCTTCCTGCTCGGCGGTCATGGCGATGGGGTTTTCGTGGCTGTAGCCATGCACGCCGATTTCATGACCGGCGTCGGCCACGGCCTTCATCTGCTCGGGGAAGGTTTCCATCGAGTGGCCGGGGATAAACCAGGTGGTACGCAGGCCGTAACGCTCGAACAATTTGAGCAGGCGCGGCGCACCGACTTCACCGGCGAACAGACCACGGGAGATGTCGTCCGGCGAGTCTTCGCCGCCGTAGGAACCGAGCCAGCCAGCGACGGCGTCAACGTCGACGCCAAATGCACAAAGAATGTCTTTAGCCATGATGTGTCTCCTTAAACGTTAAGTGCGGATTCGACGGACAACGCAGCGCGCAACAGGCGTGCGTCCTCCCCCACCGGAGCGCTGAGCAGCAGGCCGGTGGGCAGGCCCTGGGCATCGCGGCCGCTGGGCAGGGTCACGCCGGGCATGTCCAGCAAACTGCCAGGCATGGTCAAGCGCAGGGTGGCGAGGTTGGTTGTTACAAAGAGGTCGTCGTCGGCTTCCAAAGGGGCCAGCGCGGGCGCGACGTGGGCGACGGTGGGGGTGATCAGGAGCGCGCCGTCGAGGTCATCCACCAGTTGCTGTTGCAGGCGGCGGCGGGCGTCGAGCAGGTGCAGCAGGTGGTTGGCGGGCAGTGCGCGGGCGGCTTCGAGGCGGCGGCGCACGCGGGGGTCCAGCCGTTCGGCGTCGGGGCTGTCGAGCATGGTTTCGTGCAGGGCGAACGCTTCGAATGAACCGAGCCAGCCGTGCTGTTTGATCAGGTCCAGGGTGGCCTGGAACGTCGGGCACTCGCGCTCTTCGACCAACGCGCCTTGGGCCTTGAGTTGTTCTACTGCGCGCAACAGGTTATCGCGCACTGCGGGCTCGACATCCTGTTGCGCCAACACAAAACGCTGACCCTTGAGGCTGCGGGCGCTGTGGGTTTGGCGGCGGCCGTGGAGCAGATCGTCGATGGCCAGGGCATCGCGCACGCTGTGGGTCAGCGGGCCGAGGCTGTCGAGGGTGTGGGCCAACGGGAATACGCCGTCGCGGCTGTAGCGTCGGCTGCTGCTGCGGTAACCCACCAGACCATTCAACGCCGCCGGGATGCGGATGGAGCCAGCGGTGTCGGTGCCCATGGCAATGGGCACGATTCCGGCCGCGACGGCAACGGCCGAACCGGAGGACGAACCGCCCGGGATGCGCGGTTGGTCGCTGCCATGGGGGTTATGTGGCGTGCCGAAATGCGGGTTCAGGCCCAGGCCGGAATAGGCCAACTCGCTGAGATTGGTCTTGCCCACGCTGACCATGCCGGCGCGGCACAACAGGCCGACGCTTGGCGCATCCAGCAAGGCGGCGGGGGCGTTGCGGCGATAGGCGGCACCCGCGGTGGTGACGCTGCCGGCCACATCAAACAGGTCTTTCCAGGCCAGCGGCACCCCATCAAACACGCTCAAGGGCTGGCCGGCGCGCCACCGCGCGGCAGCAGCCTCGGCTTCCCGGCGAGCGCGCTCGGCGGTCAGGGAGATAAACACGCTGGGCGCCATGCTCGCGTGAACGAGCACTTGCTCAAGGGCTTGCACCGGATCATTGCGACCGCTGGCGAAATCCTCGGCCATGGAAGTGGCGTCTGACATCTGGCTGACCCTCACAAAACGTACATATTAATAAAATGTACATTTTACAAAGGCAGGTTTCATGCCAGTCTTCATGTAGACGATTTTGCGTGCTACTGGTTTTTCGCCCAGAGCTACGGGATAGATGGTTTAGATCGGTGGAAAAAAATCTTGCCCGAACGTTGAGAAGCACCTTCAATGAAATAATGTATCTTTTATGAATAAGTACATTTTGGTGCAGAAAAGTAACATTCCTACATTCCCAGCCCCAAAAAAGTGCCACCGCTGTGGCGCAGGGTGACAGGCGCAACTTATGAGAGAATCCCCGGCCACCGTCCTACAAGCCCCTGAGAAAGTAATGAAAGCAGTGTCCGCCTCGGCCTCCCGGTACGCGATGATTCACCAAGTGTTGCGCGACGCGATCGTCAATGGCACCGCCCGCCACGGCCTGGTGTTGCTGGAAGCGCCGCTGGCCGAACTGTTCGGCACCAGCCGTGTACCGGTGCGCAAGGCCCTGGACCTGCTGCATGAAGAAGGGTTGATCTGCCGCTTCAATGGCCGGGGTTACCTGATCAACCCCGAAGGCCTGGCCATGGAGCCGTTGCGCCTGCCCTTGAGCCACGCGCACCTGGGGCTGAATGGCGAGGACGAGTTGGTGGACACCCGTCCATTGGGGGAACGCATCGTCGAGGAAATCGGCGCGGCGCTGTCCACCTGCATTGCCTTCGGCCATTACCGCCTGGATGAACAAGCCGCCGCCGACCATTACGGCGTCAGCCGTGCGGTGGTGCGTGAGGCACTGATGCGCCTGCGCGACCGTGGCCTGGTGGAAAAAGAGCCCTATTCCCAATGGCTGGCCGGGCCGTTGACCGCAAGGGAAGTGACCGAAGACTACGAGCTGCGCGCCTGCCTGGAGCCCGAGGCGTTGCGCCAGAGTGCACCGAACCTCGACCGCGAAATGCTTGAAGCCATGTTGCAACGGGTGCTGGATGCCCAGGACAGCGCCCAGTGCAGCCTGGAAGCCATCGAACAGATCGAGGAGGACTTGCACCAACGCTGCCTGGCGGGCCTGCAGAATCGCAAGATCGCCGCGTTGATTCGTCAGGGCCAGAGCCCGATGATCATCAGCCGGATTTTTTACCGTTTACTGGGGATCGGCGCTGATCCGGCGATGTTGGCCGAACATCGCTTGATTCTGGAGTTGCTGCTGCATGGGGCGGTGGATGCGGCGGCGTTGAATCTGCGCGAGCATTTGCAACGGGCTCGGCAGCGGATGTTGCAGCGACTCAAGGTGTTGTCGGTGTTGCCGGAACAACCCTTGCCCAGCTACCTGCACAAAATCAGCTGACTGCACTCGGTTAAAACTGTGGGAGGGGGCTTGCCCCCGATAGCGGTGGTTCAGATAACACAACAGTGACTGACACACTGCCATCGGGGGCAAGCCCCCTCCCACATTTGGATTGGTGACATTCTGAGAATTTGTGCAATTTGTTGCTAACTGCACCTGACCATTGAAACCACCACCGCCCCGCCCCATCTAACCTGCATACTTCCTTATGCAGGTGCCCCATGAGCGACCAGCAAGCCTTCCCCGATTACGACCTGAACGACTACGCCGACCCCGAAAACGCTGAAACTCCGTCGTCGAACACCGGCCTGGCCCTGCCTGGGCAAAACCTGCCGGACAAGGTCTATATCATCCCGATCCACAATCGGCCGTTCTTCCCGGCGCAAGTGTTGCCGGTGATCGTCAATGAAGAACCGTGGGCCGAAACCCTGGAGCTGGTGAGCAAATCCGAGCATCACTCCCTTGCCCTGTTTTTCATGGAGACACCTCCGGAAGACCCACGCCACTTCGACACCTCCGCCTTGCCGTTGTACGGCACCCTGGTGAAGGTGCACCACGCCAGCCGCGAAAACGGCAAGTTGCAATTCGTCGCACAGGGCCTGACCCGTGTGCGCATCAAGACCTGGCTCAAGCATCATCGCCCACCGTACCTGGTGGAAGTCGAATACCCGCACCAGCCTTCCGAGCCCACCGATGAGGTGAAGGCCTACGGCATGGCGCTGATCAATGCGATCAAGGAACTGCTGCCGCTCAACCCGCTGTACAGCGAAGAGTTGAAAAACTACCTCAACCGCTTCAGTCCCAACGACCCGTCGCCCCTCACTGACTTCGCCGCCGCGCTGACGTCGGCCACCGGTAACGAGTTGCAGGAAGTGCTGGACTGCGTGCCCATGCTCAAGCGCATGGAAAAAGTGCTGCCCATGCTGCGCAAAGAGGTTGAAGTGGCGCGCCTGCAAAAGGAACTGTCCGCCGAGGTCAACCGCAAGATCGGCGAGCACCAGCGCGAGTTTTTCCTCAAGGAACAACTCAAGGTCATCCAACAGGAACTGGGCCTGACCAAAGACGACCGCAGTGCGGACGTCGAGCAGTTCGAGCAACGCCTCGAAGGCAAGGTGCTGCCGGCCCAGGCGCAAAAGCGCATTGATGAAGAACTGAACAAACTGTCGATCCTGGAAACCGGCTCGCCGGAATACGCGGTCACCCGCAACTACCTCGACTGGGCCACCTCGGTGCCATGGGGCGTATACGGCGAAGACAAGCTCGACCTGAAACATGCGCGCAAGGTACTGGATAAACACCACGCGGGCCTGGACGATATCAAGAGCCGTATCCTCGAATTCCTCGCGGTGGGCGCCTACAAGGGTGAAGTCGCCGGTTCCATCGTCTTGCTGGTGGGCCCGCCGGGTGTGGGCAAGACCAGTGTGGGCAAGTCCATTGCCGAGTCCCTGGGCCGACCGTTTTATCGGTTCAGCGTCGGCGGCATGCGCGACGAGGCCGAGATCAAGGGCCATCGCCGCACCTACATCGGCGCCCTGCCCGGCAAGCTGGTGCAGGCGCTTAAAGATGTGGAAGTGATGAACCCGGTGATCATGCTCGACGAGATCGACAAGATGGGCCAGAGCTTCCAGGGCGACCCGGCGTCGGCACTGCTGGAAACCCTCGACCCGGAACAGAACGTCGAATTCCTCGACCACTACCTGGACCTGCGCCTGGACCTGTCCAAGGTGCTGTTCGTGTGCACCGCCAACACCCTGGACTCCATCCCCGGCCCGTTGCTGGACCGCATGGAAGTGATTCGCCTGTCGGGCTATATCACCGAAGAAAAAGTCGCCATCGCCAAACGCCACCTGTGGCCGAAGCAACTGGAAAAAGCCGGCGTGGCCAAAACCAGCCTGAGCATCAGCGACAGCGCCCTGCGCGCACTGATCGACGGTTATGCCCGCGAAGCCGGGGTGCGCCAGTTGGAGAAACAACTGGGCAAACTGGTGCGCAAGGCGGTGGTCAAGCTGCTGGATGAGCCGGACTCGGTGATCAAGATCGGCAACAAAGACCTGGAAAGCTCCCTGGGTGTGCCGGTGTTCCGCAATGAGCAAGTGCTGTCGGGCACCGGAGTGATCACCGGTTTGGCCTGGACCAGCATGGGCGGTGCGACCCTGCCGATTGAGGCGACGCGTATCCATACGCTCAACCGTGGCTTCAAGCTCACCGGGCAGTTGGGTGAGGTGATGAAAGAGTCTGCCGAAATTGCCTACAGCTACATCAGTTCGAACCTCAAGTCGTTTGGCGGTGATGCCAAGTTCTTCGACGAGGCTTTCGTGCACTTGCACGTACCGGAAGGTGCCACACCGAAAGACGGCCCGAGTGCCGGGGTGACCATGGCCAGTGCGCTGCTGTCGCTGGCGCGTAACCAGCCGCCGAAAAAAGGCGTGGCCATGACCGGCGAGCTAACGCTGACAGGGCATGTGCTGCCAATTGGCGGGGTGCGTGAGAAGGTGATTGCGGCGCGGCGCCAGAAGATTCATGAGCTGATCCTGCCGGAGCCGAACCGGGGCAGCTATGAAGAGTTGCCCGACTACTTGAAGGAAGGCATGACTGTGCACTTTGCCAAGCGGTTTGCGGATGTGGCCAAGGTGCTCTTCTGATAGATCTATAGTTCCTGGGCCGGCCTCATCGGGGGCAAGCCCCCTCCCACACTGACCGCAGTACTCGGTCAAATGTGGGAGGGGCGGTGCGACGATTCGACTTGCCCCCGATGAGGCCGGCCCTGCCAACACTGCCCCAGCCTGTAACACCCTGTCTCATCTTCGGTTATGCTCGCCGTTCGTCGTGAATGAACGGAGCCCCCATGACCGCTGCCCGCCTGCTTCTCCCCTTGAGCCTTGCCCTGCTGGCCGCGTGCGCCAGTGCGCCGAAGCAAAACATCAGCGTGGACAATCAGAGCGCCTGCCCGCTCCAGCTTAAATCCGGCCAGAACCTGATCCTCAGCCTCCCGAGCAACCCCACCACCGGCTACCGCTGGGCCATCCAGGACTCCGCCGGCGGCGTATTGCGCGCCTTGAGCCCCGAGGTCTACAGCAGTGCAGAATCCGGTGTGATCGGTGGCGGCGGCCAATCTACTTGGCGCTTCCAGGCGTTCGCCCAAGGCCAGGGACGCTTGCGTTTGACCTCCCAGCAACCCTGGGAGCCGGAAGCTGAACCGGTCGAAACCTTCGACTGCGCCATTACGGTGAACTGAATCAGAGCTTGCCGAGTGTGAATTCATAGCTCGTGATGACATACGCCAACTGGTACTCAACCGCCTTTTTAAGCGCGGCTTTTTCTGCATCCTTCTTGGCATTTTTTACCGGATCCTTATCGGGAACGCCGTAGTCCAGGCGGCGTAACTCCAGGTACAGGATCTTCATCGCGTCGGCCAGAATATCTGCGGCATTGCCGATAATGCGCATGTTGTCCCGCACCGCCAGCAGTGAGCTCTTCGCCACCTCGTCATCCGCCTGTTTTCTCAGGTCGATAAACTCGGCGGGGTCGATCTTCTTATCCTTGTTGATCTTTGCCAGCAGCGCTTTCAATTTCTTGTCAGTGACGGTCAATTTCAGGCTCATGGTTCCATCCTCGGAGAGTGTCGGACTTCTGGAATCTAGGCCCGCGTAGATAGGGCGTCTACTGTCAGAGTTAACAGGTAGCGAGCCCTGACGGGCTGACGGTCCGATCAACCATGCACGTCTGGACCAAGTTGGCTAAAATGCCGGCCTTTCCCACATCACCGCCGGAACAACCGTGAGCAAAGAACCCGATCGCCTATTCGCCCAGCCCCTGTCCCAGGTGCCGGACTTCGCCTTTAACGAGGACGTGGTGCGGGTGTTCCCCGACATGATCAAGCGCTCGGTGCCCGGTTACCCGACCATCGTTGAGAACCTCGGCGTACTCGCGGCGCAGTTTGCCCAGCCCAATAGCGTGCTCTACGACCTGGGCGCGTCCCTCGGCGCAGTCACCCAGGCCCTGCGCCGCCATGTACGCACCGACGGTTGCCGGGTGATCGCGGTGGATAACTCGGCGGCGATGGTCGAACGCTGCCGCGAATACCTCAACGGTCAGGACTCGATGTTCCAGGAGCTGCTGCCGGTCGAGGTGGTCGAGGGCGATATCCTCGCCTTGCAGTTCCAGCCGGCTTCGGTGGTGGCGCTGAACTTCACCCTGCAATTTATCGCGCCGGATGAGCGCCTGGCGTTGCTCTCGCGCATCCGCCAATCGTTGCTCCCGGGTGGCGCGCTGATCCTCTCGGAAAAGCTGCGTTTCAATGACCCCGAAGAACACGCGCTGCTCACCGACCTGCATATCGCGTTCAAACGCGCCAACGGCTACAGCGAACTGGAAATCGCCCAGAAGCGCAGTGCCATCGAAAACGTCATGAAGCCCGACAGCCTCGAAGAACACCGCGAACGCCTACTGGCCGCCGGGTTCTCGAAAGTCGTACCGTGGTTCCAGTGTCTTAACTTTGCCTCGTTGATTGCCCTGCCATGATTGATCTGTCCCCCCTCGCCCGCCATTTGGTCGGCACGCCCCTGGCCGTATGGGCCCAAGGCCTGCAAGCGCAACTCGATAGCAAGATGGAAAAAGGCCACGGCGACCTGGCGCGTTGGCAGAGTGCGTTGGATGCATTGCCGAAGATCCAACCCAGCGAAGTGGATTTGCTCAACGGCCTGACCCTCGACACCGATTGCGACGACGCCACCCGCGCACAGATGCATACGGCGTTGATGGGCCTGAGCCCATGGCGCAAAGGCCCATTCAACCTGTTCGGCGTGCACGTCGACACCGAATGGCGTTCGGACTGGAAATGGTCCCGCGTCGCGCCGCATTTGAACTTGAAGGGCAAGCGCATCCTCGATGTGGGCTGCGGCAACGGTTACTACATGTGGCGCATGCTCGGCGCCGGCGCCGACAGCGTGATTGGCGTCGATACGAACTGGTTGTTCTTCTGCCAGTTCCAGGCGGTGCAGCGTTACCTGTCGGAGCCGAAAGCCTGGCACCTGCCCTTCCCGTTCGAAGACCTGCCGGCGAACCTGGAAGGCTTCGACACGGTGTTTTCCATGGGTGTGTTCTACCATCGCCGCTCGCCCATCGAGCATTTGCTGGCGCTGAAAGACACCCTGGTCAAAGGCGGCGAGCTGGTGCTGGAAACCCTGGTGATCGAAGGTGATCAGCAGCAAGTGCTGGTGCCGGAAGACCGCTACGCGCAGATGCGTAACGTGTGGTTTTTGCCGTCGGTACCGGCGTTGATGCTGTGGCTGCGGCGTGCCGGGTTCAGTGATGTGCGGTGTGTGGATGTGAGCGTCACGACCGTCGAGGAACAGCGGGGGACTGAGTGGATGAAATATCAGTCGCTCAGCGATTTCCTGGATCCTGAGGATCACAGCAAGACCATTGAAGGGCTGCCGGCGCCGATGCGGGCGGTGGTCATTGCTCGCAAGTAAACGCCGATCTCCCTGAATACATGGCGATCAAATGTGGGAGGGGGCTTGCCCCCGATAGCGGTGTGTCAGTTAATAAATAAGTGACTGACACACTGCCATCGGGGGCAAGCCCCCTCCCACATTTGACCTCCGGTGTTCTTTAGAGGGGTGGCTTGGCCCGGCGAGCCTTGAAGAATTCGCTCAGCACCGTGCCGCATTCTTCGGCCAGCACCCCGCCTTCAAACAGCACCTTATGGTTGAGAAAGCCCTGGGTAAAAAACTGCCCCTGGCTCTGCACAATCCCCGCCTTCGGCTCCAGCGCGCCATACACCACCCGCGCAATCCGCGAATGCACGATCAAACCGGCGCACATGCTGCACGGTTCCAGGGTCACATACAGCGTGCTGCCCACCAGCCGATAGTTGCTGATGGCTTGGGCGGCATTGCGGATGGCGACCATTTCGGCATGGGCGCTGGGGTCGTTGCCGCTGATGGGGCAATTGAAGCCTCGGCCGATGATTTCACCGTCTTGCACCAGCACGGCGCCCACGGGCACTTCACCCAATGCAGCACCTTGGGCGGCAAGGGCCAGGGCTTCGCGCATAAAATCCTGGTCACGGCTGCGGTCGATAATCGCCGCAGGACGAATCTGGCGCATCACGCCACCTCGATGGCGGCCATCAGGCCGGTTTCCATATGGTCGATCACGTGGCAGTGGAACATCCACACGCCAGGGTTATCCGCCACCAACGCCACGCGGGCGCGTTCGTTCTTGCCCAGCAGGTAAGTGTCGGTGAAGTACGGAATCACCTTGTGCCGGTTCGAGGCGATCACTTTGAAGCTCATGCCGTGCAGGTGGATCGGGTGTTGGTACTGGGTCATGTTCTTCAATTCGAAAATGTAGCTCTTGCCCTTTTCCAGCTTGGCAATGGGCCGATCCGCGCAGGTCTTGTCGGTGATGTCCCAGGCCTGGCCGTTGATCTGCCACAGGCTCGGCGGCCTGCCGTCGTCCACGGAGACCGTGCCCACCCACTCGAAATTGAAGTTGAGTTTCTCCGCATTGGCCAGGTCCGGCTCGGCAATCGGGTTGGCGGGCAGCGCCGGTGGCCACGCGGTCGGCGCATCGGTGTTGGCCACCGAGCGGAAGGTGCCCAGGCGTACCGGGCCATTGCGGATCGACAGTTCTTCACCGGCCGGCGGTGCCTTGATCGCCAGGCAGATGCGCATGCCCGGGCCCAGCCAGTATTCCTTGCCCAGAGGGCGCGGCTCCACCGGGTTGCCGTCCAGCGCGTAGATCTGCGCTTCGACGCCGGGAATGTTGATGCGATAAGTCAGGGTGTTATCGAGGTTGAGCAGGCGCACGCGGGTGATCTGCCCCGCCGGCAAATCGACCACCGCCTGGGACACGCCGTTGATGGTCGACAAGCGCCCGGCCGTACCGCCGCGCGCCGCTTCACGGGGAACGCTGAACGCGACGAACGCGCCCTCCTCGTCCACGTGCCAGCTTTTCAGGCTCAAGGTGCGTTCATGTTTGAAACCGGTGGGTTCGCGCTCCTCGATGATCAGCGGGCCGACCAGTCCCCGGCCAAGTTCTTCGCTGCTGTTCACATGGGGGTGATACCAGTAGCTGCCGGCATCGGGCACGCGGAATTTGTAGTCGAAGTATTCGCCGGGTAGTACCGGCAATTGGGAGACGTAGGGCACGCCGTCCATTTCCAGCGGCAGGCGGATGCCGTGCCAGTGAATAGTAGTCGCGACCGGCAGGTGGTTGATAAAGCGCACCCGCAGCCATTCGCCCTGACGCACCCGCAACTCGGTGCCCGGCGCCGAAGGGCCGAACGCCCAGGCTTCGGTCTTGTGGCCTGGCACCAGTTCCACGTCCAACGGCGCTGCAATCAACTCGTAATCATGCCCCGCCTCGGCCTCGGCAACTTTCCCCAGCCAGTAGCGATAGGCGCCACCGGCACCCACGCCTACGACGGCCAGGCCTGCAAGACCACCCAGGATTTGTCGACGGGAAAAGGATCGGGACACAACAACCTCACGTATCTGCCGCTGGCTCAAGGCCTGCAAAGGGCAGATACGATACACCTGCGTCGGCTAAACAGTAAGGCTTCGCATTGCCGCACGGCTGATTTCAAGTGTTTAGCTGGGTGGTCACAGTCAGAGCTACACCACATATCAACTGTGGGAGGGGGCTTGCTCCCGATGGCAGTGGGTCAGTCACTTATGTGTTAACTGAACCACCGCTATCGGGAGCAAGCCCCCTCCCACATTTTGAATTTCAGTGTTTATCAGACCGTGTTTGCTCAGGCCTTGGCGGCAGCCAGGATCAGGGCTTTCATCTCGGCCACCGCGCCTTTGAAACCGACGAACAGCGCATGAGCCACCAGCGCATGGCCGATGTTCAGCTCGTTGATGCCTTTGATCGCAGCCACGGCTTCAACGTTGTGGTAGTGCAAGCCATGACCGGCGTTGACGATCAAACCTTCACGCAGGCCGACGGCGACACCGTCGATGATGCGTTGCAGTTCGTCGGCCACTTCGGTCGGCGTGGTGGCATCGGCGTAACGGCCGGTGTGCAGCTCGATGGCCGGCGCGCCGACACGGCGGGAGGCTTCGATCTGGCGTTCGTCGGCGTCGATGAACAGCGAAACTTCGCTGCCGATCTGCGACAGGCGATCCACCGCTGTCTTGATCCGCGCCTCCTGGCCAGCCACGTCGAGGCCGCCTTCGGTGGTCAGTTCCTGGCGGGTTTCCGGCACCAGGCAGATATGCGCCGGGCGGATGCGCTCGGCGAACGCCATCATTTCTTCGGTGACGCCCATTTCGAAGTTCATGCGGGTTTGCAGCACATCCTTGAGCACCAGCACGTCGCGCTCCTGGATATGGCGGCGGTCTTCGCGCAGGTGCACGGTGATGCCGTCGGCGCCCGCTTCTTCGGCGTCCAGCGCGGCCTTGACCGGGTCAGGGTAACGGGTGCCCCGAGCCTGGCGCAGGGTAGCGACGTGGTCGATGTTGACGCCAAGAAGAATGCGATTGCTGGTGGTCACGGAAGCGCTCCTGAAAAGGGAAAGAAACGCTGCACAGCATACACGGGGTTGTCAGGGCTTTCGAAACAACTCGCGGCTGACCAGCGGCCTTCCGCCCAAGTGCACGGCCAAGGCCTGGCGCATCAGGCGCTTGGCAGCGGACAAGGCACCGGGGGCGCTCCAGTCGGCTTCGCTCATGGCCAGCAGTTCGGTGCCCTGGAACAGGCCCGGTTGCAGCAAGTAAACACGCTCAAGGCCAGCATCGACTTGCAGGCGATACATACCGTCGGCGGCGATGGGCTCGCCGTGCAGGTCGTTGGCCAGTTCGAAGCCGTAGCCCAGGTCGTCGAGCAGGCGCCATTCGAAAGCGCGCAACAACGGCTCCAAGGGGCGCCCCTCGGCCAGGGCCAGCAAGGTGGCGGCGTAGTGATCGAAGACCGCTGGGTGCGGATCTTCGGCGGGCAACAAACGAATCAGTAATTCATTGAGATAGAGGCCGCTGAATAATGCATCGCCATTGAGCCAGGCAGAAGTGCCGACACTTTCCAGGCGGCCAACGTTTTTCAGCTCGCCCTTGCCACGGAACTCCACGTCCAACGCCACGAATGGCCGCGCCTGCGTGCCGGCCTTGCCCCGTGCGCTGCGCAACACTGCACGCAGGCGGCCTTGGGGCGTGAGGAAGTCCACCAGCGCGCTGGTCTCGCGGTAGGCGCGGCTGTGCAGGACGTAGGCGGGTTGGCTGAGGGGTTGGGACATGGGTTCTCTATCTCGAAAACTACACAAACCTAATGTGGGAGGGGGCTTGCCCCCGATGGCGGTGTTTCAGTCACTTATCTGTTAACTGACCCGCCGCTATCGGGGGCAAGCCCCCTCCCACATTTGTCCTGCTGTGTGCTCAGGATTTGTTACAGGTCGCCGTAGCCCAGCGAGCGCAACGCACGCTCATCATCGGACCAGCCACCCTTCACCTTCACCCACAGGTTGAGCATGATCTTGGAGTCGAACAGCAACTCCATGTCCTTGCGCGCTTCGGTGCCGATGCGCTTGATGCGCTCGCCCTTGTCGCCAATGATGATTTTCTTCTGGCCGTCACGTTCGACGAGGATCAACGCATGGATGTGCAAGGTCTTGCCCTGCTGCTTGAACTCTTCGATTTCCACCGTGATCTGGTACGGCAGCTCGGCACCCATCTGGCGCATGATTTTCTCGCGTACCAGTTCGGCGGCGAGGAAGCGGCTGCTGCGGTCGGTGATCTGGTCTTCCGGGAAGAAGTGCTCGTTCTCCGGCAGGTGCTCGGCGATCACGCGCTCCAGGGCATCGAGGTTGTGGCCGTGCTGGGCCGAGATCGGGATGATCTGGGCGTTCGGCAGTTGTTCCTGCAGCCAGCTCAGGTGCGGCATCAACTCGGCTTTGTCTTCGATGCGGTCGGTCTTGTTCAACGCGACGATCAACGGGCCGGTGACGTACTGCACACGCTCAAGGACCATCTGGTCTTCGTCGGTCCACTTGGTGCGGTCCACGACGAAGATCACCACGTCGACGTCTTTCAACGCCGCCGAAGCGGTCTTGTTCATGTAGCGGTTTAGGGCTTTCTCGCCACCTTTGTGCATGCCCGGAGTGTCGACGTAGACCGCTTGCACGTTGCCTTCGGTCTTGATGCCGAGCATGTTGTGGCGGGTGGTCTGCGGCTTGCGCGAGGTGATCGCGAGCTTCTGGCCGAGGATGTGGTTCAGCAGCGTGGACTTGCCCACGTTCGGGCGGCCGACGATGGCAACATAGCCACAGCGTGTTGCGGTTGAATCAGTCATGGCCATTCTCCACGCCCAGGGCAATCAGTGCTGCAGCGGCCGCTACCTGTTCGGCAATACGACGGCTCACACCCTGACCTCGGCTTTTTTCGTTCAGTAAGGTGATTTCACATTCCACGAAGAACACGCGGCAATGGGGCTCACCCTGGATATCCACCACTTCGTAGCGTGGCAGTTCGCAACCACGGGACTGCAGGAACTCCTGCAGGCGGGTCTTGGGATCTTTGTTGGTATCGACCAGCGTCAGGCTCTCGATCTCGGAGGTCAGCCAGGCGGTCACCCGCTCCTTGGCTGCTTCCATGCCTGCATCGAGGTAGATCGCACCGATCAGCGCCTCGAGGGCGTCGGCCAGGATCGACTCACGGCGGAAACCGCCGCTTTTCAATTCACCGGAACCCAGGCGCAGGTATTCGCCCAGGCCAAAACCGCGGGCCAGCACGGCCAGGGTCTCGCCCTTGACCAGGCGCGCACGCAGGCGCGACAGCTGGCCTTCTCGGGCTTGGGGGAAACGCTCGAACAGCGCTTCACCGGCAACAAAATTGAGGATGGCATCACCGAGGAATTCCAGGCGCTCGTTATTGCGCCCTGCGAAGCTGCGGTGTGTGAGGGCAAGGACCATCAATTCCTGGTCCTTGAAGGTGTAGCCGAGCTGGCGCTCGAGACGTGCTAGAGAAACGGTCACGGTTTACCCATATCTGTTTGGTGGCACCGGCGGCCATCGACGATTGACGCAGTGTTCAAATTCAAATCCTGGTTGGTGCAGCATGAGGCCGAAAATGTCCAAGCCCCAGAAAAGCATTCGGCGCTGTGTCAACAGCGCCGCCTGTATTACTTGATCAGCCCGACCCGCGAGAAGTTCGGCAGGTGGCTGAGCTTGGATTCCGGCCAACTCATCCAGACCGCAAAGGCCTTGCCGACAATGTTCTCGTCGGGAACCATGCCCAGCAGATCCTTGGGAATTGAAGGGTCATCCCAGTATCGGCTGTCATTGGAGTTGTCGCGGTTGTCGCCCATCATGAAATAGTGGCCGGCGGGCACTTTCCATTCACCGCCAGGCTGTGCGCGATAGCGGGTCATTTCCTTACGGATTTCGTGCTCTACCGTGCCGAGTTTCTCCCGGTACAGCTCGGCGCTGCCCAGGGAGTTGGGCTCGGAGCCGATCAACGTCTCGGCCACCGACTCGCCGTTGATGAACAGACGCTTGTCAGCGGTGTAGCGAATCTCGTCACCCGGCAGGCCCACCACACGCTTGATGTAGTTGACGTTCGGATCGCTTGGGTAGCGGAACACCATCACGTCGCCGCGTTGCGGGTCACCGACTTCGATGACCTTCTTGTCGATCACCGGCAGGCGGATCCCATAGGAAAACTTGTTCACCAGGATGAAGTCACCCACTTCCAGTGTCGGTTTCATCGACCCCGAAGGGATCTGAAACGGCTCCACCAGGAACGAACGCAGCACCAACACGATGAACAACACCGGGAAGAACGACTTGCCGTACTCGACCAGCAACGGCTCTTTGTTCAGCTTCTCGACGACCACGGCATCGGGCTGGCTGACGCTGCCTTGATAGGACGCGATAGCCGCCCGACGACGCGGGGCGAAGAACACCAGATCGAGCAACGCCAGGAGGCCGCAGACGGCAACGGCGATAACCAGCAACAGCGGGAAATTTAGTGACATAGGACCTAACTATCCAACCTGAGCACTGCAAGGAAGGCTTCTTGTGGAACTTCCACGTTGCCGACTTGCTTCATGCGTTTTTTACCGGCCTTTTGCTTCTCAAGCAGCTTGCGCTTACGGCTTACGTCACCGCCGTAGCATTTGGCCAGTACGTTCTTTCTGAGAGCCTTGACGGAGGTCCGCGCAATGATCTGCCCGCCAATGGCGGCCTGGATCGCGACGTCGAACATCTGGCGCGGAATCAGTTCTTTCATCTTCTCGGTCAACTGGCGACCTTTGTAGTGCGCGTTGTCCTTGTGCACGATCAGTGCCAGGGCATCGACCTTGTCGCCGTTGATCAACACATCCAGTTTCACCAGATTAGCCGATTGGTAACGGTCGAAATGGTAATCCAGCGAAGCATAGCCGCGGCTGGTGGATTTGAGGCGGTCGAAGAAGTCCAGGACCACTTCGTTCATCGGCATGTCGTAGGTCACTTGCACCTGGGTACCGAGGAACAGCATGTCACGCTGGACGCCACGCTTTTCGATACACAGGGTGATGACGTTGCCCAAGTGTTCCTGCGGCACCAGGATATTGGCCCGCACGATCGGCTCGCGCATGTCTTCAATGGCCGACAGGTCCGGAAGCTTGGACGGGTTGTCGACGTAAATCGTTTCACCGGTTTTCAGCACCAGCTCGAAAATTACCGTTGGTGCGGTGGTGATCAGGTCCAGGTCATATTCGCGCTCCAGGCGCTCCTGGATGATCTCCATGTGCAGCATGCCCAGGAACCCGCAACGGAAGCCGAAGCCCAGTGCATCGGAGCTTTCCGGGGTGTACTGCAACGACGAGTCGTTGAGGGTCAGCTTTTGCAGGGCTTCGCGGAAGTCTTCGAAGTCATCGGAGCTGACCGGGAACAGGCCGGCGTAAACCTGTGGCTGGATACGCTTGAAGCCAGGCAGCACGTCGACGTCCGGGGTGCTGCTCAAGGTCAGGGTGTCACCGACCGGTGCACCGTGGATGTCCTTGATGCCAGCGATGATGAAGCCTACTTCACCGGCTTTCAGATCAACGGTCGCGGTGTGTTTCGGGTTGAATACACCGACGCTGTCCACCAGGTGGATCTTGCCGGTGGACTTGACCAGGATCTTGTCGCCCTTCTTCACGCGGCCGTTTCGCACACGTACCAGGGAAACAACGCCCAGGTAGTTATCGAACCAGGAGTCGATGATCAGCGCTTGCAGCGGACCTTCGATATCGCCGGTAGGCGCAGGAATGGTGTGCACCAGACGCTCGAGCACTTCGTCGACACCCAGGCCGGTCTTGGCACTGCAGGTGACGGCGTCGGTGGCGTCGATGCCGATGATCTTCTCGATCTCTTCCTTGACGCGCTCAGGCTCGGCTTGGGGCAGGTCGATCTTGTTCAGCACGGGCATGACTTCCAGGCCCTGCTCGATCGCGGTGTAGCAGTTGGCAACCGATTGCGCTTCAACGCCCTGGCCGGCGTCGACCACCAGCAAGGCACCTTCACAGGCCGCCAGGGAACGGCTGACTTCGTAGGTGAAGTCAACGTGGCCCGGGGTGTCAATGAAGTTCAGTTGGTAGGTAATGCCGTCTTTGGCCTTGTAGTACAGCGTAACGCTGTGGGCCTTGATGGTGATCCCGCGCTCGCGTTCGAGGTCCATGGAATCCAGTACCTGGGCTTCCATTTCACGCTCGGCAAGGCCGCCGCACATCTGGATGAATCGATCGGCCAGCGTCGACTTGCCATGGTCAATGTGGGCGATGATGGAGAAATTGCGGATATGACTCAAATCACTCACGGATCAACACTCAAAAAGGCTGCAGGCAGATTGCCCGCTGAAAAATAGCCGGGAATTGTACCTGATGCTCGGGCCAGACGTCATCTTTGCTGACCAGAACAAAAATGCCCCGATCTTTCGAACGGGGCATTTTTTGAACATAAGCGCGGAATCAACCGGCTCGGCGCAACAGCCAGAAGCCGGCCAGGGCGCAGATGGCGGTGGGCACCAGCACCGCAAACAGCGGCGAGAAGCCAAACACCAGGCTCGACGGGCCGAGCAGGTCCTGGGCGATGCGGAACGTGAAGCCCACCAATACGCCAGTAAACACGCGCTGGCCCAAGGTTACCGAACGCAGCGGACCAAAGATGAACGAGATCGCCATCAGCACCAGCGCGGCAGTCACTACCGGCTGCAACACCTTGACCCAAAATGCCAGCCAGTAACGGCCGTTGTTCAGGCCCTGGTCCTTCAAATAGTGGATGTAACCCCACAATCCGGAGATCGGCAGGCTTTCGGGGATCATTACCACCGTATTCAACAGTTCCGGCTTGAGGGCGATATCCCACTCCTGGCTCGGCACATTGATCACTTCGGTACTGGCCTTGGTGCCTTGGCCGATGTTACGGAAGTAGGTCGTAGTGACGTCGCTGAGTTGCCATTTTTCGCTGCCGTATTGCGCACGTTTGGCGAAGCTGGACTCCAACAGGTGACGTTCTTTGTCGAACGTGTAACGCGTCACACCAATCAACAGGCCACCCGGCTGCACGGCGTTGATGTGGATGAACTCGTCACCCTGGCGGTGCCACAGGCCGTGCTTGGAGCTTTGTGCATCGCCCGAACCCTGCGCCAGCGCGCGATTGGCCTGGGCGGTGGTCTCGGCGGGTGGAGCGACGTACTCGCCGATCAATACGCTGCAGGCCATCAGCAGCAACATAGGCTTCATGACGGCCCAGACAATTCGACCGATGGACACGCCGGCCGCGCGCATGATGGTCAGTTCACTGTTGCTGGCCAGGCTGCCCAGGCCGATCAGGCAACCGATCAGTGCGGCCATCGGCATCATGTCGTAGAGGCGACGCGGCGCAGTGAGGGCCACGTAGCTCATCACGTCCCACACGGTGTAGGTGTCGCTGACGTTGCCGACCTCATCGATGAAGGCGAACAACGACGCCAGCCCAAGGATAATGCCCAATACCGCCAGGATGGCGATCAGTACGCTGCTACCAATGTAGCGATCGAGCTTAGCCACGAGCCAACTCCTTCTGGCCACGACGGCTCTTCATTTTCAAACGGATCGGTTCCCAATAGAGCAGCCCCAGGCCGATCACCAGGAAGATCCCGTGCACCCACCACAGGCCCAGGGTCGGCGACAGCTTGCCCTTCTCCAGGGCGCCGCGGGCGGAAATCAGGATGGTGAGGTAAGCCATGTACAGCAGGATCGCCGGCAACAGCTTGAGGAAACGGCCCTGACGCGGGTTGACGCGGGACAGCGGTACAGCCATCAAGGTCACGATAAACACCAGCAACGGCAAGGACAGGCGCCATTGCAGCTCGGCAATGGAGCGCAGTTCCTGGCTGCCGAACAGATCGAGCGTAGGGATCGCGTCGCGGTCGGTGACCTCGTCACTGACATCAGGGCGCTCCAGCATTACGCCGTAGGTGTCGTACTTGATGGCACGGTAGTCGGCCTGGCCGGGGCTGCCGTCATAGCGATAGCCGTTCTCCAGGATCAGGTAGCGGCTGCCGTCCGGGCGCACTTCCTGGCGGCCCGAGTCGGCGACCAGGATGGAAATGCCACGGTCTTTCTTGTCTTGCCCCAGGCGCTTCTCGGAGATAAACACGCCGCCGAGGTTGGCGCGGTTTTCGGTCAGGGTCTCGGTGTAGGTCACACGGGAGCCGTCATTGAGCGCCTGGAAACGGCCCGGTTCGAGGGTATCGAACTCGGTCATCGCGTCCTGTTTGTTCAGCACCAGCTGAAACTGCATGGCGCCTTGAGGGGCCAGGCTCAGGCTCAGCCAGGCCACGATCAAGGCAATACCGGCGGCCGGGATCATGGTCATGCCCAGCAAACGTTGCTGGCTCATGCCGGTGGCCGAGAGCACGGTCATTTCGCTTTCAAGGTACAGGCGACCGTAGGCCAGCAGGATCCCGAGGAACAGGCCCAACGGCAGGATCAGTTGCATGAACCCCGGCAGGCGAAAGCCCATGATCAGGAACAGCGAGCCAGGGTCCAGGGCGCCAGAAGCAGCCTGGGCCAGGTATTTGACGAAACGACCACTCATGATGATGACCAGCAGCACCGCACTCACGGCACTCAGGGTCAACAGGACTTCGCGGGACAGATAACGGAAGACGATCAAACCAGACACTCCAGGGTTGTCAGGCTAAGGCGGCCAAACAAGCAAGCATACCGAGTCAGCCCGTTTAAAGGGGCCGGCTAAAAAGATGGCGCATTATCCTGTGATTGGCCGCGCCTGTCACGGAGCAAGCTCTGCACACACGCACAAAGCGTTCTGCAAGGGTTGTCAGGCTCCGTCGGCGAGGTTCAAACTGCGGCCTTTGTCGCTGGCGGCTTACACCGCTGCCATGCATTAAAGCCTGCGTACAGACGCAACGCTCTCAGACCTTGATAAGGGACCCGAAAATGGAATTGGTTGTAAAAAGCGTTAGCCCCGAAACGTTGAAAACCGCCACCCTCGTGGTCGCCATTGGCGAAGGCCGCAAGCTCGGCGTTGCCGCCAAGCAACTCGACGAACTGAGCGGCGGCGCGATCAGCGCGGTCCTCAAACGCGGCGACCTGGCTGGCAAAGTCGGCCAGAGCCTGCTGCTGCAAAGCCTGCCCAACCTTAAAGCCGACCGCGTATTGCTGGTGGGCGTGGGCAAGGACGCCGAACTGGGCGACCGCCCGTTCCGCAAAATTGTCAGCGGTATCCTCAACACCCTCAAGGGCCTGGGCGGCAGCGATGCCACCCTGGCGCTGGATGAAGTCGTGGTAAAAGGCCGCGACAGCTACGGCAAGACCCGCCTGCTGGCCGAAAGCCTGGTGGACGGCGGCTATATCTTCGACCAGTTCAAGAGCACCAAGGCCGAACCCCGCGCCCTGAAGAAAATCACCCTGCTGACCATCAAGGCCGCACAAGCCGAAGTGCAGCGCGCCGTGACCCACGCTACCGCCATCGCCAACGGCATGTCGTTCACCCGTGACCTGGGTAACCTGCCGCCGAACATCTGCCATCCTACGTTCCTCGGCGAACAGGCCAAGGCGCTGGGCAAAGAGTTCAAGGGCCTCAAAGTCGAGGTGCTGGACGAGAAGAAGATCAAGGAACTGGGCATGGGCTCGTTCTATGCCGTGGGTCAAGGCAGCGACCAGCCGCCACGCTTGATCGTGATGCAATACAACGGCGGCAAGAAGGCCGACAAGCCATACGCCCTGGTCGGTAAAGGCATCACCTTCGACACCGGCGGCATCAGCCTCAAGCCGGGCGCCGGCATGGACGAGATGAAATACGACATGGGCGGCGCCGCCAGCGTGTTCGGCACCCTGCGTGCCGTGCTGGAACTCAAGCTGCCGATCAACCTGGTGTGCATTCTGGCCTGCGCCGAGAACATGCCGAGTGGCGGCGCAGCGCGCCCGGGCGATATCGTCACGACCATGAGCGGCCAGACCGTTGAAATCCTCAACACCGACGCCGAAGGCCGCCTGGTGCTGTGCGATGCGCTGACCTACGCCGAACGTTTCAAGCCACAGGCTGTGATCGACATCGCTACCCTGACCGGCGCGTGCATCGTCGCACTGGGCTCCCACACTTCGGGCCTGCTGGGCAACAATGACGAACTGATCGAGCAACTGCTCAGCGCCGGCAAGGCGGCTGACGATCGCGCCTGGCAACTGCCGCTGTTCGATGAGTACCAGGAACAGTTGGACAGCCCGTTCGCCGACATCGCCAACATCGGCGGCCCGAAAGCCGGCACCATCACGGCGGCCTGCTTCCTGTCGCGTTTTGCCAAGAACTTCAACTGGGCTCACCTGGACATCGCCGGCACCGCCTGGACCAGCGGCGGCAAGGACAAGGGCGCCACTGGCCGTCCGGTGCCATTGCTGACCCAGTACCTGCTGGATCGCGCCAAGGCCTGAAACTGAACTGTGGCGAGGGAGCTTGCTCCCGCTGGATTGCGCAGCAGTCCCCCGACTTTTGGGGGCGCTTCGCACCCCAACGGGAGCAAGCTCCCTCGCCACAAAAAGCTCGCCCTAGAGCTTCCAAGGTCGCTCAGGAACCGCAATGACCCAAGTCGACTTCTATATATTGCCCAGCGCCGACCCGCTCGCGCGCCTGGACTTTGCTTGCAAACTCACCGAAAAAGCCTGGCGCATGGGCCACCGCATCTACCTGCATTGCAGCGATGCCGCCCAACGCGACGAACTGGACGCCCGCCTGTGGCGCTTCAAGGGTGAAAGCTTCGTGCCCCATGGACCCGCTGAATCCGAACCCGAAGGCCTGGTGGTACTAGGGCTGGGCGAGAGCTGCGGTGATCACCATGACCTGCTGGTGAACCTGGACCTGAAAGTACCGCCCTTCGCCAAGGCGTTTGCCCGTGTGGCAGAAGTCGTGGTGGAGGACCCGGCTATTCGTCAGGCCGCGCGGGAGAGTTTCCGTTTCTATCGCGAACAGGGCTATCCTTTGCAAGATCACCGGCTACAACGACTTTGAGTACACGATGGACACTCCCAACCCGCTGAAAAAAGACGACCACCTGCTGGATGACCTTGAGTCGATCCGCCAGTTGCTGGGTGATGATGACTTACAGCCGCCGCTGCTGACCGAAACGGTCGAGAGCGAGGTACAGATTCCAATGCTGTTCGATTTGGCGGAGAGCAAGCCCCCTGCGCCGGAGCCTGCCGCTGTCGAAAAAAGCCCCGACGCCCTGCTGCTGCACCTGGACAACGAACTGCGCGCCGCCGCGCAACTGATCATGCAAGACGTGATCGACGACTTTGCCCCGCATATCGAAACCGAGATCAAGCGTCGGCTGGATGCGCGGATGGAGCGGTTGTTGAGCCAATACCAGTCCTGAGGCTTGCATAGATTCCCTGTGGGAGGGGGCTTGCCCCCGATGGCGGTGGGTCAGCCAGTTCATCTTTAACTGACACGCCGCCATCGGGGGCAAGTCGAATCGTCGCACCGCCCCTCCCACATTGGTTTTGCATCAACCTTTAGACCGTCTTCAACTCGCCCTCCACGCCCTCCCCCGTTATACTTGCCGGCTTTCCTGAATAAATGCCAACTAGGGTCCCGCCGCGCATGGATAAGACCTACCAGCCGCACGCCATCGAAACTTCCTGGTACAACACCTGGGAATCCGAGAATTATTTCGCCCCGCAAGGCGCGGGCGATTCCTACACCATCATGATTCCGCCACCGAACGTCACTGGCAGCCTGCACATGGGCCATGGCTTCAACAATGCGATCATGGATGCGTTGATCCGTTTCCGCCGCATGCAGGGCCGCAACACCCTGTGGCAACCGGGCACCGACCACGCCGGTATCGCCACCCAAATGCTGGTGGAACGCCAACTCGAAGCCACTGGCCAGAGCCGTCACGACCTGGGTCGCGAGAAATTCCTGGAAAAGATCTGGGAATGGAAAGACCAGTCCGGCGGCAATATCAGCCGTCAGATCCGTCGCCTAGGCTCGTCCGTCGACTGGAGCCGCGAGCGCTTCACCATGGACGACGGCCTGTCGGAAGCCGTAAAAGAAGCCTTCGTGCGCCTGCATGAAGACGGCCTGATCTACCGCGGCAAGCGCTTGGTCAACTGGGACACCAAGTTGCACACGGCAATTTCCGACCTCGAAGTGGAAAACCACGACGAGAAAGGTTTCCTGTGGAACCTCAAGTATCCGCTGGCCGACGGCGCCAAGACCGCCGAAGGCAACGACTACCTGATCGTCGCTACCACCCGTCCGGAAACCATGCTCGGCGACGCCGCCGTCGCGGTTAACCCGAACGATGAGCGCTACCAGGCACTGATCGGCAAGTTCGTCGAGTTGCCGCTGGTTGGCCGTCGCATCCCGATCATCGCGGACGACTACTGCGACCCGGAATTCGGCACCGGCTGCGTGAAAATCACCCCGGCCCACGATTTCAACGACTATGAAGTCGGCAAGCGCCACAACCTGCCGCTGCTGAACATCTTCGACAAAAACGCCGCCGTACTGCCGGCCTGTCAGGTGTTCAACCTGGACGGCACGCTGAACGACAGCATCGACGGCAAGATCCCGGCCGAATACGCCGGCCTCGACCGTTTCGAAGCACGCAAGCAGATCGTTGCCGCCTTCGACGCCGCCGGCCTGCTGGTGAGCGTTGACGACCACGGCCTCAAAGTGCCGAAAGGCGACCGTTCCGGCACCGTGATCGAGCCGTGGCTGACCGACCAGTGGTACGTGTCCACAAAGCCGCTGGCAGAACCTGCCATTGCCGCCGTGGAAGACGGCCGTATCCAGTTCGTGCCCAAGCAGTACGAAAACATGTACTTCTCGTGGATGCGTGACATCCAGGATTGGTGCATCAGCCGTCAGCTGTGGTGGGGCCACCGCATTCCGGCCTGGTACGACGAGTCGGGCAAGGTCTATGTAGGCCGCGACGAAGCCGAAGTGCGTGCCAAGCACAACCTCGGTGCCGACGTTGCGCTGCAACAGGACAACGACGTACTGGACACCTGGTTCAGTTCGGGCCTGTGGACCTTCTCCACCCTGGGCTGGCCGCAGCAGACCGAGTTCCTCAAGAAATTCCACTCCACCGACGTGCTGGTCACCGGTTTCGACATCATTTTCTTCTGGGTTGCCCGGATGATCATGCTGACCATGCACTTGGTGAAGAACGAGGACGGCACCCCGCAGGTTCCGTTCAAGACCGTGTACGTGCACGGCCTGGTACGTGACGGCCAGGGCCAGAAGATGTCCAAGTCCAAGGGCAACGTCCTGGACCCGCTGGACATCATCGACGGCATCGACCTGGAAACCCTGGTGCAGAAACGCACCTCGGGCCTGATGCAGCCGAAACTGGCGAAGAAGATCGAGAAGCAGACCCGCGACGAGTTCGCCGACGGCATCGCCAGCTACGGCACCGACGCCCTGCGCTTCACCTTCTGCTCGCTGGCGTCCACCGGTCGCGACATCAAGTTCGACATGGGCCGCGTCGAAGGCTATCGCAACTTCTGCAACAAGATCTGGAACGCCGCGCGCTACGTGCTGGATAAAGGCGAAGACTGCGGCCAGAACGGCGAAGCGTATGAGCTGTCCCTGGCGGATCGCTGGATTATCTCGCAGCTGCAACGCACCGAAGCCGAAGTGACGCGCCAACTCGACCAGTTCCGTTTCGACCTGGCGGCGCAGGCCTTGTACGAGTTCATCTGGAACCAGTATTGCGACTGGTACCTGGAACTGTCCAAGCCAGTGCTGTGGGACGAAAACGCGCCGGTTGAACGCCAGCGCGGCACCCGCCGCACCCTGGTTCGCGTGCTGGAAGTGGCACTGCGCCTGGCGCACCCGTTCATGCCGTTCATCACCGAAGAAATCTGGCAGCGCCTGGCGCCGCTGGCCGGTATCGAAGGCAAGACCATCATGCTGCAACCTTGGCCAGTGGCCAATGAAGCGCGCATTGATGAGGCAGCCGAAAGCGATATCGAATGGCTCAAGACCCTGATGCTCGGCACGCGCAACATCCGCGCCGAGATGAACATCGGGCCGGGCAAGCCGTTGGCCGTGTTCGTGAAGAACGCCAGTGCCGAAGACCAGCGTCGTCTCGCCGAGAACGATGCGCTGCTCAAGAAGCTGGCGAAGCTGGAGTCCATCACTGTATTGGCGGCTGACGCCGAAGCACCGCTGTCCGCCACCGCACTGGTGGGCGAGATGGAAGTGCTGGTGCCGATGGCCGGCCTGATCGACAAGGGCGCCGAACTGGCCCGCCTCGACAAGGAAATCGCGCGCTTGCAAGGCGAAGTGCAGCGGGTGGGCGGCAAGCTGTCCAACGCGGCATTCGTCGACAAGGCGCCGGCCGAAGTGATCGACAAGGAACGCGCCAAGCTGGCCGAGGCCGAACAGGCCCTGGGCAAGCTGGCGGAGCAACATGCGCGGATTTCCAGCCTGTAAGCTGGAACCTGTGCAGATAAAGAGGCCTTCGGGCCTCTTTTTTTGGCCTGAAATTCCCCACTGCCAAACTGGCAATGCAATCAATGTGGGAGGGGGCTTGCCCCCGATAGCAGTGTGTCAGCAACCTACAGATTGGCTGATACACCGCCATCGGGGGCAAGCCCCCTCCCACATTTGACCGAGGTGACCTCAAGAATGTGTGACAATACCCGCCACATTGAGCCAACCCCAGAATCATCATGACCGCCCCCAGCACACCCAAGCCTCCGCGCAAGAAGCCTAAAACCGCCGCCACGGCCAAACCCGTCGCGCCGCGCAAAGAGGCCACCCTGCACCCGCGCAACCGCCACACAGGCCGTTACGACTTCCCGGCGCTGATCAAGACCACGCCGGAACTGGCGAAATACGTGATCATCAACCCGTATGGCAAAGAGAGCATCGACTTCGCCAGCCCGGATGCGGTGCGGGTGTTCAACCGGGCGTTGCTCAAGTCCTTCTATGGCATCCAGCATTGGGACATTCCCGCCGACTACCTGTGCCCACCGGTGCCGGGGCGTGCGGACTACGTGCATTTCCTCGCCGACCTGCTGGCCAGCAACAACGACGGCAAGATCCCACGCGGTTCGATCATCAAGGTGCTGGACATCGGCATGGGCGCCAACTGCGTCTATCCGCTGATTGGCTACATGGAATACCGCTGGAATTTCCTCGGTTCGGAAGTCGACCCGATCGCCGTGGCCGCTGCCAGGGCCATCGTGCAGTCCAATGACTTGAGCAAAGTCATTCAACTGCGTCAGCAAACCAATCCCAAGCACATCCTGCTCAACCTGTTGGAAACAGGCGAGGCGTTTGACCTGACCATGTGCAACCCGCCCTTTCATGCGTCGATGGAGGAAGCCACCAAGGGCAGCGAGCGTAAATGGCGCGCCCTGGGCAAGGCCGATCCCAAGCGCAAGTTGCCGGTGTTGAACTTCGGTGGCCAATCCGCCGAGCTGTGGTGTGAAGGGGGTGAAGCGCGATTTGTGACCCAGTTGATCGCGGAAAGCGCCAAGGTCGCGCATCGGGTACTGTGGTTCAGCACACTGGTCTCGAAAGCCTCCAACCTGCCGGCCATTGAAACCGCGCTGAAAAAGGCCGGTGCGTTGGAAAGCCAGGTGGTGGAAATGTCCCAGGGCCAGAAACAAAGCCGTTTTGTCGCCTGGACGTTCCAGACCAAGAACGAGCAGAAAATCTGGCGTCAGCGCTGGGTTCGCGACTGACTCACTGTAGTGAGCGGGCTTGTCCCGCGCTGGGCTGCGAAGCAGCCCTAATTCGGTCGACGCGTTCTGCCAGTTAGAACCTGATTGCCTGGTTTTGGGGCCGCTTCGCGGCCCAGCGCGGGACAAGCCCGCTCACTACAATAAACCTGCACCTGCAAATCGCAGGCAACAAAAAACCGTGCCCGGATCGCTCCGGTGCACGGTTTTTTTTGCTGCGTCTTACTTGTTAACAGCGTCGGTCAGGCCTTTGGCCACAACCAGCTTGATAACTTTCTTGGCAGCGATTTCGATGGCAGCGCCAGTCGAAGGGTTACGGCCAGTACGGGCAGGACGCTCGGTCACTTTCAGTTTGCCAACGCCTGGCAGAGTGATTTCGCCGCCGTTTTCCAGCTGGTCAGCAACAACTTGGCTCAGTTGGTCCAGCAGAGCGCGCACGGTAGTTTTCGGTGCGTCTACTGCTTCAGCCAGGTCAGCGATCAGTTGGTCTTTAGTAATAGCCATTGTGGTGTTCCTTCCCTATCAAATTCATATGGATTGCAGAGTGCAGTGTCAGCCATCGAGCCCGACCGTCAAGGCCTGGCACCCCCGACCATAACCACGAAGTTCGGGGTTATAGATGCTTGAAACGGGGATTGGTTCGACCTGACAGATGCTGAATGCACGCTTAACGCCGAGACTTGGCGTAAGACGGGGCAAAACTAGCACAGAGACGGGGAAATATCCGCTTCTACCTAGCCATTTGGTCAGCTTTATCGCTCTAAACCGTGAAAAAAAGGCATATGCCCCGTCGGACAGCGCCCAAAACACCCTTCGACGGGTGTCTTGGCCAATGGGTGCGGTACACTGGGCGACTTTTCGGGGAGGCAACCGCTCCCCGCTCAACCAGCCGAGAAGCCCATGCCGATCCGTCATTGCATCGTCCACCTGATCGACAAAAAACCCGACGGCACACCCGCAGTTCTCCACGCCCGTGACACGGAGTTGGCCGAATCCGCCGCCATCGAGAACATGCTTGCCGACCTCAACGAGAGCTACAACGCCAAACAAGGCAAGGCCTGGGGTTTCTTCCATGCCGAGTCGGGCGCGCACCCGTTCAGCGGCTGGTTGAAGGACTATTTCGACGGTGGCCAGGATTTCACCACCTTCAGCCGTACGGCGGTCGAGCACCTGCAAAAACTGATGGAAGAGTCCAACCTCTCCACCGGCGGCCATGTGCTGTTTGCCCACTACCAACAAGGCATGACCGACTACCTGGCCATCGCCCTGCTGCACCACAGCGAAGGCGTGGCGGTGACCGATGAGCTGGACGTGACCCCTTCGCGTCACCTGGACCTCGGCCAACTGCACCTGGCGGCGCGCATCAACGTCTCCGAATGGCAGAACAACAAGCAGTCCAAGCAGTACATCTCGTTTATCAAGGGCAAGAACGGCAAGAAGGTCTCGGAGTACTTCCGCGACTTTATCGGCTGCCAGGAAGGTGTCGACGGCCCCGGCGAGACCCGCACCCTGCTCAAGGCGTTCAGCGATTTCGTCGAAAGCGAAGACCTGCCGGACGAATCCGCCCGCGAAAAAACCAAGACCCTGGTGGACTACGCCAGCAGCCAGGCCAAGCTCGGCGAGCCCATGGGCCTGGAAGAATTGTCCGGTTTGATCGATGAAGATCGGCCCAAGGCGTTCTACGACCATATCCGCAACAAGGACTACGGCCTGTCGCCGGAAATCCCGGCGGATAAACGCACCCTTAACCAGTTCCGCCGCTTCACCGGCCGCGCCGAAGGCTTGTCGATCAGTTTTGAAGCGCACCTGCTGGGCGACAAAATCGAATACGACGAAGCCGCCGGCACCCTGATCATCAAGGGCCTGCCGACCCAATTGACCGACCAGCTCAAGCGCCGCAACTGATGCTCGGCGGGGTCTTCAAGAAAGTCCTGCTGGTATTGCTGGTCGTGGTGGTGATCCAGAACTGGGGCAAGATCGAGCGGCTGTTCAATCCGTCGCAGGTCGCGCCCGAACACGTGCGCGCTTCGGCGCGCGTGGTGCTCTATTCCACCGAATGGTGCGGGTACTGCAAGCAGATCCGCCGCTTTCTGGATCAGAAGGGCATCCCGTACCAGGCCTTTGATATCGAGAAGGATGCCCAGGCGCGCAATGCGTATGAAGCGCTGGGGGGTGGGGGGATTCCGTTTGTGGACGTAAACGGCTCGTTGATCCGCGAATACAGCCCCGAAAAGATCATGGCCGCGCTGAAGTAATCAGCGCACCACGATCATCCGCCCGAGCACGTTGTGCTGCTCAAACCCCAACACCGCCTGCAACGCATTCAGCACCGCCTGCGGGTCCTTGCTCGGGAAACTGCCGCTGACGCGCTTGGCGCCCATTTCTTCGTTGAGCAACAGGATGCGGCCAGGGTAGTAGCGGCCCAGGTCCTGGATCACATCGGCCAGCGGCGCCTTGTAGTAGTTCAGCCAGCCGTCCCGCCAGGCCAGGCGGGACTCGCTGTCTACGGGGTGCATCGCATCGGCGCTGCCGTCGGCGTAGGCCACTTGCTGGCCGGCGGTCAGAATCTGCTGTTGGGCTTGCTTGGACGGCGTCACCCCCACCCGCCCCGATAACACCGTTACCTGGGCGCCCGCCGGTTGCAGGCGCACTTCGAATTGCGTACCGAGCACGCGCGCTTCACCACTGCCCGCCTCCACCACGAACGACTGACCGGTGTGGGTCACGCTGAAAAATCCTGCGCCGCGACGCAACTGGATATGCCGCTCGCCATGGCTGAAATCCACGGCAATCGCGCTGTCGGCATCCAGCGTGACCTGGGATTGGTCGGCCAAGGTGACGGTCTTCACTTCTCCCGGCGCACTCACATAGTCGGCGCCAAAGTCGTCGACCCAACGCGATGGCTGCCAACCGGCGCCCATGGACACCATCAACAGCAGGCACGCGGCCATGGCCAGCGCGCCGGACCAACGCACTACCCGTGAACGTTTCGAGGTGTTCATTGCCTTGAGGTAGCGCTGCAAGGCCAGTGCATCTTCGTCCGCCAGTTGGCGCGCGGGCACTTCGCTCAACTCCCACACGACCTGGGCCTGTGAATAGGCCTCGACATGCGCCGGGTCGGCCCGCAGCCAACGGCTGAACGTGGCCTGGTCGCCGCTGCTGGGTTGGTCGTGCAACAGGCTCAGCCAGGCCAGCGCGGCTTGTTCCTGGTCGGGCGTGGGGATGGGGTTCACGGTGCTTTCCCTGGCGTGCGTGGAGAAGAGGGTTCACGAAGGCTGGCCTTGCAGGCTTCGAGGGCACGCATCATATGTTTTTCCACGGCACTTTGGGACAGGCCCATGGCCTTGGCGATTTCCGCGTACTTGCGACCGTGAATGCGGTTGAGCAGGAAAATCTGCCGGGTGCGCTCCGGCAAGCTGCGCAGCGCGGCTTCGACATGGCGCAGATCATTGCCCGCTTCGAGCGCCGCCTGGGGTTCCGAACTCTGGTTATCTGACGGTTCCGGCAGCCAGCCTTCGCTGCTGCGCGCACGAGCGCCTTCGCTGCGCAGGTGGTCGATGGCGATGTTGCCAGCGCAGCGCAGCAAGTAAGTACTGAGCTCTTCGACCTGTACCAGCGGTCGGCGCCAGAAGCGCAGGAACAGGTCCTGCACCAAGTCCGCCGCCGTGGCTCGGCAACCTACCCGCCGGCTGACCAGCGCTTCCATCTGCGAACGCTGGGACAAAAACACCTGAAGGAAATGCGCACGCCCGCCCGCCGCGTCAGCGTGCGGGCTGTCTTGGGACTCGGGCGGTGTGCTGATCATCATCGGGTGGGGCTCAGAGGGTGGCGAAGGCCGCAACGGGGCTGGCCAGCAGGCCAACGCCCGCCAGGATCAAGGCCAGCCTTGGCCGATACGGCAACAACAGCACCAACAGCAGTGCGCTGAGCATCAGTACCGCGCACCACTCCACCAAACCCTGGCTCCAGCCGGCGACGGTCACAGCAGGCCAGATCGACGCGATCAGTAATAACCAACCGGCTGCGCGCAACATCCGCCGCCGATGGGGCGACGGTTTACTGTGCAGCAATTCACCATGGTGGCGGTCGGTGGACAGACACAGCGCGGTGAACCCGACGTAGCACATCAACAGCGCGAGGAGCATTCAGTGCGCCTCCTGCTTGAGGGTCAATGCGCGTGCCCGTTCGGCCTTGGGTTGCGGCGCCGTACGGTGCTGCATTTTCCACGCGGCCCACGCGAGGAACACACCGCTGGCCAGGCATGTCAGATCAAAGCCGGCCATGGCCCAGTCGCCCTTGGCCAACGAGGCGCCCAGATGGTAAGGCGTGGTCAACGCGTTGAGCAGTGGAATCGCCACAAACAACAGTGCGCCGACACTCAATTGCTCGACCCAACCCTGGCGCCCACGACGCAATAGGGCGTGCAGCAGGCTCAGGCCCCAGGCGATAAAGAACGTTTGCACTTCCCAGTCGGAGCGTTCGGCGAAGCTCACCGGCAGCAGGCGATTGGCCCAGAAGAACGCGGCAATGGCGATCATCAGCCCGGACATGCTGGCGATATTCAGCACTTCCACCAGCCGCAACTCAAATGGCATCACGCCGGTTTTCGCGTGCTTGAGCTGGCGCTTGCCGAGCCAGATGACCAGCCCGGTGCCGATCATCGCCGTGCCGGCCAGGCCGCAGATAAAGTACAGCCAGCGCAACACCGGGCCGGCGAAATGGCCCATATGCAAACCGTAGAAACTGCCGCCGATGACCGCCGGCAGCGACGGCTCGCCACTGACCCGCAAGCGCTCGCCAGTGGTGCCATTGAACGACACGGTACTGCCAAAATCGTGCACCACGCTGTCGGCACCGGCGCGGAAGACGTTGACCGACGCGTTGACATCACCGGGATTGTTCACCGCTACTCGCCCGACATGGCCGCCCGCCCATTGCTCGCGGGCGTTCTCGTACATCGGCCCCAATGGCAGCAGTTGTCCCGGCTGACCGAGCGCAGGCGCGTTGTTGGTATTGGGGAACACTTCATTAAAGAAGGCGCGGGCGTCATTGCCATAGGAGGCGAGGATTGGCGCAGGCATCACCATGCTCATGAAAATCACCAGGCTGCTGTAGGTGATCATCAGGTGAAACGGCAATACCAGCACGCCCACGGCGTTGTGCCCGTCGAGCCAGGAGCGCTGGCCTTTGCGCGGGCGGAAGGTGAAGAAGTCCTTGAAGATTTTCTTGTGGGTGATGATGCCGGTGATCAATGCGATAAACATCACCATCGCCGCCGTGGTCGACAGCCAGCGCCCCCACGGGTGAGGCATTTGCAGTTGGAAGTGGAAACGATAGAAGAATTCGCCGCCCATGCTTTCACGGGCTTGCACGGCTTCGCCGCTGACCGGGTCGAGGGTTTTCTGGATGAAGTTGCCGCGCTTGCCAGGGTCGACCTTGTCTTGCCACATCACCGACAGGCCAGGGTCGCGGCGGTCTGGCAGGGTGATGAACCAGCGCGCGGCGGTCGGAGCCACTTGCTGCAAATAGGCTTGGGCAACACCCAGGCTACGGGCATCGTCGAGCGGATGGGCCTGTACTTCGGGTTGCATCCAGTGGCTGATTTCATCTTTGAAATACGACAGGGTGCCGGTCAGGAAAATCGCGAATAGCAGCCAGCCAAAGATCAATCCGGCCCAGGTGTGCAACCAGGCCATGGCCTGACGGAAACCCTCTTTCATGTGCGCACCATCCACATGCCTACGCCAGCCAGGGTGGCAAAGGCGGCACTGGGCAGCATCACCCCAAACCAGGCGCGCCACGCCGTACGGCAGGCGAAACACCAGAGCACCGCCAGCAGATAGAACACAAAGGAACTCATCATCCCGGTGATCACCGCATCGGCGCGGGACGTGGGCATCCACAACGCCAGGCAGATCGCAGCCAAGGACGCCATCAGGTAGCCGCCGACCACGGCCGCGAGTACGCGGGACGTGACGGCCAGACGGTACAGCGCGGGAACTGAGGTTTTGCTTTTCATGCGGGAGGCGCCAGGTTCATCAGCCAGCAATATTAATGATAAATATTCTCATAAGCAAAACAGAACGGATAAAACACCTGCCCTGACGGATTGCCGAACCTTACTCAGCCGCCTACAATGCGAACAATTCTTGTTCTCTAAAGCATGCTCGTAGCGCAGGGTGACCCCGTTGCCGCCGTCCAACACTGTCGAAGTTTTGTACAACGACCATCATCACTGGCTCACCGGCTGGTTGCGACGCAAACTCGGCTGCCCGGAAAGTGCTGCCGACCTGGCGCAAGACACCTTTATCCGCGTGCTCACTGCCCGCGAAACACCGACGCTGATCGAACCCCGCGCCTTTCTCACCACCGTCGCCAAGCGCGTGCTGTTCAACTTCTACCGTCGCCAGGACCTGGAACGTGCCTACCTCGACGCCCTCGCGCAGATGCCCGAACACGTGGCGCCGTCTGAAGAAGAACGCGCAATCATCCTGCAAACCCTGGTGGAACTCGACCAACTGCTCGACGGCCTGCCCGTCCAGGTCAAACGCGCGTTTCTGCTGGCCCAGCTCGATGGCCTGACCTATGCGCAAATCGGCGCGGAACTGGGCATCTCCATCGCCACCGTCAAACGTCACCTGAGCAAAGCGGCCATGCGCTGCTACTTCGCCCTATGAACTTCTCGACCCAAGTCGCCGAACAAGCCGTGCATTGGCTGATGGAAATGCAGCAAGGCGCGCTCAACCCGCGCCAACAAGCGGCCTGGCAGCAATGGCTGAATGCCCACAGCGAGCACCAGCGCGCCTGGGACCACATGCAGCGCGTCAACCAGCGCCTGCGCGGCATGCCGTCGCCGCTGGCGCATGCGGCCTTGAATGCGCCGACCTCCACCAGCCGTCGCCAGGCGCTCAAGCTGCTGCTGATCCTCGGTGCCGGTTCCGCCGCTGCGTGGAGCCTGCGCCAGCAACATATCCTGCCGCCGCTGACCGCCGACTACCGCAGCCCCGTCGGCCAGCGCCGCAAGGTGCAGTTGGCGGATGGCAGCCAGTTGCAGCTCAACACTGGCAGTGCAGTGGATGTGCATTTCGATGGCCAGCAACGCCTGATCCGCCTGCTCGAAGGCGAGATCCTGCTGACCGGCGTCAAAGGCAGCGCACCACTGAATGTCTTGACCGGCCAGGGCCTGCTCACCAGCCAGGCGGCGCGGTTCAACGTGCGACAGTTCAACGACCACTCCCAACTGGCGGTCCTCGACGGCCAGGTCGAGGTGATGCCCAACACTTACAGCGGCCTGCCGCTGACGGTCCAAACCGCGCATCAAGTCAACTTCACCCGCAAGGGTTGGGACAGCCCGCGCCCTACCGACGCCAACAGCGGCGCCTGGGCCGATGGCATGTTGATGGCTGCGCATATGCGCCTGGAGGACTTCCTCGGTGAATTGGGGCGCTATCGCCGCGGCCAGCTCAATTGCGATCCGCAGGTGGCCAACCTGTTGATCTCCGGCAGTTACCCGCTGGATGACAGCGAACGCATCCTGGACCTGCTGGAAGTGAGCCTGCCGGTCAAAGTGCGACGCTTTACCCGCTACTGGGTGACGGTGCAGGCACGCGCCTGAAATTATTTTCGACAACTGTGAGCCGTTTTCCACACCTCGCGTGACAGAGAAGGAAAGCCACCTTGATCCTTCCTTCTCAGGACCGCTCTTCATGCCCCAGCAACCGACGCTTCTTGCCCGCACCCTGCGCCAACTCCTACTCGGCGCCAGCCTGAGTCTTACTGTGCTTCCTACAGTGATGGCTGCCGAAGCCAAGCCTTATCACATCGCACCAAGTTCGCTGGAAGCTGCACTGAACCAGTTTGGCCGTGAAGCCGGCGTGCTGATTTCCTTCGGCTCCGAAGTGACGGCGGGCATGCAGAGTCGTGGTTTGAACGGCAACTACAGCGCCGCCGAGGGCCTGCAAACACTGCTGGAAGGCACCGGCCTGCAAGCCCGCGCCGAAGGCGACAATGCCTACAGCCTGCAACCGGCCAATGCCCCCGCCACGATCGAGTTGGGCACTTCCAGCGTGGTCGGCGACTGGCTTGGCGATGCAGCGCAGACCAACGTGTTCGAACACCCCGGCGCCCGCGACGTGATCCGCCGCGAAGAATTCGAACGCCAGGGCGCCACCCAGGCCCGCGATGTGCTAAACCGCATCCCCGGCGTCAATGCCCCGGAAAACAACGGCACCGGCAGCCATGACATGGCGCTGAACTTCGGCATTCGCGGCCTCAACCCGCGTCTGGCGTCGCGCTCTACGGTATTGATGGACGGTATCCCGGTGCCCTTCGCACCCTATGGCCAGCCGCAACTGTCGTTCGCGCCCATCAGCATGGGCAACATGGACGCCGTGGACGTGGTGCGCGGCGGCGGCGCCGTGCGGTACGGCCCGCAGAACGTCGGCGGCGTGGTCAACTTCGTGACCCGTGCGATCCCGGATGCGCCCACCGTCAAAGGAGGCTTCCAGACCGAGACCAGCCCGTCCTCCAGCCATGACGGCTTCAAGACCACCGCCAACCTGCTGGCCGGCGGCACGGCGGATAACGGCTTGGGCGGCGCAATCCTCTACTCCGGCACCCGTGGCGGCGACTGGCGCGAAAACAGCAACACCCGCATCGATGACCTGATCCTCAAGGGCAAATACCAGCTGGACGAGGCCAACAGCTTCAACGCCATGGCGCAGTACTACGAAGGCCAGGCCGATATGCCTGGGGGCTTGAACGTTGCGGACTACAAGGCCGATCCTTATCAGTCGACCCGCCCCTACGACAAATTCTGGGGCCGCCGTACGATGTTCAACGCCGGCTATCGCTACCAGGAAGACCGCCGCGAATTCACCGTGAATACCTTCTTCACCACCACCCTGCGCAACGGTTACCTGGACCAGACCCGCTTCCTGTCCCTGTCGCCCCGTGAGTATTGGGTGCGCGGCCTGGAAACCCGTTTCGCCCAGGGCTTTGACCTCGGCAACACCAGCCACGAAGTCGGCGTGGGTTACCGCTACATCAACGAAGCCGGCCACGAGATGCGCTACACCACGCCGATCACCGCCAACCAGCAGATCCCGACCACCAACAGCAAGAACGACCGTGACACCCGTGGCAGCACCGAAGCCAACGCGTTCTTCATCGACGACCGCATCGATATCGGCAAGTGGACCATCACCCCTGGCGTGCGCTACGAAATGGTCAAGTCCGAGCAGACCGACCATATCAACAACCTCAATTACAAAGGCGACTACAACACCGCGTTGCCAGCGTTGAACGTGCTCTACCACCTCACCGACAGCTGGAACCTCTACGCCAACACCGAAGGCTCGTTCGGCAGCGTGCAGTACAGCCAAATGGCCAAGCGCGTGCCCAAGGGCGAAGTCAAACCGGAAAAAGCACGCACCTGGGAAATTGGCACCCGCTATGACGACGGCACGTTGCGTGCTGAAATCGGCGCATTCCTGATCAACTTCGACAACCAATATGAAAGCAACCAGACCGACGATTCGGTGATCGCCCGTGGCGAGACTCGCCATCAAGGCATCGAGACCAGCGTCAACTACGCCCTCGATGGCTTGAGCCCCGCACTGGCCGGGTTCGATGTGTACGCCACCTACGCGTATGTCGACGCAACCATCCGCGAAGACGGCCCGAACGAAGGCAACCGCGTGCCCTTCTCGTCCAAGCACAAAGGCACACTGGGCGTGGGTTACACCGAAGGCCCCTGGAAACTGAACCTGGACAGCAGCTTCCAGAGCAGCCAGTTCGCCGACAACGCCAACACCCGGCAGGAAAGTGCCGACGGCAGTACCGGACGCATCCCTGGCTACATGTTGTTCAGCAGCCGCGCGGCGTACGACTTTGGTCCGCAGCTGTCGGACTTGAACGTGGCGGTGGGTGTGAAAAACATCTTCAACACCCAGTACTTCACCCGCTCGTTCGATGACAACAACAAGGGCAAGTACGTGGGTGAGCCGCGCACCGTCTACGTACAAACCTCCATCGCCTTCTAAGCACACAGGAGTCTGTGGCGAGGGAGCTTGCTCCCGCTGGGCCGCAAAGCGGCCCCACCCCATCAGCTACCCGCCAGACAACTGGGAGTCGCCGCAACCAACGCGTCAATAGCACAACGGATCTTGGCCGGCATATGCGGTGCGGTCGGCCAGATCACATGAATCGGCGACGGTTGTTCGCGGTAGCTGGGCAGTACCGCTTCCAATTGACCGCGCAGCACGTAATGCGCGATCAACCAACTCGGCAACCAGGCCAGGCCGACGCCTGCGATAGCGGCATCGGCCACGGCCTGGAGGTCGTCCAGCACCAACGGTGATACCAGCCGTGAACGGTGGGATGTGTTGGTTCTGTAGGCAATGCCTCGATGGCTTGTCAGATCCTCGGAAGTTTGGATTTTTCCCACGCGCTGTACGTAAGCCGGTGACGCGGCCAGGCCCATGACCTGTTCCCCCAGGCGGCGTGCGCTCAGACGATCGGTGTCGGGCAGGTCGCCGATCCGCACGGCAATATCGAAGCCTTCCTGCACCAGGTCGGTCATGCGGTCAGAGAAACAGATCTCGATCTCCAATTCCGGATATCGCTCCATCAACCCCCACAGTGCAGGCGCCGCATAGTGATGCCCAAACGCCAGCGGCACGCTTGCCCTTAACCGGCCGCGCGGCTGTTGCCGGCCGCTTTCCAGCACCGATTCCGCAGCCTCAAGTTCCGCCAAGGCTCGTAGACAATGTTCGTAGTACGCCTGCCCATCTTCGGTCAGATATTGGCGCCGGGTTGAGCGCTGCAACAGACGTGTACCCAAGCGCGCTTCCAACCGCGCCAGGCCCTTGCCCACGGCGGAGCGGGTGAGGTTCAGCCGCTCGGCGGCCTCCGTCAGATTGCCGCTCTCCACGATCTGTAGGAACAGTTCAACGCCGTCAAAACGCGGGATCGCCATGATTGGATTGTCGCCCTTTATTCCCTTATCAACGGAAAAACTATCACGAATACAGCGCTGAATTCCCCTGAATATGAACCGACTTTATCTTTTCAGGAGAATCCCATGCCACCCGCCGCCACCTTATCGGCCAACAGCACGCCTGGCACTGCCAGGAACGGCCTCGCCCTCACCGCCGTGTGCCTGGTGGCCCTGATGTTCGGCCTGGAAATCTCCAGCGTGCCGGTCATCCTGCCTACGCTGGAACAGCAACTGGGCACCGGTTTCCAGGATGCCCAATGGATCATGAATGCCTACACCCTGGCCTGCACCAGCGTGCTGATGGCGGCGGGCACGCTGGCGGATCGCTTTGGTCGGCGGCGCGTGCTGGTGTTATGCCTGTGGTTATTCGGCTTGGCTTCGTTGGCCTGCGGCCTGGCCGCAGACGCTTCGACACTGATCACGGCACGTTTCGTACAAGGCGTGGGCGCAGGCGCCATGATGATCTGCCAGTTCGCAATTCTGTCGCACCTGTTTCGCGAACCGGCAGCGCGGGCTCGGGCCTTTGCGATATGGGGTGTGATTGCCGGCATCGGCTTGGGGTTCGGTCCGATGGTGGGGGCGTTGATCCTGGCAATAGCGGACTGGCGCTGGGTATTTCTCGTCCATGTGCCGCTGACGTTGCTTACCCTGGGACTGCTGCATATCAGCGTGCAGGAATCCCGCGACCCGGCCAGCCATCGCCTGGATATCGCCGGGATGCTCACCCTGACGCTGGCGGTGTTTGCGCTGGTGTATTTCATCACCCAAGGCAGCGAATACGGGTTCGGCACACCGGCCATGCTCGGCTGGGCGGGGCTGTCGCTGGCCGGGCTGCTGCTGTTCATCGTGATGGAACGGCGCAGCTCCCACCCGATGTTCGACTTCTCGGTGTTTCGCATCCAACGTTTCAACGGTGCGTTGATGGGCTCTATCGGCATGAATTTCAGCTTCTGGCCATTCATGATCTACCTGCCACTCTATTTCCAGGCGGGCCTGGGTTACGACACCCTCACCACCGGCGGTGCCCTGCTCGCCTACACGCTGCCCACCTTGCTGGTGCCGCCATTGGCCGAACGCCTGGCGTTGCGCTACGGCGCAGAACGCATCATCCCACTAGGGTTGGGCCTGATGGGCGTAGGTTTTTTGAGCATGTTTGCGGTCAACAGTGCGGCACAACCGAGTATCTGGCTGCTCCTGACAAGCTGTGTGATTGCCGGGGTGGGCCTGGCCTTGACCAATTCACCCACCACCAACACCACCACCGCATCGGTATCGGCCGACCGCGCAGGCATGGCGTCAGGCATCGACTTCAGTGCACGGCTGATTACCCTGGCGCTGAACATTGCGTTGATGGGACTGGTCTTGCTGCTGGGCATCGGCGATCAACTGGCCAGAGTGCTTCCCACCAGCACGGCGTTGGAGTGGCCGGTCATCAGTCAGCACATCGCGGCGGGCAAACTGGCAGCAACCACCGGCTTAACGTTCATCGATGCCCAGACGGCACTGCGCAATGGCGTTGGCTGGGCGATGTTGTTTGCGGGAGGGGGCGCTTGTGGGTTGGCGCTGCTGAGCCGGTACTTTTTCCGACGTAGCCGCTAAACGCAAACGGGCCTGCAGATGCAGGCCCGTCTTTAGTGGGAGTAGAAAAATCTGTCAGCCGTTAAAGACCGCACGTTCCTTTTCCAGAAACTCCTGTTCAAGTTCGTCTTCATTCACTTTGGTGGTTGGCTGGTTTTTCCCGGCAGCGCGTGGCTTGCCTTGCAGTTTGCCAAACAGATGTTCCAGCGCATGGTCCAGCTTGGTGGCCGCACCGTCGATGGCCTGTTCCAGGCTATCAGCCTTGTGCAGCACCGACAGCGCTTGATGGCCTTTTGGCCGCGCTTCCAGACGGCAACTTAAATCGTGGGGACCGGGCTTGTCGCCGTTCTCATCCCGCAGGTAGACCTCCACTCGGGTCAGGTCTTCTTCGTAACGTTCGAGCGTGCTCTCAATGGTAGTTTTTACCCACTCCTCCAGTCGGATGCTGCTTTCAATATGGTTATCGCTATTGACTTGGATTTGCATAGTTCTTCCCTTATTTCAGCTAGCTCGCGAGAGATCACAACTGCCCCACCGATGCGGTGAAACCATGACCTCTTGGTTACACAATTGAGCACTGCGCGAAACAATTCAAGCCCTTTGAAAAGATAAATCCCACATTACAAATTAACTCTGACTACAAGCAAAAACACTGTTAGGGTGGGGAGTTAGTTACATCTTCTTACGCCCAGCGAACCTCATAATTGCCCCTCTGCCAACGGGTGCAAGCTGCGAAAAATCTCCGCTTCCTCCACCAGCCAATCATGCACCGCCCGCACGCCCGGATGGCTCAACGCGCCCGGCGCATACAGCAACACGTAGCGTTTATGGTTGGGCACGGCCAGGCCGAATGGCACGATCAAGGTGCCGCGCTCCAGTTCATCGTTAAGCAAGGTGCGCCGTGCGATGGCCACGCCCATTCCGGCGATGGCGGCCTCAATGGTCAGGTGGTTACGGTTGAAGGTATGGCCACGGCGAACGTCGGCGACGTGATAGCCGATGGCATTCAGGTAAAACTCCCACTCGGCATACTCATAACTCCCACGCCACGCGGTAATGTCGTGTAGCAACGGGAAGTGCACCAAGTCGGCCGGGCCATGCAACGGTGGGCGACCGCGCAACAGGCTGGGTGCACACACTGGGAAAATCTGCTCATCCAACAGGGCTGTGGATAACAGGCCAGGGTAGCTGCCATCGTTCAAGTCGATGGCCAGGTCGAAGTCGCCTTCATGCAGGGCGATGCTGCTGTCTTCGGCGACCATGCGCAGTTGAATATCCGGGAAACGTTGCTGCAAGCGCGGCAAACGTGGGGTCAGCCACTTGCCCAGGAACGATGGAATCGAGCGCAGTCGCAGGGTTCCGCTGATCATCCCCGCATCCAGCCGCTGCAATTCCGCATCGATGCTGCCGTAGGCCTCCCCCACCGTCGCCGCCAGGCGCTGCCCCTCGGCACTGAGTTCCACCCCCCGTGCGCGTCGATGGAACAAACGAAACCCCAAACGCTCCTCCAACTGACGAATCTGCTGGCTCACCGCCCCCGGCGTGATGTGCAGTTCTTCGGCGCAGCGGGTAAACGACAAATGCCGCGCCGCGCAGGAAAACACGTGCAACCAGACGTAAGTCTGGCCATGGAGGGGGCGGGTCATAGGGTTTAGTCCTGCTAAAGGGTGTCTTAGGATAATTCGTTGGTCAGTGCCGATCCAGAGGCTCAGTATCGCGCCAATTCCGCTCGTCCTACAAAACATGGCAGCGATTCCTACTCCATTGCTTGTAAGGCTTTAGCATGGCTATCAGTGTTTTCGATCTATTCAAGGTGGGCATCGGCCCGTCCAGCTCCCACACCGTGGGTCCCATGCGGGCGGCGGCGACCTTCGCCCAAGGGCTGATCGACCAACACTTGCTGAGCGCCACTCGTCGCGTCGAAGTGCGCCTGTACGGCTCGCTGTCCGCCACCGGCGTCGGCCATGCCACCGACCGCGCCTGTGTGATGGGCTTGATGGGTGAATGGCCAGACAAAGTCGACCCGACGTCGATCAATGCACGCATCCAACAACTGCGCGAGTCCGGCAGGCTATTGCTCGCAGGCACTGAAGACATTGCCTTCAACTGGCACAGCGACCTCCTGCTGCTGGACGAAAGCCTGCCCTACCACCCCAACGCCATGTCCCTGCACGCCTATGGCGACAACGGCCTGTTGAGCGAACAAACCTATTACTCGGTGGGCGGCGGTTTCATCATCGATGCGGCGGAGGCGGCCTCGGGTATCGCGCCGACCAGCGATGTGGAATTGCCCTACGACTTTTCCAGCGCCGTCGAGTTGCTGGCCTTGTGCAAAAAACATGGCCTACGCGTTTCCGAACTGATGATGGCCAACGAACGTGCCTGGCGCAGTGACGAAGACATTCGCAGCGGCCTCTTGCATATCTGGTCGGTGATGCGCGAATGCGTGGAGCAAGGCCTGCGGGATGAAGGCATCTTGCCGGGTGGCTTGGACGTACCACGCCGTGCGGCGAAATTGCACCGCAGCCTGCTGGAAATCGGCAAGCCGAATGTGATCACTTCGACCTTGTCGGCCATGGAATGGGTGAACCTGTTCGCCCTCGCCGTCAACGAGGAAAACGCCGCCGGCGGGCGCATGGTCACCGCGCCGACCAACGGCGCGGCGGGCATCATTCCGGCGGTGCTGCATTACTACATGAAATTCAATCCACAAGCGTCCGACGACGACGTGGTCAATTTCTTCCTGGCCGCCGCCGCCGTCGGCATCCTGTGTAAGAAAAATGCCTCGATCTCCGGCGCCGAAGTCGGTTGCCAGGGCGAAGTCGGTTCGGCCTGCGCCATGGCCGCCGCCGGGCTGGCCGATGTGCTCGGCGCCACCCCGGAACAGTTGGAAAACGCCGCCGAAATCGGCCTGGAGCACAACCTTGGCCTTACTTGCGACCCGGTGGGTGGCCTGGTGCAAGTGCCGTGTATCGAGCGCAACGCCATCGCCGCCGTCAAGGCGATCAACGCCACGCAAATGGCCCTGCGTGGCGACGGCAAGCACTTCATTTCCCTCGACCGGGTGATCCGCACCATGCGCGATACCGGCGCCGACATGCATGACAAATACAAAGAAACTTCACGGGGCGGCCTGGCGGTCAGCTGGGTGGAGTGCTGATCGGAGCACTTCTACCCGCCCCATACGTGAGCCCGCGCAAAAATAATAACGAGGCAATAACGATGACCGATGTACGTACACCCGCCGTAGAAAACCCTGCTGTAGAAACAACCGTGACAAAGGGCTGGACCCCACACGACACCACCTGGATGCTCGGCCTCTACGGCACCGCCATCGGCGCGGGCACCCTGTTCCTGCCGATCAACGCCGGTGTCGGCGGTTTCTGGCCGCTGATCGTGCTGGCACTGCTGGCCTTTCCGATGACCTTCTTCGCCCACCGTGGGCTGACGCGCTTTGTGCTGTCAGGCAAATCCGGGGATATCACCGAAGTGGTCGAAGAACACTTCGGCGTCGGCGCGGGAAAACTCATTACCCTGCTCTACTTCTTCGCAATTTTCCCGATCCTGCTGGTGTACAGCGTGGCGCTGACCAACACCCTGGGCAGTTTCATGGAGCATCAACTGCACATGACGCCACCGCCGCGCGCGATTTTGTCGCTGGTGCTGATCCTCGGCCTGATGGCCATTGTGCGCTGCGGCCAGAGCGTGATCGTCAAGGCGATGAGCGTGCTGGTCTACCCATTCGTCGCCGCACTGTTGTTGCTGGCACTCAGCCTGATCCCCAACTGGAACGGCGCGTTCTTCGCCTCCGCCGGTGAGGGCATGCCCCTGCCGTTGTTCTTCAAAACCCTGTGGCTGGCGATTCCGGTGATGGTGTTTTCCTTCAACCATTCACCGATCATCTCCGCGTTCGCCGTCGACCAAAAGCGCGTGTACGGCGCCCAGGCCGAGCGCAAAAGCAGCGGCATTCTCGCCACGGCCCACGGCATGATGGTGTTGACCGTGATGTTCTTCTGCTTCAGTTGCGTACTGGCGCTGTCGCCCGCCGACCTGGCAGCGGCCAAGGCGCAGAACATCTCGATTCTGTCGTACCTGGCGAATCACTTCCAAACTCCGGTGATCGCCTACGCAGCGCCGTTGATCGCGCTGGTGGCGATTACCAAATCCTTCCTTGGCCACTACATCGGCGCCAGCGAAGGCTTCCAAGGGTTGATCGTCAAATCGTTACGCGGGCGTAACCGCTCGATATCGGCCAAATGGCTGGAGCGCAGCACCGCACTGTTCATGGTGTTGACCTGCTGGGCCGTGGCGACCTTCAACCCCAGCATCCTCGGCATGATCGAAACCCTGGGCGGGCCGATCATCGCGTGCCTGCTGTTCCTGATGCCGATGTATGCGATCCGCCGCGTGCCATCGCTGCGCCAGTATTCGGGTCAGGTATCGAATGTGTTTGTGGTGGTGATCGGGCTGATTGCGCTGTCTGCGATCGTTTTTTCAGTATTGCCCTGAAACAGGTCACCACCCTCAAGAACAACTTGGGTCACTGTGGGAGGGGGCTTGCCCCCGATTGCGGTGCATCAGCCAATGAATACTTGGCTGACACACTGCAATCGGGGGCAAGCCCCCTCCCACATTTGGACCACATGGTCAGGTAGATCGCTGTACGGCACGCCCCTTGCTGTACAGGTAGCGAGGGAAGTGAATGGCCGGTGGTCAGGCAACGCGAACTAATCCCGACACCGGTCGTCAATGACTGCATGTTCTTATCAGGCGGTACGCACCATGGACAATCCTTTTCAGATCATCACCGACACCTTCACCCCCAAATACCGCGTCAATCTGAGCATCCAACGGCTGGATGGCAGCATCATGCTCACCCTCTCCGACGAGGCGGGCGTGGTGGCCAAGCGCATGATCAGCGCCGAACAGCGCAACGACCCGCAGCGGCTTAAACGCCTGGTGCAAAGCATTCAATTCGGCATCGCCATCGAACAGGGCCACAGCGCCATGGAGATTTTGGCGGTGATGACAGACGGCGATCACAAAGTGTTGCAGCGACCGCCTGTACGGACGCTGCCCTTTAGCGTCGGGCTTTAAAGCTCGCCTTTCTCGGTTTCCAGGCTCGCCTCGCCCTTGCGACGCGGGCTTTCGACCTTCACCGAGGGGAACGCCGACGACGCATAGCGCACCACCAGGATCGAGAACGCCAACAGCAGAATCCCACCGCACAGGTAGATGATGCCTACGTCTGGCGGGTTGTGGTGGGACACGTTGGAGATCAGCAGGCGCGTGAGCGCGGTGATCGCCACGTAGATCAGGAAGCGCACCGGCATGTGGTTGGTCTTGAAGTAAATCCCGACCATTGCGCCCAATTCCAGGTAGATGAACAGCAGCAAGATGTCATCGATCTTGATATGCCCGTTCTCCAGCATCCCCAGAAACTCCATCACCGCCGCCCAGGCCGTCACCGCACCAATGGCGAACAGCGCCAGGTAGTGGAACGACTCCACAAACAGGTTACCCAGGGACTCAGCCAGTTCATGCACGTTCTGGCGCAGCCTTTCGGCCCAGTTGATTTTCACGATGATGCTTCCTTAGGTCGGCTCGACCGGATAATGCGGGTTGGACGTGACGGTTGTTCTGCATGCAGAAAAAAGGCCAGGCAGTGCAGAGTGAGATGATGGCGGGGTGATATGAGGCACACAGACCTAAACCTGACACTAAACCTGTGGCGAGCGAGCTTGCTCGCGCTCGGGCGCGAAGCGCCCGCAAAACCAGGCGATCGGTTACGACTGCCCGAACGCGGCGCTTTGCATTGGGGCTGCTGCGCAGCCCAGCGGGAGCAAGCTCCCTCGCCACATTGATGCCCACCCTGTAGCAATCGCTTAATTCCCAACTACATTAAAAACCTGCCACCCCCACACCAAGGTTGACTTATCTTTTTTACTGTATATAAATACAGCATCTTTCAGCCCCACCCTGCTGGATAACTGGCCGGCTTCACCCCTGGGCCAGCATGAAGTACTCCGACCAACACTGGACAAAACGACGAGGCCACTATGGCTGTTGAAACCCTTTACCGCAGTACCCGCGATTTGGAGACTACGTTCGTGGACCGCAAACTTGCCGATGCGCATGATCAGATGCTGGAACTGGCTGAGGAACTCGCCAAAGTGCTGATGGCAAACGTGCCGGACCTTTCGGAAGATCAGGCTGAAAACGCGAGTATCTTCATGGCGAAGAACCGTGCCGTGTTCGCGGCCGCGTTCAAGAGCAATGCCTCGGCCTTGAGCGAGCTTTCTGCCGAGTAAGAAGGGATGGGAAGTCGACGCCGCGATTGCGACGTCGCTTCATCAGGCCGTAATCAGCAGGTTGTGAGAACGGCCTGGCGCATTATTTCGCCGCGTCGGGCAATGCGTCCGCGGTTGTCGTTGGTGTTGGTGCGGGTTGCACCGCCAACGGTGATGACCACGTATTGCTTGCCATCACGGCCCACGTAGGACATCGGAGCGCCCTGCCCGCCGACGGGCAGGCGACCGCGCCACAGTTCTTTACCGCTGTCGTTGTCCAGGGCACGGATGTAGTAATCCAGGGTGCCATGGAAGAACGTCAGCCCGCCCTTGGTCACCAGTGGGCCGCCCATGGTCGGCATGCCCAGTGGCATGTTCACACCGGGGACGATGCCGTGTACCGGTGCGTCCTGGATGCTGCCCATCGGCACTTGCCACTTGGTTTTGCCAGTGGTCAGGTCGATGGCGGTCATGGTGCCGAACGGTGGTTTGAAGCACGGGACGCCCAGGGGCGAGACGAACATCGAGCGTTCAACACCCCATGGCGTGCCGAGTTGCTCGGAGTATTCGCCTTCGGTGCTCGGCTTCAGGCCGATCTCTTTGGCCTTTTCACGCTTGATGAAACGGCCCCACTGCGCCATGCGGATGTCGTTGACGATCAAGGTGCCGGTAGACGCATCGATCGCACCGCCGCCCCAGTTGATACCACCGTAGTAGCCTGGGTAGATCAGCGTGCGCTGGCCTTCGACGATAGGGGTGAACTCACCTTCCCAACGCATTTCCTTGAAGTCGATGCGGCACAGCAACTGGTCGAAGACCGTTGCGCCCCACATATCCGACTCTTTGAGTTTTTCAGCACCCACGGACAGCTGCGAGTACGGCTGGGTAGGCGAAATACGCATGCCCGGCACACCATCGGTGGCGACTTTGCGTTGTTCTACCGGGAACACCGGCTTGCCGTCGCGACGGTCGAGCACAAAGATCTGGCCGCGCTTGGTCATGGCGATGATGACCGGCGTGGTGCCGCCTTCCTTGTTCGGCAGGTCGTACAGGATCGGCTGGGCCGACACGTCGTAGTCGAACATGTCGTTGTTGGCGGTACGGAAGTGCCAGGCGTCGACGCCGGTTTTCACGTCGATAGCAACAATGGAGTCGTTGTACTCGTCCGAACCTTCGTGGCGGTTACCGTTCCAGAAGTCTGGGGTCTGGTTGCCGGTAGGAATGTAAACCAGGCCGAGTTTCTCATCGAAGGCCGCAGTGCCCCAGAAGTTCGGCGACTCTTTCGGGTACAGCTCGCCTTCCGGCAGCGGTACGCCACGCTTGGGGTTACGCGCATCCCAGGCCCACAGCAGCTCGCCGGTACGCACGTCGAAACCACGGGTCACGCCGGACGGCTCGTCGGTTTTCAGGTTGTCGTTGATCTTGCCACCGACCACGATCACATCACCGGCCACCAGAGGCGCAGAGGTGAGGTAGTAGGAGCCATCGGTGTTCGGGCCGATGCCTTTGAGCAGATCGACCACACCGTTCTCGCCAAACGACTCGCAGAGTTTGCCTGTCTTGGCGTCCAGCTCGATCAGGCGCGCGTCGACGGTGGTGGTGACGATACGCTGGCGGCATTCACCACCCGCCGCCGGTGTCGCACTGGCGGTGGCTTTGTCGGCATCAAAGTAGCCGACGCCACGGCAGCGTTTCCAACCGGCGTTGGCCGGGGTTTCCTTGATGTGTGCGTCGAACTTCCACTTCTGCGCGCCCGTGATCGGGTCCAGCGCGAAGACGTTGTTCAAGGGCGAACACAGGTAAACGGTGTCATCGACCTTCAGCGGCGTGCCCTGGTACTCGGCGCCGTTGATGGCCATGTCGCCGGTGTGGAAGGTCCACGCGACTTGCAGGTCTTTGACGTTGGCCTTGTTGATCTGGTCGAACTGGGCAAAACGCTCGCCATGGGTATTACGCCCGTAAGCAGTCCAATCGTTGCCATCGGCCACACCGGCCTCGGGCGCAATGACCTTGGCAGTGGCGCCAGGTTCGGCCACTACGGTCGGATGCGGCTGGAACATGCCGTAGCCAATTCCCGCGATGCTCGCGACCAACGCCAGGCACACCACGCCACGAGGGCCAGCGCCGAGCAGGCGACGATTGCCGTGCAGTGCAGGCACCAGCAGGGTCAGCACCAGCGCAATGACGATGAACGTCATCAGGCGCGGCACCAACTGCCAGAAGTCGAAACCGACCTCCCACAGCGACCACACCAAGGTGAAAGCCAACAAGAGCAACGCCAACCAGGTCGCCGCGATCTTGCGGCGCACCAGGCATATGCCACTGGCAACCATCAACGCCCCTGCCAGCACGTAATACCAGCTCCCTCCCAACCAGGCGAGCTTGATGCCCAACCCAGCCACAGCAATGCCGATCAAGGCCAGTACGGCCCCGATCAGTAGTGTCAGTACTCTCATTTTTTTTCCCGTTGAGTTAAGTGAAGCAACAGCAGGGTTTTTCCAACCCAATAAGAGAGCGCTCTCATAAAATAAAAGAGAGCGCTCTCTTATTGAGTCAAAAAAAAGCCCTTACATCGCTTAGGGCCTTGATCTAGACGCTTGCGTGCGTCCTGAACGAAGGCGGGCAATGGTAAGGACGGATGAGAATCACGTCAATTTAAAGTGCGGCAATCGGCCACACCTCAGCGCAAATCACTTTCGCGCAAATGCCAG
>NZ_QUZT01000047.1 GCF_004682045.1 Pseudomonas nabeulensis
GAAAGCCGCTCATCTGCTGCTTCCTTAACTGACAGGCATTAGGACAAGCCCCCTCCCACACTTAGACCGTGCGCGGCTCAGATCACCCGCACATCATCGGCCTGAGGCCCCTTCTGACCTTCCTTGACCTCGTATTCCACCTGCTGCCCTTCTTCGAGGGTTTTAAAGCCATCACTCAGGATTGAGGAATAGTGGACAAAGATATCGGAGCCGCCCCCCTCCGGCGTGATAAACCCAAAGCCTTTTTCCGCGTTAAACCATTTAACCGTGCCCGCTGCCTTTGCCATCGCCTTACTCCCACTGCTCTTTTGCCTAGTCAAACGCAGCCGTGCACGGGCTGGCTACTGTCAAAGTTGACAGGTAGGGAGCGGTTTACGACGAGCGGTTATACGTTAAATGACTAGCCAATCAGGCGTCGCGGCGCAATTCCGGCGGAATCGGCAGGTCTTTGAGCGGATCCGGCCGCTTGCCCTTGCCCGCCCGGTATTGGCGAATCTGATAGACATACGCCAACACCTGGGCCACGGCCAGGTAAAGCCCGGCCGGGATTTCCTGGTCGAGTTCAGTGGAATAGAAGATCGACCGCGCCAACTCCGGCGACTCCAACAGCAGGATGTCGTTGGCCACCGCAATCTCACGGATTTTCAACGCGGTAAAGTCACTGCCCTTGGCCAGCAACATCGGCGCGCCGCCCTTCTCCGGGTCGTACTTGAGGGCCACGGCGTAGTGGGTCGGGTTGGTGATGACCACGTCGGCGTCGGGCACCGAGGCCATCATCTTGCGCTGGGACATTTCCCGCTGCAGTTGGCGAATGCGTTGCTTGACCTCGGGGCGACCTTCCTGGTCCTTGTGTTCGTCGCGCACTTCCTGCTTGGTCATCAGCAGTTTCTTGTGGCTTTCCCACAGCTGGATCGGTGCATCGATGGCCGCGATGATGATCAGCCCGAGGGCCATCCACAGCGCGCTCCAGCCCACCACCTGCACGCTGTGGATGATCGCCGACTCCAGCGGTTCATGGGCGATGCGCAACAGGTCATCAATGTCCGACGTCAATACCACCAGCGCCACGACCAGAATCAGGATGAACTTGGCCAAGGCCTTGAGCAGCTCTATCAACGCCTTGGCCGAGAACATGCGCTTGAGCCCCGCACCCGGGTTCATCCGGCTGAACTTGGGCGCCATGCTGCCGGCGGCAAACAGCCAGCCGCCCAAGGCCACCGGGCCGATCAGCGCAGCCAGCAGCAAGGTGATCAACACCGGCTGCACCGCCAGGATCGCGATTTTGCCCGAGTGCAGCAGGTACTGGCCCATGGCGCCGGGGCTGAGCAGCACTTCGCGGGGCAAGGTGAAGTTGAGCTTCATCAGCTCCATCAGATCCAGCGCCAGGCCACCGCCATAGATCAGCAAGGCGCCCGCTCCGGCCATCATAGTGGCGAAGGTGTTGAGCTCTTTGGAGCGCGCAATCTCGCCCTTTTCCCTGGAGTCCTTTTTACGTTTCTCCGTGGGGTCTTCTGTTTTGTCCTGACCACTCTCGCTTTCGGCCATGGCTTAGCGCGCCCGTGCCAGATCACGTAAGAACTGCAAGGCGTCGGTCGCCAGCGGTTGATACTGATTGAGAATGTCGGCCAGGCCGATCCAGAAAATCCCCATGCCCAACACCAGGGTCAAGGGGAAGCCGATGGAGAAGATGTTCAACTGCGGCGCCGCACGGGTCATCACGCCAAACGCGATATTGACCACCAGCAGCGCGGTGATCGCCGGCAGCACCAGCAACAGCGACGCGCCCAATACCCAACCGAGGCGTCCGACCATTTCCCAGAAGTGATTGACCACCAGCCCCGAGCCCACCGGCAAGGTGGTGAAGCTCTCGGTCAGCACTTCGAACGCCACCAAGTGGCCGTTCATGGCCAGGAACAGCAAGGTCACCAGCATCGTCAGGAACTGCCCGATCACCGCCGCCGACACGCCGTTGGTAGGGTCGACCATGGACGCGAAGCCCATGCCCATCTGGATCGAGATGATTTGCCCGGCAATCACGAACGCCTGGAAAAACAACGTGAGGGAAAACCCCAGCATGGCGCCGATCAGGATCTGCTCGGCAATCAGCAGCAGCGCACTCAGGTCGATGGCATTGACCGGCGGCATCGGTGGCAACCCTGGCACGATCACCACGGTAATCGCCACTGCGAAATACAGGCGCACGCGGCGTGGCACCAGGGTCGTGCCGAACACCGGCATGGCCATCAGCATCGCCGTCACGCGAAACAGCGGCAAGATGAAAGACGCCACCCAGGTGCTGATCTGGACGTCGGTCAAGGCCAACAAAGACTGCATCGGGTCAGCCGATCAACTGCGGAATACTGCCGTACAACTGCAGGATGTATTCCATGAAGGTTTGCACCAGCCACGGGCCGGCGACGATCAGGGTGATCAGCATCACCAGCAGACGTGGCAGGAAGCTCAAGGTCTGTTCGTTGATCTGGGTCGCGGCCTGGAACATCGCCACCAGCAGGCCGACCAACAGGCTCGGCACCACCAACACGGCGACCATCATGGTGGTCAGCCACAGCGCTTCACGGAACAGGTCGACGGCGACTTCTGGCGTCATGGCGCTATACCCCTCCGAAACTGCCGGCCAGCGTGCCGATAATCAGCGCCCAGCCGTCCACCAGCACAAACAGCATGATCTTGAACGGCAACGAAATAATCAGCGGCGACAGCATCATCATACCCATGGCCATCAGCACGCTCGCCACCACCAGGTCGATGATCAGGAACGGGATAAAGATCATGAAGCCGATCTGGAATGCAGTCTTCAATTCCGAAGTGACGAACGCCGGCACCAGGATGGTCAGCGGCGCCTGATCCGGGGTGGCGATGTCGGTGCGCTTGGACAAACGCATAAACAACTCAAGGTCGCTGGAGCGGGTTTGTGACAGCATGAAATCCTTGATCGGGCCCTGAGCCTTGTCGATGGCGTCCTGGGCCGTGAGTTTTTCCGCCAGGTACGGTTGCAGGGCTTGCTGGTTCACCTTGTCGAACACCGGCGCCATGATGAACAGCGTCAGGAACAGCGCCATGCCGGTGAGGATCTGGTTCGACGGCGTCTGCTGCAGGCCCAGGGCCTGGCGCAGGATCGAGAACACAATGATGATCCGCGTAAAGCTGGTCATCAGCATGACGAACGCCGGGATAAAGCTCAGCGCGGTCATGATCAGCAGGATCTGCAGGCTGACCGAGTACTCCTGCGCGCCCGCCGCATTGGTGCCCAAGGTGATCGCCGGGATCGACAACGGGTCGGCGGCCATCGCCAGCGGCGCGGCCAGCAACAGCATGAGCGTCAATAAAACGCGCATTACTTCTTATCCTTCTGATCCTTGCCCAGCAACTCCATCAGGCGCTGGGCGAATTCTGGCGTGGCGGGTTGGGACGAATCCACATTCACCGGGGTCTTGAGCACATGCAGCGGGGTGATACGCCCCGGCGTCAGGCCCAGCAGGATCTGTTCCTCACCCACCTGCACCAGCACCAGCCGATCACGTGGGCCGAGGGCGCGGGAGCCGACCAGCTCGATCACCTGGCCATTGCCCGGGCCGACGCGCTGCACGCGGCGCATCACCCAGGCCAGCACGAAGATCAAGCCGACCACCAGCAACAGGCCCAGCACCAACTGCGTCAGTTGCCCGCCGAGGCTCGCCGGGGCGGCGGCCGTCGCCTGCGCCACGGGCTCCGCCGCCAGAACGTCCAATGGCAGCGTCGCCAACAGTCCTACCATCAGCCGTTTCATATCAGCGCAACTTCTTGATGCGTTCGCTCGGGCTGATCACGTCGGTCAGGCGGATGCCGAACTTCTCGTTGACCACCACCACTTCGCCGTGGGCAATCAGGGTGCCGTTGACCAACACGTCCAGCGGCTCACCGGCCAGGCGATCCAACTCGATCACCGACCCCTGGTTGAGTTGCAGCAGGTTGCGGATGTTGATTTCGGTGCTGCCCACTTCCATGGAGATCGATACCGGAATGTCGAGGATCACATCCAGGTTCGGGCCGTCGAGGCTTACCGGGTCGGTGTTCTTCGGCATGCTGCCGAATTCTTCCATCGGCAGGCGGTTGCCCGCCGGCGCGGTGGCGGCGTCAGCGGCCAGCAGCGCGTCGATATCGTCCTGGCCAGCATCGCCGGTTTCTTCCAGGGCAGCCGCCCATTCGTCAGCCAGGGCCTGGTCTTCGGCGGAAGTGTTTTCGTGTTCGGTAGCCATTACATGTCCTCGGCGAAGCAAACATTCATAAATAGGGATTAGCGGCGGTTGATCGGCTCAACCACTTGCAGCGCCAGGTTGCCCTTGTGGGAACCCAGCTTGACCTTGAACGACGGCACGCCGTTGGCGCGCATGATCAGTTCGTCCGGCAATTCCACCGGGATCACATCCCCCGGCTGCATGTGCAGGATGTCCCGCAGGCGCAATTGGCGACGGGCCACGGTGGCACTCAGCGGTACATCGACGTCCAGCAGGTCTTCGCGAAGGGCCTTGACCCAGCGCTCGTCCTGGTCGTCGAGGTCGGACTGGAAACCGGCGTCGAGCATTTCGCGCACCGGCTCGATCATCGAATACGGCATGGTCACGTGCAGGTCGCCGCCGCCGCCGTCGAGTTCGATGTGGAAGGTGGACACCACGATGGCTTCGCTGGGGCCGACGATGTTGGCCATGGCCGGGTTCACTTCCGAGTTGATGTACTCGAAGTTGACTTCCATGATCGCCTGCCAGGCTTCCTTCAAGTCGATGAAGGCTTGCTCCAGCACCATGCGCACCACCCGCAGCTCGGTAGGCGTGAACTCACGGCCTTCGATCTTGGCGTGACGGCCGTCGCCGCCGAAGAAGTTGTCCACCAGCTTGAACACCAACTTGGCGTCGAGGATGAACAACGCAGTGCCGCGCAGCGGCTTGATCTTGACCAGGTTGAGGCTGGTGGGCACGTAGAGCGAGTGCACGTATTCACCGAACTTCATCACCTGCACGCCGCCCACCGCCACGTCCGCCGAGCGGCGCAGCATGTTGAACATGCTGATACGGGTATAACGGGCGAAACGCTCGTTGATCATCTCCAGGGTCGGCATGCGCCCACGGACGATGCGATCCTGGCTGGTCAGGTCATAACTTTTGACGCTGCCGGGTTCGGCAGCCATTTCGGTCTGTACCAGACCGTCGTCGACGCCGTGGAGCAACGCGTCGATTTCATCCTGGGACAGCAGGTCTTGCACGGCCATGTCGTGTTCCTACTGCAATACGAAATTAGTGAAGAGCGCCTGCTCGACCACGACTTTGCCAAGCTCTTTCTGGGCCACTTCCTGCACGCTGGCAGTGACCTTCTGGCGCAGCATTTCCTGGCCCACCGGGGTGGCCAGGGTGTCGAAGCTCTGCCCGGAGAACAGCATCACCAGGTTGTTGCGGATCACTGGCATGTGCACCTTGAGGGCCTCCAGGTCCGACGGGTTACGCGCCAGCAAGGTGATGCTCACCTGCAGGTAGCGTTGACGACCGTTTTGATTGAAGTTGGCGACAAAGGCCGGAAGCATCGGTTCGAAGATTGCCGGTTGCTTGACGTTAGTGGCGGTTTCGGCGGCGGGGGCCGATTTGCTGGCACTGCTGTGCATGATGTACCAAGTGCCACCCACCGAGGCGCCGATGGCCAGGAGCAGGCCTACGACTATCAACAGGATAAGCTTGAGCTTGCCTTTGCCTGCGGGTGCTTTTGCTGCGTCGTCGCTCTTCGCCATGCCAATAATCCGTCACTATTCGGGGATTCATAGATCTACGGAAAGGCAAGAGCAAGTGTTATGCCAGAGTTGTCTGGCAATCGGAGACTATGGGGCAACACAAATCAAATGTGGGAGGGGGCTTGCCCCCGATAGCGGTGGGTCAGTCAAGAAATTTGCTGCTGACACACCGCCATCGGGGGCAAGCCCCCTCCCACATTTTGTCCTGGGCCAGGCTTAGGGTCAGGCGTAGTAGTCGACGGCGCTGGAGCCGATCACAGTAGATGTCACTGGTGCGACCGCTTCAGCGACCTCGACATGGGAACCACTGTCGCTATCCCCGCCACGCCCAGCATTACCACGCACACCTTGTGTCTGCGCCTGCTGCTGTTGCTGCTCCTGGCCACGGGACTGGTCTGACACATTCACATCCACCTGCCCCATACCCTGCTGGGCGAACATTTCCCGCAAGCGACCCGACTGGCTTTCCAGCGCTTCACGCACCACCGGGTGGGCGCTCATGAAATTGACCTGGGCCTGTTGGTCGGCGGTCATGTTGACCTTGATATCCAGGCGACCCAATTCAGCGGGTTGCAACTGGATCTCCGCCGACTTGAGGTTGGCGCTGGACAGGTACATCACGCGGTTGACGATTTCGTCGGTCCAGCCGCTCTGGTGCATGGCCAGTGGCGTGTTGGTCACCGGCGGCAAGGCATTGGCGGTCTTCGGCGTGGCGGCCTGGGTCAGCGCGGCCAGGCGGTTGGCGAAGTCATCCACGCGCGTGTCGCTGCTGGCGTTCTTCAAGTCCTTGAGGCCGTCTTCGATCAGTCCGCTGAAAGCTTTGTCGCCGCCATCGGTGCTGTCCTTGGTGGCCTGCTGGTCGACCATATTGGCCAGGCCAGCGGCGAAATTCTGCGCGGCGGTCGGCTGATCCAGGGCCGGCGGCGGTGCGCTCTTGACCGGGGCCTGGCTGCTGGCCGACACGTGACCACCCTGCTCCATGGCCAGGCGCACGGTGGGCATGGCATCCAGCGGGTCGGCTTCGGGATCGAAGGCTGGCGTGGCTTCGTCGGTTGCAGCAACCGGCGCGGTGGCGACTGGCTGGGCCTTGTCATCCTTGGCAACTGGGGCTGGCGTCGGGGTTTCCACCGGAACCGGCACGGCCACCGGGGTGACGGCGGCAATGATCGCCGGATCCACGACAGGATCAGTCGGCGGCTGTTGCGCCAGGGTCGGGTCGACGGGAGCGTCGTCGTCCTTGTTGGCGCTGTCGTCGGGCTTGGCAGGCAAGGTATTGCCGCTATCGGCAACCGCTGGCTTGTTGGCGGCAGGCTTGTCGTCACTGGCAGCCGGTTTGGCGCTGGTGTCGGCGGGCTTGTCACGCGAGGGTTTGGCCGTGCTTTCGTCAGTCTTGACCGAGGGTTTTGGACCCTGGTTGGCGAACACCTGAGCGAAGCCAGGGCCCTTGTCCCGTGGGTCCGCAGCCGCCACCGGTTGATTGGCGGCGGGCGCTTGAGGCTTGGCCGCGGGGGCAGCCTGAAGGAGCGAATTCGGGGCGACTGGCATAGGTAAAGGTCTCCACTGCATGGGGATCGGGGATGCAGTAACTGGAGGTAGAGCAAGAGTTGGGCCAGGTTTTTGGGGGATTGCGCTTTCTACATGTATGAGAGCCCCCTCCCACATTTGATCTCTGAACGACCCACCTGACCGGTCTGCTCTAAGGCGCGAGCTCAAACCCCAAACCGCTGCCGCTCCAACTCATACATCGGCCGAACCACCGCAAACTCCCGATCAATCTGATCCACCAACGCCCCAAGGTCCGCCGCAGCCTCAACCGACTCAGCCTCGAGCCGCTGACACAACTGCGCCAACCGCACCGCCCCAAGGTTGCCACTGCTGCCCTTGAAACTATGGGCAATCCGCCCCAGCGCCTGGGCATCGTCCCGCGCCTTGCGCAGCGCTTCGACGCGCTTTTGCGAATCATCGAGAAAGGTATCGAGCAACTTGGGATACTCGCCTTCCATGACCTCCTGCAAACCCGACAACACTTGCGGGTCCAGATGAATATCAACCACTTGCTCGCTCCTTGATCAAGAATCGGCGGATTATGCCAGAGCCTCCCAGCAAAACTCCACGCAGACACTGCGCCCGCCGTCGGACCAGCCTACCGCGCTGCTCAGCTGACGTACCAGGCTCAAGCCTCGACCTGACAGGCGGTCGATATCCACAGGCCGCGCCAGCATTTTTTCCACGTCAAACCCCGCGCCGCTGTCTTCAATGTGCAGGATCATCTTGCCGCCCGCCGCCATGGGCACCACCTCCACATGCACGCGGATGTAGCCGCTGTCCAACTGCGCCAGCCGCTCATTACGTTGGCGGTAATACTCGGCAAACCCGTGGGCATCACGCTTGAGCCGCGAATCCAGGCCCAGCACGCCATGTTCCAACGCATTGGAATACAACTCGGCCATGACGCTATAAAGCGCCCCGCTCTGGCCGCGCAGCCCGTGGATCTCCAGCAGCAATTGCAGCAGGTATGGCAAGGGGTTGTAGCACTTGAGCGTCTCGGCGCGAAACTCGAAACTCACCGCCCAATCCACCGGCGACGATTGGCCGCTGTCGGCATACACCGGCCCCGACGAATGCAAGGACAGGTCCGACGCCAGCGTGATCTCCACCATGCTCACGTCATCCCGCGCTTCACCACGAAACGCGGCCAGGGCCTGCTCGATGTCTTCGAACAACCGGTCGGGCTCTCGATTGGCGGCAAATACCTGCTGCAAGCGTGCGGCGCCGAACAACTGGTCATTGCCGTCGGCAGTATCCAGCACCCCGTCAGACAGCAGGAACACCCGGTCGCCCAGCGCCATCGGCCACACGTCGGTGCGGTCATCAAATGCCTCGGCCGACAACACGCCCAACGGCAAATGCCGCGACACCAACGGCGTGCGCTTGCCGCTGGCGACCTCATGCACATAGCCGTCGGGCATGCCGCCGTTCCACACCTCGACCACCCGCCGCTGCGCACTCAGGCACAACAATGTCGCGCAACAGAACATGTCCACCGGCAGGATGCGCTTGAGCTTGGCGTTCATCTCCCGCAGGGTCTGCGCCAAACCGTAGCCCTTCGCAGTCATGCCGTAGAACACTTCGGCCAGGGGCATCGCCCCCACCGCCGCCGGCAAGCCGTGACCGGTGAAATCGCCAAGCAACACATGCATGTCGCCGGACGGCGTGTAGGCCGCCAGCAGCAGGTCACCGTTGAACAGCGCGTAGGGCGATTGCAGGTAGCGGATATTCGGCGCGGCGTTGATACAACCGGAGTGCGCCACCTTGTCGAACACCGCCTTGGCCACCCGCTGCTCATGCAGCAGGTAGTCGTGATGCCTGGCGATCAGGTCGCGCTGCTGCAATACCGTCGCTTGCAGGCGACGCAGGCGGTCCATGGCGTTGATCTTCGCCGCGAGAATCAGTTGGTTGTAGGGCTTGGGCAGGAAGTCATCACCACCGGCATCCAGGCACTGGGCTAGGGCTTCGCTCTCGCGCAGGGAGGTGAGGAAGATGATCGGCACCAGCGCCTCCCCCGCCAATTGCTTGATGCGTCGCGCGGCCTCAAAACCGTCCATCACCGGCATCAACGCATCCATTAATACCAATTGCGGCCGCTCGCGGGTGAACACCTCCACGGCTTGCGCGCCGTTGGTGGCAGTCAGTACCTGGTGGCCCTGGCGCCGCACGATGGTCGACAAAAGCAACAGGTCGGCGGCGCTGTCTTCGGCGATCAGGATGGTCAGCGACTCAGGAATGGGGGCCAGGCCGCTCAACTGATGTCGAACAGTTTGTCGAAGTTGGAGATACCGAGGATCTTGCGCACATCGGAGTTGCTGTTGATCACGCGGATATCGGCGTCGTCACCGCCGGCGTGATCGCGCAGCAGCAAGAGCATGCCGAGGGCGGAGCTGTCGAGGTAGGTGGCTTCTTTCAAGTCCACGACGATGGCGTCGGGCTTGGGGTAGATGCGTTCGTAGACTTCACGAAAATGCTGGTGACTGCTGAAATCAAACCGGCCCTTGATGGCGATGGTCAATTTTTTCCCGTCCGGGGACACTTCAGGAACGACTGACATGCGACTGCTTCCTTGTCATTGGCAATGACACAAGGTTTAGCAGGTGAACCGAATGCGGGCAACACCACAAATCAAATGTGGGAGGGGGCTTGCCCCGGATGGCAGTGTGTCAGTCACTGCATTCGTAGCTGACCCACCGCTATCGGGGGCAAGCCCCCTCCCACATTTTTAGTACTGCCAAGGCTGTTAGTACTGCGATTGGCGTGGAAGACGCTGGGACAACTCATCCATCAACTTCTGCTCACGCTTATCCTCAACCGCCCGCGCTTCATCGATATAGCGCTGCACCAACTTGCGCAAGCCTTCGACCCGTGCAAACGCCGCCTGCCAGCTCTCCCGCGCGCGATCAAGGTTGGTCTGGTGCCACGCCAGGCTCTGGCGCTGCTGATCCACCGCCGTCTCAAGCTGGTTGAGAAAGCCCTGGTAACCCATCAGCCATTGCCCCGACACGCCTTGAGTGCCGCGCTCGATCCATTGCTGCTGATACTCTCCGCGAAAGCGCTCCAGGTCGCCCAGCTTGCTCTCGGCCAACCGCACCTGGCCCTGGAAATAACCCAGGCGCTGCACCGCGGTCTTTTCGGCTTTCTCGGCCATGTCGACCACCGGCGCCAGGCGTGAAGAACGGGTACTGGCCATGGCTTAGCCCCCCGGGGCCGGGGCGAAGATCGAACCCAGGTGCGCTTCGCTTTCGCCCATGCTGATCTTGTCGTTAAGCCCCTGGCGCAGGTAGGTCACCAGTTGCGGTTGCAGGGCAATCGCCAGGTCGGTCTCGCGATCACCGCCGGCCACATAAGCGCCCACGCTGATCAAGTCGCGACTCTGCTGATACCGCGACCACAATTGCTTGAACTGCTGCGCACGGGCCATATGTTGCGGCGTAACCACCGACGGCATCACCCGGCTGATGGACGCTTCGATATCGATGGCCGGGTAATGCCCCTCTTCGGCCAGGCGCCGCGACAGCACGATGTGACCGTCGAGCACGCCCCGCGCCGAGTCGGCAATCGGGTCTTGCTGGTCATCGCCTTCGGACAGCACGGTGTAGAACGCGGTGATCGAACCACCACCGGCCTCGGCATTACCGGCGCGCTCCACCAACTTCGGCAGTTTGGCGAACACCGACGGCGGATAACCTTTGGTGGCTGGCGGCTCGCCGATGGCCAGGGCGATTTCCCGCTGGGCCTGGGCGAAACGGGTCAACGAATCCATCAGCAACAGAACGTTCTTGCCCTTGTCGCGAAAATATTCGGCGATGCGCGTGCAGTACATCGCGGCGCGCAAACGCATCAAGGGCGCGTCATCCGCGGGGGATGCGACGACCACCGAGCGCTTGAGGCCTTCTTCGCCGAGGCTGTGCTCGATAAATTCCTTCACCTCACGGCCCCGCTCGCCGATCAGCCCCACCACGATAATGTCGGCCTCGGTAAAGCGCGTCATCATGCCCAGCAACACCGACTTACCCACGCCGGTACCGGCAAACAGGCCCAGACGCTGGCCACGGCCCACCGTCAATAATCCGTTGATGCTGCGAATGCCCACGTCCAGCGGCACGCTGATGGGGTTACGGTTGAGAGGGTTGATGGTGGGGCCGTCCATCGGCACCCAATCTTCGGCCTTCATGCCGCCCTTACCGTCCAGCGCACGACCGGCGCCATCCAGCACACGACCGAGCATGCTCATGCCCATGGGCAAGCGGCCGGTGTCGGCCAACGGCACTACGCGGGCACCGGGGGCGATACCCGCCAGGCTGCCCACGGGCATCAGGAAAATCTTGCTGCCGGAAAAGCCCATCACTTCGGCTTCGACCTGCACCGGGTGATAGCTGTCGTCGTTGATCACCATGCAGCGGCTGCCCATGGCAGCGCGCAGGCCTTCGGCTTCGAGGGTCAGGCCGACCATGCGCAACAGGCGCCCTTCGAGGATCGGCTGGCCCGGCAACTCGGTGGCCTCGGCGTAGCTGCCCAGGCGCTTGGCGAAGCTGGTGCGATCAAGGCGCATCGGGGGCGTCCAGGTCCACGCTCAGGTCAGGCTCGGCGGGGTTCAACACCTGTTCGTGAGCCTGGTCCAGCAACTTGGCCATGATCTGGCTGATGCGGGTTTCCACGGTGGCATCGATGCGGCTGTGTTCGGTCTCGACGCGGCAACCACCAGGCTGCAACGCGGCGTCCTCGACGATGCGCCAGGTTTCTTCATGGCGCTCGCGCAGGGCTTTGACCTGTTCGAAATCCTGCGGATTGATGTACAGCCGCACATTGCCGACGCCCAGGGGCAGCAGCTTGAGGGCCTCGCGCATCACGCTTTCGATATGGCTGGAGTCCAGCACCAGTTCACGCTGGATCACCTGGCGGGCGATGTGCTCCACCAGGCCAACCATGGCTTTTTCGAGTTGCGAATCCTGCTCGGCAATCGGGTCGAATAAGCCGCGCATCAGCCGCTCCAGGCTACCCAGCTTTACGCCAAGCGCCGCCTCAGCTTCCTGGCGCACCTTGAGGGTAGAGCTGCGAAACCCGTCCTTTTCACCAGCGGCAAAGCCTTCGTTGTAGGCCTCCTGACGGATGGCCTCCACCTCTTCCAGGGTCAGTGGCTGGACTTCTTCCAGCGGCACTTCTTCGGATTCCACCGGCAACTCTTCCACCGGCTCAGGCTCGGGCTCCGGCACATGGGGGTCGAAGCTGGGCAACGACCAGATGTCGAACCCGCCGACATCCCGTGCGCGAATCAGATCGCTGGGCGCCTCATCTTTGTTCGACATGCCAGGCGCCTTAGATCATTTCTTCGCCGCCCTTCCCGCCGAGAACGATTTCTCCGGCTTCGGCCATACGGCGGGCAATGGTGAGGATTTCTTTCTGCGCGGTTTCCACGTCGCTGACGCGTACCGGGCCCTTGGCTTCGAGGTCGTCGCGCAACAGCTCGGAAGCACGTTTGGACATGTTCTTGAAGATCTTCTCCTTGACGCCTTCGTCGGAACCCTTGAGGGCCAACACCAGCACGTCGGACGAGACTTCGCGCAGCAACGCCTGGATGCCACGGTCGTCGACATCGGAGAGGTTGTTGAACACGAACATCAGGTCTTCGATCTGGCCGGACAGGGTGTCGTCGATCTCGCGGATCGAGTCCATCAACTGGCCTTCGACCGAGCTGTCGAGGAAGTTCATGATGTCGGCCGCACGCTTGATACCACCCAAAGTGGTGCGCGAAGCGTTGGAGTTGCCGGAGAACTGCTTCTCCAGGATCGTGTTGAGTTCTTTCAGCGCCGCCGGCTGCACGGTGTTCAGCGACGACACGCGCAGGATGATGTCCAGGCGCACTTTATGGTCGAAGTGGCCGAGTACTTCACCGGCCTGGTCCGGGTCGAGGTAGGCCACCACGATGGCCTGGATCTGCGGGTGTTCGTAGCGGATCACGTCGGCAACGGCGCGCGGTTCCATCCACTTGAGGCTGTCCAGGCCGCTGGTGTTGCCACCCAACAGGATGCGGTCGATCAGGCCGTTGGCCTTGTCTTCGCCCAGGGCCGAGGTGAGCATCTTGCGGATGTAGCTGTCGGAGCCGACGCCCAGGCTGGTCTGGTCGCCGACGATCTCGACGAACTCGCTCATCACCTGTTCGACTTGCTCACGGTGCACATTGCGCATCTGCGCCATGGCCACGCCGACGCGCTGGACCTCTTTAGGGCCCATATGGCGCAGCACTTGGGCGGCGTCGGTTTCACCGAGGGACAGCAGCAAGACTGCGGCTTTATCGACCTTGGTGAGCTTGGCAACAGCGGCTCGATTATCACTCATCTGCGTTGATCCACTCTTTCACGACCTGGGCCACACGGCCCGGGTCTTCTGCCACCAGACTCTTGATTGCGTTCAGCTGAGCGTCGTAACCCTCGCTCGGGCTTGGCAACAGGATGCTTTGCGGGCCGCCGAGGCTCACGCGGTCGTTGGCCAGTTCGCCGTCCAGGCCGCCCATGCCACCCAACTCGACGTCGCCACCGGCCAGGGCCAGCTGTTTCTTGCCATTGCCGGTGATGTTGTTGAGCACCGGACGCAGCACGCCGAACACCAGCACCAGGATGAACAACACCCCCAGCACTTGCTTGACGATGTCCCAGAACCACGGCTGGGTGTAGAACGCCGCTTCGGCGATCACTTCGCCACGCTCGGCGGAGAACGGCATGTTGATCACGCTGACACTGTCGCCACGGCTGGCGTCAAAACCGACGGCGTCCTGCACCAAGCGGGTGAAGCGCGCCAATTCGTCGGCGCTCCATGGGGCACGGGTAATGGCGCCGTCCGCAGGGTTGACCTTGACCTGGTCATCGACCACCACCGACACCGACAGGCGATTGACGCGGCCTTGTTGCTGCTTGGTGTGGCTGATGGAACGGTCGAGCTCGAAGTTCTTGGTGGACTGGTTACGCTTGTCCGACGGGTACGGCGCGAGCATGGGCTGGCCGGTGGCCGGGTCCATGATCTGCTGACCATTGGCGTCCAGCAGCGGCTGGCCTGGCTGGATCGCGCCCGCAGTAGCGGCAGCGCCACCGGTGGTTTGCGGCGCCGTGGCCGGGGCTGGCGGCTGGTTGCTCAGGGCGCCCGGCACACCTTGCGGACCATTGCTGGCGGTGCGCTGTTCGTTGGTCGACTGCTCACTGCGCAAGGCCGGCTGGTCGGGGTTGAACTGCTCGGAAGTCGACTCGACCGCGCTGAAATCCACATCGGCGGAGACTTCGGCCTTGTAGCGGTCGTTGCCCAGTACCGGTTGCAGGATGTTGTGCACACGCTGGGTCAGCATGCTTTCCATGCGGCGGCTGTAGTCGAACTGCTTGCCGGCCTGGGTCAGCGCCGAGTTCTCGGCCATGTCGGACAGCAGGTTGCCCTTCTGGTCCACCACGGTAATTTGCGACTTGCTCAACTCGGGGACGCTGGTCGCCACCAGATTGACGATGGCCAGGACCTGGCCAGGCTCCAGGGAGCGGCCGGCAAACAGTTCCACCAATACCGAAGCGCTGGGTTTGCGTTCATCACGTACAAACACCGAGCTTTTCGGAATGGCCAGGTGCACGCGGGCGCCCTTGACGTTGTTCAGGCTGGAGATGGTGCGGGCCAACTCGCCTTCCAGGCCACGACGGTAGCGGGTGGCTTCCATGAACTGGGAAGTGCCCAGGCCCTGGTCCTTGTCGAGGATTTCAAAACCGATGTTGCTGTCGGACGGCGTCACGCCAGCCGCTGCGAGCTTCATGCGCGCACGGGCCACGTCGTCGGCCTTGACCAGCAAGGCGCCGGAGTTGGGCTCTACGGTGTAGGCGATATCGGCGGCCGCCAGGGTTTCCATGATCTGCTTGGAATCCATGCCCGCCAGGCTGCCGTACAGCGGCCGGTAATCGGGTTGCTGCGACCACAACACCACGGCAAAACCAATCGCCACGCTGGCCGCCAGGCCGACCATCAGGCCCACCTGACGCAACATGGTCATTTCGGAGAGATTTTCCAGGAACGACAGGCCAAACAGCGGCGGCTTGCCGTCTGCCTTGGCGGGTGCGTTGTCCACGACTGCTTCTGCCATGACTTAAATCTCGTCCTTAAACCGGCATCTGCATGATGTCTTGGTAAGCCTGAACCAGCTTGTTACGCACCTGGGTCAAGGCCTGGAAGGAGACGCTGGCCTTTTGCGAGGCGACCATCACGTCGGTGAGGTCCACGCCGCTCTTGCCGATTTCGAAGGCGTTGGCCAACTGACTGGAGGCTTGCTGGGTATCACTGACTTTATTGATCGCCGAACCCAGCATGTCGGCAAAACTGCTTTGGCCCAATTCCGGCGCTGGCGCGACGGATTTCGGTTGTGCCATGGCTTCCATTTGCATGGAGCGCATATCCAACATCAACCGATTGAACTCAATACCCTGGCTCATGACCTTCTCTCTCCGACAACCCGCATGTTTTTTGACGCTACGCCGCAATTACCCAGGGAGGTAGCAACAAGGGTGCCAGCTCTGTATCAATCCGTAAGAAAAGGCGACAAACTTTGTCGTTCTCGATACCGATCAGGTAGCGAACAGATACGCTTCCACGTCCATGCCGGCATCGCGCATCTGCGCCAGCTTGTAGCGCAGGGTGCGTGGGCTTATCCCCAAGCGCTCGGCGGCCTCTTTACGGCGGCCACGTTCAGCGCGCAGGGTGTCGATGATCATCTGGAATTCACGGCGACGCAGGTCGTCGCCCAAGGCACCGGCCGATTCCGCCTCGGCCACCACCGGCGCAGGCGCCAAGGCGGGGAGTGGCGCGGCGCCGCTGCCCATGGCCAGGCAGAAATCCTGGGGCTGGATCAAACCGCCCTGCTGCAAAATCAGCGCGCGCTGAATGGCGTTGTCTAATTCCCGCACATTGCCCGGCCACGGATAGCCGATCAGACAGGCCTGGGCCTCGGCCGACAGGCGCGCCTGGGCGTGCTTCATTTTTTTGACGTGGTTGTTCAGCAGGCGCTCGGCCAGCGGGATGATGTCCGCCGGGCGCTCACGCAATGGACGCCAGGCCAGCGGGAATACCGACAACCGATAGAACAAATCTTCACGGAAGCGCCCCGCCGCCACTTCACCCGCCAGATCGCGGTTGGTAGTGGCGACCACGCGGATATCCAGCTGGATCGGCTTGCGCGCGCCAACACGTTCTACTTCACGCTCTTGCAGCACCCGCAGCAGCTTGGCTTGCAGGCCCAGGGGCATTTCGGAAATTTCGTCGAGCAGGATGGTGCCGCCGTCGGCCTGTTCGAACTTGCCGGCCTGGGCCGCGATGGCGCCGGTGAACGAGCCTTTTTCATGCCCGAACAGGGTGGCTTCGAGCATGTTGTCGGGGATCGCCGCGCAGTTGATCGCAATAAACGGTTGCTTGGCGCGGCTCGATTGCTGGTGGATATAGCGCGCCAGCACCTCCTTGCCGGTGCCGGACTCGCCGGAAATCAACACGGTGGAATCGCTGCGCGCCACGCGGGCGGCCAGCTCCAGCAATTGCGCACTGGCCGGCTCGAAGGCAATCGGGCCTTCGCCTTCGACTGCCGGGAGCACGCCCAGGGCATGCCGCGCCACCAGTTCGATCAAGGCTTTTGGCTCAAAGGGTTTGACCAGGTAGTCCGCCGCGCCCTGGCGCATGGCGTCGACCGCCCGCTCCACCGCACCATGGGCGGTCATCAACAGCACCGGCAACTGCGGCTGGCGTGCACGCAGCAAGCCGAGCAACTGGTGCCCGTCCATGCCCGGCATATTCACGTCGCTGACCACCAGGCTGAATGACTCTTGCTCGACCGCTTCCAAGGCCTCCTCGGCAGAACCCACCGCCCGGTAATCATGGCCCGCCAACAGCAGCGTGTCGGCCAATGCTTCACGCAGCGCGCGGTCGTCTTCTACCAATAAAACCTTGATTGCCATGTTCGTTTACTCCGCGCTTGCCGCGCCTGAAAACAGCGGCAAGGTCATCAATGCACAGGTGCCACGCCCCAAGCGGGAATGCAGCTGCAATTCTCCCTGATGGGCACGCGCCACGGCCTTGACCACGGTCAGGCCCAGGCCGGTTCCGTTGGTCTTGGTGGTGAAAAAAGGTTCGCCCAGGCGCTGCAACACCGCCGGCTCAATCCCGCTGCCGCTGTCGCTGATGCACAGGCGCAGGGTTTGCCCACGGCTGTACAGGTGCACCTTGAGCCGCGCGCCGGGCCCGCTGGCCTGGGTGGCGTTTTCGATCAGGTTGAGCAAGGCGCCCACCAACGTGTCGCGGTTGCACAGCAGTTCGCCGAGGTGGCTGTCGCACTGCCAGCGCACTTGGGATTCTTGAATATGCGTGGCGGCCGCCGCTTGCAGGGCCTGCATCAGTTCGGAAGGCGTGATGCGGTCGGTCAGCGGCAATTCGCCACGGGCAAACACCAACATGTCGCGCACTTGGTGCTCCAGTTCATGCAGGCGCTCCTTGAGGCGACCGGCGAAGCGCTGCTGCGTCGATGCCGGCAATTGCTCATCAGTCAAATGACTGGCGTAGATCAACGCCGCCGACAGCGGCGTTCGGATTTGATGCGCCAAAGAAGCGACCATCCTGCCCAGGGACGACAAACGTTCATGCCGCGCCAACTGGTCTTGCAAGTGACGGGTTTCAGTCAGGTCGTTGAGCAACACCAACTGGCCGGGCTCGGCGTCCAGGGAACGGGTGGCGATGGACAGGCGGCGCCCGTCCTTGAGGGAGATTTCATGACCGTCGTCTTCACGCGGCGCAAAGCAGCGGGTGATGACGTGGCGCCACAGCTCGCCTTCCAGCGGCAGGCCGAGCATGTCGCAGGCTGCCGGGTTTGCCTCACGCACGCGGCCTTGATCATCAATGACGATCACGCCACCGGGCAACAGCGACAGCAGGTTTTGCAGACGGTTGGCCAGGCGCTCTTTCTCCGCCAGCTCTTCCATACGCTGGGCACTGACCACGGCCAGTTCGCCTTTAAGCTCGGAGACCCGGGCTTCCAGCAGGCTGTAGGAGTCAGTGAGTTGGCTCGACATCTGGTTGAACAGCGAAAAGGCCTGTTCCAGGCCGTGACGGCTCAGCTGTTCTGCAGTCGGGACAGGTCCCTGGGTATCAGGGACCGAAGATAGTTGGGCGGCGTGGGGCATCATGCTCTCTCGCTTGGCTGACCGTCAGTTAAACGGAACGTTGCGAGGGCTGTAGCAATACCCGTGCCGAAAAAAAACCGCTGATTAATCAGCGGCTTGAAAAACAGGCGTCAATCATCCGCCTGTTCATCACCTTCTTTGCGGCTCATGCCGTACTTGCGCATCTTCTCCACCAGGGTGGTGCGACGAATACGCAGGCGCTCGGCGGCACGGGCGACGATGCCGTTGGCGTCGTCCAATGCCTGTTGGATCAGGCCTTGTTCCAGGTTGCCGAGGTAGTCCTTCAGGTCCAGGCCTTCGGGCGGCAGCATGGCGGTGGAACCGAAGTCCGGCGTGTGGCCGTTGATCGCAACGCGCTCTTCCATGTCGCTGCGCAGGCTGTCCACCAGTTGCTCGTCTTCGTCATCGACGTAGCGGAATTTCTTCGGCAACTCGACCACGCCGATCACCCCGTACGGGTGCATGATCGCCATGCGCTCCACCAGGTTGGCCAGCTCGCGGACGTTGCCCGGCCAGCCGTGACGGCACAGGGACATGATCGCGGCGGAGTTGAAGCGGATCGAGCCGCGCTTTTCGTGTTCCATGCGCGAGATCAGTTCGTTCATCAGCAACGGGATGTCTTCCACGCGCTCACGCAGCGGAGCCATCTCGATAGGGAATACGTTGAGGCGGTAGTACAGGTCTTCGCGGAAGCTGCCGACCTCGATCATGCTTTCGAGGTTCTTGTGGGTGGCCGCGATGATGCGCACGTCGACGCTCTGGGTCTTGTTGCTGCCCACACGCTCGAAGGTGCGCTCCTGCAATACGCGCAGCAGCTTGACCTGCATCGGCAGCGGCATGTCGCCGATTTCGTCGAGGAACAGGGTGCCGCCGTTGGCCAACTCAAAACGCCCGGCACGGCTGGTGATCGCCCCGGTAAAGGCGCCCTTCTCGTGACCAAACAGTTCGCTTTCCAGCAGCTCTGCCGGGATCGCCCCGCAGTTGACCGGCACAAAAGGCCCGTCGCGGCGCTTGGAGTGGTAATGCAGGTTGCGCGCGACCACTTCCTTGCCGGTGCCGGACTCGCCAAGGATCAGCACACTGGCGTCGGTATCGGCCACCTGCTGCATCATCTGGCGCACGTGCTGGATTGCACGGCTGGTGCCGACGAGGCTGCGGAACAGGTTGGGTTCGCGGTGACGACCGCGCTCGCGGGCCTGGTCGTACATCTCGCGATAGACCTGGGCGCGGTGCAGGGAGTCGAGCAATTTGCTGTAGCTGGGCGGCATTTCCAGGGTGGACAGCACCCGGCGGCGCTGGTCTTCCGGCAGGTCGATAGAAGAAATATCGCCCATTAGCAAAACCGGAAGGAACTCATCCCAGGTGGACAGTGTCTTTAACAAGCCCAAAACAGCGCCAGGAGCGTTTACGGTCCCGATCAGCACACAAATGATTTCACGGCTCGACGACAATGAGCTGACCGCCTGCTGCCAATCATGGCTGCCGCAGGGCAGATTTTCTTCGCCAAGAAAATTCAAAATCACCGCTAAATCGCGGCGGCGAACGCTATCGTCATCAATCAGCAGAATTTTGGTTTCACGCCACATGCAATAGCAACTTCCCTAGTAAAACTTCCTGCCCCAGAGTGAGGGCAATCGAGACGCCTGTAAGACTTTGTACCTTACTAGACGTCTGAAATCTGAAAACAGCACTAGTTAAGTCAAAAATGCTGGCACAGTCAAATATATGACGCACCGTTCGGACCAACTGGGGCTATTCAGCCGAACAGATGGTAAACCTTTGACGCATTTTTCGCTTGGTTGATCTGCGACATCTCTTCGAAAATCGCCTGTCTTTCGCCGGTCGTCACCTCAAGCAATTGCTGATAAACCGCCAGCAGGCTTTCCAGCTTCTCGCGCAGCGCATCTTCGTCCACCGGCGGCTCGCTGAGCACTTCATCGATCGCCGCACGACAACCCATATCCAGCTCGCCGACGGCATCCCAATTGCGATCCGCCAACGCACCTATCAGGGCTTCGCGGGCGTCATCGATGCGTTGCAGTGCTTGGCTCATGATGTGTACCTCAAGGCGGTGCGCCTTATTGTGGAGCGATGGCATCCCAGCCACTTTTCACAGTAATCAGCAGGCGTGCGACTTCGTCGATGATTTCCGGATCGTTGCTGGCGTTGGCTTGGGCCAATCGCGTGTTCATGTACTCGTAGAGGCTGTCCAACTGCTGGATAGCGGCCGGGTCTTCAGCCTTCTCTTCATCCAGCCCCTGGCGCAGGCCGGTGATGATGTCGATCGCCTTGGTGATCAGCACGCACTTCTGCGCGATATCACCACGAGACATCGCACCCTTGGCCTGTGCCAGGCGATCAAGACCACCCTCCAACAGCATCTGGATCAGGCGATGAGGGCTGGCCTCGGACACTTGAGCGTGGGAATTGACCTTCTGGTACTGGCGAAGGGCTCTCATCGGATTCATCTTGCTACCTCGTTAAAACGCCGCTGGCGAGTAGGTTTGCGCTTACCAGTTTCTCGACCGCAGCGCCAAAAACTTTAACGTCTATGAAAGCCAGGGAGGGGCGGATCACCGCCCTGCCCCTTAGGTCGACTTCGGATTGTTCAGCGAGTTGAGCGTGGTCATGATGCTGGAGCTGCTCGCGTTGATCTTGGCAATCAAGGTATCCATGGCGGTGTATTTGGCGCTCAGCGAGAGCTGCAACGCGTCCATACGACGATCCAGATCCGCTTGCTGGGTGGTCAGGTCGCTGAACTTGGTATTCAGGTCCGTAACCCGCGATGCGAGCGTACCGGTGGTCCCGACATAACTGTCCGTGGCTTTGTTCATGCGCGAGATCAGACCGCTGTCACCGGTGAACAGCTTGGCAATATCGGTCGGGTTCTTGGCGACTGCCGCGTCCCACTGTTTATCGTCCAAGGTCAGCAGTCCGGTTTTCTGATCAGTGGTAATGCCCATTTGCGACAGGCTGCTGATCGCACCGCTACCGGAGCCATTGACCAACTCACTGCGCAACGACGACACCAGGTCACGCATCGACGCATCACCGGTCAATGCACCGGCCGTGGTGGTCGCTTGGTCGCCGGTGGCGGTAACCTTGGTCTGCGCGTTGATGGCGGTCATCAGCGTGTTGTAGGCGCTGACGAAGGACTGCACCGACGTCTTCAACGTCGCCGGGTTGCTGGCCACAGTGATGGTGGTCGACTTGTTGGCTTCCGTCGGCGCAACCAGTTCCAGGCTCACACCGCTGATTGCAGACGTGACGGTGTTACTGGTGGACTCCATCGCAATACCGTCGATGGAGTACTTGGCATTCTGCGCAGCCGGGCCTGCCGTGTAGCTGGCCGCCAGATCAGAATCGCCGCTCAAGGTGATATCTGTGCCGACACCACTGGTAGTGGAGCCGATTACCAGGCGCGCACCACTGGCGTCACTCAGGACGTTGGCGCTGATACCCTGGGCCGACAGCTGGGTATTGATAGACTCTCGCACCTGTTGCAGGGTCGAACCACCCGTGATGATCACGTTGTAGCTCTTGCCCGACTGGTTGATGGTCAGCGTCTGGTTCTCTTCACCAGGGTTGGCTACGGCAGCCGCACCGGTAAACAATTTGCTGGTGACCTTCGAGGAGGTGGCCAGGCTATCCACTACCAGGGTGTATTTGCCACTGGAAGCGCCATCGCCGAGGGTAGCCTTGACGGTCTTGTCATCGGAGGTGGTGGCAGCCAGGCCGTTGAACGAAGCGGCGCTGTTCAACTTGGTGATCGCCGTCCGATAGGCTTCAAGCGCGCTCTTGACCGAGCCAACAGCCGACAGCTGAGTGGTGGCATCGGCTTGCGCCTTGGTGATCTGGGACTGCTTGGGGGCTTTTTCAGCCGCCACCAGCGCCTTCACAATACCTTGGGTATCGTAGCCCGAGCCCGGGCCGGTAATCGTTGAACTCGCCATTTGTTCTTCTCCTGTCCTGTGGCTGCCGCTTTCTTGGCGCAGTGTCGCCTATCCGGCAATCAGAAACATGTTTCGTGCCAACTCAAGCCTTGCTGTCAAACAACAGGCTGCCGGCTTTGCTCAGGTCCTGCGCCAATTTCAGCGCAGTCTCGGATGGAATCTGTCGAATCACTTCACCGCTGTCGGTGGCGATCACTTTGACCACGACACGACCGGTGGAGTCGTCGATTGAAAAGTCCAGGTTTCGCTGGGAAGCCTGCACGAACTCACGCATATCGGTGACTGCTTTTTCCAGCGCCATGCGCTGCGGCTCTGCAGTGGAGCCAGTGGTCGTCTCGTTTGCTGTGCTGACTTGCGTCGCAGCCGCGACAGAAGCCTGCGTGGTGCCAGCCGGGTAAGACGCGTTCAGCTTAATGCTCATGTCCATGTCGTCACCTCAAAACTGAAAAAACGGAAGGGCACGTAGACGCACCCTCCCGTTATCTAACCGCTACCGATATTACTGAAGCAGTTTCAGTACAGCGGAGCCCAGCTGGTTAGCCTGGGACAGGATCGCGGTGGATGCTTGTTGCAGGGTTTGTTGCTTGGTCAGTTCAGCGGCTTCGGAAGCGAAGTCGGCGTCCTGTACGCGGCTACGGGCTGCGGTGGAGTTTTCAGTGATGCTTTGCAGGTTGGCCACGGTGCTGTCGAAACGGTTCTGAACCGCACCCAACTGGGAACGCTGGCTGTCTACTTGTTGGATCGCACCTTCCAGAGCCTGGATGGTTTGCTGAGCGCTGGCAGCGTTCAGGATGCTCAGGTCGGCAACGGTGGTGTCCATTTTGGTAGCGGTGGTCGGCGCGGCAGCGGCAGCGGTCAGACCCAGGGTCGCCAAGCCAGTACCTGCACTGCCATCAGCAACAGTGATGTCCTTGGTGGAGAACAGGTTCAGGGTGTTGTCAGCGTTTTTGCTGGCAGTTACACCAGTGCTGGCGCTGTTGATGGACGAAACGATGTCTGCCATTGTCGAACCAGCGGTGAACTTAACTTCGGTGCCGTTCAGGCTGACCGAGGTAGCAGCAGCGAGCTTGGCTTCGGTAGTACCAGCCGACAGCCCCAGTTTAGCCAGTGCACCGGCACCACCGTTGGCAGCAACACCAGTACCGTTACCCAGCTTGATTGCCTTGCCATCAGCCGAAGCCAGTTCCAGACGACCGTCAGCGGATACAGAAGCAGTAACGCCGAACTTGTTGGTGGTGTTGGAGGTGTTGATTTTGCCAGCGATAGCGGCCAAGTCGTCACCAACAGCGAATGCAACGTTGGTGCCGTTGACGTTGATTTCAGCAGCAGCAGTCAGCTTGCCTGGAACGGCAGGAGTAGTAGTGGTTACACCACCAGAAGCAGTAGCAGTGCCCAGGCCGGAAGTAGTGGTACCAGTGATGGCGATCGCGGAGTTCGAAGTCAGTACGATCGAAGTACCGGTTTTGCTAGCGGTAACACCAGTGATACCAGCGCCATTGATGGCAGTGATGGTAGCGTCAATGTCCGCGCCGTTAGCAACGTTTACGTCGGTGCCATTGATTTTGAACGTTTCAGCACCGGTAGGAGCAGCGTAAGCAGCACCAGTCTGAACAAACGGAGTGGTGGTCGAAGTTGCTGGAGTGCCGCCTGGCAGAACAACAGCGTTACCAGTTACGGAAGCCGACAGAGTGGTAGTAGTACCATCCAGCTTGGCTTCGCTGTAAGTCCCCTTCAGGCCGGTAGCGCTCAGGTCGCTCATGCCGAAAGAGATAGTCTGGTTAGCGTCAGAACCGATCTGGAAAGCAACGTTCTGGAACGAACCGTCCAGCAGGTTACGACCACCGAAGGTAGTGGTTTGGGCGATACGGGTCAGCTCACCGGATTTAGCGGTGAATTCTTGTTGCAGGGAAGCACGGTCAGCGTCGCTTTTATCACCGTTCGCGGACTGCAGAGCCAGTTCACGCAGACGTTGCAGAATGTTGGTCGACTCTTGCATCGCGCCTTCAGCGGTCTGGGCGATGGAAGTACCGTTGTTGGCGTTGGCGATGGCAACGGTCATGCCTTTAACCTGAGAGGTCAGACGGTTGGCGATCTGCATGCCAGCGGCGTCGTCTTTGGCGCTGTTGATTTTCAGGCCGGAAGACAGGCGAGTCATCGAGGTGCTCAGAGCATCACCGGCTTTGTTCAGGTTTTTCTGAACGGACAGGGAAGTGATGTTGGTGTTTACTGTTAAAGCCATGACGAAATCCTCGTGGGGTTGTTTACTGCGGCTTCCGGCCCTGGCAACCGCCGGGTGTGGCCTAGAGAACCTTCGTAATAGTTATCGTCGTGTGTGCCGGTTGCTTGAGGATTTTTTTTGATTTTTTTAATGGCGCCGTGCCACCCCTTGCAATTCAAGGGCTTACGCAGAGGCCAAACCCCGGTTTCATTGGATTTTCTGGCGCCAAATAAAAAACGCCGATGATCTCTCGATCATCGGCGTTTTTTATGCAGGCTATTAAAGCGTCACGGGCGATAGAGAATCGCTGAACCCCACGACAGCCCCACACCAAAACCGCTAATGGCCACACGCTTCCACGTAGCGTCCATCACGTGTTTTTCCAGCAGCAACGGAATGCTCGACGACACGGTGTTGCCGGTCTCGACCATGTCCTTGATGAACTTGTCCACGGGTGCATCTTCAAAACGACGCGCCACGGCGTCGACAATCGCCGCGCTGCCCTGGTGGATGCAGAACGCATCGATCTCGTCAGCCTTGAGCTCGGACTCGTTGAGCAACTCGTGCAAATGTGCCGGCACTTTAAGCAGCGCAAAGTTGAACACCTGGCGGCCGTTCATAAAGAACACACCATCGCTTACCTTGAGGTGCGGCGCGCCGGAACCGTCGGTGCCGAACTTGGACTTGCCCAGTTGCCAGGTCGCGTCTTCGCCCATCCAGGTCGCCGTGGCGGCATCACCGAACAGCATGGTGGTGTTGCGGTCTTCCGGGTCGACGATCTTCGAGTACGGGTCGGCGGTGATGAGCAGGCCGTTTTTCAGGCCGGCGGCTTCCATGAAGCCCTTCATCGCGTAGATGCCGTAGACGTAGCCGGAGCAGCCCAGGGAGATATCGAACGCCGCCACGTGGGTCGGCAGGCCCAGTTTGTCCTGGACGATGGCGGCAGTGTGGGGCAAACCCTCTTCGTCACCGTTCTGGGTGACGACGATCAGCGCGTCGATGGACTCGCGCTTCAATTCCGGGTTATTGGCAAACAAAGCGTTGACCGCCTCGACACACAGATCGGAGGTTTCCTGCGCGGCTTCCTTGCGCGGCAGGAACGCCGAACCGATCTTGCCAATGATGAATTCTTCATCCTTGGCGAATTTGGCACCCTGGGCGTAGTTATCGATCCCGTCGGCCGGCACGTAACTGGCGATGCTTTTTATGCCAATCATTGTGGCTTCCCAATACTAAATAGCTGGAGATCACCCCGCGAACCGGTTCGCCGAGTGCTGACAATAAAAGGGGAAAACCCCGAAAAAATCTCGCTGAAAGCCGCCCCGTAAAGACCCTGCGACGACTTATCCTTTTCACACGATACAGTGAAGATGCGCTTTATGACTCGCAGGTCACCTAATTGTGTGTGGTTTATGCAAAACCTTCAAACAATTAAGCCCCGGAAATGACAACGGCCCAGCCTGTTTCCAGGCTGGGCCGCTTGAGGTCTCGCCGATTACATCTTGTTGAACAGGCTCAACTGGGAGATTTTCACGAACGCCAGTTGCGAGGCTTGCAGCATGGTTTGTTGCAGACTCAGGTTGATCGAGGCTTCCGCCAGATCGATATTGCCCAAGTCGTTCATGGTCGAGTCATTGGCGATGCCCAGACTGGAGTTTTGATCAGCCTGTGTATCCAAAGCCTTACCACGCGCGCCGATTGAACCGCGCACCTGGTCGATCTGGATTTTGGAGTTGGCCAGGTTGCCGATGGACCGAGCGACCACGTCCTTGAGCTCCTTCTGCGCGGCAGGGTTGCCGTCTGCCGGTGTCTCAAGGACTTTGCGCAGGTGGCTCAGGGTGTCGAGGACGTTTTCGTTCTTGCTGCTGGTGGCGCCGATCGTGAAGGAATCACCTTCTGCCGGATCGGAAGTCACGCCATATTCAACGCCTGCGACCGTAATCGAGGTAGCACCTGTGGCCAGGGTATCACTGGCGATGGCCTTGCTGTCCGCCGTGTACGGCTGCGCGTAGACGTTATACGCTCCGCCCGCACCGAACTTGACGACAACGCCGGAGTTGGGAAAGGTGCTGGCGTAGGCCGCCTGGTCAGTCACCGCACCACCGGTCAGTTGCGCCGTACTCGCGTTGCTGGGTGTACGCGAAACGCTGAAGGCGTCCGGCTTGAGCGCCAGGGTGAACTCGCGATCCTTCACCAGATCATCCGATGGCGTGCCAGGCAGCACGCCTTCGCCCAGGTTGAAACCGATATCGAACTTGACCCCGCGCAGATTGACGGTCGAAGCGCCTTCCTTGGTGGCGTCAAAGGTACCGTTGCCCTGAATCTCGGAGGTGACGTCCTTACCGGTGCTGTCGGTCACGGTGTACTGGGTGCTGCTGATGAATTTCAGCGAATACGGCTGGCCGCTGGCAAAGCTGCTGGTGGTACCGGCAGTAATCAGCCCGGCGGACACTGTGACCTTGTAATCATCGACGTCAGGCGGGGTGAGTACGCGCGTTGTTTGAGTGCGCCCTGTATTGCCCGAACCTTCGAGGATGGTTTTCGCGGTATCACCCATCGACATCGACAGGTTTTCGGCCACCCTCAAGGTTAAAGGTGTCTCATCCCCTTGGTAGGTGTAGGTGCCATCGTTGTTCAGGGAGTAAGGCGGTGTGTCCGTCTTGCTGCCGGAGAACATGTAGTTACCATTGGCATCCTTGGTGTTGAGCAACGCCAGCACTTGATCCTGGATCGCGCCAATGGTGTCGGCATGCGCCTTGCGGTCGGCATCACTGATGCCGATGTTACCGGCAGCCAAGGCCACTTCACTGGCCTTTTGCAATGCATCCTGGATACCGCTCAGCACGCTCTCTTCAGAAGCGAACGCGTTTTTCAACGTGGAAATATTGCCATTGGACTGAGCCAGCATATCTTTCTGCTGCTGCAGCATCAGCAAACGCGCCGCCGCCACCGGATCATCCCCTGCCGTTTGCACACGCACGCCGGAGGTGGTCTGTTCCTGGGCCTTGATCAGGCTGGAATAGTTCGATTGATACTTGGCAGTACTGGATTCGAAATATTGCTGTGTAGAAATACGCATCGTCCCAGACTCCCTTAAAGGCTATTGATCAGTGTGCTGAAGGTTTCTTGCGCGGCCTTGATGATCTGCGACGACGCGGTGTAGTACTGCTGGAACTTGATCATGTCGCCCGCTTCGTCATCCAGGTTGACCCCGGACACCGAGCCGAGCGCTTCTTTGTTGGCGGCCAGCAGCGCACCGGTCGCTGCAACATCAACGCCGGACTGACTGGCCTTGGCGCCCACTTGGGAGACCAGGCGGCTGTTGGCCCCAACCAGGCTTACGCCGGTATTGCCATCCCCCAGGCCAACCGTGGCTTTGGTCTGCAAGTCGAGCAACTGCTGGGCATTACGCCCGTCGGACTTGCCGCCGCTGTTAAACGAAAACGTGGTGCTGTCACCGCCGGCCGGCGAACCATTGACGGTGGTGTCGAAGCTGAACCCGGAGCCCGGAATAGGCGTCCCCGTGGCGTCCAGTTCGGGCACATTGATGGTCACTTTATTGCCCTGCCCCGGAACGATGGTGCCGGTGCCGATCGACTTACCCTGGGCGTTGCTGATCGTGTACGACTGCGTACCGTCAGCCGCTGGCGCAGAAAACACCATTTTCACGGGCATCAGACCTTCGATATCCGCCCGTAGCTTGGCCGAGTCGGCGCCGCCATGGATGTCCACCGGGTTGGTCAGGGACGGCTGGGTAAACGTGCCAGTGCCGGTGTTGGTCTTGCTGCTGTCACCGGCCAACGCACCGGCAAAGGCCAGCTTGTTGGCATCCACCAAGTCCACACCAATAGCACTGGCGCCGTTGGCGGTAGGGCTGACCTTGAAGCTGTCGCCAAAGCCCATCGGCCCTTTGCCATCGAGCGACAGGGTCACACCGTCGAACGAGGGCGGCGCGGTGGTGGAAGTGATATCAAAGTTGCCCATGGCTTTGCCATCCGAACGCACCACCGTGATGATGTTCGGGTTGGTCTTGTCGGTGAAGGTGACCTTGTAGTCATAGGTGGTCAGCTTGCTGCTGTCGTCGATCGTCACGTTCAGGTTGCCGGAGCCCGCGCTGTTACCCGACGCCCCTTGGCTGCGCGAGGCGATGGCGATGGCGCTGTTGACGTCCTTGAACAACGAGGTGCCGAAATCACCATTCAGGTCCAGGCCCTGGCCCAGTTGGTTGTTAATCGTGTCCGCCGTCGCAATGGCCAGGCGGCCCAGCTCATTGATGGCCGGCATCAACGCATCGCTGCGATAACGCAGGAGGCCGCCGATGCTGCCACCGCTGATCACCGAACCCAAGTCCAGACTGGTGTTGTTCACATTCAGCTGGATGGTGTATTGGCTGTTATCGGTGCTGCTCGGTACGGCCGAGATCGTGTTGGAAATACCCCCTTCCACCAGCGGTTGACCCGTACCGGTAGTCACGGTGAATTGACCATTTTTTTCAGTAGCGGTGACGCCAATCAGCTCATTGAGCGAGCGCACGGCCTCGTTGCGCGAGTCCAGCAGGTTGGCCGGCGCGGAGCTCGCCGAGCCCTGAGCCTGGACAATCTGCTTGTTGAGGGCAGCAATCGAGGAGGTCAGTTGATTGACCTGATCACTCATGGTGCTCAACTGGCTATTGATGGTTTCTTTCTGCTGGGTCAGCTGTGTCGAAATCGAATTGAAACGACTGCTCAGGGTCTGGGCATTGGCCACCAGCAGTTGCCGGGCAGACAGGTCACTCGGGTTGGAGGACGCGGTCTGCAAGGTGGCAAAGAACGCGCTGAGCGCCGACGACATGCCGGTGGTCTTGTCCGACAAGAGCTTGTCCACGGCGCCGATCTGGCCCTGATAGGTATTGGCGTCGGCACTCAACGACGTGCTGTTCTGGTACGCCGTGTCCAGGTACTCGTTGTACACCCGACGCACATCCGCCAGGGTGGTGCCACTGCCGATGAATACGCCGCCAAACTGATTCGACGCGCTGGCGGTCTGACTGCTCTGCTGGCGCGAGTACCCTGGGGTATTAACGTTGGCAATGTTGTTACTCAAGACCGACAACGATCCTTGAGCGGCGTTAAGCCCCGACATCCCGATACTGAGCAAACTCATGGTTCAGACCTTATAAATGTGTGGTTGCGCCAGCGGCAGCGTAGTTCTGGTAACTGTTCATGGTTTTTGCGATCTGCGAAATCTTGCTGGCATAGTCCGGGTCAGTTGCGTAACCGGCTTTTTGCAACTCGCGTACAAACTGTTCCGGGTTGTCGGCCGATTTCACAACTTCTTTATAGCGATCATTGCTTTGCAGCAATGTCACCAGGTCGTGGAAGCTGTCCTGGTAGGAGCTGTAGGAACGGAACTGCGCCGTTTCCTTGACCATCGCTCCATCACGGAACTCGCTGGTGATTGCACGCGCTTGACCGCCCTGCCAGCTCTGGCCGGCCTTGATGCCGAACAGGTTGTGGCTGCTGCTGCCGTCTTCGGCGCGCATCACCGATTTGCCCCAGCCGGTTTCCAACGCAGCTTGGGCCACCAGGTATTTCGGATCGACACCAATGCGTGCGGCGGCGGCCTTGGCCATCGGCAACATGGTGGCGACAAATTCATCCTGTGAGCTGAACGCTTTTTTCGCCGGTGCCAACGGTGGCTGGGCCACAGCGCGGCCATACACCTGCATGCGGTCATTGCGTACGGCAACGCTGCGGGCGGTGCTGTTGACCACGTTGTCTTCGGCAGCGCTGTTACGCAGTGGCGCAGACTTGGCAACGGTGGTGGCATCGGTGCTCGGCACGATGCCCGCCAGCAGGCGGTCGGTCAGCTTGCTCGGCAACGAAATACGGCGCTGGTTCATCAGCTCCATATCATTGGCATGGGCGCTGGCGCCTTCGGGCACTGCCACGCGGTAGGCCCACAGCGGACGCTGGCCATTGGAGCGGCCCAGCGGACCTTCGGCCTGGGTGCCGGCGGCAATTTCCGTCGGCACTGCAACCTTCTTCTCAGGCTCAGCCGCCGCCGGCCCCTGCAAGGTGGCGGCCTGGGCCTCCACCGGCTTGTTCTTCTGCATCTGGCGCATCAGCACGTCGGCCAGGCCGATACCACCGCCTTCGCGGGACATCGAGACCGCCAGTTGCTGGTCGTACATTTCCTGGTACTGCTTGGCCGCCGGCGTGTTCATCGGGTTGTCTTTGCCCAGCGCCTCGGTGGCCGAGCGCATCGACTTGAGCATCTCGCTCAAGAACAACGATTCGAACTCCTGCGCGACCTTGCGCATGTTGCCTTCGCTGTTCTTGTCGTCGCCGACCTTGAGCTGGTTAAGCCGGTTCAAGTCGGAGTAAGACCCCGAGTCCGCCGTGCTGCTGATACCGCTCTTGCGCATATCCATGGCCATGGCCTCAGATCACGATCAGGTCGGCTTGCAAGGCGCCGGCCTGTTTCAGCGCTTCAAGGATCGCCATCAAGTCGCCGGGCGCTGCGCCCACCTGGTTCACCGCGCGGACAATTTCATCCAGGGTGGTGCCGGGGCCGAATTTGAACATCGGCTTGGCTTCTTGTTGAGCGTTGACTTTGGAACGTGGCACCACCGCCGTCTGACCGTTGGAGAACGCCCCCGGCTGGCTGACGATCGGGTCTTCGGTGATGGTCACGGTCAGGCTGCCGTGGGTCACCGCCGCGGGCGAGACCTTGACGTTCTGGCCGATCACAATGGTGCCGGTGCGCGAGTTGATGATGACTTTGGCCACGGCCTGGCCCGGGTCGACTTCAAGGTTTTCCAGGATCGACAGGTAGTCCACGCGCTGGCTGGGGTCCAGCGGTGCAGTGACGCGGATCGAACCACCGTCGATGGCCTGGGCCACGCCAGGGCCGAGCATGTCGTTGATCTTGTCGACCACGCGCTTGGCGGTGGTGAAGTCGGAACGGTTGAGGTTCAGGGTCAGGCTGTTGCCCTGGTTGAAACCGCTCGGCACGGTGCGTTCAACCGTGGCGCCACCCGGGATACGCCCGGCGGATGGCACGTTGACGGTGATCTTTGAACCGTCGCGACCTTCGGCGTCAAAACCGCCCACCACCAGGTTGCCCTGGGCGATGGCGTAGACGTTGCCGTCGATACCTTTAAGCGGTGTCATCAACAAGGTGCCGCCGCGCAGGCTTTTCGAGTTACCGATGGACGACACGGTGATGTCCACCACCTGGCCCGGTTTGGAGAACGCCGGCAAGTCGGCGCTGATCGATACCGCCGCCACGTTTTTCAGCTGCACGTTGCCCGAACCCGCCGGCACCTTGATGCCGAACTGCGAGAGCATGTTGTTGAAGGTCTGCAGGGTGAACGGGGTCTGGGTGGTCTGGTCACCCGTGCCGTTGAGCCCCACCACCAGGCCATAGCCGATCAACTGGTTGGAACGCACGCCGGAGATGCTGGCGATGTCTTTCAGGCGCTCGGCCTGGGCGACGGCGCTCAAGGACAGCAAGAGTGCCGCTGCCATCAGCTGTTTGAGTTTCAAAGTGGCCACCTAGAAAGGGAACAGCGGGCTAAGGAAGAAACGGTCGAACCAGCCCGGCTGGCTCGCATCAGCAAACGAACCCGTACCCGAGTAGGTGATGCGTGCATCGGCAATGCGCGTGGACGGCACGGTGTTGTCGGTGGCGATGTCATCGGCGCGAACCATGCCGGCGATGCGCACCAGTTCGTCACCGGTGTTGAGGGTCATCCACTTCTCACCGCGTACGGCGATGATGCCGTTGGGCAGCACATCGGCCACGGTCACGGTGATCGAGCCGGTCAAGGTGTTGCCTTGCGCCGCCGCACTCTTGCCGTTGGTGGCACGGTCGCCGCTGTAGCCCACGTCCAGGCTCAGGTCGCCGCTGCCCAGCGGGTTATTGGTGTTGGGCACGCCGCCGAACAGCGAGGTCAGGCCGATCCCGGTCTTGCTGGTCTTGCCGATCTGCGAGTTGGCGTTCTTGCTGGCCTGGGTCTTCTCGTTCAGGGTGATGGTGATGATGTCACCGACCCGGAACGCCTTGCGGTCGCTGTACAGGTTCTGTTCGAAACCGGCCTGGTAGATCGAGCCATTGTTGGCCGCCGCCGGCAACGGTGTGCGTGGCAACACCGGCGCGTAGTACGGGTCATTGGGCTTTGGCGTCGGGGCGACACAGCCCGCGAGCACGGTGATCCCACTCAATGCCAAGACAGAAACAAAGCGATTCATGACCCTTACCTCACGGTGTTGCAGGCGCCTCATGAGCGCCCCATAGACTTGATTACAGATTCTGCGTAACGAACGAAAGCATCTGGTCGGCGGTGGAAATCACCTTGGAGTTCATCTCGTAGGCGCGCTGAGTGGTGATCATGTTGACCATCTCTTCAACGGTGCTCACGTTGGAGGTTTCCAGGGTGCTTTGCAGCGTGGTGCCGAAACCGTTCAGGCCTGGGGTGCCGATTTGCGGCGCGCCGCTCGAAGCGGTTTCCAGGAACAGGTTGTTGCCCATCGCCTGCAGGCCGGCCGGGTTGATGAAGTCGGCGGTTTGCAGGTTGCCGATCACTTGGGACGCCGGGTTACCGGCCACGGTGATCGACACGGTGCCGTCGTTGCCGACGGTGAAGGTCTTGGCATCGGCTGGAACCACTACAGCCGGCTCCAGGGCGAAACCGTTGGCAGTGACGATCTGGCCGTTGGAGTCCAGGTGGAAGGTACCGTCACGGGTGTAGGACGTGGTGCCATCCGGTTGCAGGATCTGGAAGAAGCCACGGCCGTTGATGGCCATGTCCAGCGGCTGGCCGGTTTGCTGCAGGTTACCGGCGCTGAAGTTCTTCTGGGTGCCGACGATCTGTACACCGGTACCCAATTGCAGGCCCGACGGCAGTTCGCTGTCCTGGGTCGACTGGGCGCCCGGCTGCTTCTTGATCTGATAGAGCAAGTCCTGGAACTCGGCGCGGTCACGTTTGAAACCCGTGGTCGATACGTTGGCCAAGTTGTTGGAAATGGTGGTCAGGTTGGTGTCCTGGGCGGACAGACCGGTTTTGGCAACCCATAGAGCCGGAAGCATGCTGTTCTCCTTCGTGCGCCTGTTTGTTGGCGCTGCGCCGCAAAATTAGTTAATGGGATCAGCTCATCTGCATGACGCGGGTCATGGCCTGATCGTCTTCTTTAGCGCTGTTCATCATCTTGATGTGCAGCTCGAATTGTTTGGAGAGCGCCAGCACCGCGGTCATTTCTTCCACGGCATTGACGTTGCTCGCCTGCAGGAAACCCGAGGTCAGCGTAACGTTCGCGTCAGCCTGGGCCGGCTGGCCATCCTTGGTGTGGATGGTGCCATCCAGGCCTTTATTCATATTCTTGAGGTCGGGCTGGACCAGCTTGATACGGTCCACTTCCGCCATCACCCGCGGGCCTTCGCCCATGGCGCGGATGCTGATGGTGCCGTCGGAGCCCACTTCGATTTTCTGCTGGGGCGGCACGGCAATCGGACCGCCATTGCCCATGATCGGCATGCCGTTGCCGGCCCGCAGTACGCCCAGTGCATCGACGTTCATGCTGGCGCTGCGCACGTAGGCTTCGCTGCCGTCCGGAGTCTGCACGGCCATCCAGCCGTTGCCGTTGACGGCCACGTCCAGGTCACGACCGGTCTCGATCATCGCGCCGGGGGTGAAGTCGGTGGCCGGACGTTCGGTCATGGCAAACGCCCGCGCCGGAAAGCTGTCGCCGAACACCGGCATCGAACGCGCCTGCTCCAGGTCACGTTGAAAGCCGTTGGTGGAAATGTTCGCCAGGTTGTTGGCATGGGCCTTCTGCGCCAGAGCATTCTGGCTGGCGCCGGTCATTGCCACATAAAGGTACTTGTCCACGCTCTTTCCTCTTTCTGACGGACGCTTGCCGCCCACCGCTGTACTGAGGAGGCTTAAGCAATTTGCGAACCAACTTTTGGAATTGAGGTAAAGACCAAGCAGAGCAAGGGTTTGCGGGCAGGTGACAGGAAATGGGCGCGGAGTAAGAGTCGAAAAAACGGCGGACTACTGCCGCTGGCGGCAAACACCGGTCTTACCAGCGACAGAGATCAAATGTGGGAGGGGGCTTGCCCCCGATGGCAGTGTGTCAGGCAGTACATCTGTAGCTGAAAGACCGCTATCGGGGGCAAGCCCCCTCCCACAGTTTTAACCCAGTTGCGTCATGGGAGTTATTTGTCGGTCTTGAGAATTTCGTAATCGCGAAGTTTGTTGGCGATGGTGGTGTGAGACACCCCCAGCCGCTTACCCAACTGCCGACTACTCGGATGCTCGGCATACAAACTCTCCAACACCGCCTTCTCAAACCGCCCGACAATCGCCTCCAACCCGCCCTCCAGGGAAAAATCCCCCAGGGGCTGACGCACGCCATAGTCCGGCAAACGAATATGCTCGGCCTTGACCGTGCCGCCCTCGCACAACGACACGGCCTGGAACAATACGTTTTCCAACTGCCGCACATTGCCCGGCCAGTGGTAGTGGCTCAGGCGCTCCATCGCCGCCGGCGCCAGCTTGGGCAACGGGCAGCCAATCTGGCGACTGGCCTGGTCGAGAAAGTGCTCAACCAACGGCGCCAATCCGTCGAGGCATTCGCGCAGTGGCGGGATGTGCAGGGACAACACGTTGAGCCGGTGATAAAGGTCCTGGCGGAATTCGCCTCGGGCGCACAGTTCGGACAAGTCCACCTGGGTCGCGCAAATGACCCGCACATCCAGGTACACCTCTTCATCGCTGCCGACACGCCGGAAGCACCCGTCCTGCAAAAAGCGCAGCAACTTCACCTGCAAGCGCGCGCTCATTTCCCCCACACCATCGAGAAACAACGTACCGCCCGCCGTCAGCTCCAGCAGCCCCAGCTTGCCTTCGGCGCGTGCGCCTTCAAAGGCGCCGGGGCCGTAGCCGAACAGCTCGGTCTCGGCCATCGACTCCGGCAAACCCGCACAGTTAAGCGCCATCAGCGGCGATTGCCCGCGTGGACTGGCCAGGTGGCAGGCCCGCGCCAGCAACTCTTTGCCGGTGCCGGTTTCGCCTTCTATTAATAGCGGCGCATCCAGCGGCGCCATGCGCCGGGCTTCGCGGACCACCGCCGCCATCACCCTGGAGCTTTGAAAGATGCTGTCAAACCCGCGCAGTTCCTGCTTGCGCACGTTGTAGATACGCTCACCCACGCGGTCGGCGCGGTGCAGGGTCAGCACGGCACCGGCCATGGCTTCGCTGTCGTCGTGCTCGGAGGATTGCAGCGGCGCGATGTCCGCCAGGAATACGTCACCCTTGACCTTGACCCGCAGGCCGTTGATCCGCGATTTACTGGCACGCACCAGTTCCGGCAAATCGAAATCCTCGGCGTAGCGCGACAACGGAATCCCCGGCACCTCGTCGACCCGCACTCCAAGCAACTGCGCTGCCGCGCGGTTGGCGGCGACGATGGAACCGCCCATGTCGATGGACAGCACCGGAAACTCCAGGGCGCCAAGCAGGGCATTGAGCTCCATGTGCCGACGCTCGCTGGGCATCAGCCCTACCCTTTTCACGCCAAACACCCCGGCAATCGCCTCGAACTGTGGGCGCAACGCCTGGAACTGCATATTCACCAGGTTCGGACAGAACAGGTAGATCGCGTTGCCATGCTCGCCGCCGACCTCGCCCTTGGCGACGTTGACGCCGTACTCCACCAGCAGGTTGAGGATGTCCCGCAGGATGCCGATGCGGTTCTGGCAGTGCACTTTGATACGCATGAAAAAGCCCAAAAGGTGGGTAGGCGCCGCGTCTTTTTGCCGCTGGGCGCAGATAGTCGTCAAGATTATGTGACAGCTTATGACACTTTCCCAGCCCAACACAGCGACAGGCACCACAAGCGTAACGAATAGTTTACGAAATTCAGTACATTTTCCTACGCGCCGTGGTTGGAGCGGGATGGAATCTACCGTCCGCCGGGTTATCAATAGGTTCATCGCAGGACATAACAAGAACGAATGCCTAGCAGGAGAGCCGTATGAAACAGACGCAATACGTGGCCCGCGAGCCCGATGCGCAAGGTTTTATCCACTACACGCCGGAAGAACACGCGGTGTGGAACACCCTGATCACGCGCCAGCTGAAAGTGCTTGAAGGTCGCGCCTGCCAGGAATACCTGGACGGCATCGACAAGCTCGGCCTGCCCCATGACCGTATCCCGCAGCTTGGCGAGATCAACAACGTGCTGGCCGAAACCACCGGCTGGCAAGTCGCCCGCGTGCCGGCGCTGATCCCTTTCCAGACCTTTTTCGAATTGCTCGCCAGCAAGCAGTTTCCGGTGGCGACCTTTATTCGTACCCGCGAGGAGCTGGACTACCTGCAAGAGCCGGACATCTTCCACGAGATCTTTGGCCACTGCCCGCTGCTGACCAACCCCTGGTTCGCCGAATTCACCCACACCTACGGCAAGCTCGGCCTGGCGGCCACCAAGGAGCAACGGGTGTACCTGGCGCGCCTGTACTGGATGACCATCGAGTTCGGCTTGGTGGACACCGCCGAAGGCCGGCGCATCTACGGTGGCGGGATTTTGTCGTCGCCCAAGGAAACCGTGTACAGCCTGTCGTCCGAGCCCGAACACCAGGCCTTCGACCCATTGGAAGCGATGCGCACGCCGTACCGCATCGACATCCTGCAACCGCTGTACTTCGTACTGCCCAACCTCAAGCGCCTGTTTGAAGTGGCCCAGGAAGACATCATGGGCATGGTCGAGCAAGGCATGCAGCTGGGCCTGCACGCTCCAAAGTTTCCGCCGAAACCCAAGGCCGCCTAAACCTCGATTTTTAAGGCCAGGTGAGTCTGTTCCCTGGCCCCGCGTTGCTTTAGGGTGACGCCACTGACCTTCAACTTTTCGAATTCAGGACACCCCCATGACCACCTTGAACCAAGCCCACTGCGAAGCCTGCCGCGCCGACGCCCCGCAAGTCAGCGATGAAGAGTTGCCGGTATTGATCAAGCAGATCCCCGACTGGAACATCGAAGTGCGCGACGGCGTGATGCAGCTGGAAAAGGTATTCCTGTTCAAGAACTTCAAGTTCGCCCTGGCCTTTACCAACGCCATGGGTGAAATCTCCGAAGCCGAAGGCCATCACCCCGGCCTGCTGACCGAATGGGGCAAGGTCACCGTGACCTGGTGGAGCCACTCCATCAAGGGCCTGCACCGCAACGACTTCATCATGGCCGCACGCACCGACGACGTGGCCAAGGACGCCGAGGGCCGCAAGTAATGCATTTTGATGCGATTGGCCGCGTGCCTGGTGACCCGATCCTCGGGCTGATGGACTTGTATGCCCAGGACAGCAACCCGAACAAATTCGACCTGGGCGTGGGCGTCTATAAGGACGACCAGGGCCTGACGCCGATTCCCCATTCGGTCAAGCTGGCCGAACAGCGCCTGGTGGACACGCAAACCACCAAGACTTACATCGGCGGTCACGGCAATGCAGCCTTTGGCACGCTGATCAGCGAGCTGGTGCTGGGGGCCGACTCCGCCTTGATCCGCAAACGTCGTGCCGGTGCCACTCAAACGCCGGGCGGTACTGGCGCGCTGCGGCTGAGTGCGGACTTTATCGCCCACAGCCTGCCGGGCCGTGGCGTGTGGCTGAGCAACCCGACCTGGCCGATCCACGAAAGCATCTTCGCCAAGGCCGGGCTCAAGGTCAGTCACTACCCGTACGTGGGCGCCGACAACCGCCTGGATGTGGCAGCGATGTTGGCGACGCTCGCTACCGTCCCGCACGGCGACGTGGTGCTGCTGCACGCCTGCTGCCACAACCCGACTGGCTTCGACCTGTCCCAGGATGACTGGCGCCAAGTGCTGCACATTGTGCGCGAGCGCCAACTGCTGCCGCTGATTGACTTCGCTTACCAGGGCTTTGGCGATGGGCTGGAACAGGACGCCTGGGCCGTACGGCTGTTCGCCAGCGAATTGCCGGAAGTGTTGGTCACCAGCTCCTGCTCGAAGAACTTCGGCCTGTACAGCGACCGTGTCGGTGCGCTGATCGTGTGCGCAGCCGATGCCGAAAAGCTGACGGATGTGCGCAGCCAACTGGCGAATATCGCCCGTAACCTGTGGTCGACCCCGCCGGATCATGGTGCAGCGGTGGTGGCGACGATCCTGGGTGATGCTGAGCTGAAAACCCTGTGGAGCGGCGAAGTCGAAGCCATGCGTTCGCGGATTGCGCACTTGCGCTCCGGGTTGGTGGAGGCCTTGGCGCCCCATGGATTGGCCGAGCGGTTTGCGCATATCGGCGCGCAGCGTGGGATGTTTTCCTATACAGGACTGAGTGCCGAGCAGGTGAAGCAGCTGCGCGAGAAACACAGTGTGTATATGGTGAATTCGGGGCGGGCGAATGTGGCGGGGATTGATGCGACGCGATTGGCATTGTTGGCAGCTGCAATCGCCGAAGTCTCCAGCTGACGAAACCGAGTTGAAAATGTGGGAGGGGGCTTGCCCCCGATAGCAGAGTGTCAGCCAATAAACATGTAGCTGACCCACCGCTATCGGGGGCAAGCCCCCTCCCACATTTGAACTGGGTTGAACTTTAGACTGTGGCCATCTCGGCTTTGAGCCGGGCTTCCTTGGCCTGGGCATCAGCCAGGCGATACAGCTCGATACTGCCATCCCAATGCTCGATCAAAGCCGTGCACGACTCCACCCAATCCCCACAATTGAGGTAGTCCACCTCGCCCACCTTGCGAATCTCTGCATGGTGAATATGCCCACACACCACCCCGTGCAATTCACGCTTGGTCACTTCGTGGGCGATGGCTTCTTCGAAATCGCTGATAAAGCTCACCGCCGTTTTCACCTTGTGCTTCAAGTACGCCGACAGCGACCAATAGCCATAGCCATACCGCGCCCGCCAATGATTCAGCCAGCGGTTCAGCGTGAGCGTGAATTCGTAGGCCGAGTCGCCCAGGAACGCCAGCCAACGGTGGTAGCGGGTAATCACGTCGAACTGGTCACCATGAATCACCAGCAAGTGGCGACCATCGGCAGTCACATGCACCGCCTCGTCCACCAACTGGATATTGCCCAGGATCAGTTTGGAGTAGCGACGCAGGAATTCATCGTGGTTGCCGGTGACGTAGATCACCTCAGTGCCACGCTTGGCCATGGTCAGCAGGCGGCGGATCACGTTGGTGTGGGCCTGGGGCCAATACATGCCGCCGCGCAGTTTCCAGCCGTCGATGATGTCACCAACCAAGTAAACCTTGTCGGCGTGGTAGCCCTTGAGGAACTGCGATAGATGCTCGGCCTGGCAATCCCGGGTGCCCAGGTGCACGTCGGAAATCCACAGGGTACGCACCCGTTGCTTGCGGCTGGGCTTGGTGAACTCGGCACTGGTCATGGGCATCCCTCGACGCTGTTTTCGCGAGCTTGCGCCCTGGCGATTAATAGCCCATGACAACTGTGCGTCAGTCTGATGACAGCACCCGCTCGCCGCAAAGCGTTGTAGACTGCCGGCTTGCTGCCCTGGAGACCGCGATGGGACCTGCCCTCACGCTACGCCACTACCTAGAAGCGCCCATTGCCCACAGCCACGAGCATGCGCAGTTGGTGTTCGGCTTGTCCGGGCATCTGGACCTGGAGGTAGATGGCCGCGGCAGCCAAGTGCGCGAAAGCAGTGTGATGGTGCTGCCCTTCTCTGCCCATCACGCGTGCGGCAGTCGCGATGGCAGCCGCTGCCTGGTGCTCGATGTGCCCACCGAACACTGGCTGCTGCAATCCTTGGGCGAGCATGCCGACGCCAGCCTCCGCCTGCTCGATCAACCGGCGCGACTGGCGCTGGATTCACGGCAACACCAACTGGTGCAATGGTTAGCCCACAGCCCAGTAGATGACCCGCTGATCGTGCAGCAAGGCGCGGTGTTGCTGCTGGCCAGCCTCAATCATGCCCAGGCCCAACCCGCGCCAGGTCGGCGCCTGCCCTACGCGGCCTTCAATGCCCATATCGAGCGTCACGCGGCGCATCCGCTGCAAGTCGCCGATCTTGCGCGCCTTGCCGACCTTTCCGAGGCACGCCTGCATGCACGCTTCATGGCCGAGTGCGGGCAGACGCCGATGGAGTATGTTCGCCGTCGGCGCTTGCAGATGGCGCTGGATCTGCTGCGCAGCACAGCGTTACCCATCGGTGAGATTGCGGACCGCGTCGGCTATACCTCGCAAAGTGCGTTTGCGGCGGCGATGCTGCGGGAATTTGGCGCCTCCCCGGGCGTTTTGCGACGCAGCGCGTAGCAAGAGTCTGGCGATAAACCGTGCGAGACTCACGACAGACATCCCCACGGCCGAGCCACTAGACTGCACCTCTGTCACCCGTTTGTTTCAAGGACCGCAATGACTCCCCGCTCAGCCCTCGGCGCCCTGCATATCGGCGCATTGATGTTTGGCCTCACTGGCGTATTCGGCAAACTGGCGGCGGCTTCGCCGGCCATTATCGTGTTCGGCCGTGCCGCGTTTGCCGTGGTTGCCCTGGCGGTGTTTGCACGCTTCGCCAGCAATGCGCCCTGGAAAAAACTCGAGAGGCGCGACTGGCGCCGCCTGCTGGTCAGCGGCGTATTGTTGGCGGCGCATTGGGTGACGTTCTTCATCGCGGTGAAAGTGGGCGGCGTGGCGGTCGCAACGTTGGGCTTTACCGCGTTTCCGGCGTTTACCGTGATCCTCGAAGGGGTGATCTTCCGCGAGCGCATCCGCGCCAATGAAGTATTGCTGGTGGCCCTGGTCAGCGTTGGCCTGGTGTTGGTCACCCCGGACTTCAACCTCGCCAGCGAAGCCACCGGCGGGTTGCTGTGGGGCATCGTTTCGGGGTTGTTGTTCTCCCTGCTGTCGCTGAACAACCGCGCCAGTTCCGGGCGAATTCCGGCGGTGCAGGCCGCGCTGTGTCAGAACGTGGTGGTCGCCGCGCTCCTGCTGCCGGTGGCGGCGCCGGGGCTGGCGGATGTGCGCGCCATCGACTGGCTGTGGATCGGCTTGCTGGGGGTGTTCTGCACGGGCCTGGCCCACAGCCTGTTTGTCGCCAGCCTGGCCGTGATCAAGGCACGCACCGCCTCGGTGGTGTTCGCCATGGAGCCGGTCTACGGCATCACCGTGGCGTGGCTGCTGTTCGCCGAAACGCCGACCCTGCGCATGCTGCTGGGGGGGGCGCTGATCATTGTTGCGATCGTGCTGTCGGGGCTGATGGGCAGTGCCAGCCAGGCCAAACAACCCGCTGCGACGGCCTGATCTATACTCTGGCGATCCGCAACAGTCTGTCGTCGTTTACCGGATAACGACTTCTCGACGACAGTCTTGGTCCATTTTGTAGTTGCCGCAGTGCGAGTGGTCATTCCATTCACGTAACCTGCAGGTGATACAAATGCACAAGGTCATACGTAATTTCACGATGACGCTGCTGATGTGCTCCATTGGCAACGCATACGCTGCCCAGGAGCACAATATTATCGTTGAGCTGGGTCAGGGACTGCCCCAACTGCAACAGAGTGCCAACAGCGACTACCAGCAAAAGAACCAATTGGAAGCCCTGGCACAAGCCATTCCAGAAGTACGTCAGACACTCGCGAAACTCGCTAAGAACACGCCTGAGGAAAACCGCGAACAGGCCAGATATGGCCTGTACCGGCAGTTTTTTGTCGATGGTAAAAACCTATCCACCGAGCAACGAGAGCAGGTACTCAAAAGCCTGCGGGCTAACCCGTTGATCAAAACGGCAGAAGTGCACACCACCGAAGACGCACCAAGGGTGAATCGCAGCCTGCCGGTGAATGTCAGCCGTAGCACCCCATCCCAACGACCGGCGTATCTGCTCGCCGCCACGCCTGGCAATGGCTACCGACTGGGTGGGATTAATTCAGATGCAGTGAACAATCTGCCGGGGGCCCAAGGCAATTTCGCGCGGGTCGTGATCCTCACTGACAGCTCCTGGGATATGAGCCATGCAAGCCTTGCGCAGCAATCTTTTCATCCATTGCGCCCTCGAGAACGACTTGCTTGCGGGCTCTACTGGGATGTAGGCCGCAGTGGAACGCAAGCGGCGGGGATCATTGCCGATAAAAACCTTGGCATCGTGCCTGCTGCACAGCTCATGGCCGCACCGTCTTCCTGGCGCGGCGGGATTTACTTCGACGACCTCAATGCAGCGAACTTGAAGGCCGGAGATGTAGTCGTCATTGATACCGCCACCAACGAAAATGCACCGTACTTTTACCCCCGCGATACCTGTCGCGGCGGTACGGTATGCACGCTACCCCTGGCATTGGCGGCGGGTGACGAAAACGTATTGTCCAGCTACATGCGTAACATCGAATACCTGACCGAGCAAAAAGGTGTCCACGTTGTGATCAATGCCGGCGGTGGTACCAAGCAATTGGCCGAGAGCTGGGCAAGCCAGTTTCCAGGCCGCTATCTGCCGATCAACCTGGACAACCCCGCTTTGCAGGGCAACTTCGACCGCAGCCGAAATGACGATGGCAGCATTCTCGTTGGCAGTATCAATCCCCGGACCGGCACTGCCGAAGGTGCCAATTATGGGAGTCGGATCGATGTCTCGACCTGGGGAACATCCATAAAGATGGCCGATTACCAGCCTGGGGTAAAAAACCTCTACACACGCTACGACGCAGACAATCCCCTCGATTACAGGCTGTCCACGTGGATTATTGCTGGGGCTGTCGCGAAGATTCAGAGCATTGCCTTTGCAAAAGGACTTGGCCCCGTGCCGCCCAGAATCATGCGGCAATTGCTGGTCGACACCGGACATGACTTGGTCAACGCCACTCCCGGTATAGCGCGTGGCAAGCAGCCGGACGTAAAGGCGGCGGTGGATAAAATGCTGGCCGCATACGCCAATGGGTTTCCACCCGAACCGGCGACCCCGACCATCAAACGCATTGTGGGCGTCGGGTTCGCTGCAGGCGATAGAGGCTCGTCGTTCGGCGGAGCCCGAAGCAATACCACGGTAACGTATACCCCCGTACTGAATGCGGCAGCGAAAGACGTCATCTTTGACTGGAAAGTCGCCCCCCCCTTGATCATCCGCAACGTAAACCCTGAAACCGGCGAACTGAAAGTGGACGTGCCGGCAGGCGTCGGGACTTACTGGCACCAACCGCCTCCGCGTACCACATCGGTCACGCTCACCACTCACGAGAAAAATGGCATAACCGACACACTGTCACGCAGCAGCTCAATCGTGGGCGTCTACACCTCAGACAAGACCTATGCAGCGACCTGGGACGTGCCCGATGCCATTGACGCTGGGCAGCCGACTTCGTTCACAGTGACACCCAAACCCAGTGGCGGCTCGGGGTATCAAATCCGCTGGCTGGCAGCAGATCTGTTCCCAGGCGTACAGGAGAAAACCGGCACTAATGCGCCTTACACCATTGGAGTGACCGCGCCACCGGTGACCGAAGACACACACATCAAGGTCGAAGCGGGCGGTACCCTACAAGGGTCCGCAGCGCCGATAGGCACGGGTTTTTTCCTGTCCAAAACTGTCCTCGTTCGGGCAAAACCGCTGGAGGTTCAACCGCTGACGGGCACGCTGACGGTGCCTGCATCCGTCGTTGGCGGCAAAGAGGTGCTGTTCAGCACGGACGTGAAAGATGTCAATGGTGGCGGGTTGAGCTATAAGTGGACACCGCCCCCTAGCTTCATCGGTGCTACCGACCGCGCGGTGTTCAGTGGCTTCGCTCCCAGCGTCAGCCAGGATATGGCGGGTCAGGTGGAAGTGTTGGTCTCGGACACCAAAGGCCAGCAACTGCGATTGTCACAACCCGTTAACGTAACGGCCAATCTGCCGAGCGTCAGCATCCTCGGCCCGAACGCCGTCGCCTCCGGTCAGACCGTCACCTTGACCGCGCAAGTCAGCAATCCCCCGCCTGGAACACTGCGCTACAGCTGGAGAATGGCACCAGGGTTTACAGGCACCCCCAGCAACAGCCCGAGCTTGACGTTGACTGCACCACAGGTCACTCAGCCCACTACCGCCGTGATTTCGGTAAGTGCTGGCGTTGGCATGAACCAGGCAACGGCGTCGATCACACTGACCATCGCACCACGTTAATAGACTGCGCCTCAGGCCGCTTCGGCGGCCTGATCTATACTCTGGCCATCCGCAACAGTCTGTCGTCGTTAACGGATAAGGACTTCTCGACGACAGCCATGACGTTTGAAGTTGCTGCAAGCGAGTGGTCATTCCATAACGCAATGCAGGAGTTTCATCATGGAAATGCTCATCGGTTTACTGGTTCAGATCATCAGCGGCGCCGTCGGCGGCAACCTGGCCGGCATGACCAAACAAAGCCTGGGTACGGGGCTCAATACCCTTCTCGGTGGCGTCGGCGGGTTAGTGCTGGGCCAGATTGTCTCGGCGCTCACCGGCACCGCTGGCGGCGAAGCACTGGATGTGGCGGCGGTCGGCAGCAATATCGTCGGCGGTGGCGTCGGTGGCCTGGTGCTGACGTGGGTTATCGGGTTCATCAAGCAAAAGATGGCGGCCAAGTAGGGAGGCACCGGTCACCGTCTTGCTGTGACGGTGACCCTCACTGCGTGCGGTCGTTGTGCCCCAGGTCGCGCTGTGGGTCGATCTGGTCGCGCACGCGTTGCTTGAGTACCTTGGCTTCGGGGAAACCACCGTCGGCCTTACGCTCCCAAATCTGCACGCCATCACAGGTAATGCGAAATGCTCCACCGGTGGCCGGCTCCAGCGACACTTTGCCCAGGTCATCGGAGAATGTACTCAGCAGCTCTTGGGCCAGCCAAGCCGCGCGCAGCAGCCACTGGCACTGGGTGCAATAGGTGATAACGATCTCGGGTTTGCTCACGGACATAATTTGACAGGCTCCTGGCGTAACGGGCTCGGCGGATCGGGTGGCTATAATACCGGCCTTTATCGCCCAGCCTCGAGATTCATGATGCGCCGCCTGTTGTCCTGCCTGCTGTTGTGCCTGCTTCCCCTCCTCGCCCAAGCCGTCGAAAGCCCACGCCCGAAAATTGGCCTGGTACTGTCCGGCGGCGCAGCGCGTGGCCTGTCCCATATCGGCGTGCTCAAGGCCCTGGAGGAGCAAGGCATTCAGATCGACGCGATTGCCGGCACCAGCATGGGCGCGGTGATTGGCGGGCTGTACGCGTCGGGCTACAAGATCGATGAGTTGGAAAAACTCGCGCTGAGTATCGACTGGCAACAGGCATTGTCCGATGCGCCACCCCGTGAAGACGTGCCGTTCCGGCGCAAGCAGGATGACCGGGATTTCCTGGTCAAACAGAAACTCAGCTTTCGTGACGACGGCAGCCTCGGCCTGCCACTGGGCGTGATCCAGGGTCAAAACCTCGCGCTGTTGCTGGAAAGCATGTTTGCCCACTCCAGCAACACGCGTAACTTCGATAAGTTGCCCATTCCCTTCCGCGCCGTGGCCACCGATATCACCACCGGAGAAAAGGTGGTGTTCAGTAAGGGCCATCTTCCACAAGTGATCCGCGCAAGCATGTCGATCCCCGCCGTGTTTGCCCCGGTGGAGCTGGACGGACGACTGCTGGTGGACGGCGGCATGACCGATAACATCCCGCTGGATGTGGCGCGGGAGATGGGCGTGGATATCGCCATCGTCGTCGATATCGGCACTCCACTGCGTTCACGCAAACAGCTGGCAACGGTGGTAGACGTACTTAACCAGTCCATCACCCTGATGACCCGGCGCAATTCCGAAGAACAACTCAAGGCCCTGCATCCCAAGGATGTTTTGATCCAACCGCCCCTCTCCGCCTTTGGCGTGACCGACTTCGGCCGCGCCAAGGACATGATCGACGCCGGCTACCGCGCCACCCGCGCCCTCGACCTGCGCCTTGCCCACCTGCGCCCTGCCGACCCCATCGACCCGCAACTGGTCGCTGCCCGAACCCCGGGCGAACGCACGCCAGTGATCACCGCGATCAACGTGGAAAACGATTCGAAAGTCAGCGACGACGTGATCCGCTACTACATCCGCCAGCCCCTCGGCGAGCCGCTGAACCTGGGGCGCCTGCAAACCGACATGGGCACCTTGTACGGCCTGGATTACTTCGAGCAGGTGCAATACCGCGTGGTGAAAAAAGGCCAGGACAATACCCTGGTCATCAGCGCGCGCGGCAAACGCAGTGGCACCGACTACCTGCGCCTGGGTCTGAACCTGTCGGACGATATGCGCGGCGACAGCGCGTTCAACCTGGGTGCCAGCTACCGCATGAACGGCATCAACCGCCTCGGCGCCGAATGGCTGACACGGGTGCAGATTGGTGATCGACAAGAGCTGTACAGCGAGTTCTACCAGCCGATGGATACCGGCTCACGCTACTTCGTCGCGCCGTACATCAGCGCCCAGGCGCAGAACGTCGAGTTGATCCTGGATAACGATCCTGTTTCCGAATACCGCCTGGAACGCTACGGTTTCGGCTTGAACGTAGGACGCCAGATCGACAACAGCGGCGAGATCCGCTTCGGCGTCGGCGAGGCTTGGGGCAAGGCCGATGTGCGCATCGGCGACCGTGACCTGCCAAGCGTGAGTTTCAGCGAAGGGTTCTATGAGTTGAAGTACTCCTTCGATTCCCTGGACAACGTGTACTTTCCCCACACCGGCGAGGATATCGGCCTGGCCTACCGGGAATTCGAACCGGGGCTGGGTTCGGACCAACGCTATCGCCAATGGGAGTTCAAGCTGGACAAGGCCATGAGCAATGGCCCGGATACCTTGGTGCTGGGCGGCCGTTACGGGCGCACACTGGATAAGTCCGACGTGGTGATTTCCAGCTTCCTGCTGGGTGGCGCGCGGCAATTGTCGGGCTTTCGCGAGGATGCGATCTCGGGGCAGAACATCAGCTTGATGCGGGCGGTGTATTACCGTCGGCTGACGCCGCGTTCGTATCTGCCGCTGGACTTCCCGCTGTATCTGGGGGCGTCACTGGAACGGGGTCGGGCGTGGAACAACGACAATGAATTCGACAGTGGGTATATCAATGCGGCGAGTATCTTCCTGGGGTTCGATACGCCGTTGGGGCCGCTGAACTTCAGCTATGGGTTCAATGATGATAATCAGAAGGCGGTGTACCTGAACCTGGGCCAAACGTTCTAGAAAGCCGAACGCAAAACCAAATGTGGGAGGGGCGGTGCGACGATTCGACTTGCCCCCTCCCACATTTTGATCGTCATTGAATTAGGGATTCAGGACTTTTCTAGGTTTGCCAGGATGTGCCCATGCACCCGCATGCACACCTTCATATCCTCTTCATCCACGCCTACAAACAGCTCATGGCGCAATGCCGTGGCGATGGTCTCGATCTGGTCAATCAGCGGCCGAGCGCTATCACACAACAAAATACGCTTGGCCCGACGGTCTTCCACCACGGCCTGGCGTTGCACCAGGCCCTGGCCTTCCAAACTGTCCAGCAGCCGAGCCAGCGTGGGGCCTTCGACCCCGACGCTTTGCGCCAGCTCACGCTGGGTAGGTGCTTCTTCGAAACGCGCCAGGTGCAACAGCACCAGCCAGCGCGCCTGGGACAAGCCCAGTCCCGCCAAACGGCGATCCAGCTCGGCGCGCCAACCTCGGGACATTTGCGCCAACTGCATGCCAAAGCGGTGTTGATCGGTTAACGACATAAAAAACTCATGGTTTAGACTGAAAATAAAGTGTGGCTAATTATTAGTCAGCTAAGCATGAGCCATGCCAGTAGGCAAGAGTTGCTATGTACTGATTCGTTACATTGTCGTAATTGCCGCACTAAATTTCGAATTCCGACTGCAAAGCGGCCCGTACGCAGTACAAAACGCCCTCGGGAACACGTCCGGTAAACAGGGGCGCGATCTCCGCGACCGCTGGCAATTCGCCTTCTCCGTCGAGAAACGCATCCTGGATTTCGCCGAGCAGATCCTCAGGCAGATCAAGCGCCTGCTCCAACGACAATTGTTGTTTACCGATGGACTCGGCCAACAAGGTGTAGACGTTCTTCTCGGAGCATTGCAACTGGCCGGCGATCTGGATCGGGGTCATGCCCGCGCGTGCCAGGCTGATCAGCTCGTGGCGAATATCCGCAACTTCTTTCGGCGCTTCGGCCTGGCCGCCGAGCACTTCGAGGAAGGCCTGGCCGTAACGCTCCAGCTTGCGTGCACCCACGCCGCTGACCCGCGCCATTTCGGCCATGGTGGTGGGCTGCTCGCGCAACATCTCCAGCAACGTCGAGTCGGGGAAAATAACGTAAGGCGGCACGCTGTGTTCCTGGGCCAGATGACGTCGCAGGGTGCGCAAGGCTTCCCACTGCTCACGCTCCTCAAAGCGCACCAGTTGGCTGGCCTGGCTGGTACTGCTCTTGGCGGTGGTCTGCGGCTTGAGGTCGCGGCGCAACTCCAGGCTTACTTCGCCCTTGAGCAACGGCCGGCAACTGTCGTTCAAGCGCAAGCCGCCGTAACCCTCGATGTCGATGTCCACCAGGCCACGGGCAACCATCTGCCGGAACAACGAACGCCACTCGCCTTCGGCGCGGGCCTTGCCGACACCATAGACCGAGAGTTTTTCGTGGCCGAAGCTGCGGATTTTTTCGTTGTCCTTGCCCAGCAATACATCCACCAAATGACCGACACCATAGCGTTGGCCGGTGCGATAAATCGCGGACAAACCCTGGCGCGCCGACTCGGTGGCGTCCCAGGTCTGCACACCGTCGACGCAAATATCGCAATGGCCGCAGGGCTCGGGCATGTCTTCGTCGAAATACGCCAGCAAGGTTTGGCGGCGGCAGCGTGTTTCTTCGCACAGCGAGAGCATGGCGTCGAGCTTGTGCTGTTCCAGGCGCTTGTGACGCTCGTCGCCTTCCGAGTTCTGCAACATCTGCTTGAGCATCACCACGTCCTGCAGGCCGTAGACCATCCACGCATCCGCCGGCAGGCCATCACGGCCCGCACGGCCGGTTTCCTGGTAGTACGCCTCGAGGGACTTGGGCAAATCCATATGGGCGACGAAGCGCACGTTGGATTTGTCGATACCCATGCCGAACGCGATGGTGGCCACCATGATCAGGCCTTCCTCGTTGAGGAAGCGTTTCTGGTGCGCCGAACGCGTTTCGTTGGGCAGGCCCGCGTGGTATGGCAGCGCCGGGTAACCCTGCTCACAGAGGAACGCGGCCACTTCATCGACTTTCTTGCGCGACAGGCAATAAACGATGCCCGCATCACTGCGCCGCTCCGACAGGAACGCCAGCAACTGCTTGCGCGGCTGCTCCTTGGGCACGATGCGGTAGAAGATATTCGGCCGGTCGAAGCTCGACAGGAAACGCTCGGCGTTCTGCAAATGCAGGCGCTCGACGATTTCTTCACGGGTACGTTTGTCGGCGGTGGCGGTCAGGGCAATACGCGGCACGTCAGGAAACAATTCGGCCAATTGGCCCAGTTGCAGGTATTCGCGGCGGAAATCGTGGCCCCACTGTGAAACGCAGTGAGCCTCGTCGATGGCAAACAGGGCAATTTCCAGGCTCTGCAGGAAGGCCAGCATGCGCGGCTGTACCAAACGCTCTGGCGCCAGGTAGAGCATCTTCACTTCACCGCGCTTGATCCGCGCGGCCAGGTCGCGCTGCTGCTCGGCGCTGAGGGTGGAGTTCAACGAGGCCGCTGCGACACCCAGCTCTTCAAGCGTGGCGACCTGATCGTCCATCAAGGCGATCAACGGTGATACCACCACGGCCAAGCCGTTGCGCAACAATGCCGGCACCTGGAAACACAACGATTTGCCGCCGCCGGTAGGCATCAGGACCAGGGCATCTCCACCACTGGCCACGCGCTCAATGATCGCACCCTGGCGGCCACGAAAACTGTCGTAGCCGAAGATGTCCTTGAGGACGCGTTGAGCCTGCTCGAGCATGTATAACTCCAAAATAGTGCCGAAATCCCTCACTACAGGCTGGCCGAAAAAATACGCGCTCACGGGAAATAATCCGTAAGCGAAGTTTTCGCGGGCTGGCGCTTGGCCTGTAAGGGCATCACAAAACGCGGCAGTATACCCGAGCGACATCCACCAAAGGGCGCCACTGACGAATAGCGACCGCCATCTAAAATGCCGTGCGGCTGGCCTGTGCGCTCAAGAAGGCCTAGAATTCAGCATCGTTTATTCCCAAGGTAGTCCTTCAATGTCCTTCGCTGAGCAACTAACCCGCCTGCAAGCCTTCCTCGACGCCGATGAGCTGCATGACGAGGCGCTGGACTACGTGGCCGCCCACGGCTACCTGACCGCCCTGTCCATCTGCTCCGAGCCCGTACCTGACCGTGAGTGGATCGACGCGCTGTTCGCCGAAGAGCCTCACTACACCGACGCTGCCCAGCGTGAAGAAATCGAATCCACCCTGCTGGCCCTCAAGGCCCACATCGGTCGCCAACTGGCCTCCGACGAGGAATTCGAGCTGCCATGCGAGCTGGACCTGGGCGAAGATCCGGACGACTCCGAGCTGCGCGGCTGGTGCATCGGCTTTATGGAAGGCGTGTTCCTGCGCGAAGCCGCCTGGTTCGAAACCGCCGAGGAAGAGGTCAGCGAAATGCTGCTGCCGATCATGGTCGGTTCGGGCCTGTTCGACGACCAGCCGGAGTTCTCCGACATTGCCGCCGACGCCAACCTGATGGACGACATGATCGTCCAGATCCCGGAAGCCCTGACCGCGCTGTACCTGCTGTGCAACGCACCCGACGAAAAACCGGCGATCCTCAAGCCACGTCACCACTGAGTCGCTTGCCCGTGACACCCATGGGCAACCGCTCGCTGCTCCTGCGTTACGTACTGCTGGCCATCGGCTGGCTGAGCGTAGCGTTGGGGGTGATCGGCATTTTCCTACCGGTGCTGCCAACCACGCCCTTTCTGCTCCTGGCCGCCGCCTGCTTCGCCCGAAGCTCCCCGCGCTTCTACCACTGGCTGGTGCAACACCCACGCCTGGGGCCGTGGATTCGCGACTATCTCGATGGCAATGGCATCCCGCTCAAAGGCAAGGTCTACGCCATCGGCTTGATGTGGCTGAGCATCGGCCTGTCCTGCTACCTCGTCCCCCTGCCCTGGGCACGCGGCTTCATGCTGACCAGCGCCTTGCTGGTGACGGTCTACATCTTGCGCCAGAAAACCCTGCCGCCCCGCTGAAAGCCCCTGCGACATTACCCCTCACAAGACCTTGGTCGACACTGACTAACCCCAAGCATCATGCGAGACTGTCCAACCGGGCCTGGAATGCCTGGGTGTTCTTATGCTCGGAGTTACCATGACGCTGTCCAGCGGGCTGATCGCCGCCGTTGCCCTGGCCTATATGGCCATTATGTTTGCCATTGCCTTTTACGGTGACCGCCGCCATGCGCCGTTGCCGCCGCGTATGCGTGCCTGGGTGTATAGCCTGTCGCTGGCGGTCTACTGCACCAGCTGGACGTTTTTCGGTGCTGTAGGCCAGGCCGCCGAGCAATTGTGGGCATTTTTACCGATCTACCTGGGACCGGTGCTGTTGCTGGTGCTGGCACCCTGGGTGCTGCAGAAGATGATTCTGATCAGCAAGCAGGAAAACATTACCTCCATCGCCGACTTTATCGCTGCGCGCTACGGCAAATCCCAGTCCCTGGCGGTGGTGGTGGCCTTGATCTGCCTGGTGGGCGTGCTGCCCTATATCGCCCTGCAACTCAAAGGCATTGTGCTTGGGGTGAATCTGCTGATTGGCTCCGGCCCTGACACTACCGGCACCCGGGCGCAAGACACGGCGCTGATCGTGTCGCTGGTGCTGGCGCTGTTCACCATTGTGTTTGGTACGCGCAACCTCGATGCCACCGAGCACCACCGTGGCATGGTGCTGGCGATTGCATTTGAGTCCCTGGTCAAGCTGTTTGCGTTTCTGGCGGTCGGCGCCTTTGTGACGTATGGCCTGTACGACGGCTTCGGCGACCTGTTCAGCCAAGCCATGCTTGCGCCACGCCTGGACGAATACTGGAAAGAAACCGTCAACTGGCCCTCGATGGTGGTACAGACCGGCGTCGCCATGATGGCGATCATCTGCCTGCCCCGGCAGTTCCATGTGACGGTAGTAGAGAACATCGACCCACAGGACCTGCGCCTGGCCAAGTGGGTGTTTCCCGCCTATCTGATTCTCGCTGCGCTGTTCGTGATCCCGATTGCCCTCGGCGGCAAGATGCTGTTGCCCGCGTCCGTGCTCCCCGACTCCTATGTGATCAGCCTGCCCATGGCCGAAGCGCACCCGGCGCTCGCGGTGCTGGCGTTTATCGGCGGCGCCTCGGCGGCCACCGGCATGGTGATTGTGGCGAGCATCGCGTTGTCGACCATGGTCTCCAACGACATGTTGCTGCCTTGGTTGCTGCGTCGTTCCAGCGCCGAGCGACCATTTGAAGTGTTCCGTCACTGGATGCTGTCGGTGCGCCGGGTCAGCATTGTGATCATCCTGCTGCTGGCCTACGTGAGTTATCGGCTGCTTGGTTCCACCGCAAGCCTGGCGACCATCGGCCAAATTGCCTTTGCCGCCGTCACCCAACTGGCACCCGCCATGCTTGGCGCGCTGTACTGGAAACAGGCCAACCGGCGCGGCGTGTTTGCCGGCTTGGCGGCGGGGACGTTCCTGTGGTTCTACACCTTGGTCCTACCGGTTACCGCGAAAAGCCTGGGATGGTCCCTCAGCCTTTTCCCAGGGCTGACGTGGATGCATTCCCACCCACTCGGTTTGTCTGTCACCTCGCTCACCCTGGGCACCGTGTTTTCCCTGGCGGGTAACTTCACGCTGTTTGTGTGGGTGTCGATGCTTTCGCGCACACGGGTGTCCGAACACTGGCAGGCCGGGCGCTTTATCGGCCAGGAAATCAGCCAGCGCGCCAACGCCCGCTCCATGTTGTCGGTACAGATCAGCGACCTGCTCAGCCTGGCGGCGCGTTTTGTCGGTGAAGAACGCGCCCAACAGAGTTTTATCCGCTTCGCCTATCGCCAGGGCAAAGGCTTCAACCCCAACCAGAATGCTGACAACGATTGGATCGCCCACACCGAACGGTTGCTGGCCGGTGTACTCGGTGCATCGTCGACGCGGGCTGTAGTAAAAGCCGCGATTGAAGGTCGGGAAATGCAGTTGGAGGACGTCGTACGGATCGCCGACGAAGCGTCCGAGGTCTTGCAGTTCAATCGAGCGTTGCTGCAAGGTGCGATTGAAAACATCACCCAAGGCATCAGCGTGGTGGACCAGTCCCTCAAGTTGGTGGCGTGGAACCGGCGCTATCTGGAGCTGTTCAACTACCCCGAAGGCTTGATCAGCGTGGGGCGGCCGATTGCCGACATCATTCGCTACAACGCCGAGCGCGGCCTGTGCGGGCCGGGAGAGGCCGAAGTGCACGTGGCGCGACGCCTGCACTGGATGCGCCAGGGCCGTGCGCATACCTCCGAACGTTTGTTCCCCAACGGTCGTGTAATCGAGCTGATCGGCAACCCGATGCCCGGCGGCGGCTTTGTCATGAGCTTCACCGACATCACCGCGTTCCGCGAGGCCGAGCAGGCGCTCACCGAGGCCAATGAAGGCCTGGAGCAACGGGTGGTCGAACGCACCCATGAACTGTCGCAGCTCAATGTGGCGCTGACCGATGCCAAGGGCGTGGCCGAATCCGCCAGCCAGTCGAAGACGCGCTTCCTCGCGGCTGTCAGCCACGACCTGATGCAACCGCTGAACGCCGCACGCTTGTTCTCCGCCGCCCTCTCCCATCAGAACGATGGGTTGTCGAACGAAGCCCGGCAACTGGTGCAGCACCTGGACAGTTCGTTGCGCTCCGCCGAAGACCTGATCAGCGATCTGCTGGATATCTCACGCCTGGAAAACGGCAAGATCAACCCGCAGCGTCAGCCTTTTGTACTCAATGAGCTGTTCGACACCCTGGGCGCAGAATTCAAGGCGCTGGCCCAGGAACAAGGCCTGGGTTTCCGACTGCGCGGCAGTCGCTTGCGCGTCGACAGTGACATCAAGTTGCTCCGACGGATTTTGCAGAATTTTCTGACAAACGCGTTCCGTTATGCCGACGGCCCGGTACTGCTGGGCGTACGCCGACGCAAAGGCGAGCTGTGCCTGGAAGTGTGGGACCGTGGCCCCGGCATTCCACCGGATAAGCAGAAAGTCATCTTTGAAGAGTTCAAACGCCTCGACAGCCACCAGACCCGCGCCGAAAAAGGCCTGGGGCTGGGCCTGGCGATTGCCGACGGCCTGTGCCGCGTATTGGGCCATCGCTTGAGCGTGCGCTCATGGCCGGGCAAGGGCAGCGTATTCAGCGTGTGTGTGCCATTGGCACGCAACCAGGCCAGTCCACGGGTGCAGGCGCCACAGGAAAACGGCTTGCCGCTGAGTGGCGCCCAGGTACTGTGCGTGGATAACGAAGAAAGCATCCTGATCGGCATGCGCAGCTTGCTGAGTCGCTGGGGCTGCGAAGTGTGGACCGCCACCGACCAAGCGCAATGTGCAGCGTTGCTGGCCGAGGGTGTGCGCCCGCAACTGGCGTTGGTGGATTACCACCTGGACCATGGCGAAACCGGCACCGAATTGATGAAGTGGTTACGGGCGCAATTGGCGGAGCCGATTCCTGGGGTGGTCATCAGCGCTGATGGGAGGCCGGAGATGGTGGCCGAGGTGCATGCGGCGGGGTTGGATTATTTGGCCAAGCCGGTGAAGCCTGCGGCGTTGCGGGCGTTGCTGAGTCGGCATCTCCCCCTATAACCCGGATGCACGCAAGCCAAAATGTGGGAGGGGCGGTGCGACGATTCGACTTGCTCCCGATGAGGGAGTGTCAGTCAGCCCATCTTCAGCTGACCCACTGCCATCGGGGGCAAGCCCTAATGCCAGTCAGTTAAGGAAACAGCAGATGAGCGACTTTC
>NZ_QUZT01000048.1 GCF_004682045.1 Pseudomonas nabeulensis
GGGGCTTGTTGTTTTAACGCCAAAAGCTGTCGTTACAGCACCGACTGCCCACTCAACGCCAAATCCAGCAACTCCCGGTTGGCCACTGCATACATGGCGTAGTCCGTGCCGACGGCAGCACGAATTTCCACCATCATCGCCACCCAACGATCGGCCATGTCCTTGTGCTGCTCAAGCCACAGGGCCACGCGGGCTTCCATGTCTTGTGGCGCGTCGGCCATTTGCAGGACGGAGATGGTGATCGCACGCTGCTGCCAGTCCACATCGTCGCGGAATGCTTCACGGGCCTGGGCCTGCCAGTTGTTGGCCACTGGCAGATCACTGATCTGCTGCAGGTACCACGGCAAGTCCAGGGCGCTGCCGACGGCGAAGTAGGCCTTGGCCACTTCGGCGGCGTCATGCCCGGTGACGTCGGCGGCTTCGATGATCGGCAGCAAGGTGTACAGGTGAGTCGTACCTGCCACCATGCGCGCCAACAACTCCGGCACACCGGCTTCGGTGTATTTGCCGTAGCGGTTCTGCCAGCCTTCGCGGGTCGGGCCTTCCAGCAGTTCGTCGAGCTTGAGGCCCAGCGCCGCCAGGTGCGGACCGAAGTGTGCGGTGTCGCGACCGGCGTCCTGCTCGTTGCGACGGCTGCGCAGGAACCAGCGTGTAGCACGGCGGCCCAGGCGCATCAGCTCGTCCATCAGCTCCAACTGCACGTCAGCGGAAACCTGGTGGTCTAGGGCTTCAATCTGACGGAACCAGTGCGGGAGGTGGAAGATGTCGCGCACGATCACGTAGGCGCCCGCCACGTTCGCCGGGCTCATGCCGGTGGACTCTTTGAGTCGTTGAACGAAGGTGATGCCCATGTGGTTGACCAGATCGTTGGCGATCTGGGTGCTGACGATCTCGCGCTTGAGGCGGTGACGACGCATCGCCTCGCCGAACTTGGCCACCAGACTCGGTGGGAACGCGGTCTCCATGTCACGGGTCAGGTAGTCGTCATCCGGCACCAGGGACTTGAGCAACGCTTCCTTGAGGTCGATCTTGCTGTAGGAGATCAGCACCGACAGCTCCGGACGGGTCAGGCCCTTGCCGGTCGCGGCGCGCTCGGTGAGCTGCTCCTCGGTCGGCAGGTACTCGATGGCGCGGTCCAGCTTGCCACGGCCTTCCAGATCGCTCATCAGGCGCTTGTACTCGGCCGCACGCTCGTAGGCACGGCGCGCCGCCAGGGACAGGGCCTGGGTTTGCTTGTAGTTGTTGCCCAACACCAGGTTGCCGACTTCGTCGGTCATGCTCGCCAGCAACTGGTTGCGTTGCTTGTCGGTCATGTCACCGGCCTGCACCACTTCGTTGAGCAGGATCTTGATGTTCACTTCGTGGTCGGAGCAGTCCACGCCACCGGCGTTGTCGATAAAGTCGGTGTTGGAGCCGCCGCCATTGAGGCCGAACTCCACACGCCCCAGTTGGGTCATGCCGAGGTTACCGCCCTCGCCCACCACCTTGCAGCGCAGCTCGTTGCCGTTGACGCGCAACGCGTCGTTGGCCTTGTCGCCCACGTCGGCATGGCTCTCGCTGCTGGCCTTGACGTAAGTACCGATACCGCCGTTCCACAACAGGTCAACCGGCGCCTTGAGCAAGGCGTTCAGCAGTTCAGTCGGGGTCAGCTTGTCGGCCGAGATGTCGAAGCGTTCTTTCATCTGTGGCGAGATGGCAATGCTCTTCGCGCTGCGCGAGAAGATACCGCCGCCTTCGGACATGATGCTGGTGTCGTAGTCGGTCCAGGCCGAACGCGGCAACTCGAACATGCGCTGGCGCTCGACGAAGCTGGTGGCCGGGTTCGGGTTTGGATCGATAAAGATATGCAGGTGGTTGAACGCCGCGACCAATTGCAGCTTGTCGGACATCAACAGGCCGTTACCGAACACGTCACCGGCCATATCGCCGACGCCGACCACGGTGATGCTGTCTTCCTGCACATTGATGCCGCGCTCACGGAAGTGACGCTGCACACCGACCCACGCGCCCTTGGCGGTGATGCCCATTTTCTTGTGGTCGTAACCGGCGGAACCACCGGAGGCGAACGCATCGCCCAGCCAGAAGCCGTAGTCGATGGCGATACCGTTGGCGATGTCGGAGAAGGTCGCAGTGCCCTTGTCCGCGGCCACCACCAGGTACGGGTCATCGTCGTCATGCCGCACGACGTTGGCCGGTGGCACCAGGGCGCCGTCTTTCAGGTTGTCGGTGATGTCCAACAGACCGGAAATGAAGATGCGGTAGCAAGCGATGCCCTCGGCCGCAATCTCGTCGCGGGTGCCGCCCAGTGGCAGGCGACGCGGCAGGAAGCCGCCCTTCGCACCCACCGGTACGATGACCGAGTTCTTCACTTGCTGGGCTTTCACCAGTCCAAGCACTTCGGTACGGAAGTCTTCTTCACGGTCGGACCAACGCAGGCCACCACGGGCCACGTTGCCGAAACGCAGGTGCACGCCTTCGACACGCGGCGAGTACACGAAGATTTCAAACTTCGGCACCGGCTTGGGCAGCTCAGGGATCGCACGCGGATCGAACTTGAAGCTGAAGTACGACTTGTTCTGGCCGTTGGCGTCGGTCTGGTAGAAGTTGGTGCGCAGGGTGGCCTTGATCAGGTCCAGGTAGCGACGCAGGATGCGGTCTTCGTTGAGCACCTGAACATCGTCCAGCGCAGTAAGAATCGCTTGCTCCAGGCGTTGCTGCTTGTCTTCCAGGTCGTCGGCGGTGAGCTTGCGCGCCAGGTAGAAGCGAGTCTTGAACAACCGGGTCAACTCTCGGGCGATGTCGGTGTGGTTGTTCAGGGTGCTGGCGATGTAGCCCAGGTCGAAGCCCAGGCGGATCTGTTTCAGGTAGCGGGCGTAGGCACGCAGCAGCGCCACATCGCGCCACGGCAGGCCAGCAGTCAGCACGAGGCGGTTGAACGCATCGTTTTCGGCGTCGCCATGCACGATGTGCACAAACGCGTCCTGCAGGGTGTCGTTGAGCTGCTGGATATCCAGGTTCACGCCTTCGGCGGCGATGAACGCAAAGTCATGGATCCAGAACTCTCGGCCATTGGCGTGACGCAGGCGGTACGGGAACTCACCGAGCACACGCAGGCCGAGGTTTTCCAGGATCGGCAGCACGTCGGACAGCGCCAGCGGGGTGTCAGCGTGGTAGAGCTTGCAATGCAGCTCACGCTGGCCGGAGACCTGGCCCAGCGGCTGGTAAAAGCTCATCACCAGCGGGTTGGCTTCGCTCAGGCTGTTGAGGTGTTGCATGTCAACCACGGCCGAATGCGCAGCAAAACGCTCGCGGTAACCCGCTGGGAAGCCTTTCGGGAAGTCGGCCAGCACATTGGTGCCCTGGGCTTCGCCGAAGCTTTCAATCACAAGGCTGGAGTAGTCGTCCTGCCAGCTGCGGCAGGCCTGCACCACTTCTTTTTCCAGTTGCAATGGGTCGATATCGATGCGGTTTTTCGGGTCGACCCGCAAAATCAACTGCACACGGGCCAGCACGGACTCGGAGAAGAACGTCCAGAATTCACAGTCCGAGGCTTTCAGGCGATCCATCAGCACTTGCTGGATCTTCTGGCGCACTTCGGTGGAATAGATGTCACGCGGCACGTAGGCCAGGCAGTAGCAGAAACGACCGTACGGGTCTTTGCGCAGGAACACGCGGATCTTGTTGCGTTCCTGGATCTGCACGATAGACATCACGGTGCTGAACAGCTCGTCCACCGGGGTCTGGAACAGATCGTCGCGAGGCAGCACTTCAACAACCTGGGCAAGCTCCTTGCCCAAGTGCGCCTTGGCCTGGAAGCCCGAGCGACGTTCGATCTCGGCCACCTTGCGGCGGATGTAAGGAATCACGCGCACGCTCTCGCCGTACACCGACGAGGTGTACAGACCCATGAAGCGATGCTCCTTGATGACCTTGCCGTCGGCGCTGATCTCACGGATCGACACATAGTCCGGGTAAGCCGGGCGGTGTACGCGGCTCGGGTGCGCAGCCTTGGCAAACGACAACACGGTCGGTTCACGCAGGTACGCCACGGCGTAATCTTCGATACGCAGGTCGTCGGCCGTCAGGCCGGCGCGCAGCAGTTTGGTCAGGCCGAGGAACGACTTGGCGTCATATTCGATATGACCGCCTTCGTTATCGTCACGGACCACGAATTCTTCATAGCCGAGGAAGGTGAAGTGGTTGCCCACCAGCCATTCCAGGAAGTTCTTGATCTCGGCTTTTTCTTCGCCGTCGATGGCAAATTTGCTCGCATCGATACCCGCCAGCAGGTCCTGGACCTTGGCTTTCATCGGCTCGAAGTCGGCCACGGCCACGCGCACTTCGCCCAGCACCTGCTCCAGCTCTTTGCTCAGCACGTTCAGTTCGGCGGCGTTGGCGCAACGGTCGATTTCCAGGTACATCAGCGATTCTTGCAGGATACCTTCGCCCTGGGTGCCTTTGGGCAGGATCTCCAGCAGCTCGCCCTTGGCGCCACGGCGGACGCTGAGCACGGTGGTTTGCAGGGTGTGGATGCTGTAGCCGCGACGGTTCAGCTCGGTGCGGACCGAGTCCACCAGGAACGGCAGGTCATGGTGCAGCACTTCGACGGCGGTGTGGGTCGACTGCCAGCCATGACGTTCGTAATCGGGGTTGTAGACCCGCACTTGCGGTTGGGTGTGGTCAAAGCGCTCAAGCAGGCGCCACGCAGAGAGGGTGCAACCGGCCAGGTCGGAGAGGCGACGCTGGGTCAGCTCGTCCAGGGAAATGATGCCGAAGAATTGTTCAGCGAACAGCGCCACTTGTGGCAGTGCCTGTTCACTGATGTGCTGCGCCAGTGCCGCTTGCAGTTGATGCTGGAAGTCGGCCTTGCTGGCTGCGGTGAAGAACGCCATCTGTGGTACTCCGCTTGGGCTTGTTATTGATGGTAGCGCTGGGCAGCTTAACGAGTGTGGGAAGCCAGCTGCTTGCGGTGCTGCGACATATTCGGTCATCGGTACGCAGGCGTAGGGTTGCAACTTGGGCAACCCGTATTTTCAAGTACGTAAACCAGCTATTTTCTCTCCCGCGAGTGCTAAAAATGACCGATTCAGGGTGCAAGGTCATGCACCGCCTCTGACAGAGAATGAAGCATAAAATTCGTCACAGTGGCACAATTGTCGCGTTTCACCCTCTCCAAGACAGGACTCCCCATGCTGCAACTGAAAACCGACGCCCTGATGGTCACCCCGTGCGACGACGAAGAAGACAACATGGCCATGCTCTGCTGCCACGGCAAGAACGGCGAGATGTTCATGCTCACCCGTTACCCGGATGAAGACGAAGTCGAACTGACCTGGGACTACGAGCCCTCGACCCTCGATGGCCTGAAGATCACCCTGAGCGACACGACCCTGAGCGTGGAACTGGCCGCCGGGGATGCCGACGCGTTGGGTGGCAAGGATCATTTGGAGATCACGCACAACACCGCCGCGTCAGACTTGGCCGAAGTCGAGGAGACCCTGCAAAACATCCTCAAGGGCACCGGTACTTATAGTCGGGCCTGAACATCGACCGTTCGTCCGTACTGTTATTTCTAACAGTATGCAGAATGGGTAATTGCGCCTTTGCTGATGATTGAAAAACCAGCCGTAAGATCAATTACCCAGGTATCAACATGAAACCGATGAGCCATTCCTTGAGCATCGCGTTTTTATGGGTGGTTTTATTTCCTCTACCTGCCCTGTCTGCGCCGCCTGGCTACACGACCCTGACGGTGCTACTCAAACCCGAGGGGCAAAATAACCCGTCGAACAACATCACCCCGCTCACCAACCTCAAGCGGTTGGCGCCAGGCCTGCAGCCGTTGATCCCTGCTTCAATGACGCGTAGCCCAATGGACTTGCAGGCACTGCAACGCCATCGGCTGGATCGTTACTACACCGTCGATACCCGCTCGATGAGCCTGGCACAGGCTCAGGCATTAGCCGCGCAACTTAAAGCCGACCCCGGCGTTGAAGACGTTCAATTTGAACCCATCGTCGATGGCATGCATGGCGACAACGGCATAGCGATAGGGCAGCCGTCAGCGCGAAACATCCCTGACTATACGGGTCGGCAACATTATCTCCTCAGCCAGGCACCCGTCGCCCCCTACAAGATCGGTGGCGTCAACGCCGTTGAGGCCTGGAACATACCCGGTGGCAAAGGTCAGGGCATGCAGGTGATCTCCTCGGAAATCGATCACTGGTCCTACAGCCACCGCGACCTTATACAGCCCTACCTGGAAATCCAGCACCCGACTAACCCGGCGACGGTCGGTTCTCATGACACGGCAAGCGCGGGCATAATCGCTTCGCGGGAAAATGGCTTTGGTACGACCGGGATCGTGCCGGAGACAGAACTCGGCTTCATGGACTGGGGACAAGACCGCCTGATCCAGTTAGCCGGGCTTTTAAAGCCGGGCAACGTGGTACAAATTGGCGTGCATTATCGCAGCGGCGCAATCCCGCAAATAGGATGTGCAAATGACTGCTTCCTGCCGGTTGAATCCAACCCAGTTGTACGCGACACCATTGCTTATATGACGGAGGAAAAAGGCATTCATGTGGTGATCGCCGCGGCCAACGGAAACATCGATTTAGACGCCCCTTACTTCAAGGACTTCTACAATCGCAATGTATTCGACTCGGGCGGCATCTACGCAGGGGCCGTCGACCCGAAGACGGGGCTGAGGGCTGGGTTTTCAGAATATGGCAGCCGTGTTGATCTATTCAGTTGGGGCAATGACGTCACAAGCACAAGCTATACCCCACAAAACCCGAGCACTGCCTATACCCAGACATTCAGCGGCACCTCCGCAGCCAACCCGATCATTGCGGGCGTTGTCGCTGCCCTGCAGGGCGTGGCATTTGCCCATGGCCTTGGCCCCATCCCGCCCAAGGCGCTGCGCGAGATCCTGGTCAAGACGGGCTATCCACAAATCAACGGCAATAGCACCGAGATCGGCGTCCAGCCCGACTTGAAAGCGGCGATCAACAAATTGCTCGCCGACCATGTGGGTCAACCACCCACCGGGCGCCTGGCAATCCCCGACACGACGGGGTCGGGAAGTACATTCAGTGCTCGGGTCTACGCAGAGTCACCGTCCAACAAGCCGCTGACTTATCGCTGGGACGCGCAAGCATTCACGCCCCAGACAGGCACTGATCCACAGATGACGTTCAGCGCAAAAACCGTGGACAGTGACACCCCAACGCCGATCACCGTTGAAATCTTTGACGGTAAACACCGCACCGTCCTGACCGAACACATCACAGTCAAGGCCCCACCGATCACCGCCACCCTGGCCGCACCGGATACCGTCGTCGCCGGTGACCCGGTGCCGGTTCGGGTCGAGGCCCGCAGTTCGACCGGCAAGCCATTGAGCTATGCATGGGCACGCTCAGCATCTTTACTTGGCTCCGCCGGCAATACCCCCGCAGTGACGTTAACCGCTGCACCGGTGACCAGCGAGGTGCGAGCGACGGTCAATGTGCGCGTCAGCGACGGCGTCGACACCCTGCAAACCCCCACCGAAGTCATCACCATCCGCCCACGCCAGGCAACGCCGCCGCCCGAAGCCAGGATTACCGGCGCCAATACCGTAGAGATCGGCAAGTCACTGGCCCTGTCCGCCAGCACCTCTGCGGGCAACGACCTGCGCTATGCATGGACAGCGCCGGACTTTACCCCGGCATCCTCGGCACAGGTTGCGCCAAGCTTTACTGCCCCGGCGACGGCTGGCCCGCGCAGCATTACGTTGAGGGTCACTGATGCCACCAACCGCACGGCAACCGCCAGCCAGTTGGTCAATATCACAGCCCCGGCGCCCGGCAACTGCGGCAATATCCCCCCATGGAGCGCCACCAAAACCTATTCGACTTACGCCGAGCAAGTGGCCTACAACGGCAAGGTCTACAAACAGAACTTCTGGAATATCAACAAGCCACCCGACATCAACTCAGCCCAATGGGGCAAGGAATGGCAGCTCGGTGTCGCGTGCCCGTAGTCGCGGCAAATCGCCCCATCCTCCCTCGCGCAAAGGCTGACCGGGTGCAAGTCCCGGCACTTTGCGCGAAAAGCCGTTAGTCGCCAGCCCCCTCGATGCATTAAAGTAGGCGCCCCAGTCCAGGCATTTCCCACGATGCCCGCGCTTATCTTTCCAGGAACCGTCATCGATGGAACATCGTGAAGCGCTGCTCGCGCTGCGAACCTTTCTTTCTTCGCAGATTCTCGGCCAGGAAAAACTCATCGATCGCCTGCTGATCGCCCTGCTCGCCGACGGCCATATGCTGGTGGAAGGCGCGCCGGGGCTGGCCAAGACCAAAGCCATCAAAGAGCTGGCCGAAGGCATCGAGGCGCAGTTCCATCGCATCCAGTTCACCCCCGACCTGTTGCCCGCCGATATCACCGGCACCGAGATCTATCGTCCGGAAACCGGCAGCTTCGTCTTCCAACAAGGGCCGATCTTCCACAACCTGGTGCTGGCGGACGAAATCAACCGTGCCCCGGCCAAGGTGCAATCGGCGCTGCTGGAAGCGATGGCCGAGCGCCAGGTCAGCGTGGGGCGCAGCACTTACGACCTGTCGCCCCTGTTCCTGGTGATGGCCACGCAAAACCCCATCGAGCAGGAAGGCACCTACCCGCTGCCCGAAGCCCAGCTCGACCGGTTCCTGATGCACGTCAAAATCGGCTTCCCGGACGCTGCCGTCGAGCGGCGCATCCTGCAACAGGCCCGTGGTGAAGCGCTCAACGGCGAAACCAAGCCCGAGCGCCGCGTCAGCCAGCAAGCGATCTTCGCCGCGCGCAAGGAAATCCTCGGCCTGTACATGGCCGACGCCGTGGAGGAATACCTGGTGCAACTGGTCATGGCCACGCGCACGCCGGCCAAGTTCGACCCGGAAATGGCCGAGTGGATCGCCTATGGCGCGAGCCCGCGCGGCTCCATCGCCCTCGACCGCTGTGCCCGCGCCCATGCCTGGTTGGCCGGTCGCGACTTTGTAAGCCCGGAAGACATCCAGGCGGTGCTGTTCGACGTGCTGCGCCATCGCATCATCCTGTCGTTCGAAGCAGAAGCCGCCGGCATCGACCAGGACCGTGTGGTGCAGCGCATTCTCGACGTCGTTGCCGTCGCTTGAGCCCCATGAACGCAAGCGATGGCATCCGCGTCAGCCTCAGCGAATTGATCGAGATGCGCCATCGCGTGCGTGAAGTGCAGTTGTTTTCCACGCCCAGCCAGCGCAGCCCGCTGATCGGCCTGCACCACTCCAAGCTGCGCGGGCGCGGTGTGGACTTCGACCAGGTGCGCGTATACCAGGCCGGTGACGACGTGCGCACCATCGACTGGCGCGTGACCGCTCGCACCCAGGAACCCCACACCAAACTGTTCCATGAAGAACGCGAACGGCCGATCTTCATCATGGTCGAGCAAAGCTGCCGGCTGTTTTTCGGCTCGGGGCAAATGTTCAAGTCGGTACTGGCGGCCCAGGCGGCGAGCCTGATTGGCTGGGCCGCGCTGGGGCATAACGACCGCGTCGGCGGCCTGGTATTCGGCGACAGCGAGCACTACGAGATCAAACCCCGACGCAGCAAGCAAAGCCTGCTGCAATTGCTCAACCGCCTGGTACGGGTCAACCAGAGCCTGAACACCGAAAGCCGCCCGGAAGCTGACGCCCTCGGCATGGCCCTGCGCCGTGGCCGCGAAGTGCTGCGCCCCGGCAGCCTGGTGATTGTGATCTGCGACGAACGCGCACTGACCGAAGGCGCCGAACAGCAACTGAGCCTGCTGTCACGCCACTGCGACCTGCTGCTGTTGCCTGTCTCGGACCCTCTCGACCACGCCCTGCCTGCCGCCGGGCTGCTGCGCTTTGCCGAACGTGGTGCGCAACTCGAACTGGACACCTTGAACTACGATTTACGCCAGGCCTACAAAGCCCAGGCCGAAGCGCGCATCGCCCGCTGGGAATTGCTCGCGCAGAAACTGCGGGTATTGCTGATGCCCTTGAGTACCCAGAGCGAAATGGTCGAGCAACTGCGCGAGTACCTCAACCCGCAACGCCCGGTTAAAAAGCAATGAGCAGCCTCGATCAACTGCAACCGCTGATCGCCCCGCCCGCCATCGGCTTCTGGCCACCTGCGCCCGGCTGGTGGCTGTTGTTGCTGCTGATCCCGCTGCTGGGTTGGGGCCTGTGGTCACTGCGCCGTTTCTTGCCCGTACGCCGCCCATTGGCCCGCGCCGAGCAACCGCTGGACCCGCTGCGCATCGCCGCCCTGGCGGAACTGGCGCTGATGCCCAAGCCCTATGACGGCGCGCCTGCCGGTGCCTGGCTGCAGCAACTCAACGGCCTGCTCAAACGCCTGTGCCGCAACGACTACCCCTACAGCCAGAGCCACACCCTCAACGGTCGCAAATGGCTGGCGTTCCTCGATAACCGCTGCCCCGCCGCCGGCCTCACGCGCTGGATGGTGCTGGTGGAAGGCGCCTACAAACCCGAATGCAAACTCGACGACAAGGCCATCGCCGGCCTGACCCAAGCCGTCGACACCTGGATTCGCAAACATGTTTGAGTTCGCCTGGCCGTGGATCTTCGCCCTGCTGCCGTTGCCCTGGCTGATGCGCCTGCTGCTGCCAGCCGCCGATAGCGGCGAGCCGGCGCTGAAAGTCAGCTACCTCAATGAGCTCGAGGGCCTGGCGCGCCGCCGTGCCCGCGTCAACCTGCCGGGTTGGCGCCAGCAAGCGCCCTTCGTGGTGCTGTGGCTGCTGCTGTTGACCGCCGCCGCACGCCCCGAATGGCTGGGCGAACCGTTGCCGATTGCCGCCAGTGGCCGTGATTTGCTGGTGGCCGTGGACGTGTCCGGCTCCATGGACTTCCCCGACATGCACTGGCAAGACGAAGACGTCAGCCGCCTGAGCCTGGTGCAGCACCTGCTCGGCGACTTCCTCGAAAGCCGCGAAGGCGACCGCGTCGGCCTGATCCTCTTCGGCAGCCAGGCCTACTTGCAAGCCCCGCTGACCTTCGACCGCCGCACTGTGCGCACCTGGCTGGACGAGGCGCGCATCGGCATCGCCGGCAAGAATACCGCCATCGGCGACGCCATCGGCCTGGCCCTCAAGCGCCTGCGTCAGCGTCCGGCGCAAAGCCGCGTGCTTATCCTGGTGACCGATGGCGCCAACAATGCCGGGCAGATCGACCCACTCACTGCTGCGCGCCTGGCCGCCGAAGAAGGCGTGAAGATCTACCCGATCGGCATCGGCGCCGACCCGGAACAAACCGGCTCCCTGGGCATACTGGGTGTCAACCCGAGCCTGGACCTGGACGAGCCGGCGCTCAAGGCAATTGCCGAGGCCACCGGCGGGCAATACTTCCGTGCACGCGACGGTGAAGAGCTGCAAACCATCAAGCAAACCCTCGACAAACTTGAGCCGGTCGAGCAGCAACCCACCCGCGCACGGCCAGCTCAGGCGTTGTACAGCGCGCCACTGGCCCTGGCGCTGATTTTGAGCATGCTGCTGGTGATCCAGGAACGCTGGCCGAATAACGCGCTGCAACGCACCTTCGACAAATGGACCAGCAAGGGCATCTTCCTGCAACAGCACCCCGAATGGCGCCAGCGCCTGCAACGCCTGCGTTTGCGGAGGCGTCGATGATCGACCTGTGGCCGCATTGGTTCCGTCCCTGGTGGTTGTTGCTGCTGCCCCTGCTGGGCTGGTTGCTGTGGCAGCTGTGGCACCGGCAAAAACGCGCCGGACGCTGGCAGGTGATCCTGCCGCCAGCCTTCCATGCCGTGTTGCTCAGTGGTGGCAATGGCCGCGAAAGCAAATCGCCGTGGGTGGTGCTGGGGATCGCCTGGCTGCTGGCCGTGCTCGCCCTGTTGGGTCCGAGCTGGCAACGGGTCGAGCAGTCCAGCCAAAAGCCCTCCGACCCGCTGGTGGTACTGCTGGAGCTGACGCCGGAAATGCTCGCCACCGACAGCCCGCCCAATCGCCTGGAGCAAGCGCGGCGCAAGTTGTATGACTTGCTGCAAGCACGCAGTGACGCGCAAACCGCCATCGTCGTGTATGCCGGCAGCGCCCACACCCTGGTGCCGCTCTCGGATGATTTGGGCACCAGCCGCAACCTGTTGGAAGCGCTGCGCCCGTCGATCATGCCCGAGCCCGGCCATCGCGCCGACCTGGCGGTGGAGAAAGCCCTGGGCTTGCTCAAGCAAGGCGGCCTCGGTCAAGGCCGCCTGCTGTTGATCGGCTCTTCCCTGTCCAAGCAGGAACGCCAGGGCATTCGCCTGTTGCTCCAAAGTGCGCAATCACCGGCCTTGTCGATCCTCGGTATCGGCAGCCGTGAAGGCACGCCAGTGACCCAGGAAAGCGGCGAGTTTCTCAAGGACGAGCAAGGCGCGATCCTGGTGCCGCGCCTCGACAGCCCGACGCTCAAGGCCTTCGCCAGTGAAATGGGCGGTCGCTACCGTGCCGCGCGCCTGGACGACAAGGACCTGCGCCAGCTCGGTGTGCTGGATCCCCCGCAATCCATGCGCAACGACGGGCAACTGCTGCACCTGGATACCTGGGCCGACCAAGGCTACTGGCTGCTGCTGCCCTTATTATTGCTTGCCGCATGCGCGGGTCGCCGGGGCTGGCTGTTTTGCTTGCCGTTGTTGCTGCTGGGCGCGCCACAATCCAGCTATGCCTTTGAATTCCAGGACTTGTGGCTGCGCCCCGATCAACAGGGCCAGTACCTGCTCAAGCAAAAACGCCCCGCCGAAGCCGCCGAGCACTTCCAGGACCCGCAATGGCAAGGTGTAGCGCTTTACGAAGCGGGCAACTACGCCGAAGCCATCAAGCGCTTCGCCGAGGGTGATGACGCCTATGCTCACTACAACCGGGGTAACGCCCTGGCCAAATCAGGTGAGCTGGAGGCGGCCATTGATGCCTACGAACAGGCCTTGGAGGCCCAGCCAGACTTGCAACCGGCCCTGAAAAACAAGGCCCTGCTGGAAACCTTGCTACAAGAGCAGGAGCAGGCCCAGTCCGAGCCGGACACACCGGCAAAAAACGAGGATGACGAAACCACCCAACCCGGCCAAACTGCGCAACCGGGCGCCAGCGGGCAAAGCACCCAGGCAGGTGAGCAATCGTCCCAAGGACAAGGCCAGGCCGACACCGGCACTGCTCAAACAGGTGCGACCTCGCCAAACGGCAGCAATGACGTACCGGGCAGTGAACTGGGAGACGAGCAAACCACTACCCCGCCCCTGCGCCCCAGCGATGCCAGCCTCGACGGCGAACACCGCCAGGCCCTGGAACAATGGCTGCGGGAGATCCCGGACAACCCCGGCGAACTGCTGCGCCGCAAATTCTGGTACGAACAGCAACAACATCAGGACAAGACTCGATGAGCCGCCGCACCACTTTACTGCTCTTGCTCGCGTTGTCGGCCGGTCACGCCCAGGCGGCGAACCTGGTCGCCAGCGTTGACCGCAGCCGCCTCAATTCCGGGGAAACGGTAGAGCTGACGGTGGAATCCAACGACGTGACACTGTTCGGCAAGCCGGACCTGTCACCGCTGGACGCGCAATTCGAAGTCAGCGGCACCCGGCAGATCAACCAGCTCACCACTCTGGGCGGCGATAACCACGCGACCACACGCTGGATCATCACCCTGCTGCCCAAGGAAAACGGCACGGTCGTCATCCCCCCCCTGCAAGTGGGTGACTACAAGACCCAACCCATCAGCCTGCAAGTGGTCGAGACCACCAGCCAGAACACCAACGCGGAACTGGCACCGGTGTTTATCGAAGCCAACCTCGACCAGACCGGCGTGTACGTGCAGGCCCAGGCGCTGTTGACCGTGCGGGTGTACCACTCGGTGTCGCTGTATGACGACAGCAGCCTCACGCCGTTGCAGATTGCCGATGCGCGGGTCGAGCAACTGGGCGAATCGCGCACCTACGAGAAGGTGATCAACAGCATTCGCCACGGCGTGATCGAAACTCGCTACGCGATTTACCCGCAGCACAGCGGCACCCTGGAGATCCCCGCGCAAACCTTCAGCGCGACACTGGTGGAACCCCGTCCGGCCCAGGACAACACCCTGCAAGGCACCAAGCCCGGCAAATTGATCCACGTGAGTTCGGCGCAACTGCCGTTGACCGTCAAGCCCAAGCCGGCGGTGTATCCCGCCGACGCCGCGTGGCTGCCGGCGCGCAGCCTGACCCTTACCGAAAGCTGGAACCCGGAGCCTGAGCATGTGCAGGTCGGCGATTCCCTGACCCGCAGCCTCACGGTCAAGGCCGAAGGCCTCTCCAGCGCGCAACTGCCGGCCTTGCCTAGCGCGGAAATCAACGGCCTGCGCCGCTACCCGGACCAACCCGTACTGGGCAACCAAACCAATGACCGCGGCCTCACCGGCAGCCGTGAAGACCGCGAAGCCCTGGTGCCCAACCGCGCCGGTGCGGTGGAACTGCCTGCCGTGGAAGTGGTGTGGTGGAACACCCACGAGGACCACCTGGAACGCACCAGCCTCCCGGCCCGCACCCTGCAAGTAGTGACCAACCCGAGCCTGGTGGTGGACACCCCCGCCACGCCGACCGTCATCACCGCCCCCGACGACAGCCGCCTGTGGCTGTGGCAACTGAGCACCCTACTCCTGGCCTGCACCACATTGCTGGGGTTCGGCCTGTGGTGGCGTGCACGCTGGCAACCCGCCGTGCTGCGCGCCGCCCAAACCGGCCCGAGCCCGCGTACGTTGCTCGACGACCTCAAGCGCGCCACCCAGGCCAACGACCCCCAGGCCACCCGCCAGGCCCTCGACGCCTGGGCGCGGCAACAGCCGGAAACCCTCGCGGACATGGCCGCGCGGTATATCCCCTTGTCCGATGCACTGGATGAGCTGAACGGCGCGCTGTACAGCGAAACCGGCCAATACTGGCTGGGCGAAGACCTGTGGCGGGCGGTCAAATCCATCCCCATGGCCGAACGCGAACTCGACCCGGCCACCGACACCACCAGCCTGCCGCCGCTGTATCCCAAATAACGCTACTTCCCACACACCACAAAACCCTGTGGGAGGGGCGGTGCGACGATTCGACTTGCCCCCGATGGCGGCGGGTCAGTTATAAATTCACTTGCTGACACACCGCTATCGGGGGCAAGCCCCCTCCCACATAGGGCGGCTGTACGCGGGCAGACTTCGGTCTGGCCGAGTGCTCCTACTAATCCGGTATCTCACCCCGCACATAGCTGCCACCTTTTGACGTGTGAGATCGGCAAAAGAATGGCTCCAAACCCAGCCGGCACCCAGCGTGACAAAGCCCTCACCACCGCCCACCTGATCGACATGGCCAGCACCTTGTCCAGCCGCGCCCTGGACTGCCTGCAACCCCAGGCATAACGCACGCTCACAAGCACTATAAAACCCTGTGGGAGGGGGCTTGCCCCCGATGGCGGTGGGTCAGTTATAGATGTACTCGCTGACACACTGCTATCGGGGGCAAGTCGAATCGTCGCACCGCCCCTCCCACATTTTGATCTGCGTCGCCTGGGGCTATGTGTGTCCATTCCGGGTAAACTCCCCTCCTTTTCATCTTCTCCACGGAGTTCGCCTTGCGTCTGTTTCACACCTCCGACTGGCACCTCGGCCAAAACCTGCATGGCCAGGAACGCGATTACGAACACGCCGGTTTCCTCCACTGGCTGCTGGGCCAATTAAAGGAACACGCCCCGGATGTGTTGCTGATCGCCGGCGATATCTTCGACACGGTCAACCCGCCGCTCAAGGCCCAGGAGCGGCTGTATGACTTCATCATCAGCGCCCACGAACAAAACCCCAAGCTGACCATTGTGATGATCGCCGGCAACCACGATTCCGGTTCACGCATTGAGCTGCCCGCACCGTTGATGCGCCGTTTGCACACCCATGCCCTGGGCCGCGTGCTGTGGCTGGACGACGGCCAGTTGGATGCCGAACGCCTGCTGATCCCGCTGCCGGATGCCAAAGGCAAGATCGCCGGTTGGTGCCTGGCGCTGCCGTTTTTACGCCCGGCGGAAGTCACCGGTGCCCAGTTGGGCGACGATTACCTGCGGGGTATCGGCCAGGTGCATGAGCAACTGATCGCAGCCGCTAACGCCAAACGTAAACGCGGCCAGGCGCTGATTGCCATCAGCCATGCGCATATGGCCGGCGGCTCGGTGTCGGAAGACTCCGAGCGCAGCCTGATCATCGGCAATGCCGAGGCGCTGCCCGCCAGCCTGTTCGACCGAAGTGTCGCCTATGTCGCCCTCGGCCATTTGCACAAACCGCAAAAGGTCAATGGCGAAGAGCGCATTCGCTACAGCGGCTCGCCCATTCCGCTGTCGTTTTCCGAGATCGGCTACAAGCACCAGGTGCTCGACGTGCTGTTCCAGGGCGAACGGCTGGTCGGTATCGAGCCGCTGCTGATTCCGCGCTCGGTCGACCTGCAACGCCTGGAGGCCGCGCCCCTGGCCGATATCCTCGCCGCGCTGGCCGAACTGCCGGACGTCGACCTGCTCGCCGAAACCCAGCGCCACCCCTGGCTGGAAGTGCGCGTGCGTCTCGACGAACCGCAACCCGACCTGCGCCAGCAGATCGAAGCCGCCCTGCAAGGCAAGGCCGTGCGCCTGGTGCGCATCGCGGCCGAATACGCAGGCACCGGCAGCCGTGAAGACGACAATGACGAGCGCCTCATCGAACTCGACCAGCTCACCCCCCAAGAACTGTTCAGCCGCGCCTGGCAGGACAGCTACGGCAGCGAAGTGGATGAACAGACCTTGAAGGACTTCGCCGTGCTGCTCCAGGAAGTGCAACAGGAGGACGAACAGCCATGAAGATCCTCGCCATCCGCCTGAAAAACCTCGCCTCCCTGGCCGGCCCGTTCGAAATCGACTTTACTGCCGAGCCTTTGGCCAGCGCCGGTCTGTTCGCGATCACCGGCCCTACCGGCGCCGGTAAAAGTACCCTGCTGGACGCCTTGTGCCTGGCGCTGTTCGGGGCCGTGCCGCGCCTGGGCGATACCGGCCAAGCGAAAATGCCTGACGCCGACAGCGATATTTCCATCGGTGACCCGCGTACCTTGCTGCGCCGTGGCACCGGCGGCGGTTATGCCGAAGTGGACTTTGTCGGCGTCAGCGGCCGTCGCTACCGCGCACGCTGGGAAGCCAACCGCGCCCGCGACAAGGCCAGCGGCAAGTTGCAGAACAGTCGGCAAAGCCTGATCGACCTCGACAGCGATCAACTGCTGGCCAGCCAGAAAACCGAATACAAGACCCAGCTGGAACTGGCCCTCGGCTTGAACTTCGAACAGTTCACCCGTGCGGTGCTGCTGGCCCAGAGCGAGTTCAGCGCCTTCCTCAAGGCCAACGACAACGAACGCAGCGAGCTGCTGGAAAAGCTCACCGACACCGCGCTGTACACCCAGCTCGGCCGCCGTGCGTTCGACAAGGCCAAGGACGCCAAGGACGCGCACAAACAGCTGCAAGACCAGGCCACCGGCGTCGTCCCCCTGGCCCCGGAGGCACGCGTTGAACTGGACCAACAATTCAACGAAGCCCAGCAACAGCTCAAGACACAACAAGCCCAACTCAAGCAATTGGAGTTGCAGCACACCTGGCTAAAGGAACTGCGCGAATGGCAAGAGCGCCAGCTCAGCGCCACCGAACAACTCCAGCGTGCCCAAGCCGACTGGGACAGCCAGGGCCCGCAACGCCAGGACGTGAGCCGCCTGGAACAGTTGGCGCCGCAACGTCACCACTTCGCCCGCCAGGCAGAACTGATCAGTCTTCTGTCGCCCTTGGCCGAGCAGATTCAACAGCACATTGAGCAACAAGCTGCGCTGAACACTCGCCAGGAACAGGCCCAGCAACAGCAAGCCAGTGCACACACCGCCCTGGCCGAAGCGCTGAAACAGCAAAGTGAGGCCGCGCCTTTGCTGCGCCAGGCGTTCGACGAGCAAAGCACCCTCGCCCACTTGACCAAGGATCTGGCCAAGCGCACCGAGGACCAAACACAACACGCCAACGCGTGCACCGAAGGCCAGGCCCTGCTCAATGGCTTGCTGGAAAAACAAACCCAGGTCGCCGAACGCTTGCAACGCTTGGCCACCAGCCTTGAACGCAGCGCCGCCCTCGCCCCGTTGAGTGATGCCTGGACTGTTTACCGCGAGCGCCTGCAACAGCTGATGCTGATCGGCAATCGCCTGAACAAAGGCCAGGCCGAACTGCCGCAGTTGGAGGAACGCTCCACCGCTGCCGCCGAACGTTTCACCCAGCAACGCGACGCCCTGGATTTGCTGTACCAGGAAGCCGGCGCCGAACCCCATGCCGTCGCCGAGCAGATCCAGTTGCTGGCGAGTCTGCTGCAAGACAATCGCAAGCAGCAACGCGCCTTCGAAGACCTGACGCGCCTGTGGGACAACCAGCGCCAACTCGATCAACACGCCGCCGCCCTCACGCAAAAGCTGGCCGATGCCCAGCGGCAACGGGACACACTCAACCAGACCGGTCTGCAAACCAAGGCCGAACTGGCCGTCGCCGAACAAACCCTGACGGTGACCAAGCAACTGCTGGAACGCCAGCGTTTGGCCCGCAGCGCGAGCGTCGAAGAGTTGCGTGAACAGTTACAGGACGATCAACCATGTCCGGTGTGCGGCAGCCATGAACACCCGTATCACCAGCCCGAGGCCTTGCTGCAAAGCCTTGGTCGCCATGACGACACCGAAGAGGCGACGGTGCAGAAAGCCGTCGACACCCTCAAGGAAAAACTCACCGAGCTGCGGGGTGAAGTCGGCGGACTGATTGCCCAGCAAAAGGAGTTCCTGCAACAGCAGGAACAACTGGCCGCGCAACAGCAGGCGCTGGCCCCGAGCCTCGATGCACATCCGCTGTCCGCCTCCTTGTTCAATCAGGAAGCGGCCAAGCGCAGCGACTGGCTGGCCCAGCAGCTCGGCCAACTGACCCAGAGCATCACCCAGGACGAACAACGCCAGGGCGCCCTGCTCAACCTGCAACAAAACGCCGGGCGCTTGCAGCAACAACTGCAAGCCGCCCAGGACGCCAGCCAGCAGGCGCGGCAATTGCTGGTGGACCAGCAACGCGAACTGTCCAACGACCGCGAGCGCCTGGACGAAGAACTCAATGCCTTCGCCAGCCTGTTGCCCGCCGAGACCCTCGACGGCTTGCGCCACGAAGCGGCGGCGACCTTCCTGCTATTGGACCAACAGGTCAGCCAGCGTCTTGAGCAACTGGGGTATCAACGTGACGAACTGGCCGAGCAACAGGAGCGCCAGCAAGCCATCGAGAAACAGCAGACCCACCAGCAGCATCGCCAGCAGCAACTGGACGCGTTGCGTGTGCAAGTCAGCGAACTGGCGACCCAGCAACAGGCCGCCCAGGACAAACTCAGCGCCTTGCTCGGCGAACACACCAGCGCCGAACAGTGGCAGCAACACCTCGATCAGGCGGTGACTCAATCCCGCCAAAGCGAGGTCGATGCCAGCCAGCAGTTGCAGGACACGCGCAATGCGCTGATCCAGCTGGCAGCTGACCTCAAGGCCCGGCAGGAGCGCCAGCACGCGCTGCACACCGAGCAACTGAGCCTCGACACACGCATCCGTGAGTGGCGCGCCCTGCATCCCGAATTGGACGATGACGGCCTCACCCGCCTGCTGGCCTTCGATGACACGCAGATCAGCGCGCTGCGCCAGCAACTGCAACACAGCGAGAAGGCCGTCGAACAAGCCAAGGTCCTGCTGCAAGAACGTGAGCAACGCCTGGCCGAGCACCAGGCCTTGCACAATGGCAACCTCGAAGCCGAGGCATTGGACAGCACTCTGGCCACGCTCAACCAGCAATTGGCCGACGGCGAAAAACACGTTGCCGAACTGCGCGCACGCCAGTCCGAAGACCAGCGCCGCCAGGACGCCAACCATGCCCTCGCCGAGCAGATCACCAAGGCCTACGACGAGTGGCAGCGCTGGGCGCGTCTCAATGCGCTGATCGGTTCGGCCACCGGTGACACCTTCCGCAAGATCGCCCAGGCCTACAACCTCGACCTGCTGGTGCACCACGCCAACGTGCAATTGCGCCAACTGGTGCGGCGCTACCGCCTCAAGCGCGGCGGCAGCATGCTGGGGCTGCTGGTCATGGACACGGAGATGGGCGACGAACTGCGCTCGGTGCATTCGCTGTCCGGCGGCGAGACGTTCCTGGTGTCGCTGGCATTGGCCTTGGGCCTGGCGTCGATGGCCTCCAGCACGTTGAAGATCGAATCGCTGTTTATCGACGAAGGTTTCGGCAGCCTGGATCCGGAGTCGCTGCAATTGGCCATGGACGCCCTGGACGGTTTGCAGGCCCAGGGCCGTAAGGTGGCGGTGATTTCCCACGTGCAGGAAATGCACGAGCGCATCCCGGTACAGATCCAGGTCAAGCGCCAGGGCAATGGCTTGAGTACGTTGGAGGTCAAGTGAGCGAAGCGCTGCTCTATTCGTTCCGGCGCTGCCCGTATGCAATGCGCGCACGGCTGGCGTTGCGCTATTCAGGCGTGCCAGTGCATATCGTCGAAGTGAGCCTCAAGGCCAAGCCAGCCGAGATGCTGGCGCTGTCGCCCAAGGGCACGGTGCCAGTGCTGAGTGTTGAGGGGCGAGTGATTGAGGAAAGCCTGGAGATCATGCAGTGGGCGTTGGCCCAGCACGATCCGGACGATTGGTTGCTGCAAGGTGACCCCGCGGTGCTGGCGTTGATTGCCGAGAACGATCACGGCTTCAAACATCACTTGAATCGATACAAGTACGCCGAACGCTATCCGGAGCAGCCGATGGAGCACTATCGGGCCGAGGGTGAGGTGTTTTTGCAAAAGCTGGAGGGGTTGTTGGCCGAGCGGGATTACCTGCTGGCAAACCACCTGACCCTGGCGGATGCTGCACTGGCGCCGTTTGTGCGTCAGTTTGCCCATGTGGATCGAGTGTGGTTCGCCGGTACGTCGTATCAGCGGTTGCAGGCTTGGTTGGAGCGCTTCTTGGAGTCGCCGCTGTTCATTGCAGTAATGGCAAAACCCTAAGAACAACACAGATCCAATGTGGGAGGGGGCTTGCCCCCGATAGCGGTGTGTCAGCCATGGATGTGTCAACTGACACTCCCTCATCGGGGGCAAGCCCCCTCCCACATTTGGATCTCATTGAGCTCCGGATCAGTGCTGGGCCTTGTGATCCAGGGCTGCATAAAAGTTGGCACTCTGTTGCAGGTATTTCTGGGTGTAGGCACTGGTGCTGGATTTTTTACCGGCAACGTCCACGCTGGCAGCGGCTGGCAGGGCCACGGTGGCGGAAACAGCGGAAGCGGCGATGATGGAGAAGAGATTCAAGTTCATGTCGGTAACCCTTGTGTTCGTTTGATTGAGTGGCCGGGGAAGGCCTTGGAACCAAACTTACGCCCGAGGGTTAATCCTTAGAAATGCTTTGAAACAGTAGCCGCTATTAATGGAATTAATAGAAAGGGTCAGGCCCCGCACTGCGGGGCCTGTGGCTTATTGACGCACCAGGAACTTGAGGTCGCTGGGGGCATCGATGGCCAGTTTCTGCACGGTTTTACCGAGCAGGCCGGTCTTGGGGTCACGTTCGACCACCACGATTTCATTGCTTTTCTGGTTGGCGATCAGCAGGAACTTGCCGCTCGGGTCCAGGCTGAACTCCCGTGGGTGGTCACCTTCCACCGAACGGCGTTGCAGTTCCTTGAGGTGCGCGGTGGCCGGGTCGATGCTGAACACCAGCATCTGGTTGGCCGTGCCACGGTTGCTCACGTACAGGAACTTGCCATCGCTGGACGCATGCAGCGCCGCGCCAGCCTTGTCAGATACCGGTTGGCCGGCAGCGAAGTCCACCAGTTGGGTCTGGCTGAGCTTGCCATCGTGGTAGTCATACACCGCGACCTGGGCGCTCATCTCGGTGGTCAGCCAGGCATGCTTGCCATCGGCGCTGAACAGCAAGTGCCGTGGACCGCTGCCGGGTGGCAGTTGCACCGAGGCAGGGTTGGCCGCCGTCAATGGCAGTTCGTGGTTGGCCTTGGGGTCGTAGTGGTAGGCAAACACCTTGTCCGCCCCCAGGTCCTGCACAAACACGTACTTGCCATCCGGCGACGACACCACCGAATGCACGTGGTTGGACGCCTGGCGCTCCGGGTTCACGCGGCTGGCCGGATGTGCGCTCAACTGCACCGGTGGCGACAGTTTGCCCGAGGCATCCACCGGCAATACCGCCAGGCTGCCGCCCGGGTCTTCCAGCACCGAGTAGTTGGCGACAAACAAGTAACGCCCATCAGCGGCGAGGCTCGAGTGAGTCGGCTCGTTGCCCAGGCTCTGCACCTGGTTGATCAGGGTGAGCTGATGATTCTGCGGGTCGATGCTGTAGCTGCTGACGCGGCCCACCGGGTCTTTCTGGCCGGGGCCGTTCTCGTTGACCACATACAGGTGCTTCTGGTCTTTGGAGAGCGTCAGCCAGGACGGGTTGGCCGCCTTGGCCGCCAGCACCGGCTGGCCTTCGAACTTGCCGGTTTGGCTATTGAATTGCAGGCGGTAGATGCCTTCGCTGGTGCCGGCGGTGTAGCTGCCGACCAACAGTTCATGGGTATCGACCGGTGCAGCCTGCACCGACATCGCGCCGACACTGCCGGCCATCAGCAGGGGCCAGAATTTACGCATCATCATCCGCTTCGTCCTCGTCGTTGTTATTGTCGCCCTTGATCGCGCTCAAACAGACTAGACGGTGTTCGCCGTCTTCGTTACGCAAGAGCCAGCTCTGCAAGCTGTCGTCAAAGGTGGCGGCATTCAATTGTTCTGGACTGAACTTCCAACGCTTGAGTTCCCGGCCATCCATGCTTTCGATCAGCAGGTGCTGGTCAAAAGTGAAGTCGAAGGCGTGCAGCCCGTTGATGATCAGCATGTCGCTGTCGTTCAGGGCGTTGCTCAGGTTGGGTGATGCATCGGTCATGATGTGAAGTCACTGCGGGGGAAAAGACACATGATAGGTCAATTCCCCCGCCGTGCCTCGCGGCAATGGTCTAAATCGATCAATGCGCGAACAGTGAGTTGCCCTTCTGCCCCGCCAACTTCTCCGGTTTGATCAGGAACCGCGCCAGCGCCGGCAGCAGCCACAGCGCGCCGAACATGTTCCACAGCAGCATGAAGGTCAGCATCAAGCCCATGTCGGCCTGGAACTTGATGGCCGAGAAGATCCAGGTGCACACCCCGATCGCCAGGCACAAACCGGTGAACAGCACGGCTTTACCGGTGGACTTGAGCGTCTGGTAATACGCCTCTTGCAGCGGCAAACCGGCGCGCAGGAAGCTTTCGAGGCGGCTGTAGATGTAGATGCCGTAGTCCACGCCAATCCCCACGCCCAGCGCCACCACCGGCAAGGTCGCGACCTTGACGCCAATGCCCATGAACGCCATCAATGCGTTGCCCAGTACCGAGGTCAGCACCAGTGGCAACACGATGCACAGGGTCGCCGCCCACGAGCGGAAGGTGATCATGCACATGGTGGCCACGCACAGGTACACCAGGATCAGGATGGTCAGCTCAGACTCTTTGATCACCTCGTTGGTGGCCGCTTCGATCCCGGCGTTGCCGGCCGCGAGGATGAACTCCAGGCCCTCCCGGTTGTTCTCCTTGGCAAAGTCCTGCACCGCATGCACTGCACGGTCGAGGGTCTCGGCCTTGTGGTCGTTGAGGAACACCAGCACCGGCGCCAGCGAACAATTGTTGTTGTACAGGCCATCGGCACGGGCAATGGAGTTGTTCAGCACGTCCGGGTTACGCGACAGGGTTTCCCATTTCAGGTTGCCCTCGTTCATGCCCTTGATCATCTGCTTGGACACGGTCACCAGCGAGATCGCCGACTGCACGCCCTCGGTGTTCTGCATCTTCCACATCAGCTGGTCAATCGGCGCCATGGCCTCATAACGCGAGCAGCCTTCGGCGTTGGTCTTGACCATCACCACCAACACATCGGAGCTGGTGGAGTAGTTGCTGATAATGAAGTTGTTGTCCTTGTTGTAGCGCGAGTCCGGACGCAGTTCCGGCGCGCCTTGGTCAAGGTCGCCGATCTTGAGGTTCTGGCTGTACCAGAGGCCGCCACCAAAGGCGACCAGGGCCAGGAAGATCGACACCGGCGCAACTTTCGGGCTGGCAAAGTTCGACAGCAGGCGCCAGAACGAATGCTCGCGGTTCGCGTCTTTCTTGCTCTTGGCGATGGCCCGCTTGCTGATGCCCACGTAGGAAATCGCCACCGGCAACAGGATCAAGTTGGTGAACACGATCACCGCCACACCGATGGACGCACCGATGGCCAGTTCGCGGATCACGCCGATGTCGATGATCAGTAGCGTGATAAAGCCCACGGCATCCGCAAGGATCGCAATCATGCCTGGTAGGAACAGTTGGCGGAACGTGCGCCGCGCAGCGGTCAGTGCGTTATCGGCCTCACTGGATTGCAGGGCGATACCGTTGATCTTCTGTACGCCGTGGGAAATGCCAATGGCAAAGATCAGGAACGGCACCAGCATCGAATACGGATCGAGACCAAAGCCGAAAAAGTGCATCAGCCCGAGTTGCCAGATCACCGCCACCAACGTGGTGCTCAACACCGCAATGGTGCTGCGCAGGCAGTGGGTGAACCACAGCAGCAGGATCAGGGTGATGACGAAGGCGATGCCGAAGAACATCACCACCATTACCAGGCCGTCGATCAGGTCACCGACCTTCTTGGCGAACCCGACGATGTGGATCTTGACGTTGGGGTTCTGCGCTTCGAACTTGTCGCGGATCTTGTCTTCGAGTTCATGGGAGAACTTGCGGTAGTCCAGGGCCAGCAACTTGCCCTGATCCTGCGGGTCCGGGTAGGACTCCAACAATGGGATATCGACGATGCTCGACTTGAAATCGTTGGCCACCAGGCGCCCGACCTGGCCGGACTTAAGCACGTTGTTGCGCAGTTGATCGAGGCTTTGCGGTGAGCCGTTGTAGCTTTGCGGGATCACTTCACCGCCGGCAAAGCCTTCTTCGGTGACTTCGGTCCAGCGTACGCTGGGGCTCCACAGCGACTTGAGGCCCGAACGGTCGACGCCGGAGATGTAGAACACCTCGTCGTTGATCTGGCGCAGGGTCTCCATGTATTCCTTCGTGAAGATGTCGCCGTCCTTGGCCTCCACCGAGATGCGCACCGTGTTGCCCAGGTTCGCCAGGTCATTACGGTGTTCCATCATCTTTTCGATGAAGGGGTGTTTCAGGGGGATCATCTTTTCAAAGCTGGTGGACGGGCGAATCAACGTCGCCTGCCAGAACAGGAAAATGCTCACCAACAGGCAGATCACGATGACTGCCGGGCGGTTGTTGAAGATCAGGCGCTCAAGAAGGGTCGCTTTATCGTTGTGATGACTGCTCATTCTGTCCCCGCCTTCTTATTGTTTTGTCGGTTCGGCGCCGGTGGGCGTCGCCACACGAACGCCCCCCTGCCCGGCCAGAATCAAGTTGCCATTGCCTGCCGCGGTGACGGATGACAGCGAAATGCGATCCGGGCGGTTGAACACGCTGAACGTGAGCCCGTCGTCATGGCTGACCACCACGCTGCCGCCGTTGCCCACGACGACGATGGCGCCGTCATCGAGCAAGGTCGCGCCGGACAAACCGAACTCCAGCGCTCCCCGCGCCGCGTTCAATTCGACCTGCTCCCAGGTGCTGCCAAAGTCGGTCGAGCGGTACAGGTTGCCGCGCAAGCCGTAGGCCAGCAGCGTTTGCGGTTGGGCGGTGCCGATCACGCCAAACAGCGAGCCCTCGTAGGGGCCTTCGAGTTTTTCCCAGGTCTGCCCGTCATCGCTGGAGCGGAACATGCTGCCCTGCTCGCCGACGATAAACAGGCCGGCGTCCTTGATGTAGGCGATAGCGTTGAGGTGGTACTGGTCTTCGTTGTCGAGGCGGTCGCTGACGTCTTCCCAGGTCTTGCCGCCGTCGGTGGTTTCGATCAGCGCACCGTAGGCGCCAACGGCCAGGCCGTGGCTGGTGTTGTTGAACCAGATGTCGAGCAATGGGGCTTCGCGCTTGAGGTCCTGGTATTGCTCAGTCCAGGTGGCGCCGCCGTCGGCGCTGGCGAGGATTTGTGCGTCATGACCGACCGCCCAGCCTTGTTTGTCATCGATGAAATACACCGCCGTGAGCAACTGCCGGGTCGGCACTTTGGCTTGGGTCCAGGTCACACCCTGGTCATCGGAATACAGGATATGCCCGCGATCACCCACCGCCACCAGGCGTTTGCCGGCGTGAACCACGTCGATCATCAGGCCTTTGGCGGCCTTGGGGGATTCAATTGCGAAGGGGGTATCGCTGGCGGCCTGGACGACCGTCGGTAACACGACTGCGCCAAACAGCGAGAGCGCTGCGGCCAGCAACGCGACCCTGCGTGCGGCGCGTGGGCGGCAAACAACCCTACCCATGACAGGCTCACTCATAGACCTTTCTCCTAGTTATTATTGTTAGGGCCCTGAAACCTGCAATCTAGAGCGCCTGGAGACATCAGCGGCCATCCTACGGGGCTTTCGAATCGTCTGACAATCGGCGCTACGTTATCTTTTGTTAACTGGGGCCTTTTCCTTCAGGCCTGAATATAGCGGCATCAGCCAGGTTGATCGTCGGCGCAACAATGAATTTTTATTCCGTCTATTGAAATACGAGAATTTTTATTCCATTAATAGCGCCTCTGAAAACAATAATGCAAAGGACCACGGCTATGCGTGAACTCGGAATCGGCTTGATCGGCACAGGCTTCATGGGCCGCGCCCATGCCTTGGCGTTCAACAACGCCCGTGCGGTATTTGAACTGCCGGTACACCTCAAGCTGGCCGCCCTGGCCGACGCCGACACCGAACGCGCCCAGCGCTGCGCCAAGGACTGGGGTTTTGCCCAGGCCCACGGCGACTGGCAGGCACTGATCAATGACCCGAACGTCGACGTGGTCGCCATCACCACCCCCAACCACTTGCACTACCCCATGGCCATGGCCGCCATCGCGGCGGGCAAGGCGGTGTACTGCGAAAAACCCCTGGCCGTCAGCCTTGAACAAGCCGACGCCATGCGCCGCGCCGCGAGTGCCGCCGGTGTGGTGACGCGGGTGGGCTACAACTACCAGCACAACCCGATGATCGTGCTGGCCAAACAGATGATCGCCAACGGCGAACTGGGCGAGATCATCAGTTTCCAGGGGGAATTCAGCGAAGACTTCATGGCCGACCCGGCATCACCGTGGTCCTGGCGCTGCGAAGTGGAACACGCCGGCGGCGCCCTCGCCGACCTGGGCAGCCACTTGCTGTCGATGGCCCGCTATCTGGTGGGGGATGTGGTCAGCGTGTGCGCCGATACGCAGACCGTGCATGCCCAGCGTCCGGCCGTCAAAGGCAGCAGCGAGCGCAAAACCATCGCCGTGGACGATCAAGTACATGCCCTGCTGCGCTTCGCCAATGGCGCACGGGGTACGGTGAGCAGCAGCTGGCTCAAGCATGGCTACAAGAACCACTTGAGCTTCGAGATCAGCGGCACCAAAGGCACGCTGGCGTTCGACCAGGAGCGCTTGAATGAGCTGCAACTGTGCCGTGTGGGCCAGGACGGATTCCAGCGCTTGTTGGCCGGCCCGGCCCTGCCGGGGTACGCAGCGTTCAGCCCAGCGGCGGGGCATCAGTTGGGGTACAACGAGTTGAAGACGCTGGAGGTGCAGGAGTTGGTTCTGGCGTTGGCCGGCCAGGGGGGCGACGGTACCGACTTTGAAGGGGCGTGGGCGGTGGAGCAGTTGGCGACGGCGATTCGTGTGGCGGCCCGAGAGGAACGTTGGGTGAACGTGAGCACGGTCTAAATTGTGGGAGCGGGCTTGCCCGCGAAAAAGGTGTGTCAGTTAAAAAAAGGTGCCTGACACGCCCCCTTCGCGAGCAAGCCAGTTCCCAAAGCTGTAAGCACACCAAACCAAATAAAAGGCGATCCTTGAAGGATCGCCTTTTTTCATTGTGCATTGCTATTCAGCCCAGCGGCGTACTTTCAAGCCTGCATCTATAAACACCGTGCAAACCAGAAGTTAACTACTCAGCGATGTAGTACCGCAGCCTCCGGAGGCCGACCCAAACTATCAACTGTGTGCAACAAGCACTGAATCAAATCAAATTCCTACGGAAAGTTCTGAGCGTGATTTTCAAATATGTAGATTAGTAACACCGAAACAGCACGAAACAATTACCCAATAGCTTTACGACATTGCAAATTATAAAAAGCGCAGTGTATTCCTACGCAGAAACAGGTTTCACCTTAATATAATAATAGAAAACTAATAATCGAGGATCTAGAACATGGAGTTCGATGTAATCGTGGTCGGCGCGGGAGCGATTGGCGCCTCTATCGCGTATGAACTAAGCTCAAGGGGCTTAAACGTTTGTAGGGTTGGCGAGACTGGCCACACTAACGCAGCCTCCAAAGCGGCTGGCGCGATGAATGGCTGTTTTGGCGAGGTCACCAGCGGACTGTTGGCTAGTGATCATGGCCGACTCAAGCTAGACATGGATTTACAGGCCCGGAAACTTTGGCCCACTTGGGCCGAGCGTTTGGCAGATGCATCGGGCATCCGCACCTCAATATTCACCGCTAGCGGCACGCATGTAGTTCTCAACACTGCTGGAATGGATGAGTTAGATACTGTTAACTACGAAACCATCGAGCGAAGTCTTCAAAACTATGGGGAGCCGTACGAGACTATTGATCCAAGAGCGATAAAGTGGCTATCCCCTAACCATCTGGTACGCCCACTGCGGGGCATATTCATTCCCAACGAACACTCTGTGAACGCCAATTTGCTGTTGGAAAAACTTGACGCAGCCCTACTATCCACCAATGGCACTCTGATAAATGAAAATGCCAGTCGAGTATTGTCCGAAGGCGGAGTTGCAATAGGGGTCGAACTGATCAGCGGCGAGAGGCTGCTAGGGAAAAAAGTTGTCGTGGCCGCTGGCGTTCAATCGCTGGAGCTTCTCCATGAGTTCAACACTCTTGTAAAAAAAATCCCTCCTCTGTTCAGCGGCTATGGCGTTTCAATTCTGGTAAAGCTGCCTGATGGCATGGAGATGCCCAAATCTGTAATCCGGACACCTAACCGTGCGTTTGCGTGTGGCCTTCATTGCGTGCCACGAGGCGAAAACATATTGTATCTCGGCGCTACCAATATCCTTTCAGAACGCCCCAAAAATTACGCGCTAATCTCCGATGTGCAGTTTTTGCTCGATTGCGCCGTCGACCAGTTAAACATTGATCTACACAGTGCCGAAATTATTTCGATTCAAGTGGGCAATCGTCCGATTTCGGCCGATGGCTTTCCACTGATCGGCGAATGCGGCAAGCAGAAACTTTGGTTGGTAACCGGCACCTACCGTGATGGTTTGCACCAGTCGCCTTTGCTGGCAGCTTATATTGCGGACTCTTTAACGGATAGTAAGACTGGCGGCTTGGATTTGAGCACGTTCAATCCGGTACGCGCTCCACTTACAGGATTGGCGCGTGAATTGACAGTCGAAGAAACAGTGAAGCAAATGTTCGCGACCGGCTATGAATATCGGTGGGATCTGAAAGCTTACTGGTTTCCCATTATCGATAAAGGACTATCGACCAATTACCAGCAATTGATTGATGAGCTACATCCCTTGTTCACTCCTCCTCCGGAACTGATCGCCTTTTCTTATCTATATGAATCTATGCGAGTAAAATTGACGCAGTATTACAAGGAGTGGTCATGAGTCTGGGCAAATATGAAGAGGAAGCTATAATCCTGGCGCGCGCACAGCTAGAAGCGGCAGACATCTGGGACCCGGAGGGAGACCTGAATAGCCTAGTCGATCGTTTTATCGTTCGTTCAGACAAACAACGCGCCCTGAATGAATTCACATTAGCAGTGAGTGAGCGCTGCAGTCGTATTCCCTTAGGACATATCCTAGGCACTGTAGAGTTTGATGAGTTGCAGCTGGTTATTGGTAGCGGCGTCTTTATCCCTCGCCCTCACAGTATAGTAATTCATAAATGGTTGGACGGCACGGAGCTTGCGACGGGAACTCGCGTCCTGGATCTTTGCGCTGGCAGCGGCGCAATCGGATTGGCAATCGCTCGACGCAGGCCAGACCTCAATGTCACCTGCGTGGAATTTGAAGAGGTCGCTTTTAGCTACCTTAAGCGCAATATCAACCGGTTATCTACAAAACAAATGCATATCGATGCATTACAAGCGGACGTTCGCGACAAGAACGCGTTTGCGCACTTAAGTCACAAAGTGGGCCTCATTGTCGCTAACCCACCCTACGTCCCCCAACACATCCAGTTGCAACCCGAATGGAGCGAGCATCATCCCACAACGGCCGTCTACTCAGGTACTGACGGACTAGATCTAACGCGGCAGATAACCGCATTGGCGATCATGTTGCTGACACCTGATGGATGGCTGGTTATCGAACATGGCGAAGATCAGGCAAACGCCATTCGCGACTTGTTCGAAAAATACCAATTGACTGAGGTTCGGACTGTCATCGACCGGGACGCATCTGACATTACCGGCCGCTCAGTCATGACCGTTGGCCGCTTATTGAATAATGTTCGATAGGAGTTTTTGCGCAATGGACACAACAACCAAACAGGATTGGATGACAATCCGCCGCGACAACACCACCAGCGCTTTGGAAACCGCCTGTATAGAAGGCCTCACCGGTTTCACCATTGTTAGTCGTGAAAATAAACGCATCACCTTAAAAGAAGGCGGTACTTTTACCGAGTTCGTTTCCTGTTCGTATATGGGACTTGAAACCCATCCGCGACTCATCAAGGCAGCACACCAAGCCCTCAAAACTATGGGACTACACCTGTCCTCGTCGCGTAGTGCTATGCGCCCAGTATATTTACCGCAACTGGAATCACTTCTCAGCGAAATATACAGAGGCTCAGGCGTCAGCGTTTTCACCTCAACCAGCAGTGTGCACCTAGGAGTGCTGCCGCTGCTGGGAAGCAATTCGCTCAAGGGCTATCCAATCAGGAAGCGTGCGCATTGGTTGATGGACAAAACCGCTCACGCATCTCTGCAGGTACTGCGGGGCATACTTCAGCAGTTTGGAGAGGTATCCCGAGTTCAATCGACAGATCCAGAATCGATGAACACTGCACTGAAAAAATGTGCCGAAAATCAGGAAACACCAATTCTACTGATCGATGGTATCGGTTCGATGAGCGGTGTCGTACCTATCGCGCATCTCTACCGCCAACTTGAGAAAGCTGGAGGGTACCTCTATGTGGATGATGCGCACGGTATATCCATCACTGGACGTAATGGCACTGGCTATGCCCTTTCGACCGTAGACAATCAATTGCCGCCCCACATGCTTCTGGCCGGCTCTCTTTCCAAAGCCTTCGGCGGGGCTGGCGGATTTGTGGTTGTGAGTGACCCTCGGGATATTCCGTCAATTCAGATGCTCGCTAACCCGCAGGTTTTTGGCCACTCCATCATGGTGCCGATGCTAGCGGCCAACGTTGCGGCAGCGAAGATCCACCTCAGTAACGAGATTGATTGTCTGCAACACCGCCTTTGGGACAACGTGCGCTTGTTTGATTCACTGACACACAACCGCCTGCTTAACGCTGGCATTCAATCACCAGTGAGGGGCGCATTTTTCGAGACGGAAGAAGACGGATTAACGGCATGCCGGATTCTGCGGGCCAACGGCGTACTGGCATTCCCTGTCTTTTTTCCGATCATTGCCAAAGGTAAAGCCATGTTGCGTTTCGCCTTCTCGGCCACCCACAGCAAACATGACATTCAGCAGTTAGCCGCCTCCTTGGATTTAGTCATCCGCGCAGGCGTATAGAAATCACACATCCATTACCAGACACATTGGGCCTCCGCATATAACGGCAAAAAAATCAAAGGAGTGAACATGACGCAACGTAGGCAGATCTCTCAGACGGTTCCGTCCACCATCTTACGACCTAAGCGTGACCAACTGGACCAGATCAACAATCATTTGGTCGACCTTCTTTGTAAACGTATGAACGTTTGCATGGAAATCGCCGAGCTCAAGGCAGCTCATGATATACCGATGATGCAGCCACAACGTATTATCCAAGTGTTAGATCAACTCAAGGATAAGTCTGCAAAAGTGGGTTTAAGGTCCGACTACGTAGAGTCGATATTCAAGCTGATCATTGAGGAGACTTGTGTACAGGAAGAGCATTTGATCCAGAAACTCAGAAATAACGAGAAGAACTCATGAAGGTATTATTGATTGATAACTTCGATTCTTTTACCCACAACATTGCTCAGTACCTATACGAGGTCACCGGTTTCTGTATTGACATAGTCAGCAACACGACAGCCTACGACGAGCTGAAGATTGAACAATACGATGCCGTAGTGCTTTCTCCTGGCCCAGGTCATCCGGGTAAATACATGGACTTCGGCGTGTGCGGGAAAGTCGTTCTCCAATCCCCCGTACCCTTGCTCGGCATTTGCCTGGGGCATCAGGGTATAGCCCAATTTCTTGGCGGACGAGTCGGGCATGCCCCCAAGCCGGTACACGGGTACCGCAGCACCATCACTCATTCCGGCAGCGGCCTTTTTCGCGACCTTCCCGAACATTTTGAAGTAGTTCGCTATCACTCACTGGCATGTATCCACTTGCCTCAGGAGCTCCGCTGCACCGCGTGGACTGAAGATGGTGTAGTCATGGCAATTGAGCACAATAGCCGCCCTATTTGGGGCGTCCAGTTTCACCCTGAGTCCATTGACTCTGAGTATGGGCATGCGCTGCTGAGCAATTTCATTCGCATGGCACTCAAACACAATGTTGGAAAACGCTCGCGGTCTCTGGAAGATTTTGATGGATCTCAGGCAGTAAAAGAGCAATATGTGGCCGTCGGCGGCACACTCAATATGCAATTGTCATATCGCATACACCCTGGAGGACACGATCCATTAGCTTTGTTCGCACAACTCTATGCCAATGATCACTATAGCTTCTGGCTAGACAGCGAAAAGTCGGAAAGACCTAACTCCCGCTACTCAATAATGGGTAGTGGTCAAGCGCAAGGCTCTATTCGCCTAGCCTATGACGTTAACAGCGAACGTCTCACACTTGAGGGACCAAAAGGTCGCAGAACTCTGGCAGGTGACTTTTTCTCGCTGTTTGGGCAAATCGTAGAATCAGTCCACGTAGCAGTACCGCAATACCTGCCTTTTGAATTCAAGGGCGGTTTTGTAGGTTATATGGGCTATGAACTCAAGGCATTGACGGGTGGGCGTAAGGTCTTTCGCTCCGACCATCCAGACGCCAGTTTTATATTTTCTCCGCATTTTTTTGTCTTCGACCACCACAACCAAGTTGTTTACGAATGCCTTATAAGCCCGACCGGCCAGTCGCTGCAGTGGCCCAACTTACCGGCCTCGGAACCAGTGACGCAAAAGGCCAAATCTGAGCAGCGCTTCGTTCCGGGCGCAGTAGATGAACTCAAACTGTCACTTGAGGACAGTTCCGACGATTACATCCACAAGGTCGAGCGGTCGCTGCAATACATTAACGACGGTGAGTCTTACGAAATATGCCTGACCAACCGAGCGAGGATGAATTACATCGGAGAGCCACTAACGGCCTATCGCAGAATGCGCGAAGCCAGCCCCGTACCTTATGGTGCCTTCCTTCGTTTCGACAATCTTTCTGTCCTAAGCGCCTCACCCGAAACCTTTTTGAGGATTGACGAAGCAGGCCTGATTGAGTCCCGTCCCATCAAAGGAACTCGTGCACGGAGTAAGGACCCAGCAGAAGATCAACGCTTGCGTGGCGACTTGGAAGCTTCAAGCAAAGACCGCGCGGAGAATCTGATGATTGTGGATCTGGTACGTCACGACTTGAACCGAGTTTGCCGCCCCGGCAGCGTACATGTGCCGCATATTTTCGCGGTGGAAAGCTTTTCCTCAGTACACCAACTTGTATCTACGGTACGTGGGCATTTACGCAACGATATCCCGACCATCGAAGCGATCAAGATTTGCTTTCCAGGGGGGTCAATGACAGGGGCCCCAAAAAAACGCACGATGGAAATCATCGATGGCCTCGAGACCTGTGCACGCGGTGTTTATTCCGGAGCGCTTGGGTGGATCTCGTTTAGCGGCAGTGCGGAGCTAAGCATCGTCATCCGCACTGCAGTGCTGCATAAGCAACAAGCTGAGTTCGGCATCGGTGGCGCAATCGTCGCGCACTCAGACCCTCATGAAGAGTTTGAAGAGACCTTGGTCAAAGCCAGCGTGCCCTATTACAGTTTTTGCGCAGGGAAAGATAAATGAATAACAACACAATAGTCGTATTGGGAGGCGCTGGCCTCATCGGATCCCTGATAAGCCGCATCCTCAAACAGTATGGATATTGCGTGCGCGTCGTGGATTGCGGTCCTGCGCAGTTCGAGTGCGAATATCACAATATCGATGTGACCCAACCCTTCAGCAACACGGACGATGTTTTTCGAGATGCGATAGCAGTTGTTTTCGCCCTGCCTGAGAATGTGGCGGTACGTTCAATTGCCTGGGTCACCGCGTACGTCTCTTCAGAAGTGGTATTCATTCCTACTTGCTCGGTGCAAGGGCCATTCTACAAGGCCCTAAGGGCAGTAGCACCGCATCAGCAATTTGTCGGGATCAACCCCATGTTTTCACCAAAGTTGTCCGTACAAGGCCGCACGGTGGTGATCTGCGTAGAAAACATGGATGCCACTCAATCCTTCATTGAGCAAAACTTATTGGATGCGGGGATGAAGATCCGACGAATGACGCCAACCGCCCATGACGAACTAATGGCGCTGTGTCAGACGTTGCCACATGCAGCCATTCTCGCTTTCGGTATTGCGCTGACCAAATCCTCCATAGACTTAGACTTGGTGGCGGAAGTCATGCCACCTCCGATGCGTACGATGATGGCACTGCTTGCGCGGATACTCGTTAACCCGCCAGAGATCTATTGGGATATCCAGCTGGAAAATGAACAGGCTAGCACGCAGCACAAAGTGCTTTTGAAAAGCCTTGAGCGGCTGCAGCAAACCGTCGCCGCACACGATTACGAGAGTTTTAAAAACGACTTACAGTCTGTTTCAAACACATTAGGCAAACGGTTGAATTCGGGTGCAGTGGACTGCCAGCATCTGTTTTCCTTACTGAACTGAAAAACCGAGCTTACAAACAAAACAGTAAGACAGCTCTGCGTATAACCCCCGATGTATACCCATTATTTTTTAAAAAGGAGCCGGTGATGTCAGTAACGTCTGACGATTCAAAACACCAACCCCACGCCAAGCGGTGGTTGGCTCTAACAATATTGATGCTACCGGTCCTGCTAGTGACTGTGGATAACACAGTATTAAGCTTCGCATTGCCAAAAATAGCTGAAGCGCTGCATCCCAGCGCTAGCCAGCAATTGTGGATAATTGATGCGTATTCGTTGGTACTGGCGGGATTGCTCATCTCCATGGGTAGTCTGGGTGATCGTAAAGGTCATAGAAAACTGCTGCTGATCGGCTCATTAGGGTTTACGGCTGCATCCTTCATTACTGCTTACTCCAGTAATGCCACACAACTGATCGCGGGGCGTGCTTTCATGGGTGGGTTCGGGGCTATGCTCATGCCTTCTACTTTGGCGTTGATCCGATCAATCTTCGTAGATAGGGAGGAGCGGCGCTTAGCCGTGGCCATCTGGGCGACAACTTTAACGGTCGGTTCAGCGATTGGACCTTTGATTGGGGGCATACTGCTAGAGTTTTTCAAATGGAGCTCGATCTTTCTTCTGGCAGTGCCCGTGCTGATTCCAATATTGATCCTCGGACCAGTGCTGTTACCCGAGTCTGAGCCAGATGCGCCGGGGCCAATGGATTTCATCAGTATCTTGCAATCCGTAATTGCCCTCGGAGCCTTGGTATATTGCATCAAGCACCTCGCCAGTGACGGTCCAGACACATTGGTACTAGCAGGCTTAGGCATTGCTATCATCATCGGTAGGCAATTCGTGCGCCGTCAAATGTCCTTGCCGATACCGCTGATGGACCTAACCCTGTTTCGCAACAAAGCGTTCAGCGGGGCGGTGACTATCAACCTGATGAGCTTGGCCTTTCTCATCGGCTTTGTATTTTCTTCAACTCAATACCTGCAAATCGTCCTAAGCATGTCCCCTCTTAATGCCAGCCTGGCTCTGATACCGGGCCAAATCATGGCGATTGCTATCAGCATCCTGATAGTGCCAGTCGCCCAGCGAGTTTCGATTAGTATCCTCATTCCGACACTGCTTTCCTTTACTGCTGCGGCCTTTTTGTTGGTCGCCAGCCTCGACAGCAGTCTGATTGTGTTGATAGTCGCGTTCGCGTTGCTGAATATCGGCGTCGGAGCCATCACAACGGTATCCAACGATGTGATTTTATCTGCTACCCCCCCTAATAGAGCCGGAGCGGCATCAGCCATCAGCGAGACCGGCTATGAAGTGGGCGTCGTTCTCGGAACCACTGTACTCGGCGGAGTTGTCACCGCGTACTACCGCGGGACGTTGCAGTTACCGGATTTTCTGACACCGCTTCAAATACGCCTGGGCAGTGAAACATTGGCAGGTGCCTACTCAGTGTCAACAACTGTAGCTGAAGATCAGGCCAATCAGGTAATGCATAGCGCTGTGCGAGCATTTGAGGGAGGCATAACTTCAATGGCCTGGGTAGCCTTCATTTTGGCTCTATTGGCGATTCTCATCGCCAGGCATACGTTGACACCGCAGACTACCTCGCCATAGCTCAGCATTCGTATTCCATATTTATGTGATAGAGCGCGGTGCTGAGCAAGTCATAAAGCCAGTCAGATCAGCTCTTTCGGCTCATACCCTGGCTGGCATTATGACGAGTTCCGCTCATACAGAACTCCACGCCGCCGCTTAGCGCAAGGCCCGGCGCAGGACTTTGCCCACCGTGGTCTTGGGCAACTCATCCGTACGGAACTCCACATACCGCGGCAACTTGTACCCCGTCAGGTATTCCCGGCAATGCGCCAGAATCTGCTCCTGCGTCAGGTTCGGGTCCTTGCGCACCACGATGATCTTGACCTTCTCCCCTGTCACCGCATCTTCCACGCCAATCGCCGCCACTTCGCCGACGCCGGGGTGCATTGCCACCACGTCTTCGATTTCATTCGGGTACACATTAAAGCCCGACACCAGGATCATGTCTTTCTTGCGGTCCACCAGGCGGATGTAGCCGCGCTCATCCATCACGCCGATATCGCCGGTGGACAACCAGCCTTCGCCATCCAGCACTTCGGCCGTGGCCTCCGGGCGCTTCCAGTAACCTTGCATCACCTGCGGGCCGCGCACTTGCAGTTCGCCCTGCTCGCCGATGTCGGCCAACTCGCCGTCTTCACGGATAAACCGCACCCAGGTCGACGGCAATGGCACGCCGATGCTGCCGGTGAATTCCATCTCACGCATGCGCGCGATGTTGATCGGGCTGATGCTCACCACCGGCGAACATTCCGTAAGCCCGTAGCCTTCGATGATCGGCAGCCCGGTGACTTCCTTCCAGCGCTTGGCCACCGCCGTGTGGGTCGCCATGCCGCCGGCGATCACCATGCGTAAATCGGAAAAGTCCCGCCCACAGAATTCCTTGTTCTCCAGCAAGCCGTTGAACAACGTGTTGACTCCGGCGATGCCGTTGAAGCGTTCCTTGCGCAGGATCATCTGCACCCGTTTCACGTCCCGTGGGTTGGCGATCAGGATGTTGCGCCCGCCCAGGCACATGAACATCAGGCAGTTCACCGTCAGCGAGAAGATGTGGTACAGCGGCAGCAAGGTCACGTTGGTTTCCTGCTTGTCCTGGTCCAGTTGGTCACCGACCCAGGCCTTGGCTTGCAGCAGGTTGGCGATGATATTGCGATGGCTGAGCATCACGCCCTTGGCATCGCCGGTGGTGCCGCCGGTGTATTGCAGGAAGGCCAGGTCATCCAGGTGCATCCCCACCGGGAAGTGGTTGAGCCCACGGCCCTGCTTGAGCACTTGGTTGAAACGCAGCGAGCCCGGCAGGTTGAATTTGGGCACCTGCTTTTGCACGCTGCGCAGGATGAAGTTCATCGCTGCGCCCTTGAAGGTGCCGAGCAAGTCACCGATGGCCGCCACCACCACGCGCTTGACGCTGCTGCCGACCACGACCTTTTCCAGGGTGTGGGCGAAGTTTTCGAAGATCACCACGGTTTCGGCGCCACTGTCCTTGAGCAAATGCTTGAGCTCGTGGGCGGTGTACAGCGGGTTGACGTTGACCACCACCGCGCCCGCCAGGATCGTGCCCAGCAGGCAGATCGGGTACTGCAAGCAGTTGGGCATCATCAGCGCCACGCGGTCGCCCTTCTTCACGCCCTGGCCTTGCAGCCAGGCGGCGAAGGCATAGCCCTGCACCTGCCAGTCGGCATAGGTCATTTCGGTGCCGATGCTGACGTAGGCCACCCGTTCGTGGAATTTTTCCAGGTGTTCGAGGAACACCTCTCGCAGCGACGGGTAGTCCTCGATGCCGGCATCAATGTCCGCCGGGACGCCGGGCAGGTAAGCGTTCAACCAGATCCGTTCGGTTTGTTCCAGGCTTACAGCGTTCATGGCAGTCTCCTTGTTGTTGTTTTTGATAGAGCTACTTTTCGACGATGGCGGTAATGCCCAGCCCGCCCGCCGCGCAGATCGAGATCAAGCCGCGTCCGCCGCCGTTCTCATGGATGATCTTGGCCAACGCCGCCAACTGCCGGCCACCGGTGGCGGCGAAGGGGTGACCGCAGCCCAGCGAGCCGCCGTTGACGTTCATCTTGGCGCGGTCGATGGGGCCCAGCGGTGCGTCCAAGCCTAGGCGTTCGCGGCAGTATTCGGGGTCTTCCCAGGCCTTGAGGGTGCACAGCACCTGGGCCGCAAAGGCTTCGTGAATCTCGAAGAAGTCAAAGTCCCCGAAGCTCAGCCCTTCGCGCTTGAGCATGCGCGGCACCGCGTAGGCCGGCGCCATCAGCAAGCCTTCGGTGCCGTCGACAAAGTTCACCGCCGCCGTTTCGCCGGTGCGCAAATAGGCCAGCACCGGCCAGCCGTTGGCGGTTGCCCATTCTTCACTGGCCAGCAGCACCACCGAGGCGCCATCGGTCAGCGGCGTGGAGTTGCCTGCCGTGAGGGTGCCGTTCTGGCGGTCGTAGGCCGGGGACAGGCTGGCGAGTTTTTCCAGGCTGGCATCGGCACGCAGGTTGTTGTCCCGCGCCAGGCCGCGATGGGGGCTGATCAGGTCATCGAAGAAGCCGCGCTTGTAGGCCGCGTCCAGTCGTTGGTGGCTAGTGAGGGTGAGTTCATCCTGGGCCAGGCGCTTGATCTGCCAGCGCTTGGCCATTTCTTCGCAATGCTCGCCCATGGACAGGCCGGTGCGCGGCTCGCCATTACGCGGCAGCAACGGCTTGAAGAACATCGACGGGCGCACTTTAAGCAGCGTCTTGAGCTTGTCGCCCAGGCCCTTGGCGCGATTGGCCGCGAGCAAGGTGTGGCGCAGGGATTCATTGATGCCGATGGGCGCGTCGGAGGTGGTGTCGGAACCGCCGGCAATGCCCACGTCGATCTGGCCCAGGGCGATCTTGTTCGCCACCAGTAACGCGGCTTCCAGGCCGGTGCCGCAGGCTTGTTGCACATCGTAGGCCGGGATGTCCGGCGACAAGGTCGTGGACAGCAATGACTCACGCGCCAGGTTGAAATCCCGCGAATGCTTTATCACCGCGCCGGCGGCAAATTCGCCCAGGCGCTGGCCGTGCAGGTTGTAGCGGTCCACCAGGCCTTGCAGCGCGGCCACCAGCAAATCCTGGTTGCTGTCGTGGGCGTACACCGTGTTGGAGCGGGCAAACGGGATGCGATTGCCGCCGATAATCGCCACGCGGCGCACCGGGGCCGGGTTGAAGCTGTAGTCACTCATCGACGGTTCTCATTCCAGACAAAGAGGCCGCGCATATGCGGTTTATCACCGGCGAAATTGCGCACTTCGAATTCGCGGCGCGGGCCGCTCACAGGGTGGTTCCACAGGGCAACCTGGCCGGGCAAGAAGATCGGCAGCTTGAAGTCGCAATGGGCTTCGGCCTGGTCCAACCCGCCGGGGGGTTGTTGGGCGGCGAGCGCACGGCCGAGGGTCCACATGCCGTGGGCGATAGCCCGGCGAAAGCCGAAGATCTTTGCGCCGATCACCGAGGTGTGGATCGGGTTGAAATCCCCCGATACCTTGGCAAAACGCCGGCCCAGATCGGCGGGCAAGACCCAGCGTTGGGTGCGCAACAGGCCGTCTTCCTGTAACGGCAACGCGCCATCCCACGGCTCGCCAACCGGATCCTTGACGTCGCGGCGCAGGTACAGACTGTCGCTTTCCCACACCAGGGTGCCCGCGCTGTAGGCGCGCGTGGCAATGCTCAAGGCCTGGCCTTTCGGGTGAGCCACCCAGCGCTCGCAAAACACCTCCATGCGCAGGGCCTGGCCTTCCTGCAAACGCTGGTGCTGACGGATGCGGTTGGCCAAGTGCACCATGCCACTGGCCGGGTACGGAAAGCTCGGGCGCGTCAGCAACATCAGGTGCAATGGGAACGCCAGCACATGCGGGTAAGACAACGGTACGCCCTGTTCGCGGCGAAAACCGCAGGCACGGCCATAGCTGGCGATACCAGCGGCGGACAGTTCCACCGCCGAGCGCACCAGGCGTTCCTTGGGTAAAACCGGTGCGCCGTCGAGCTTGGGTTTGCGCAAGGCGCGCACGCCATCCATCAAGAGCTGGGTGCGTGAAGGGGGTGGATCGATGATCTGCGTGACGTAGTCCATGGCTCAAGCTCCCAGCAGGCTTTGCCCGCAGACGCGTACGGTTTGGCCATTGACGCCGCCGGATGCCGGGTGCGCCAACCACGCGATGGTCTCGGCCACATCGATGGGCTGGCCGCCCTGGGACAACGAGTTCATGCGTCGCCCTGCTTCGCGGATCATCAGCGGGATCTTGGCGGTCATCTGGGTTTCGATAAACCCTGGCGCCACCGCGTTGACCGTCACCTGCTGCGCTGCCGCACGCGGCGCCAGGCCTTGCACCAGGCCAATCACCCCCGCCTTGGAGGTGGCGTAGTTGCTTTGCCCGAGGTTGCCGGCGATACCGGAAATCGACGACACACACACGATGCGCCCACCGGGGTTCAGGCCCTGGCTTTCCAGCAACGCGCTGCTCAGTTGCAACGGCGCTTCCAGGTTGACCGCCAACACACTGCGCCAGGCCGCTTCGGTCATCTTGGCGATGGTTTTGTCACGGGTGATCCCGGCGTTGTGCACCACCACGTCGAAGGCACCGTATTGGCTGACATGCGCTTGTAATTGCGCCGCCGCATCCGTGGCCGTGATGTCCAAAGGCAACGCCGAGCCGCCCACACTGGCGGCCGCTTGTTGCAGCGATTCCTGAGCCTGGGGCACGTCCACGCACACCACATGGGCACCGTCACGCGCCAACACTTGGGCAATTGCCAGGCCGATGCCACGGGAGGCGCCGGTGACCAATGCACGACGCCCGGCAAACGGCTTGTCCCAGTTGACCGTGACGTGGCCGTCCACCGGTTTTTCCAGGCGCACCACCTGCCCCGACACATAGGCCGAACGGCGCGACAGGAAGAAACGCAGGCTGCTGTCCAACGCCTCTTCCGCACCCGGTGCGACGTAGATCAATTGCACGGTGATCGCCCGGCGCAGCTCCTTGGCCAGGGAGCGCACCAGGCCTTCAAGGGCGCGCTGGGCGATGGCCTGGGGCAAGTCCTGGCAATGTTCAGGTGCGGTGCCGATCACCACCACGCGGCTGTGTTGGCCGAGGCGTTTGGCGTTGGCGTGGAAGAATTCGTAGAGCTCGTCCAACTGTTTCAGATCGGCTATGGCGCTGGCGTCGAATACCGCGCCCTGGACTTTCACGGTGGACGGCGCTTTCAGGGTAGCCGCCGTGGCGCTGACCGTGTCAGTGGCCTGGAAGATCTGTTGCACCTGCGCAGCCAGGCGCCCTGCCCCGGCCAGAATGACCGGGTTGACCAGGCCTTGCTGGCCGCTGCGATGGCGTTGCAACGGCAAGGGTTGGGGCAAGCCGATGGCCTGGGCCAGGCGGCGGCCCAAAGGGGAATTGACGAACGAAAGGTAGCTGTCACTCATAAACTCACTCACAACACTGTATTGACCTGTAAACCCGATCCCTGTGGGAGGGGGCTTGCTCCCGATAGCGGTGTGTCAGCCATGGATCTATCAACTGACACTCCCTCATCGGGGGCAAGCCCCTTCCCACATTGACCCTGTTTTGCCTAGTTGACCGAGGCGTTTTCACCTTGGTTGGCTTTGCGCTTGGCCGGCGGTTCCAGCGCTTGCTTACGCTGCTGCAACGCCTCCAGCAAACCGAAGTCCTGCGGGAAGTCATCCACCTGGATACCGTGGTCGGCGTATTCCACATAGCGCGCGAGCAAGGCGTCTTCGTCGTTGCTGATCAAGTCCAGCGCCCGCGCCTTGATGCGCCAGGCGGTAAACGCCGTGGCAGAAATCGGCATCGGCTCGATCAGGCCTTGCTTCACGGCGGACTTGAGCCGTGCGTCGATCACCTCCACCTGCGGCAACAGGCGGAAACCCAGTTCGCCATAGGCCAATTTGTCGATTTCCGGGCGTGGGATATAGGAATTGGCCAGCAACCGGTCGCGGGTTTCGCCAGGGGTTTGCACCACATCGGCCACTTGGGCCAACAAGCGGTCCGACGGTTTGCGCAGTGGAATGCCGAACGGGAACGTCAAGCCGCGCACCACCGCCGCTGCGGCTTTGGACGGGTAGTTTTCCAGTACCTCGGCCAGCGCTTCATGAGCGCGCAGCAAGGCGTCCTGGGCCGACCAGTGCACCAGCGGCAAATCCGCCTGGGGCCGACCGTCGTCCTCAAAACGCTTGAGCACGCAGGACAGGATGTACAGCTGCGACAGAATATCCCCCAAGCGCCCGGTGATACTTTCCTTGCGCTTGAGGGCACCGCCCAGCACGCCCATGGAAATATCCGAGATCAGCGCCAGCACCACCGACAGCCGATTGGCCTGGCGGTAGTAGGACGCCAGCGCCGGGTCGGTCTTGGCCGGTGCGGAAATCAGGCGTCCGCCGGTCAGCGAATGCACGGCGGCGCGTACGGTGTTGGCCAGCACAAAGCTGATATGCCCGAACATTGCGCTGTCGAAGGCTTCCAGCGCCTTGCGCCGATCCGGGTTGCGCGCCGCTTCCATCTCGCGGAACACGTAGGGATGGCACCGGATCAAGCCCTGGCCAAAGATGATCAGGCAGCGCGTCATGATGTTCGCGCCTTCCACCGTGATGGCGATAGGGCTCTGCTGGTAGGCACGCGCCAGGAAGTTGTTCGGCCCCATGCAGATGCCTTTGCCGGCAACAATGTCCATGCCGTCGTTGACGATGATCCGCGCACGCTCGGTGACGTGGTACTTGGCGATGGCCGAAATCACCGAAGGTTTCTCGCCCGCATCCAGCGATGCCACCGAGACCTTGCGCACCGCGTCGCAGGCATACAAATGCCCGGCCATGCGCGCCAACGGCGCCTGCACGCCTTCGAACTTGCCGATAGGCAGGCCGAACTGTTTGCGCATCGCGGCATAGGCGGTGGTGCCGCGTACCGCGACCTTGCCCAGGCCGACGTTGGCCGACGGCAGGGAAATCGCCCGCCCCGCTGCCAGACATTCCATCAACATGCGCCAGCCATTGCCGACTTGCTCGCGGCCACCGATCACCCATTCCAGCGGGATAAACACATCCTTGCCGGTGGTCGGGCCGTTCTGGAACACCGCATTGAGTGGCCAGTGCCGACGGCCGCTGTTCACGCCGGGGTGGGAGGTGGGAATCAACGCGCAGGTGATCCCCAGCGAACCGGCCGGGCCCAGCAGCCCTTCCGGGTCTTCGGCGCGAAAGGCCAGGCCGAGCACCGTGGCAATCGGTCCGAGGGTGATATAGCGCTTGTCCCAGGTCACGCGGAACCCCAGCACTTCCTCGCCTTCGTGGGTGCCCTTGCAGACGATGCCCAGGTCCGGAATCGCCCCGGCATCGGAGCCGGCATACGGGCTGGTGAGGGCAAAACACGGGATATCTTCGCCCCGCGCCAGGCGCGGCAGGTAGTAGTTACGCTGGGCATCGGTGCCGTAATGCAACAGCAACTCGGCCGGGCCCAGGGAGTTGGGCACCATCACCGAAATCGCCGCCGCCGAGCAGCGCGTCGACAGCTTCATCACCACCTGCGAATGCGCATAGTGGGAGAAACCTTTGCCGCCGTACTGCTTGGGAATGATCATGCCGAGGAAGCCGGCGTCCTTGGTGTACTGCCAGCCTTCGGGGGACATGTCCTGCCAGACCTGGGTGGTTTCCCAGTCGTTGGCGATGTCGCACAGGGTTTCCACCTCGTTGTCGAGGAAGGCTTGTTCTTCGGCACTAAGACTGGCCGGGGCCGCTTGCAACAGGCGCTCCCAGTCGGGTTTGCCGCTGAACAGCTCGGCGTCCCACCACACGGTGCCCGACTCGATTGCGGCACGCTCGGTGTCGGACATCGCCGGCATGATCGTACGAAACAGGCCCAGGGCCTTGCTGGTCAACACGGCCCGGCGCAAGGGCTTGAGGGTCATCAATAACGCCGGCGCAATCACCAGCACTGCGGCGACCGTGACACCGACAGCGGCTACCACATTAAACAGGTAACCCGCTGCCAGCCACACCAGGCCAACGCCCAACCACAGGGTGGCAGCGGCTTGTCGATACGCCAGGGCAATCGCTGCTGCGAAACCCGCCAATAACCAGATAACCATGGGATACCTCGACTCGATTCAGGGTACGGCCTAAGCCACACTACAAACTTGGGAACGCAAATTCAAATTTTGTTTTGAAATTTTTATTTAATCAGTAGGCGAAAAAATTGGCTGAGCAGGTCAGCCGTTTCCACTCTCAAATCACGACCGAAACAGGTCGCGCAGGCGACCCGTCGACGGCCAAACGGTGAATCAGAACGCGTACGTGGCGGACAAGCTCACCACTTCGCCCTTGGCATCGGCCTTGCCATCCAGCGTTGCCCCACCCAGGCGATCCTGGTTGTGCGTACGCAGCTTGGCCTTTTCGACAAACTGCCGCGAATAGGCACCATCAATGCTCAACCCAGGAATGGCACGGATGTTATAGCCGAAGCCGAGGGAGGCGAAGATCCGATCACCGTCCGGGATACGTGGGTCACGCGTGGAGTTGCGCGTAGGCGTCTGGTCAGTTGCAACACCGGCGCGGAACGTGAAGTCGTCGGTAAACTTGTAGTCGCCGCCCAACGACACCATCCAGGCATCCTTGTAGTTGTAAGGAATCGAAACAATCTGCGAGCCGTCGGATTTCAACGTCAGCGCCTTGAAAGACGACCATTGAGTCCAGGTAACACTGGCGCCCAGGGTCAGGCGATCGTTGAACTGGTGTACCCAGTCGACGGAGGCGTTGGCGGGAATATCAAGCTGTGTGGAAGCGTTGGCACCATTGGAGTTGAGGTTCAACCCTGGGTACGCGAGCGCAGGCAGGCCACCGTCGATCAGCGCCTTGTTGGCCTCGTCGGCGTAGATGCTGTATTTGCCTTCGAGCTTGTTCTTGATTTTTGCGTGGTAGTTCAGGCCCAGGGTATCGAACTCGGTAGGTTTCCACACGACACCGGCAAACCAGCCGACGGAGGTATTGTCGACCTTGACCCGCATCAACGAACTGCCTACGCCGGAAGGGAACGGGATACCAATGGTTGGAGACAGTGCGGCAGCGGCGTACAAATCGATGTTCTGGCTCACGAAACCCTTGGTGTGCTGAACAATCGCACCGGCACCCACCGAGAATTCATCATTGACTTTGAACGACAACGAGCCGGTGACGCCCACCGTTTCAATGCGTGTGTCGACCGCAAAATCCCGACCGATCCAGTCTTCATCCCAAGTGGTACGCGCACCCATCGGCACCACCTGGCTCAGGCCAAAGGCGAAACGGTCGTTGATCGGCATGACCAGGAAGCCGGTCGGCAACCAAGCAGTGAAGCCGCCCTGCCCGCCATCCCCGGTACGCGGCGTGGAATTCAAGGTCGTTGGATCGACACTGACAGGATCATTGCCGGCGTAGTCTTTGGCAGTACCTTTGTATTTGATATTGATGCGCGCGTAGTCGACGGTGAACTGGGAAATCGTACGGTCGATAAAGGCCATGCCGGCCGGGTTGTTGTAAGCCGCGGACGGGTCATTCTGGAACAGCGATCCCCCGCCGAACGCTCGCCCCCAGCCTGGGGCACCAAAGGTCGGGGTGGCAAAACCGCCAGCTTGCGCGTGCCCAGCAGCCGTCATGAGACCGCTGAGAATCGCCAGACTCAGTAACGTGCGCCCCTGCTGCTTTTTATTAGTCATGGTCCACTCCTTATTGTTTTTATTCACCATGGTCAGTCGTCCCAACCAGGCCTGCCACGACAAGTGCCTCACGGGAGGCACTTGGTTTTGCAACGTGTGATCATCACGTCAAGCGCTTGAAGCCGCTTATGGAGTTACGGTGAAGGCTGGGTTTGGCACTGCGGTCAGAGCAGTGATTTTGCAGGAACCCACGGTTTGTGCACTGGGTACGCTCAGCGTGTTGGTGCTGTTGTTCCAGCCCACAGCGATGGTCACAGGGGTGGCGGTACAGTCAGACAGGATTTTGAATTTCACGCCCGAAACAGTGCCGGTGAAGTCGTTAGGACCACCGCTGGCCACGTTGAGCGCCCAAGGCAGGCCCTGCAGAACAGGTACACCGCAGAGTGCGTTGGAACCGCTGACGGTAGCGCCAGTGATCGACGCGCCAGAGCCGTCAGCCGCGACAGTCCCGGTGAATACAATGTTGCAAGTGACGGGCAGGTTCAAAGACGCAGGCGACGTCACAGTGATAGAACCGGCCGTGCTGAACCCTGCACCGGCAGGTGCGATAGTTGCAGCATTCGCCATCGAAACGGCGCCAAAGCAAAGAGCGAACGAGGTTGCACAAACGAGGGTTTTAAGGCTTTTCATTGTTTTTCCTCACATGTTAAGGCGAAGTCTTTTCGCCAGGGGTAATGGCCATGATCGAGAAGTCACGGTGAAACAAGCAGAACATCCCTTTCCAGCCAAATCTCAAATTCAATTACCACAACAACATCTGCTACTTACTCAACAACTTTGAAGTTAGGCGGCATCTTGATCGACACCGTCTTGATCTTGCAGTCTTCGCCAATCGGTACATTCGCCGCTTCCAACTTGCCGGTGGCGTTATCCCAAGTACCGTCAGCCGTTGAAGGGCCGCACTTACCGCCCAGGCCGAAGGCGTGTACATCTACGCTGATCTTCGACATGGAACCGCTCTTGGTGTCTTTAGCGACCAGGATCCACGGCAAGTTGGTGGCTTCGACACGGCTGCACTTGAGGCCGCCGTCAAACTCGACTTTGTCGACATTCACCGACGAACCATCCGCCGCCACCTTGCCGGCGACCTTGATGGTGCAGTCAGCGCTGATCAACGCGCCCTTGGAAAAGCTGATGGGGCCTTGGGCCGTGAAGGCGCTGCCGGCCGGTTCGATGCGCGCGGCCTGGGCCTGGTGGTAGGCAATAAGACCCAGTGCAGCCAATACGATATGGGTGGTGAACTTGGCAGGTGTTTGCATGGTGTACGTCCTTCCCTTGAAATTATTGTTGTTTGGGTCAAACCACTTTCGTGCAACTTTCTGGGCAAACTCGGGGCGATAAAAACCTGCGCGATACACAGACCCCGAGTACGCCAACCAACGTGTTAGTTCAAATCAGAACGGCTTGGCACTGCCGCTGTATTTCTCCAGATACTTCAAGCGTTGTGACGGTTGAAGATTGGTCAGGGTGATATCCCCGGCGTAGTGATTCAATACACGGTGGTCCATGCGACGTCGCCACAAGTACGGCACATAGGCCCAGACAATCATGCTTGCGTAGCCGTAGGGAAGTTGCGGCGACTCATCAAAGTGGCGCAACGACTGATAACTGCGCGTTGGGTTGGCATGGTGATCGGAGTGCCGTTGCAGTTGGAACAGGAAGATATTGGTGACAATCCGATTGCTGTTCCAGGAATGACGTGGCGAGCAACGTTCATACCGGCCATTGGGCAACTTCTGGCGTTTAAGGCCGTAGTGTTCGACGTAGTTCACCACTTCCAGCAATGAGAAGCCGTAGATGCCCTGGATAATCAGGAACGGAATCACTGCCGCCCCCAACCAGGCGATCATCGCGCCCCACAGCACCACGCTATACATCCACGCGCTGAGTACGCTGTTCTTCCAGTGCCAGGCCGGCAGACCGAGTTTGCGCAGACGTTCGCGCTCCAGGTTCCAGGCCGAACGCGCACTGAACCACACCGAACGCGGCAGGAAGGCCCAGAAGCTTTCCCCCAGACGCGAGCTGGCCGGATCTTCCGGTGTGGCGACGCGCACGTGGTGACCACGGTTATGTTCGGTGTAGAAGTGCCCGTAGAAGGTCGGTGCCAGGGTGACCTTGGCGAGGAACACTTCCAACGGGTTGGGTTTGTGGCCCAGCTCATGGGCGGTGTTGATCGCAATGCCAGTGGCGGCACCGGTGGCCATGGCCATGCCCAGGTATGTGAACCAGCTCGGTTCGCCATGCAGCTGAGTGCGGGCCGTGATGTAGCTGGCGGCGTGGGACAACCAGCTGGACGGGTCGAGATGAGCGGCGGCTTGTACCAGGCCACCCTGAATGATCCAGTCTATGCCCCCTGCGGCGAGCCAACCGGTGATCACCACCGAGGAGATCACGAACAGCACGCCGGTGTAGACGATCCAGCGGTAGTAGCGCTGGGACTCCAGGTTGCTGACGGCGGATTCCGGTGGGTTGCTCACGTCTTCACCGAGCAAGCCGTCGATCAGTGGGATAAGGCCGAAGATCACCAGTACACCCACCCACCACAGTTGCTGGATGCCGGTGGTGATGGCGAGGGCGCCGGACAATAGAGGGGTAGCCAGTGGCAGGATGCCCAACCACCACAGGTGGCGTTTGCCGTCGGTCCATACACCCGGAGCTGCCAGAGTCTGGTTCATGGCAGCCTCCGAACGAGGCGAGTGGAAAGGGACAGAGAAAACAGGTTCGAGGAGCGTTGGATGCCCCAGGAAATCAACCATGCGATAAAAGACGTTTTTTTCATTTTTATTCGCTCTTAGGCATTTCAAAAAGCATTTCAAAACATTTATTGAAATATTTTTTTAAATAAATAACGCGGAATCGTTAGGTCGTCAACTAGTTTTTTAAAGACTTTCTCACGTGACCGGACAGTCTGTTTTTCAGCCGTTTGGTCAGGTGTCTAAAGCAAGCATCGACGCCGCTGAACCGCACTGTGTGTCGCACAATTATTTGCTTGCAACGGCAACGGGCAGAGGCAACACCGCAGCGTTTTCCGGCACCCGGGCACGCTTGGCGACCTGCTGCACCACCTCCATCACACGCGCTGTGGCGGTGATCGGCAGCATATGCCCGCGCCCTTCCACCAATTGCAGCTTCAAGCCTGGCACCCGGTCGGCCAGCGCCTGGCCATGCTTGCGAAAATCCAGCACGTGATCGCGCGCGCCATAGATCAGCCCGATGGGCAAGGTCAGTTGCGGGTAGCGCTTGACCATGTCCGGCAGGTGATCGTTGACCTGGTTGATTTCCGTGGAGGCTGCATAGAAGTTGTCGGGGCGCATGCCGAGCAAGCCACCGCCGCGCGTGGCGAAGTCTGCTGGCGGCGTGTCGGGGGCGAAGACGCCCTTGACCACCGCCCCCTTGGTCAACAGCCCAATGGGCATGGTCAACGTGTGAGCCACCCAACGGCGCAACCACCCTGGGCGCACCGCCAATGACAGGAACACCAGCGGCAACATGCGTTGGGGATGGGTCAGCGGTGCCACCAGCACCAAACCGGACACCGAATCGGGATGGTCAAGGGCCAACGCCAGGGCAATCGCCCCACCGAGGGAATGCCCCAGGACCAGTGGCCGATCCAGATCCAGAGCCTTGATCAGCCCGGCGATCTGGCGCGCCTGACTCGGCAGACCCGCCGCCGTGCCAGCATGGCGTGTGGAGTAACCCGAGCCCGGCCGATCAATCGTGATCACCCGAAAGTGTTCACTCAACGGCCCGGACAAACCATAGGTCAGGTTGCGATTGCTGCCCATCAGCCCGTGAATCATCACCAGCGGTGGGCCTTTGCCTTCTTCTACATAATGAAAGCGCTCGCCATCGACCTCCAGAAAGCGCCCGTTGATCGGAACAGCCGTTTCGATGCGCTGTGTCATCCAGGCACTGAAGGCCCATAACACCGCGCTCACGCCTACAAACACACCCGCAGCGACAACCCATTCGACAGCCATAGCTCGGTCCTCTGCTTCCCTGCTGCTGTCGGCCCGACCGGTATTGGTCCAGACCTCAGCCATCGTCCACCCCTGGACCTAAACTACGTGTGTTGACTTGCTCGTCCGTCGGACAAGTCGCACATGAGGAGCCAGTGACTAGCGTAGGCGATATTTTCAGGTAGATTATTTAAAATCTTTTTTAAAATAATTAATTCATTTTTCCTTTGCAATGGTGTTCTATCTAAAAGACACAACAAAAACAGGAGCACGGGAATTCGCCTATGAATGTCCAGAGTGATTCAATCGATATCGCCATCATCGGCTCAGGCTTTGCCGGCTTGTGCATGGCCATCAAGCTCAAGGAGGCCGGGCTCACCGACTTCTTTATCGCCGAACAGGCCGACAGCCTTGGCGGCACCTGGCGGGACAACCACTACCCGGGGTGCGCCTGCGATGTGCAGTCCCATGTGTATTCGTTTTCCTTTGCACCGAACCCCGACTGGACGCGCCAGTTCGCGCCGCAAGCGGAAATCCGTGCCTACCTGGAGCAATGCGCCGAGCGCTTCAAGCTGGCGCCCTACCTGCGCTTCGGCATGGGCTTGGTACGGGCAGTGTTCGATGAGCCGCTGCAACGTTGGCAGCTGACGTTCAGCAATGGCCGCCAGGTCAGCGCACGGGTGCTGGTGTCGGGGATGGGAGGTCTTTCGCGCCCCGCTCTGCCGGATATTCCGGGCCTGGACAGCTTCAAGGGCGAGCGCTTTCACTCCCAACAGTGGAACCACGGGTATTCCCTCAAAGGCAAGCGGGTGGCGGTGATTGGCACGGGGGCCAGCGCCATCCAGTTCGTGCCGAAGATTGCGCCACAGGTAGCCCATCTGGACCTGTTCCAGCGCACCCCGCCGTGGATTATGCCCAAGCCCGACCGAGCGATTTCGTCTACGGAGCGCTGGCTGTTCAACCATCTACCGTTTACCCAGCGCTTGCTGCGCGGAGCGTTTTACTGGGCGCTGGAAGGTCGTGTGGTGGGGTTTGCCCTGCACCCACGGCTGATGAAAATGGTGCAGAAAATCGCCCAGCGGCATTTGCATAAACAAGTGGCCCGCCCGTCCCTGCGCAAGACCCTCACGCCCAACTACACCATCGGCTGCAAGCGCGTGCTGATCTCCAATGACTACTACCCGGCGCTGGCCCGCAGCAATGTCGACGTGGTGACCAACCCTGTGTCGCGTGTGGAAGCCGACGGTGTGGTCACGGCCGACGGCATCAAGCACCCGGCCGACTGCCTGATCTTCGGCACCGGGTTCCAGGCCACCGACCCCCTGCCCCGCGACTGCATCATCGGCCGTGGTGGCGTGGACCTGATGGACACCTGGCGTGACGGCGCCCATGCCTACAAGGGCACCACGGTGCCGGGATATCCCAACCTGTTCCTGATCGTCGGGCCCAACACCGGCCTGGGGCATAACTCGATGATCCTGATGATCGAGGCGCAAGTGACCTACATCCTCGATGCGCTCAAGCAGATGCAGCGCCATCGAATCGCAACCGTCGATGTCAAGCCGGCGGTCGAGCACACCTACAACCAGCAGTTGCAAGACAAGCTCAAGCGCACCATCTGGAACACCGGCGGTTGCCAGAGCTGGTACCTCGACCCGCGCACCGGCAAGAACACCACGCTGTGGCCGGGTTCGACCTGGCGCTTCAAGCAAGTCACCCGGCAGTTTGCGCTCAAGGACTACGTGGCCAACCTGCTGCCGGTCAATGCACCCGCCGAGTCGCTTGCGACGTCCCTCCCCTCTGCAGAAGGCAGCCTGTCATGAAGTCATTCAACGGCCGCGTGGCGGCAATCACCGGCGCGGCGTCCGGCATGGGCCGTGCCTTGGCCCTGGCGTTGGCGCGGGAGGGTTGCCACCTGGCATTGGCGGACAAGAACAGCCAGGGCCTGGAGCAGACCCTGGCGCTGATCAAGACGTCGACCCTGTCGCCGGTCACGGTCACCACCCAAGTGCTGGACGTCTCCGACCGCCAGGCCATGGACGCCTGGGCCGCACGCTGCGCCGCCGATCACGGCCAGGTCAATCTGGTGTTCAACAATGCCGGCGTGGCGCTGTCGAGCACGGTCGAAGGCGTGGACTACGCCGATCTGGAATGGATTGTCGGCATCAACTTCTGGGGTGTGGTCTATGGCACCAAGGCGTTCCTGCCCTATTTGAAAGCCTCCGGTGACGGCCATGTAATCAACACCTCCAGCGTATTCGGCCTGTTCGCCCAACCCGGCATGAGCGGTTACAACGCCACCAAGTTTGCCGTGCGCGGCTTCACCGAGTCCTTGCGCCAGGAACTGGATATGCAGCGCTGCGGTGTGTCGGCCACGTGCGTGCACCCCGGCGGTATTCGTACCGATATCTGCCGCAGCAGCCGTATCGACGCGAACATGACGGGCTTTTTGATCCACAGCGAACAGCAGGCCCGCGCTGACTTCGAAAAACTGTTTATCACCGATGCCGACCAGGCCGCCAAAGTCATCCTGCAAGGCGTGCGTAAAAACAAGCGCCGCGTGCTGATCGGCCGCGACGCGTACTTCCTCGACCTGCTCGCCCGCTGCCTGCCGGCCGCCTACCAGGCGCTGGTGGTGTTCGCCAGCAAGCGCATGGCACCCAAGCCACGCACGCCGGTGTTTGAACCCAACGACGAGCCCCGTCCCTGAACAGGAGCACGCACTATGTTGCCTATCCGTCGCGATATCCGTTTTGCCCTGCCCGCCGAGCGCATCACCGACTGGCACGAACAAGGCCCGTTCATTACGCATTTCTTCAACGCGTTGTCGCTGCTGTTTCCCCAGGGCGAATTGTTTTTCATGGACAGCGTGCGGCACTACCGCAACCGCATCGACGATCCCGCGTTGAAGAAAGAGATCCAGGGCTTTATCGGCCAGGAGGCCATGCACAGCCGTGAACACGTGGCCTACAACGATCTGCTGCAAGCCGCGGGACTACCGGCACACACCCTGGACCGCCGGCTCAAGTTCATCCTCGACCTGCAAAAGAAACACTTCGCGCCGTCGTTCAACCTGGCGATCACCATTGCCCTCGAGCATTACACGGCGATGCTGGCCGAGATCCTGCTGAGCGACCCCACGCGCTTCGGCGACTCACTCAAGGGCTACCAACAGATGTGGTACTGGCACGCCCTGGAAGAAACCGAACACAAGGCCGTCGCCTTTGACGTGTGGAACACCGTGATCAAGCCTGGGCCCAAGCGCTACTTGCTGCGCACCGGCACCATGCTCACCACCACGGTATTCTTCTGGCTGGTGGTGCTGGACTTCCATGTACGGCTGCTGATTGCTGACCGCAAGTCCGTCGGATTCTGGAAAGGTTCGTGGCGCATGCTTAAATTTCTGTACGGCCCAAAAGGCGTTTTCCCACGGATGCTGCGGCCGTGGTTGCACTACTTCAAGCCTGGGTTTCATCCTTGGGATCATGACAACCGTGCGCGGCTGGCGCGTATTGATGGGCTGATCAAAGAGATCGAACAGACCCGACAAGGCTATGAAGCTGCTTAGGGCCTGAATGTGGAAGGAGGCTGCTGCTCTGCTCTGCTCTGCTTTGGCTTTGGCTTTGGCTTTAGCTTTTGATCTTAGTCG
>NZ_QUZT01000049.1 GCF_004682045.1 Pseudomonas nabeulensis
GAAAGCCGCTCATCTGCTGTTTCCTTAACTGACAGGCATTGGGGCATGCCCCCTCCCACATTTGACCGAGTACGACGTTACAGTCCGCGGTACTTTTCATTCAGGGCATACAGAATCGCGCAAGTCTCTGCATCCAGAAACCCGCAAAAGTCCCGTGGCCGGAAATGCATCTGAAACGCCCGCGTCCTGAGTTCAAACGCCTGGCGATTCTGCGCCGGCTTATAGCCATAGCGCTGAAACGCCCGCTCCACCTCCACTTCCGGTGGTAACCCGACACAAAAGCGGCGCTGGTACATCGCCCGCGTCGGCTCATCAAACCAGGCGCCTATACCCGCTTCGTACAGGCGCCGCCACGGCAGCCGAGGGCCGGGATCGCTCTTGCGCCAATACGCCACATCTGAATGCCCGAGGATGTCCGTAGGACCGATCTGCGCAAAGCGCCCGAGGATGTCGCGAAGCAGCGCGACCAGCACCTGGATCTGTTCCTCCTCGTACGCAGGAAACGTGAACATGCCAGCCTCATCCCGTGCCAGGTTGACGATCTCGATGCCAATCGCGCGGCTGTTGAGATTATCGCGGCCGCCCCATTGGCTGACCCCCGCATGCCAGGCGCGCTTGTCCTCGTCGACCAGGCGAAACACCCGCAACTCGTCATAACCGGCGGCGCGGTAGCTGGACTCTTCAGGGTCGGGTAGCAAATAGTGCGCGCTGACCCCGTCTTCGGTCAGGGTGCGCAGGGACGCAGCAAAGGGTGCAGCGGTGTAATGCACGATCACTTGCTGCGCGGCTTCACCGTTGCGTTCGTTGAAGCCTTTGGCAGGAAAACTGGTATCGATGACCAACATGAGAACCGTCCTTTTCAATGCAGGCCGAGTCTTTCAGCCCGTTCAAGCGCAAAAAAATTACCGCCATCCTGAAGGCTTGCACCTTGAGGAGGCGGTAACTATTTGGCACGTGAAAGAAAAGTGATCAGCGGCGCAGCGGCATACCCAGCTCGACGCGCAGGCCATCGGCTTGACTGTCGAATTTCAGCGAGCAGGAACAGCGCTGCACAATCGCTTGCACGATGGCCAGGCCCAGTCCGCAGCCTTCGCTGTTGCCATTGCGCCAGAAGCGTTGGGTCAGGTATTGCAGGTCTTCGGCGGAAATTTGCTTGCCGTGGTCACGCACGCGAAAGACCACGTGATCGTCGGCGGTAAACACGCTGAGTTCCACACGGGTGTCTGCCGGGGTATGGCGCAGGGCGTTATCCAGCAGGTTCCGCAAGGCGGCAACGGCCAGGCCGACCGGCATTTCCACCGGCGTGTCGCTGAGGTTGTCCGGCAGAATCAGGTCGATGCGCTGGTTGTCGCCGGCATTGGCATCTTCGATGGCCAAGCGTGCCACGTCCTCCGTGCTGGACTGCAGGCCATCGTCGAACGACAGGCTGCCCTCGACGCGTGCCAGCAAGAGCAATTGCTCAAGCGTGCGGTGCAGGCGGTCGGCGCCTTCCTCGGCGTGGGCCAGCGACTGGTCGCGGGCGGCGCCTTCGGTCATGCGCGCCACTTGCAGGTGGGTCTTGATCGCCGTCAACGGGCTGCGCAGTTCGTGGGCGGCATCGCCGGTGAGGCGACGTTCGCGTTCGATGGTCTTGGCGATGCGTTGCAGTAACTGATTCTGGGTGTCCAGCAGCGGCTTGAGTTCACTGGGCAGCGGGTGAATCTGCAACGGTTCGAGGGAGTCGGCGCTGCGACGCATCAGCGCATCGCGCATGCGGTTGAGCGGCAGCAGGCTCTGGCCGATGCCCAGCCACAGCAAGCACAGGCAACCCAGCATCGCCACGCCCACCGGCACCGACGCCGCCAGCAGGATCGACAGGTTCAGCGCCTCGCGCTCTACCTGGCGGTCGGCGGTGGTAATCAGCAGGTCGCCACGGGACAGTGTGAAGCTGCGCCAGCCGACACCGTCGATCACCTGGTCACGAAAGCCGCTCTTGCGCGACTCCAGGCCTTCATCCGGGGTGGTATGGCTACGCGCCAGGATTTCCCCGCGCAACGAGCTGACCTGGCACGCCATGCCGCCCGGCACATGCAGTTGTTCGGCGCTGAAATGCGCGCCACCGCTGACACTGGCCAGGCCCGGCATCTGCTCGGTCAGCCCGGCCACCATGCGCGCGGAGGCCACCAGCCGTTGGTCGAGGGAGAACATCATCTGGTTGCGCAAGTCGTTGAGCATCCAGGCGGCGGCCAAGGCCCAGATCAATACAAAAGCGGCGCCCAGCTTGAACGTGAGGCGCAGGCGCAGGCTTTTCACGAGGCGTCGTCCCCGCCATCCGCCGGCCCCAGGCGATAGCCGAGGCCGCGTACGGTCTCGACGATGCCGTTGCCCAATTTGCGCCGCAGGTGGTGGATGTGCACGTTGAGGGCATTGCTTTCCAGCTCATCGTTGAAGCCGTAGACGCTGTCCTTGAGCTGTTCGCTGGACAGAACGCGGCCCTTGTTGTGCAGCAGTGCTTGCAGCAGGGCCTGTTCGCGACGGGACAAATCCACCGGCTCGCCGCCCAGAAAGGTTTCGCGGCTGCTCGGGTCGTACGCCAGGCGACCATGTTCGATCAGGTTGACACTGCGCCCCGCCACCCGTCGCAGCAGGGTTTGCAGGCGTGCGGCGAGTTCGCGCAGGTCGAAGGGTTTGAGCAGATAGTCATCGGCCCCGGCTTGCAGGCCGTCGACACGGTTGGTCACCGAGTCCCGTGCGGTGAGGATCAGCACGGGGATTTCCAGGCCCTGGCTGCGCTGTTGTTGCAGCAACTTGAGGCCGTCCTCATCCGGCAGGCCGAGGTCGAGCACCATGATGTCGAACGTAGCGGCCTTGAGCATGGCCCGCGCCGCCGCCGCCGTGCCCACACGCTCCACGGTAAACCCCTGGGCGGTGAGGCCGGCCACGATGCCGCTGGCGATCAGTTCGTCGTCTTCGCAGACCAGTACGTGCATGCTGAACCCTTCATGAAAGATGGGGGGATTAGAAAAGGCACAGATTAAGCGCGCATTATGCCGCCAAAGTTCGCAACATCAGACATTCCCTACACTCTAGAATAGCGCCCGGTTAATCATCGGTTAATCAACGCCACACATTGTGTGCCTACTTGCAACGAACTAAGGCTTGACCATGCGGCATCTGTTTACCTTTCTGCTGGTGTTGTTCGCGGGATTCGCCCAAGCGTCACCGGGCAACCCGTTTGAGACCAAACCCGATTTCCTCCCGGTGGGCAAGGCCTTCACCTTTACCTCCGAACGTCTCGAAAGCGGCGAGACCCAGCTGTATTGGCAGATTGCCGACGGTTATTACCTGTACAAACAGCGCATGAAATTCGACGGCCTGGCCGAGAAACCGACGCTGCCTCAGGGTGAAGCCCATAGCGATGAGTTCTTCGGCGACCAAGAAGTGTATCGCCAGGGCCTGGAAGTGAAGATCCCCGCCGGCGTCACCGGCCAGGTCAAGCTGGGCTGGCAGGGCTGCGCCGATGCAGGCCTGTGCTACCCGCCGCAGTCGATCACCGTGGACCTGGGCGGTAATCCCGCCGTGGCGGCCACCGCCGAAGCCCAGGACCAGAGCCTGGCCAGTGGCCTGCAACAGCGCAGCCTGGGGTGGAGCCTGCTGATTTTCTTTGGCCTGGGCCTGCTGTTGGCCTTCGCCCCTTGCTCGCTGCCGATGTTGCCGATTCTTGCTGGCCTGGTGGTCGGCAGTGGCGCCAGCCCGCGTCGCGGTTTTGCCCTGGCCAGCAGCTATGTGGTGTGCATGGCGTTGGTGTATGCAGCCCTCGGTGTACTCGCGGCGCTACTGGGCGGCAACCTCGCGGCCTGGCTGCAAACGCCGTGGATCCTCGGCAGTTTCGCCGCGTTGTTCGTGATCCTTGCCCTGCCGATGTTCGGTTTTTTTGAACTGCAACTGCCGGCCTTCCTGCGTGATCGCCTGGACACCGTCAGCCGCCAGCAAAGCGGCGGCAGCCTGGTGGGCGCGGGGATTCTCGGCGCACTCTCCGGCCTGCTGGTCGGCCCGTGCATGACCGCGCCCCTCGCCGGTGCCCTGCTGTATATCGCCCAAAGCGGTAACGCGCTGCATGGCGGCCTGATCCTGTTCGCCATGGGCATCGGCATCGGCATCCCGCTGTTGTTGCTGGTGACCGTGGGCAACCGCTTCCTGCCTAAACCCGGCACCTGGATGAACGTGCTCAAGGGCATCTTCGGCTTCCTGTTCCTCGGCACCGCCGTGCTGATGATTCGCCCGGTGATCGGTGAAAGCCTGTGGATCGGCCTGTGGGGCGCATTGGCCCTGGTAATGGCTTACTGCGGTTGGACCCTCGCTCGCGAATACGGCCTGGCCGCCAAGGTGTTCGGCGCCGGGTCCCTGCTGTTGGGCCTGTGGGGCGCGGTGTTGGTGGTGGGCGCGGCCGGTGGCAGCGATGACCTGTGGCAACCGTTGAAGGTCTACAGCGGCTCTCGCGTTGCCGACAGCGCCAGCGCCCACGACGCCTTTATGACCATCAGCGACCCGGCCATCCTGCAAAGCCAGCTCGACAGCGCCAAGGTCCAGGGCCAATGGGTGCTGGTGGACTACTACGCCGACTGGTGCGTGTCGTGCAAGATCATGGAAAAACAGGTGTTCGGCAAACCCGAGGTGATGGACGCGTTGAAAGACGTGCGCCTGCTGCGCCTGGACGTCACCGCCGACAACGCCGCCAGCCGCGAGCTGCTCGGCCGCTACAAAGTGCCGGGGCCACCGAGCTTTGTGTGGATCGGCCCGGACGGCGAAGAACGCCGCGCCCAACGCATCACCGGCGAAGTGGATGCCGCCGCTTTCCTGCAACGCTGGACGCAAACTCGAGACGCGCCCTGATGCTGACCCTGACCATCGGCACCTTCGCCATCGCCCTGAACCATATCCTGCTGATCAGTGCGCTGATCCTCGCCACCCTGGTGGGCTGGCGCGTGGCCAAGCGCGGCGGTGAAAACCCGGAATCGGTGCTGTTCAGCCTGTTCCTGCTGGGCATGCTGGCGGCGCGCATCAGCTTTGTATTGATGTACTGGGATGAGTACAGCAACGACTGGCTGCAAATGGTCGACCTGCGCGATGGCGGCTTTCTCGCCTGGCCCGGCGTGATCGTGCTGATCCTCGGCGCGCTGGCCTACGGCTGGCGCCGCCCGCCCCTGCGCACGCCGCTGAGCGCCGGGGTCATCACTGGCCTGGTGTTCTGGGGCATGGCCAGCCTGGCACTGAACCTGTACGACAAGGGCTCGCAGCTGCCCGACATCACCCTGCGCAATGCCAATGGCGACGTGGTGCAATTGGCCGACTACAAAGGCGGCCCGCTGGTGATCAACCTGTGGGCCACCTGGTGCCCACCGTGCCGACGCGAAATGCCGGTGCTGGAACGCGCACAACACCAACGCCCTGACGTGACCTTCCTGTTCGTCAACCAGGCCGAGAGCATGCAAAGCGTCAGTACCTTCCTCGCCACCCAAGGCCTGACCCTGGATAACGTGCTGTTCGACGCCAGCGGCCGCCTCGGCCAGGCCGTGGGCTCCATGGCCTTGCCCACCACCCTGTTCTACCAAGCCGATGGGCGCCTGATCAACAGCCACCTGGGCGAGTTGTCACACGCCAGCCTGGCCCGCGCCATGGAACCCTTCGACACCGCCACAACAAGGAAACCGACATGCCAAGCCTCCGCCACCTGCTGATCTCACTACCGCTGACGCTGGCGGTCACCCTGGCCCATGCCGAAGACTGGCCCGCACCGATCAAACAGATCGAAGCCAAGGGCGCCAAGATCCTCGGCAAATTCGACGCTCCCAGTGGGCTCACCGGCTACGCCGCGCAATACCAGAACCGTGGCATGGCGCTGTACCTGACCGCCGACGGCAACAGCGTGATCGCCGGCAACCTGTACGATGCCCAAGGCAACGACCTGAGCAGCGCGCCCCTGGAAAAACTGGTGTACGCGCCGATGGCCAAGGAAGTCTGGGCCAAGATGGAAAAAAGCAGCTGGATCCAGGACGGCGACGTCAAGGCGCCACGCATCGTCTACCTGTTCAGCGACCCCAACTGCCCCTATTGCAACATGTTCTGGGAACAGGCCCGTCCTTGGGTGAAGGCCGGTAAGGTGCAGTTGCGCCACATCATGGTCGGCATTATCCGCGAAGACAGCGCGGCAAAATCGGCGGCATTGTTCGCGGCAAAAGACCCGCAAAAGGCGCTGGAAGAACATGAGGCCGCCGGCAAGGGCAGCAAGTTGCAGCCGCTGGCCAAGATCCCGGCAAACATCGAGGCCAAGCTCGATGCCAATATGAAGTTGATGGATGAATTGGAGTTGTCGGCGACGCCGGCGATTTTTTATCTGGATGACAAGGGTGGGTTGCAGCAACAGCAGGGGGCGCCGTCGCCGGAGAAGTTGGCCAAGATCATGGGGCCGAAATAAGCGGCGCCTGTGAGGGCCTCATCGGGGGCAAGCCCCCTCCCACATTTTGACCTGTGAATACATTCAAGTGTGGGAGGGGCGGTGCGACGATTCGACTGGCCCCCGATGAGGCCCTCACAGGCAATGAAGATTAAAGCCCCTCCAGTTCAGCCATCAAATCACTCAACCGATCCACCTTCTCCGCACTGATCTCATTGGCCGCCAGCCCCTCGATATACTCGGCCAGCTCCGCCACCGTGCTGCATTCGAACATCGCCCTGAGCGGCACATCCCGTTGCAAGGTCTTCTGCACCCGCGAGGCAATTTGCGTGGCCAGCAACGAGTGCCCGCCCAGTTCGAAGAAGTTGTCCTGCACCCCTACCCGTTCAACCTTCAGCACCTCAGCCCAGATCGCGGCCAACGTGGTTTCCAGTTCGGTACGCGGCGCCAGGTAGTCCTGGCTGTGCAATTGGCCGATTTCCAGATCGGGCAACGCCTTGCGGTCGAGTTTGCCGTTGGCATTCAGCGGCAGGCGTTCAAGCCATAGCCAGTGCAGCGGCACCATGTATTCCGGCAGTTCGGCGCGCAAGCGTTGCTTGATGCGGTCCAGGCGTTCGCCGGGGCTCAGCGCGGTGTCGGCGGCCACCAGATAGCCCACCAGGTGCTTGCCGTTGACGCCCTCCTGCACGCCCACCGCTCCATCGCGAACTTCCGGTTGCTCATGCAGGCGCGCTTCGATTTCACCCAGTTCGATGCGGTAGCCGCGAATCTTCACTTGATGGTCGATACGCCCGACGTATTCCAGCACGCCGTCACTGCGGCGGCGCGCCAGGTCGCCGGTGCGATACAGGCGTTCGCCCGGCGCACCGAACGGGTTCGGCACAAACACCGGTGCAGTGCGCAGTGGGTCGCTGACATAACCGCGCCCCACCCCGGTGCCCGCCACGCACAGCTCGCCGACTGCGCCTTGGGGCACCAGCTCCAGCGCGCCATTGAGCAGGTACAGGCGGTTGTTGTCGGTGGGCGTACCAATCGGCAGATAAGTGCCACGGGTCGAGGCCAGGTCGACGCGGTAGAACGCCACATCGTCCGAGCATTCCGCCGGACCATAGGCATTCACCAGGCCAATCTGCGGATAACGTTGCAACCATTGGTGCGCCAGCTCCGGTGGCATCGCTTCACCGGTCGGCAGCATCCAGCGCAGGCCGTCGAGGTTGATGCGGTCCTGGGCGAGCATGCCCTGGATCAGTGACGGCACGCTCTCCAGCACCGTGATGCCCTGCGCCTGGACATGCTCCAGCAAGCCTTGCGGATCATGGGCCAGCGTGTTCGGCACAATGTCCACCCGCGCACCAAACAACGGCGCGGCGAGGAACTGCCACACGGAAATATCGAAGCTTTGCGAGGCGGTCTGGGCGATCACATCCGCCTCACTCAGGTCCAGGTACGGCACCTTGCTCAGTTGGTTATTGAGCATGCCGCGCTGTTCCACCATCACGCCTTTGGGCAGGCCAGTGGAGCCCGAGGTGTAGATCACGTAGGCGAGGTTGTCCGGGGCGCTATAGACACCTGGGTTTTCGCCACGCGCCGGGATTTCCTCCCACACCAGCAATGAGCAATCGAAGCCTTCCAGCAACGCAATGGCCTGCTCGCGACACGCCTCGGTGCATACCAGCAGCGGCGTACGGCTCAGGTCGATGATGCTGCGCAAGCGCTGGCTGGGCAGGCCAGGGTCCAACGGCAAGTAACCGGCGCCGGCCTTGAAGCTGCCGATGATCATGCCCAGCAGGTCGAGGTTGCGCTCGGCCAGCAACGCCACCGGTTGGTCCAGGCCAACGCTCGCTGCGATCAAGGCATGGCCCAGGCCGTTACTGCGGCGGTTCAGTTCGTCATAGGTCCATTGCTGGTCGAGGCAACTGGCGGCGATACGCTGTGGATGCGCGGCCACCTGGGCTTCGAACAGTTCGACGTAGCTGCGCTCCAGCGGATACGCGTGCGCGCTCTGGTTGCAGCCGTCCACCAGGAACTCACGTTCCTGCTCGCCAATCAGCGGCAGCTCGGCCATGTCGCCATGGAAGCCCTGCACCAGCGCCAGCAGCAGGCGCTTGAACTCGCCGAGCATGCCTTGCACGGTACTTTCGTCGAAGTAGCGCTGGTCGTAGGACAGGTGCAAGCCCAGGTCATCACCGGGGTAGCACACCGCCGTCAGCGGGAAGTTGGTGTGAGTACGGCCAGAGTCCGAGGTGGCATTCAGGCTTTGTGCGCGGTCCAGCACCGAGACTTCCACCGGGGCGTTTTCGAACACGAACAGGCTGTCGAACAGCGGCTGGCCCTTGGGCAGTTCGCTGTGTTCCTGGATGGTCACCAGCGGCAGGTATTCGTACTCGCGCAGTTGCATATTGCTGTCGAGCAGGCCGCTCAGCCATTGGCGCACGCTGCACTTCTGATCGTCCTCGGGCAGCTTCACCCGCAGCGCAATACTGTTGATGAACAGGCCGACGGTGCGTTGCATCTCGGGCATTTCCACCGGTCGCCCGGCCACGGTAACGCCGAACAGCACATCACGATCGCCGCTCAGGCGGCGCAGCACCAACGCCCACGCCGCTTGGGCGAAAGTGTTGACGGTCAGTTGATGGGCCTGGGCCAGCTCACGCAATTGCGCGCCGTCACGGGCATCGAGACGGGTGTAGCAATCGCCCACCACCATGCCGCCGTGGCCCGCGTGATCACGCATAAAGGGCCGGTCGCTCGGAATCGGCGTAGTGCGCTCGAAGCCTCGCAGGTTCTGCTGCCACCACTGGCGTGCTTCATTCAAATTCTGGCGTTGCAGCCAGGCGATGTAATCGCGATAGCGCGGCGGCGTGGCCAGTTGCGCGTCGCGGCCTTCGCCGAGGGCCATGTAGAGCTCGAAGAAGTCATTCATCAGCAGCGAACGGCACCACGCATCGATGAGGATGTGGTGGTTGCTCATCATGAACCAGTAGCGCTCGGCGCCGACGCGGATCAAGCGCAGGTGGAACGGCGCCTGGTTGAGCAGATCGAAACCCGCTTCGCGCTCGGACTTGAGCAACGCTTGCAGGCGCGGCTCCTGTTCATCTTCCGGGTCGTTGCTCCAATCCAGGTATTCAATCGGCGTGCTACCCGGCTTATGAATCACTTGCAGCATGTCCTCGCCGACGTTCCAGCAGAACGAGGCGCGCAGGGCTTCGTGACGGGCGATCACCGCTTGCCACGCCTGGGCAAAACGCTCGGGGTCGAGGGCGCTGTTGATGCGGTAGCGGTCCTGCATGTAGTACAGGCCGGTGCCCGGTTCCAGCAGGGTGTGCAGCAGCAGACCTTCCTGCATCGGTGTCAGCGGGTAGACGTCCTCGATGGCGCTGGCCGGTACCGGCAACGCATCCAATTGCGGCTGGGTCAGCTGCGCCAGCGGGAAGTCGGACGGCGTGAGGCCACCGGCGTCATCCTTGAGGCAGTGGGCGACCAGGCTGTGCAGTTCGGCGAGGTAGGCCTCGGCCAATTCGCGGATGGTTTGCGGGTCATGACGCTCACGGCTGAAGGTCCAGCGCAGCACCAGCTCACCGCCGTAGACCTGGCTGTCGACGCTCAGGGCATTGGGCAGCGGCGCCTCCGGGTCATGGGCCAGCCCGGCGGACTCGTCCAGCGGGTGGAACAGCGCGTCACTGCCGAAGCTCTGGTCGAACTGGCCGAGGTAGTTGAAGGTGATATCGGCGGTTGGCAGCGCGGCCATGGTTTGCCGGGTCTGCGCGTCGGCCAGGTAGCGCAGCACGCCATAGCCGAGGCCTTTGTGCGGCACGCCGCGCAGTTGCTCCTTGATCGCCTTGATCGAGGCGCCCTGCCCGGCCGCCTCTTCGATCTGCACCGGGGTCAGGCGCAGTGGATAGGCACTGGTGAACCAGCCGACACTGCGGGTCAGGTCGATGTCATCGAACAGGCTTTCGCGGCCGTGGCCTTCCAGTTGGATCAGCGCCGAAGCGTGTCCGCTCCAGCGGCACAACACACGGGCCAGGGCGGTCAGCAACAGGTCGTTGACCTGGGTGCGATAGGCGCTTGGCGCCTGTTGCAGCAACTGGCGGGTGTGTTCGGCATCCAGGCGCACGCTGACGGTGTCGGCATCGCGGTTGCGCGTCGAACCCTGTGGGCGATCCACCGGCAACGCCACGACCGGGCCGGCCAATTGCGCCTGCCATACGTTCAGTTCTTCGCGCAGGGATTCGCTGCCGGCGTACGCCTGCAAACGGGCGGCCCAATCGCGCAGTGCGCTGGTCTTGGCCGGCAGGCTGACGGACTGGCCCTCGCTCAACTGGCGGTAGACCGTTTGCAGATCCTCCAACAACACGCGCCACGACACGCCGTCCACCACCAGGTGATGGATCGCGATCAGCAGGCGTTGCTGGCCTTCAGGGCCGTCCACCAGCAGGGCGCGCAACAGCGGGCCGTGTGCCAGGTCGAGGCTGCGCTGGGTGTCGGTGAACAGGGCGGTACACTGTTGCATGTCACGCACCTGGGCCTGCATCAGCACGCCGCCGTGAGGCACAGCCAAGTGTTCGGCGTGCCATTGGGCGTCGCGCTGGGTGAAGCTCAGGCGCAAGGCGTCGTGATGTTCCAGTACCGCCAGCAACGCTTGCTCCAGGCGATGGGGTTCCAGCAGTTGCAGCGGCTTGAGCACCAGCGCCTGATTCCAGTGCTGACGCTTGGGAATGTCAGTGTCGAAGAACCAGTGCTGGATCGGCGTGAGGCCCGAGCTGCCTGTCAACACACCTTGCTCGGCGGTAACCCGCTCGGAGCGCGTGGCGACGGCGGCCAGGGTTTGCACGGTCTGGTGCTGGAACAAATCCCGTGGGCTGAAATGAATCCCGGCCTGTCGCGCACGGCTGACCACCTGGATCGACAGGATCGAATCGCCGCCCAGTTCGAAGAAGTTATCGTCGAGGCCGACTTGCTGCACATTCAACACCGCTGCCCAGATGGCCGCGAGGGTCTGTTCCAGCTCATTGCGCGGCGCCACGTACTGTTGGCGATTGGCCTCCGGGTCCGGCTGCGGCAAGGCGCGGCGGTCGAGTTTGCCGTTGGCGGTCAGCGGCATAGCGTCCAGCACGATCAAGTGCGCGGGCACCATGTAGTCCGGCAGTTGCGCCTTGAGGTGCGCTTTCAGCGCATCCCGCAAAGCGCCGTGTTCGGCGTCGCTGACCAGGTAGGCCACCAGCTGTTTGCCGCTCGGCGAATCCAGCGCCAGTACCACCGCTTCGCGCACCGCCGCGTGTTCCAGCAGACGAGTTTCAATCTCCCCCAGCTCGATACGGAAACCGCGAATCTTCACCTGATGGTCGATACGCCCCAGGTACTCCACCAAGCCATCGGCGCGTTGGCGCACCAGGTCGCCGGTGCGGTACAGGCGGCCGCCGTTGCTGGCAAACGGATCGGCCACAAAGCGCTCCGCCGTCATGCCCGGACGCTCGTGATACCCCTGGGCCAAACCCGCGCCGCCAACGTACAACTCGCCCGTCGCACCTTGCGGCACCAACGCCAGGTCGGCATCGAGGATGTACGCCACACGGGCGCCGATGATGCTGCCAATCGGCACGCTGCCAGCGCCCTCCTCCAGTTGCTCCGGTGCCAGGCTGGCCAGCGGCATCACCACGGTTTCAGTCGGGCCATAGGCATTAAAGAACACCTGGGGCTGGAACGCGGCACGAATGCGCTGCAAATGCTCACCGGTCAGCGCCTCGCCACCGGTGATGCACATGCGCACCGGCAAGGTTTGCTGTTGGGTCGCCAGCCACTGCGCCAACTGGCTGCCGTAGCTTGGGGTGAAGCCGAGAATATTGATGCGATGGGTGCGGATCAGCCCGCAGATCTCTTCCGCATCCCACTGGCCTTGGGCACGCAGCACCACCTGCGCACCGCTGAGCAACGGCACCAGCAGACGCTCGGTGGCGGCGTCGAAGTTGATCGAATAGAAGTGCAGCTCGCAGTCATCCGGGCGCATACCAAAACGTTCGATCACCGCCGCGCAATGCATGGCGATTTCACCGTGGGACACCACCACGCCCTTCGGCTTGCCGGTGGAGCCCGAGGTGTAGATCAAGTACGCCTGATGCTGCGGCAAGCTGATAAACGGCAGCTCGCTGGACGGGTAATTGGCGAGTACCGGCAGGTCATCTTCCAGGCACCAGCACGCCACGCTGACTGGCAGTTCGCCGAGGGCTTCGAACATTGCCGCATCGCTGAGCAACAGGCCGATGCCGCTGTCTTCGATCATGTAGTGCAGGCGGTCGAGCGGGTATTCCGGGTCCAGCGGCACATAAGCGCCACCGGCCTTGAGGATCGCCAGCAGGCCGACCACCATTTCCAGGGAACGCGGCAACGCCAGGCCGACGCGCACCTGCGGACCGACGCCGCGCTCGCGCAGCATCCAGGCCAGACGGTTGGCGCGCTCGTCCAGTTCGCGGTAGCTCAGGGTTTCACCCGCGAAAGTCAGCGCAGGCGCATCGCCACGGACTGCGGCCTGCTGGCTGAACAACGTGTGGATGCACTGGTCGAGGCGGTGCTCGCCCTTTTCGATTCCCAAGCTGTCTTGCAAAGCTTTTTGCTCAACGGCGGTGAGCAATGGCAACTCACTGAGGCGCTGTTGCGGATCGGCGATCAACGCTTCCAGCAGGTTGCGCCAATGCTCGGCCATGCGTGCAATGCGTGGCTCATCGAACAGGTCAGTGCTGTAGGTCAGGCAGCAACCCAGGCGGTGGTCGAGGTCGGTGACTTCCAGGTTCAAGTCGAACTTGGTCGCACGGGCATCGTTGGCCAGGTACTCGACGGTCATGCCAGCCAGTTGACGGCTTTGCTGGAATTCCCAGCGCTGCACGTTGCACATCACCTGGAACAGCGGGTTGTACGCCGCGCTGCGGGTGGGTTGCAGCGCCTCCACCAAGTGGTCGAACGGCAGGTCCTGATGGGACTGGCCTTCGATCACGGTGTGGCGCACCTGCTCAAACAGCTCGGCGACATTCATCTGCCCAGTGAGCTGGCAACGCAGCACCTGGGTGTTGAGGAATGCCCCGATCAGTCCTTCGCTTTCCGGGCGAATACGGTTGGCCACCGGCGCGCCGATGCGCAGGTCGGTCTGGCCGCTGTAGCGGTAAAGCAGCACGGCCAGGGTGGCGGTCATGGTCATGAACAGGGTCAGGCCGCGTTCGGCATTGAAGGCACGCACGCGGGCGGCCAGGTCGTCACTCAAATCGAAGCGGTACAGCTCGCCCTGATGGCTTTGCACGGGCGGACGTGGACGGTCGCCGGGCAGTTCCAGCAGCGGGTGTTCGTTGCCCAGTTGTTGAGTCCAGTAATCCAGTTGGCGCTGGCGCTCGCCGGACTCCAGCCACTGCCGCTGCCACACGCTGTAATCCAGGTATTGCACCGGCAACGGCGCCAGCGGCGACAGGCGCTCATCGATAAACGCCTCGTACAACGCACTGAGTTCACGGGCAAAGATGTCCATGGCCCAGCCTTCGGTGACGATATGGTGCAGGGTCAACACCAAGTAATGCTCCTGCTCGCCAGCCTTGACCACACAGGCGCGCAGCAACGGCCCGGTTTCCAGGTTGAACGGGGTGTGGGCTTCATGATCGGCCAGTTGCTGCAAACGTTGCTGGCGCTCAATTTCGTTCAGCGCCGAGATGTCCTGCCAGTCCATGCGCAGGCCGGTTTGCGCCGAGACCTTCTGATAGGCAACGCCATCCACGCTCGGGAACGTGGTGCGCAGGGTTTCGTGACGCATGATCAAGGCCTGCAACGCCGCCTCGAAACGCCCCACATCCAGCACACCGCGCAGGCGCGCCATGCCGCCGACGTTATACGCCGGGCTGTCCGGTTCCATCTGCCAGAGGAACCACATGCGCTGCTGGGAGTAAGACAGCGGCACCGCTTGGCTGCGGTCGACCTTGGCAATCGCGGTTTGTTGGTTGCGCTGGCCCGACGCCTGGATCCGCTCGACTTGCTCGGCAAACGCCCCCAGCTCACTGGCTTCAAACAGGGTGCGCAACGGCAGTTCGACGTCACACGCCTGGCGGGTGCGGGAGATGATTTGCGTGGCCAGCAACGAGTGCCCGCCAAGGGCGAAGAAATCATCGTGCAGGCCGATGCGCGGCAGGCCGAGGACTTCGCGCCAGATGGCGGCGATTTGTTGTTGCAGCGCGGTTTCGGGCTCGATGTGTTCGCGGGTTTGCCACACCGGTGCAGGCAGCGCACGACGATCCAGCTTGCCGCTGGGGCTCAGGGGCATGGCGTCCAGGCGCATCAACAGCGCGGGCACCATGTACTCCGGCAGTTCGGCGGCCAGAGCGGTTTTTATCTGGTGTTCGTCCAGCTCACCATGGGCGGTGTAGTAGCCGATCAACTGTGCATCCCGCACCAGCACCACGGCTTGGGCGATGCCGTCCAGGGCCAGCAGGCGCGCTTCGATTTCTTCTGGCTCCACACGGAAACCGCGCAGCTTGACCTGCTGGTCGAGGCGACCCAGGTATTCGATCACGCCGTCGGCGCTAAAGCGCGCACGGTCACCGGTGCGATACAGGCGAGTGCCCGAGTGGTCAGCGACAAACCTCTCGGCGGTCAAGCCAGGCCGGCCGAGGTAACCCCGGGCCAAGCCGATGCCACCAATGCACAGTTCACCCGGCACACCCAGCGGCACGGGGTTGAGTTGCTCGTCGAGCACGCGACAGATCACGTTGCCCAGCGGCCGGCCAATCGGCGAGCGTTCGCCGTCTTCAATACGGCAGTGCCAGTGGGTCACGTTGATCGCGGTTTCGGTCGGGCCATACCGGTTGTGCAACTGCACCGCCGGCAACTGCGCCAAAACGCGATTGCGCAGCTCGGCTGGCAAGGCTTCGCCGCCGGAGAACAGGCGACGCAGGCTGGTGCATTCAGCCACCAGCGGCTCATCGATAAACAGCTGCAACAGCGGCGGCACAAAGTGCAGCGTGGTCACGCCGTGTTGTTGCACCAACTGCGCGATGCGGTGCGGGTCGCGATGTTCGCCGGGGCCGGCCAGCACCAGGCGGCAACCGGTGATCAGCGGCCAGAAACACTCCCACACCGACACGTCAAAACTGATCGGCGCCTTTTGCATCAGCACATCGGTGTCATTGAGTTGATAAGTGGCTTGCATCCACTGCAAGCGCTCGGCCAGGGCCGCGTGGGTATTGCCCACGCCTTTAGGCTGGCCGGTGGAGCCCGAGGTGTAGATCACGTAGGCCAGGTTGTCGCCATTCAGGTGCAGGCCCGGTGGTTGGGTCGGCCAGCTGTCCAGGTGCAGGCTGTCCATGGCGATCACGCACACGCCTTCGGCGGTGGGCAGTTGCTCCAGCAACGCGGTCTGGGTCAGCAGCAGGTGCACGCCGCTGTCCTCGAGCATGTAGGCCAGGCGCTCGGCGGGGTAATCCGGGTCCAGCGGCACATAGGCGCCGCCGGCCTTGATGATCGCCAGCAGGCCGATCAGCAATTGCGGTGAACGCTCGGCAGCAATGGCCACGCACACGTCCGGGCCGACGCCTTTGTCACGCAGGTAATGGGCCAGGCGGTTGGCCTGGGTGTGCAGTTGGGCGAAGGTCAGGCTGCCGTCTTGCCAGACCAGCGCGGTGGCGTCCGAAACCTGTTGGTTAAGCAACTCGGGCAGCCATTGCTGGGCCGGAGCACACGGCGCTTCGCTCCACGCGTGTTGCTCGTCTTGCGGCATCAACTGGAGGTCGCCGATGGCTTGCTGGGGCTGGTCACACACGGCGTGCAGTAGGCTGATGAAATGCTCGGCCAGACGCTCAATGGTGCGGGCGTCGAACAGTTCGTCGGCGTAGTCGAACGACAGGCTCAGGCGCCCGTTGCGGTCTTCTTCGCTGTGCAATTGCAGGTCAAACTTGGCTTCGCGACTGTGCCACGGCAGCTCCTCGGCGAGCATGCCCGGCAGGCGGCGCAAGGCGCTCAAATCTCGTTGCTGGTGGTTGAACATGACCTGGAACAGGCCTTGTTCGCGGGCCTGGGGGAAGGCTTCCAGTAGTTGCTCGAACGGCAGGTCCTGGTGGGCCTGGGCGGCCATCGCGGTCTCGCGGGTAGCGGCCAGCAATTGATCGAACGGCAGGCGCCCGTCCAGTTCGGCGCGCAGCACCAAGGTGTTGATAAAGAAACCGATCAGGCCTTGGGTTTCCTGGCGCGGGCGGTTGGCATTGGGCACGCCGATGCGGATATCGCGCTGGCCGCTGTAGCGGTAGAGCAGGCTCTGGAACGTTGCGAGCAACAGCATGAACGGGGTGGATTGGTGGGCCTGGGCGGTCTGGCGAATCGCCTCACTGAGACCTGCGTTCACGCGCACGCTATGCCGCGAAGCGCTGTTGCGCTGCTGCGCCGCTCGCGGATGGTCGGTGGCCAGGCTGAGGGTCGGATGTTCCTCGCCGAGTTGTGCCTTCCAGTAGGCCAGTTGCCGCTGGCCTTCGCCCTCGGCCAGCCATTGGCGCTGCCAGCTGCCGTAGTCGGCGTATTGCAGGGCCAGGGGTGGCAGTTCAAGGGTTTGACCTTGTGTCGCGGCCGCATAGAGGCGAGAGAACTCGTCGATCAGAATGTTGAGCGACCAACCATCGGCAATGATGTGGTGCAGCGTCACCAGCAGTTGGTGATCTTCATCCTCCAGGCGTAGCAGGGTCACCCACAGCAGCGGGCCTTTTTCCAGGTCGAACTGGGTGCGCGCTTCGTCCTCGCGAATTTGTTGCGCGCGGGCTTCGCGCTCAGCGGCAGGCAAGTCGCTGAGGTCGATGACTTGCAGGTCGAAGTCCGCCTTGGCCTCGACGCGCTGGAAGGCCTGGCCGTCGCGCTCGTAGAAACGGGTGCGCAGGGCTTCGTGGCGTTGGACCAGTTGCTGGAAGCTGGCACGCACCGCGTCTTCATCCAACTCGCCGCGCAAGCGCAGCGCCCCGGGAATGGTGTAGGCGCTGCTACGGGGATCCAATTGCCAGGTGATCCACAAGCGGTTTTGCGCCAGGGATTGAGGCAGCTCGTCCTGGCGCGACAGGCGTTGGATCGCGCCTTGGGCCACGCCACCGTCTTGCTGCAATTGCGCGACCTGCGTGGCGAAGCCTGCCAGGGTCGGCGCTTCGAACAGCATGCGCAGGTTCAGTTCCAGGCCCAGGGTTTCGCGCAGGCGCGCCACGACCTGGGTCGCGGTGATCGAGTTACCGCCCAGCAGGAAGAAGTGATCGTCGGCGGCGACGGTTGCGACCTGCAACTGTTCGCACCAGATCGCAGCAATCTGGTTGTGCAGCTCGGACTCCAACGCCGCCTCGCTGACCGAGGCTTGCCGATCAGGGAATTGCGCATAGCTGTCGAGACTGCCATCGGCATGCCGCAGGCCACACGCCGCACGCTGCACCTTGCCGCTGGAGGTCTTGGGCAACGCGCCCGGATTGAGTAGCACCACCACGCTCGGCGCTTCTTGATAGGCCTCGGCAACCGCTTGGCGAATCGCTTTGATCAGTGCGTCGGGCGGCAGGATTTTCTGCACGCTGCGGCTGATCTCGGCGGCGATGCCGATGCCTTCCAGGCCTTGGTCATTTACCGCGAAGGCGGCAACCCGGCCTTTGCGCACCACTTCCACTTCGCGCTCGATGGTTTGCTCGATGTCCTGCGGGTACAGGTTGTGGCCGCGCACGATCAGCAGGTCTTTCAGGCGCCCGGTGATGTACACCTCGCCAAAGCGCATAAAGCCCAAGTCACCGGTGCGCAACCAGGTACGACCGGCGTGCTGGACGAAGGTCTTGGCGGTGGCTTCGGGGTTGCGCCAGTAGCCGTGGGCGATGCTCGGGCCGCTGGCCCAGAGTTCGCCGACGCGGTTGTCTGGCAGTTCGTTCAAGGTGTGTGGATCAACGATCAGCACGGCGTGTTCGGGCTGGCTGGTGCCGCAACTCATGATTGCACTGCCCTGCCCCGGCTCGGCACGATTGGCCGCCAGCGCTTGCTCATCCATGCGCATGGCCGGGATGCCGTGGCCACGGGTGCCACCGGCGACAAACAGGGTGGCTTCGGCCAGGCCATAGGAGGCAAAGAAGTTGTCTGGGGTGAAACCGCAAACGGCGAATTTCTCGGCGAAGCGTTCCAGGGTGTCGAGACGGATCGGTTCGGAACCGGAATAAGCCACGCGCCATTTGCTCAAGTCCAGGCGTTCCAGGGCCGACTCACTGACGCGCTCGCTGCACAGGCGGTAGGCGAAATCCGGGCCGCCACTGATGGTGCCGTTGTATTCGCTGATTGCTTCGAGCCAGCGCAATGGGCGGCCGAGGAAGTAGGCGGGCGACATCAACACGCACGGCACGCCGCTGAAAATCGGTTGCAGCAAACCGCCGATCAAGCCCATGTCATGGTAAAGCGGCAGCCAGCTGACGATCACGTCGTCGGGGTTGAGGTCGATGCCAAAACCGCGACGGATCAGCACTTCGTTGGCCACCAGGTTGCCGTGGCTGACTTGCACGCCCTTGGGCAATGCAGTGGAACCGGAGGTGTATTGCAGGAAGGCAATGTCGTCGGGTTGCAGCTCGGGGGCGACCCACTGGTCGGCATTGTGCAAGGTGTCGACGCTTAATACCGGCGGTGCATTTTCGAGCTGCGACAGGCCCTCGGCCAGACTGGCGATGGTCAGCAGCAAGCGCGGTTCGGCATCCGCGATGATCGACAGCAGCCGCTCCTGGTGATGACGGCGGGTGGACTCCGGCGGATAGGCGGGCACCGCGATCACCCCGGCATACAGGCAACCGAAGAACGCGGCGACGTAATCCGGGCCACTGGGGAACAACAGCACCGCACGGTCGCCCAGGTCCGCGTTGGCCTGCAAGGCGGCGGCGATGGTGCGGGCGCGCTGGTCGAGGTCGCGATAACTGAGCACAACGCTGTGCTCGGCGGACTCGGCGAGGAAGCGCAGGGCCACCTGGTCCGGGGTCTGCTCGGCGCGACGTTGAAGGGACTGGACCAGTGTGCGGGGAAGTTCGAAGGCGTCCATCATGGGGTTCCTGCCTGAAATCGGCTTACGGGGAAATCGGGAATTCGGGGGAGTTCAACCGGCAATCAGTTGCCGCGCCACGCCATTGCGCCAGCGCGCCAGGTGCTCGTCGGCGTAGCGGCGGATACAGCGCAGCACCGCGCTTTCGTGCTGTACGAGGAAGAAGTGGTGGCCATCGAAGAGGTCCAGGGAGAAGCCGCTGGCGGCGTCGGTCTGCCAGTCGAGCAACTGGTCGGCGCGCACCGAATCCTGTTTGCCGCCAAACACGTGGATCGGCATGCGCAACGGCTCGCGCTGGCCATAGGTGAAGCTGCCGCACAGCAGGAAATCGGCGCGTAGGATCGGCAGCATCAACGCCATCAGCTCGGGGTTGGCCAGGGCCTCTTCGGCGGTGCCTTGCAGCTCGCGCAGGCGGGCGATCAGTTGCTCATCGGTCTTTTCGATGGCGTACTCACTGACATCGCGATGGGCTGGGCCGGCCGTGCCGGAGGCAAACAGCGCCAAGGGCGCAGGCACATTGCGTGCGTTCAGTGCGTGCGCCAGTTCGAACGCCAGCAAGCCGCCCAAGCTATGGCCGAACAAGGCATAAGGAGCGCTCAGGTCGTGGCTGATTTCGTCGGCCAATTGCGCAGCCAAGGTCTTGATGTCGCGCTGCAAGGGCTCATCCATGCGCATCCCGCGCCCTGGCAGCTCCAATGGGCACACCTGCAACCAGGCCGGCAGCGCTCGGCGCCAGCGCGCATACACCATGGCACTGGCGCCTGAATAAGGCAGGCAAAACAGACGCAATCGAGTCGGCGCGCTCATAGCACGAAGACTCCAGACTGAAACACGCTATCTGCACGATAGAAACCCATCTCGCTCTCCTGCGGGTGCTGGTCCTAGGCCGTTTCACTAACGAACCTGTCACCCATGAGAACGGACGGCAGCGGCAAATAATTAGTCGCCGGGGACGAGCGAGACGTGGCTCACACCTTTCAGAAAGCCATAAGATTAGTTCGTCTTCTCATTTGACAATCATTATCATTAAGCCTAATTTGTTGCCCGATGTGTAGGAGGCCTCAGCAAGGACGCCCTCCCCTAACCTATTTGGCAACAAGGTGAATTCCATGACGGAACAAGTATCCACAGGCAGGTGCGACTCACCGCTGCTCCAGGCATTTGTCGACAACCGACTGATCCTGGTGAAGATCGCAGCACGTATTACCGGCTGTCGCTCACGCGCCGAAGACGTGGTGCAAGACGCCTACTTCCGGCTGCAATCGGCACCGACGATCACCTCGTCGTTCAAGGCCCAGCTCAGCTACCTGTTCCAGATCGTGCGCAACCTGGCGATCGACCACTACCGCAAGCAGGCGCTGGAACTCAAATATTCGGGGACGGAAGAGGAAGGCTTGAATGTGGTCATCCACGGCGCTTCACCGGAAACCTCCCACATCAACTTCAACACCCTGGAAAACATCGCCGATGCGCTGACGGAGTTGCCGCAGCGCACCCGTTACGCGTTCGAGATGTACCGCCTGCATGGCGTGCCGCAGAAGGACATCGCCAAGGAACTGGGTGTGTCGCCGACGCTGGTGAACTTCATGATTCGCGATGCGCTGGTGCATTGCCGCAAGGTGTCGGGCAGCCATAGCGATACGTTCGCGCGGCGAGTGTGAAAGACATACAGCCCTTGCAGTGAGCGGGCTTGCCCCGCGCTGGGTGGCGAAGCCGCCCTAATAAGACCGCCGCGGTGTATCAGTAAGACCGGGGTGCCTGGTTTTGGGGCGGCTTCGCCACCCAGCGCGGGGCAAGCCCGCTCACTACAAAGAGCGTCCTGGCTTTAGACCAGCCCACACCGGTCAAAAAACCGCTCACGCCCCAGAATCATCAGCGCCGCCCGCTTGTGCGGGAAATCAAACTCCTTCTCGCAGTGAAAGCACTGGTTCTGCATATGCCCGATCATCTTCGCGTTATCCGCACGCGGTTCCGCCACCACGCGCTGGGTGCGCGGGTCATCCAGGAACAGGTAGTGCACCAACGCCGATAACCAGCTGGCGACTTTGTGCGGGCCGCGGTGATGTTCTTCGCCCACCAGCATGTGGATGCCACGGTCATAGTCGGCCGCGTCGTAGAACGGTGCGATGCGGTCTTCCTTGGCCCAGTAGGCTTCAAAATAGGCGAAGGGTTCGTCGTCAAAACAACCGATCAGCGTGAGGGTGTGAGGGTCGGCTTCCAGCTTGTCCAGGTATTCGCGGTGCTGTTCCAGGCTGCCGCTTTCCTGCCAGAAACTCGCTACCCGCGCGCTGTTCTGCCAGCGGTTGAAGCGCGCCAGGTCCACGTCGATCTCAACCGTACGCAGGGAAATCCACGCGCCCAGGCGCGCATCGAAACGCCGGTAAACCTCACCACGCGGCTTGGGCGCACGAGCCGGATGGCGCTTGCCATCGCTGATGACCATCTGCTGCGGGTAGCTGCCACTCACAGATTGCCCAAGCCACGGTTGGGGCAGTTGCCAGAACAGCGTGCGCTCGCAGTGAAATTGCCCGGCCACCTCGGTGGCGACCAGCAGACCACTGCGCAAGGCGTCTTCGGCGGCATGTTCGAGGTGCCAGACCAGGCGCTGGCGCGTGGGCTCCTTGACGAACAGCCAATAGCTGGCCGCCCATAAGGCACGCACTGGCGCGACGTGGTTGGCGTCCTGCAAATGCACGTGCAACACATCGCCCCGCTCAAGGCGCAAACGCACCAGCGGCTGGCCTTCCAGGGTCAGGCTCAGGTGGGCGTCGGTTTCATCGGCATTCAAGGCAGGCCCGGCCGGCAACGGCAGGACCGAGAGGTCATTCAGATTGGACATGGGAGGGGCTCACGATAATCGTCGACAGATGAAGAAGTGACGTGAGCCGGGCGCGGAAATTTAGCCGATCAGGGTGTGGGCATCACATCGATGCGATACGGTTCGAAGATTTTCAGCATCTCGCCATTTTCCCGCAGGTGCTTGAGCAAACCGGCAAACGCCTCGCCCGTGATCGGCGCCTTGGGCCGCAGTAATGCGTAGTGGTGATAGACCTGGTCGATGCGCTCCGACACCAGGAACTGCCCGGACATCTCAGCGTTGCGCACCATGAAATCACTCAGGTACGAACGGGTGATCAAGGCAATATCCGCCCGCCCCCGCGCCACCATCAACAAGTTGCTGTCATGGGAGTAGGTCAACGTGGCGTTGAAATGCTCGGCCATGTACTTGGGGTCGGAGTTGAAGTGGGCAAAGGCGTAGTGATAACCGCTGAACACCGCCAGGCGCTTGCCCACGAGGTCGGCGAAATAGTCCTGGCTGCGTCCGGTCGCACGCTGGGCGACGAAAATTTCCGCGTCTTCCAGGCCCATGTCGACGCTGGTGTGGGGGATGTTCTGCCAGCCCCAGTCGGGGTTTTCGAAGATCGCCATGTCGACCCGGCCCTGTTCGAAATCCCTGAACCGGCGGGGAATCGAGGTCGGTACCAGCACAAATTGGTAGTCGGTTTGCGAGGCGTTGAGGGCTTCCACCAGTTGCGGCAACAGGCCGGTATCGGCGCCTTGTTCAGGCCGCACAGTGTAGGGCGGGAAGTGCGCCGCGCCGATGCGCACCAATTGCGCAGCCGATGCCGGCATCCACCCCACGGTCCCCAGTGCCCATAAAGTCAGTCCTGTAGCCAGCCGCCATGGCGAAAACATCAAGGCACACACCGTTGAAAAGGTTGATGGCAATAAGCTAGGCGTTTTCGTCGGGAGAGACAACTTTCCACCGTCAAATTAATAGCTTGCGCCTCAATCGGCCTTCAGCACCATCAGCAGGGCTTGTTCGGCCAGTTGCTCCAGCGTCAGGCTGCCCTCAGCGCGGAACCAGGTGGTGGTCCAGGACAGCGCCCCGGTGAGAAAACGCCGGGTGATAAACACATCGCCCTTGATGTAACCGGCGGCCTTGGCCTCCCCCAGCACCTGCAACCAGATCTGTTCATACACATCACGCAGCGCCAGCACGTGGGCCTGGCCTTCGGCCGACAGCGAGCGCCATTCATACACCAGCACCGCCATGGCCTCGCCGCTGCCACCCATGATCGACTGCAATTCGCAGCGAATCAGCGCCAGCACGCGCTCGCGCACATTCGTCGCTTCATCAAGGGAGGCGCGCATCATCGCGGTGTTGTAGTGGATGGTTTCCTCCATCACCGCGCGCAGGATCTCGTCCTTGCTCTTGAAGTGATGAAAGATGCTGCCCGACTGGATACCCACGGCACTGGCCAGGTCGCGCACGGTGGTGCGTTCATAGCCCTTGTTGCGAAACAGATGAGCCGCGGTTTGCAGCAACTTGCCCCGGGCACTCTCGGGATCGGTCAATTGGCCACCGTCGACCATGGTGCGCATCACCCGCAGGGCGTTGTGCTCATCCATGCTGCTCTCCTCTACTTCTACGGACGTCTTGGCCGGCAATTTAGGCCGTGGCGCCTGACCAAGCAAGCGCTTGGGCTGAAACTTGTGTCGAGAGTTTACAAACCAAGCGCTTGCTTGGTAGTCTCGGCAACAGCCATCGGAGGAAGGATTTCTCATGAGCAAGACGGTTCGTATCGGCTGCGCCAGCGCCTTCTGGGGCGACACCTGCACCGCCGCCGCCCAATTGGTGCACGGCGGCCAGTTGGATTACCTGGTGTTCGACTATTTGGCCGAAGTCACGATGTCGATCCTCGCCGGTGCGCGGATGAAAGATCCCCAGGCCGGCTACGCCACGGATTTTGTCGAGGTGCTCACACCGCTGTTGGCCGAGATCCAGCGCCAGGGCATCCGCGTGATCAGCAACGCCGGGGGCATCAACCCCCAAGCCTGTGCCGCCGCCCTGCAAGCGGCCTGCGACAAGGCGGCGATCCCGCTGAAAATCGCCGTGCTGCTGGGCGATGACCTGCAACCCCAGTTGAAAAAACGCCACGGCATCACCGATATGTTCAACGGCGCACCACTGCCGCCGATGTGTGTATCCGCCAACGCCTATCTCGGTGCACCAGGTATCGTCCAAGCGCTCGAGCTGGGTGCCGATATCGTCATCACCGGCCGCGTGGTAGACAGCGCCGTGGTCAGTGCCGCACTGGTGCATGAATTCAACTGGTCCTGGCAGGACTACGACCACCTCGCCCAGGCCGCATTGGCCGGGCATATCATCGAATGCGGCGCGCAGTGCACCGGAGGCAACTTCACCGATTGGCGTGACGTGCCGGACTATGAACACATCGGTTTTCCCATCGTTGAGGTCAGCGCCGACGGGCAGTTCACCGTGAACAAAGTCGACGGCAGTGGCGGGTTGATCAGTGAACTCAGCGTGGCCGAGCAACTGGTGTATGAGATCGGCGATCCACGTGCTTACCTGCTGCCGGATGTGATCTGCGATTTCAGCCAGGTCAAATTGCAGCAACAAGGCAAACACCAAGTGCGTCTGCACGGCGCCAAGGGCCTGCCGCCCACCGACCAATACAAGGTCAGCGCCACCTACCCGGATGGTTTTCGCTGTTCCGCCAGTTGCCTGATCGCCGGCATCGACGCGGTAGCCAAGGCCGAACGGGTCAGCCAGGCGATCATCAACAAGACCTCAGCGTTGTTCAGCCAGCGCGGCTGGGCGCCTTACACCGAGGTGAGTATCGAACTGCTGGGCAGCGAAGCCACCTATGGCGCCCACGCCCGGCGGCACGACTGCCGTGAAGTGGTGGTGAAGCTGGCCGTGCGGCACCCCAGCAAACAGGCATTGGTGCTGTTTGCCCGCGAGATCGCCCAGGCGGCGACCGGCATGGCGCCGGGGCTTACCGGCATCGTCGGTGGCCGGCCGACGGTGTATCCGCTGATTCGGTTGTTTTCATTCCTTGTCGATAAATCCGTGTGTGAACCGGTGATCGACTTCCAGGGCAAGCGCCACGCCTGCGCGTTGCCACCCGCCGACTCACTCGCAACACCCTGCGCGCCCATCGAGCCCCCCAAACCCCAAGGCCGTGCCAACGCCAGCGTGCCCTTGGTCAAGCTCGCCGTGGCGCGCTCCGGCGACAAGGGCAACCACAGCAATATCGGTGTGATCGCCCGCGCCCCTGAATACCTGCCGTGGATCGCCGAAGCACTGACACCCGAAGTGATCGTCGACTGGATGGGCCATGTCCTCGACCCACTCCACGGCCGCGTCGAACGCTGGTATTTGCCTGGCAGCCACAGCCTCAATTTCTTGCTGGAAAACGCCCTGGGCGGCGGCGGTATCGCCAGCCTGCGCATCGACCCGCAAGGCAAGGCGTTCGCCCAGCAGTTGCTGGAAATCCCGATTGCCGTGCCGCAACACATCGCCGATCAATTCCAATAAAAGGAGCGTTGCCGTGGCCTTCGACTCGATCTTCAAAGCCGACCTGTTCCAGGGGCACACCGTGATTGTCACCGGCGGCGGCAGCGGTATTGGCCGCTGTACCGCCCATGAACTGGCAGCCCTCGGCGCCCGAGTGATCCTGGTGGGACGCAAACCGGAGAAACTGCAAAAGGTCGCGGCAGAGATTGCCGAAGATGGCGGCACCGCCCACTGGCAAGCCTGCGATATTCGCGATGAAGAGGCGGTGAAAACGCTGGTCGGCCAAATCCTCAACGACCATGGGCCCATTCACGGTTTGGTGAACAACGCTGGCGGGCAATATCCATCGCCGCTGGCCGCCATCAATCAAAAGGGGTTTGAAACCGTACTGCGCACCAACCTGGTGGGCGGTTTCCTGATGGCACGGGAAGTGTTCAACCAATCCATGAGCCAACACGGCGGCGCCATCGTCAATATGCTCGCCGACATGTGGGGCGGCATGCCCGGCATGGGCCACTCGGGCGCGGCGCGCTCGGGGATGGACAACTTCACCAAGACCGCCGCCTTCGAATGGGGCTACGCCGGCGTGCGGGTCAACGCCGTGGCGCCGGGCTGGATTGCCTCCAGCGGCATGGACACTTACGAAGGCGCGTTCAAGGCGGTGATCCCCACATTGCGCGAGCATGTGCCGCTCAAGCGTATCGGCACCGAGTCGGAAGTCAGCGCGGCCATCGTGTTTTTGCTCAGCCCCGCCGCCAGCTTTATCAGCGGCAGCACGTTGCGCATCGACGGCGCCGCCAGCCAGGGCAATCGTGCGTGGCCGTTGCACAAGGCGCAGCCGCCGAGCGAGCCGTTCAATGGTTTTCATCGGGCGTATGTGCCCGATGTGCTCAAGGCGGAGCAGTGACCCATGCCGGTGATTGAATCCCTGATCGATCCCCACAGCCCCCAGTTCGCGCAAAACCGCGACGCCATGCTGGTGGGCATCCAGCACCTGCGCCAACTGGAACACACGCTGCTGAGCAAGGCACAGGAAGCCAAGCCCAAGTTCGACAAGCGCGGCCAACTGCTGCCGCGCGAGCGCCTTAACCTGCTGCTGGACCCCGGCGCACCGTTCCTGGAGCTGGCAGGCCTGGCCGGCTACAAGCTGCACGATGACAAGGACGGCAGCGCGGCCGGTGGTGGGTTGATCGCTGGCATCGGCTACGTCAGCGGCGTGCGCATGCTGGTGGTGGCCAACAACAGTGCGATCAAGGGCGGCACGATCTCGCCCACCGGCCTGAAAAAATCCCTGCGCCTGCAACAGATCGCCATGGAGAACAAACTGCCGGTGGTGACCCTGGCCGAAAGCGGCGGCGCCAACCTCAACTACGCGGCCGATATTTTCGTCGAAGGCGCACGCAGCTTCGCCAACCAGGCGCGCATGTCGGCCATGGGCTTGCCGCAGATTACCGTGGTTCACGGCTCGGCCACGGCGGGCGGGGCCTATCAACCGGGCCTGTCGGATTATGTGGTGGTGGTACGCGGCAAGGCCAAGCTGTTTTTGGCCGGGCCACCGCTGCTCAAGGCGGCAACGGGTGAAGTGGCCACCGATGAAGAACTGGGCGGCGCCGAGATGCACGCGCAAACCGCCGGGACCGCCGAATATCTGGCGGAAAACGATGCCGATGGCGTGCGCATCGCACGCGAGATCGTCAGCGCGTTGCCCTGGAATGATCGCTTGCAGGTGGAGCCCAAAAAAGCCTACGCGGAGCCGTTGTACCCCATCGAAGAGCTGTTGGGCCTGATCCCCGACGACCCGAAAAAACCCTACGACGTACGCGAAATCCTCGCACGCCTGGCCGACGCGTCGCACTTCCTCGAGTTCAAGGCCGAGTTCGATCCCCACACCGTCTGTGGCCACCTGCATATCCAGGGCCGCGCCGTCGGTGTGATCGGCAATAACGGTCCCATCACGCCCAAGGGCGCCAGCAAGGCGGCGCAGTTTATCCAGCTGTGCGACCAGAGCCGTACGCCGCTGCTATTCCTGCACAACACCACCGGTTTTATGGTGGGCACCGAGTCCGAGCAGCAAGGCGTGATCAAGCACGGCGCGAAGATGATCCAGGCAGTGGCCAATGCACGGGTGCCTAAACTGACGATTGTGGTGGGTGGCTCCTACGGCGCGGGCAACTATGCGATGTGCGGCCGGGGCCTCGACCCGCGTTTTATCTTCGCCTGGCCCAACAGCCGCACGGCGGTGATGGGCGGTGCGCAGGCGGGCAAGGTGCTGCGCATCGTCACCGAGGCCAAGCAATTGAAAGACGGCCTGGTGCCCGACCCCAAGGTGCTGGACATGCTGGAACAGGTCACGGCGCAGAAGCTCGACAGCCAGTCCACCGCCCTGTACGGCAGTGCAAACCTGTGGGACGACGGGCTGATTGATCCACGGGATACCCGGACCTTGCTCGGTTTTTTGCTGGATATCTGCCACGAGGCCGAGGCACGGCAGTTGCAACCTAATAGCTTTGGTGTGGCGCGTTTCTAACCGGAGAACAAGAACAATGATCTTTACCCAGGAACACCAGGAACTGCGCCGCACCGTGCGCGCCTTCGTTGACCGCGAGATCAATCCCCACGTGGACGAATGGGAAAAAGCCGGGCGCTTTCCCATCCACGAGATCTTCCGCAAGGCCGGCGACCTCGGCCTGCTGGGCATCTCCAAGCCGGAAAAATTCGGCGGCATGGGCCTGGACTACAGCTACTCCATCGTTGCCGCCGAAGAGTTCGGCACCATCCGTTGCGGTGGCATCCCCATGTCCATCGGCGTGCAGACCGACATGTGCACCCCTGCCCTCGCCCGCTTCGGCAGCGATGAACTGCGCGACGAATTCCTGCGCCCGGCCATCAGCGGTGAGCAGGTGGGTTGCATCGGCGTCTCGGAAACCGGCGCCGGCTCCGACGTGGCCGGGCTCAAGACCCATGCGCGCAAGGACGGCGACGACTACGTGATCAACGGCAGCAAGATGTGGATCACCAACTCCCCCAGTGCCGACTTTATTTGCCTGCTGGCCAACACCTCCGACGACAAGCCGCATATCAACAAATCGCTGATCATGGTGCCGATGAACACCCCCGGCATCAGCGTCAGCCCGCCCCTGGAAAAACTCGGTATGCACAGCTCCGAGACCGCCCAGGTGTTCTTCGACAATGTGCGCATCCCCCAGCGCAATCGCATCGGCCAAGAAGGCGCGGGCTTCATGATGCAGATGTTGCAGTTCCAGGAAGAACGCCTGTTTGGCGCGGCCAATATGATCAAGGGCCTGGAGTACTGCGTCGACAGCACTATCGAGTACTGCAAGGAGCGCCAGACCTTCGGCAAGGCGCTGATCGACAACCAGGTGATCCACTTTCGCCTGGCTGAACTGTCCACCGAAATCGAGTGCCTGCGCGCCTTGGTCTACCAGGCCACCGAGCAATACATCAAAGGCCAGGACGTGACCCGCCTGGCATCGATGGCCAAGCTCAAGGCCGGACGCCTGGGCCGCGAAGTCAGCGACAGCTGCCTGCAATATTGGGGCGGCATGGGCTTTATGTGGGACAACCCGGTGGCGCGGGCGTATCGCGATGTGCGGCTGGTGTCGATTGGCGGCGGTGCCGACGAAATCATGCTGGGCATCATCTGCAAATTGATGGGCACCTTGCCGGGGAAAAAACCATGAATACCTTGCTGCTTGAGCCGCATAACGGCGTGCTGCACATCACCCTCAACCGCCCGCAAAGCCGCAATGCCATGAGCCTGGAAATGGTCAACGAATTGCGTGCGGTGTTGGCGCAACTGGACAGCCAGACACGGGCCGTGGTGATCAGCGGCGCCGGTGGGCACTTCTGCGCCGGGGCGGATGTGAAGGATCTGGTCACGGCGGGCAATCAACTGCAGGCGCTGAACCGCGCATTTGGCACCTTGTTGCAAGAGGTTGAAGCGGTGCCGCAAGTGGTGATCGTGGTACTGCAAGGTGCGGTGCTGGGCGGTGGGTTTGGGTTGGCGTGCGTGAGTGATATTGCGATTGCCGACCACCAGGCCCAGTTCGGTTTGCCCGAGACCAGCCTGGGCTTGCTGCCGGCGCAGATTGCGCCGTTTGTGGTCAAGCGCATCGGGTTGACCCAAGCGCGCCGACTCGCACTGACGGCAGCACGCTTTGATGGTGTCGAGGCTGAGCGCTTGGGCGTCGTGCACTTTACCGAGCGTGATGCGCAGGGGTTGGCCGAGCGATTGGATGAAGTGCTGGGGCACGTGTTGCGCTGTGCGCCGGTAGCGAATGGGCGGACCAAGCAGTTGTTGCTGGCGAGTGTGGATGAGCCGCTTGAAAGGGTGCTGGATCGCGGGGCGCAGTGGTTTGCCGAGGCTGTGCGAGGGGAGGAAGGGATTGAGGGGACGCAGGCGTTTGTGCAGAAAAGGAAACCTCGGTGGTGCAGATGACGCTATCGGGGGCAAGCCCCCTCCCACATTGGATTGGGTTCACACATTTGCATTTGTGAATACAGTCAAGTGTGGGAGGGGGCTTGCCCCCGATGAGGCCCTGACAGACACCCCATCAACCAAGGGATAACCCCATGCCCACCTTCAGCAAAATCCTCATCGCCAACCGCGGCGAAATCGCCTGCCGCCTCCAGCGTACCGCCCAGGCCCTGGGCTACCGCACCGTGGCCGTCTATAGCGATGCCGACGCCCAGGCCCTGCACGTGCAGATGGCCGACGAGGCCGTCCACATCGGCCCGGCTCCGGTACAGCAGTCGTACCTCAACATCACGGCCATCCTCGACGCCGCAACCCTCACCGGCGCCGACGCCGTCCACCCCGGCTACGGCTTCCTCTCCGAAAACCCCGAATTCGCCCGCGCCTGCCTGGCGGCAGGCCTGACCTTTATCGGCCCCAGCGTCGAGGCCATCGAACTGATGGGCAGCAAGCGCCTGTCCAAGCTCGCCATGCTCGACGCGGATGTGCCGTGCATCGCCGGCTACCAGGGCAGCGCCCAAGACGACGCCACCCTGCAACACGAAGCCGAACGCATCGGCTACCCGCTGATGATCAAGGCCAGCGCGGGCGGCGGTGGACGGGGCATGCGCCTGGTCCACAGTGCCGACGCCCTGCTGGACAATTTGCACACCGCCCGCTCGGAGGCCAAAAACGCCTTCGGCAGCGATGAGTTGATCCTCGAACAGGCCCTGATCGACCCGCGCCACGTCGAGATCCAACTGTTCGGCGACAGCCACGGCCACCTGGTCTACCTCGGTGAACGCGATTGCTCGATCCAGCGTCGCCATCAAAAAGTCATCGAAGAGGCGCCCTGCCCGGTGATAACGCCCGCCCTGCGCCAGGCCATGGGCGAAGCCGCCCTCAAGGCCGGGCGCGCGGTGAACTACGTTGGCGCGGGCACCGTGGAGTTCCTGCTCGACCGCGACGGCCGGTTCTACTTTCTGGAAATGAACACCCGCTTGCAGGTGGAGCATCCGGTCACCGAGTTGATCACCGGCCTCGACCTGGTGGAGTGGCAATTGCAGATTGCCGCTGGCCAGCCGCTGCCGCTGAGCCAAGAGGCTGTCACGCTGAGCGGTCACGCCATGGAGGTGCGCCTGTACGCCGAAGACCCGGCCCGGGGCTTCCTGCCGCAAACCGGCGATGTGCTGCGCTGGCAACCGGCGGCGGGTGTGCGTACCGATCATGGGGTTGTCGAAGGGCAGCGCATCAGCCCGTACTATGACCCGATGCTGGGCAAGATCATTGCCCACGGCGCCACGCGTGAAGAGGCGCGGCGCAAGTTGTTGCGCGCCGTCGAAGACACGTTGCTGTTGGGCGTCGCCACCAACCAGCGACTGCTGGTGGATTTGCTCAAGCATCCGGACTTCATCGCAGGCGATTTCAGCACCGGGTTTATCGCCGAGCACTTCAACGAGATCCCCCGACCCATCGCGTCAAACCAACAGCTTTCCCTGGCCGCCGCGCTGTTTTATCAACACGGCGCTGACCAGCATCCAAAACAATTGGCGGGCTGGCGCAACAACGCGGGTGTCCCTGGCACCTACCGTCTGGAGGTCAATGACGCACTGCACAGCGTCACCGTCGAGCCGTTGCCCCTCACCCTCGACGGCCGCCACGCCATCGTGGTGCTCAATGGCATCCGCCGCCGCATCGCCTATTACCTCGACGGCGACCAACTGTGGCTACCGGGCTTGACGGTCATCAACCGTACCCAGCAAGCCGCCAGTCGCCAGGCGGACGCCAGCAGCGGGACCGTCAAAGCGCCGATGGATGGCGCCATCGTCGATGTGCGGGTCAGGGTCGGCGACCGAGTGAGCAAGGGCCAACTGTTGCTGGTGTTGGAAGCGATGAAAATGGAGCACCCGCTCACTGCCGGCATCGACGGCGTGATCACGGGCGTGCAGGTCATCACCGGCGATCAGGTGCGCAATCGCCAGGTTCTGCTGGAGATCGAATAACGCCCCTAGGCGGAACTACACGGCCGGGCTACGCTCTATCCCCATCAGGAAAGGACGAGTACGGGAACCTGCACCATGCCTCATTGGCTGATTATTGACCTTGAAGCCACTACGGATGACGGCGGCTGGCCCGTGACGGAGATGGAAGTCATCGAGATCGGCGCGAGCCTGGTGAACCGCCAGGGTCGCGAGCTGGATCACTTCCAGCGTTTTGTGCGGCCGCTGCGTCGCCCCTTGCTGACGCCGTTCTGCCGTCAGTTGACGCACATCACCCAAGCCAATATCGACAGCGCCGCGCCGATCACCGAGGTGTGGCCACTGTTCGAGCGCTGGCTGGGCCAGCATCAGCCGCGCCTGGAAGGCTGGGCGAGCTGGGGCGACTATGATCGCAAGCAGTTGGAGCTGGAGTGGCAACGCCATGGCCTGGCCAGCGCGCTCGCCGATACGCCCCATGTGAACCTCAAGCAGCGCTTCGCCAAGGCCCGGCGCCTGGACAAGCCCTTGGGGCTTAACGGTGCGCTGCAATTGGCGGGGATGCAGTTCCATGGCCAACAACATCGAGCACTGGAGGATGCGCGCAACACCGCGCGCCTGCTGCCGCTGATTTTGCCGGTCTAGGCAGCTCCCCTGCCCTTGGGCATACTGGCCGACCTTTCCAGACCCTTTCCGAGGATTCACCCATGTTTAAAGTCAACGAGTACTTCGACGGCACCGTCAAGTCGATCGCTTTCGGCACCGCAGAAGGTCCGGCGACCATCGGCGTGATGGCCCCGGGTGAATACGAATTCGGCACTGCCCAGCGTGAAATCATGCACGTGGTCTCCGGCGCCCTGACCGTCAAGCTGCCCGACGCCGCCGAATGGGAAACCTTCGCCGCCGGCAGCCAATTCAACGTACCGGCCAACAGCAAGTTCCAGCTGAAGGTCGCCGTGGACACCGCTTACCTGTGCGAATACCGCGGCTAAGTGCCCACGCGCTAAAAAAATGCCCGTCTCGCAGGAGACGGGCATTTTTTTATTCCAGGATCGTCACCGGCATGCCCACTTCCAGGCGCCCGATTCCATCGTTGACCAGGTTCTGGCCGAAAATCGCACCGTCGTCGGTCTTGCGATAGGCCTCCAGGGTAGCGAAGGGTTCGCGGTCAGCACTGCGCTCGCCGGTCTGTGGATCGATGGTGGTGAGAATGCAGCGCGAACACGGTTTGACCGCACGAAACTCTACATCGCCAATGCGCAGGCGTTTCCAGCCGTCCTCGGCAAACGCAGCGCTGCCTTCGACCACCAGGTTGGGGCGAAAACGCAGCATCTCCATCGGGCGGCCGATGCGCTGGGAAAGATCATCCAGCGACGCCTGGCCGATCACCAGCAACGGGTAACCATCGGCGAACGCCACTTGGTCGTCGTCCTTGCCATAACCGGCCTGGGTGGTGCGGGCGCGTTCCAACGGGATCTGCACCAGCCGCGTGGGCTTGCCGATGAAATCGCTGACCCAAGCAGCGGCGGCGTCGCCAGCATCCGGTACGCGCAAAGTGTCACGCCAGATGGTCACGCCCCGCAGCTCGGCCTCGCTACCGGGCAAGGCCACGTCCAGCGGCGCATGGCCTGGCGAACTCAGGGTCAGGCCACCGGCGCTGTTCCACAACGCCGACAGTTGGCTCATCTTCGCCACCGCGCGTTGGGTGAGGAAACGTCCGCTGGCTTCATCCACCAGCATCCAGCGTCGGTCACCGTCCAGCCCAAGCTTATCCAGGCCGATCTGCTGCAAGACCTCGGCCTTGCCGGACTTCAAGGGGTAACGGTACAACGCGCTGAGACGAAGCATGGGCCTGCATTCCTGGAAGGAGAAAGCTCACACTATATCGTGTAGTGAGCGGGCTTGCCCCGCGCTGGGGGGCGAAGCCGCCCCAAGACCAGGCAACTCGGTCTTTCTGACACACCGCAGCGGCCTTATTGGGGCGGCTTCGCCACCCAGCGCGGGGCAAGCCCGCTCACTACAAAGCGGGGTACCTCTGGGATGGCACGGCGGTGTGTCAGGCAGGCACTTCGTCCAGCAACAGACGTTGACGCACCACATCCACCAGCTTGTCGGGCTGGAATTTGGACAGGAAATTGTCGCAGCCGACCTTCTTGACCATCGAATCGTTGAAGCTGCCCGACAGCGAGGTGTGCAGCACCACGTAGAGCCCGCGCAGGCGCGGGTCGTTGCGGATTTCGGTGGTGAGGCGGTAGCCGTCCATCTCGGGCATTTCGGCGTCGGTGAAGACCATCAGCAGCTTGTCAGTCATCACCTGGCCGCTGTCGGCCCAGGCCTTGAGCATGTTCAACGCCTTGAGGCCGTCGCTGGCGATGTGCATTTTCACGCCCAATTGGCCGAGGGTGTCGCGCAATTGCGACAGCGCCACGTTGGAGTCGTCCACCAGCAGCACTTCACGGCCTCGGGCGCGTTCCAGCACAGGGTCTTCGAGTTTTTCGCGGGAAACCTTGGCGTTGTACGGCACGATCTCGGCGAGGACTTTTTCCACGTCGATGATCTCCACCAACTGGTCGTCAACCTTGCTGATGGCGGTGAGGTAATGCTGGCGACCGGCGCTGGTCGGTGGTGGCAGGATGGCTTCCCAGTTCATGTTGACGATGCGGTCGACGCCGCCCACCAGGAACGCCTGCACCGAGCGATTGTACTCGGTGACGATGATGGTGCTGTTGGGCCCCGGCACCAGCGGGCGCATGCCGATGGCCTGGGACAGGTCAATCACTGGGAGGGTCTGGCCCCGCAAGTTCACCACACCACACACGAAGGGATGACGCTGGGGCATCAGAGTCAACTTGGGCAGTTGCAACACCTCTTGCACCTTGAACACGTTGATCGCGAACAGCTGCCGCCCGGCCAGGCGAAACATGAGGATCTCCAGGCGATTCTCACCCACCAGTTGTGTGCGTTGATCTACCGTGTCGAGAATGCCGGCCATTAAAAGCTCCTGGTGCGCTAAGGGGTTGTGCAGTTCATAAGGCTCTTTATCGGCGGCGAACGCCGAATCTTGACCCTACTAAAATGCCACGCAAATCCATTGATGTCACACTGACATCATGGTTTACTGCGCGGGCCTCTTCATATGGCAATGCGGATACATTGCGCGACACTCAAACCGACGCAAGGTTCCGCCATATAAGGGATTCCCCTATACGCAATCAGGCCCAACCTGATATTCGCAATATCTAATAGCCATTAATGTGACGCCATTCTCATTGCATGAATGGAGTCAGGCTTTTGTTTGCCATGCCAAGCCCCCGGCCCACGGGTCTTCCGGACATCTACATGTCGGCAACTGAAGGTGTGTACTTGACCCCCGCGATGAGGGCTATGCACAACCGTCGCCGTCATTCTAGTAAACGTCCTACTCGAATCTCGGAAGCAACCTACAGATTCCAGTCATATTTCAGCGCTAGTTTTAAGCCATTCACCCGGTGCGGCATCTCATCACCCGACCTTATGTTGTGGAGACTTGCAAGATGAACAGCGCAACTGAATGGCAAACCACACTTCCCGAATTCCTGCTTGAAGCGGAAATGCTGCTGGCGAAGTCGGAAGAATGCTTGAACCACCTGCATCTGATCCGCGATGACAGCGACGCCATCGACTGCATGAAGAACAGCCTGATCAAGTTGGCCGAAAAGGCCGATAGCCTGGCCCTGCAGGCGATCAGCGAATTCTCCCGACATATCCAATACCTGATCGCCAACGCTGCCAGCCCCGTGCAACTGCATGATCAAGCGCTGGATGCATTGCACGCGTGCCTGACGCTGCTGGCCTGGCAATTGGAGCTGATCGACACGCGCACCGGTGAACTCGGCATGGACGACAGCGAACAGGTGACGTTGTTGGCAACGGTCACGCTGCAGATCCCTCAAAAGAACTTCAGCTATCAGCCACAGCAACGCCTGCGCCAGATATCTAATTGAGTACTTATCGGGTCGCGTTCAAATCATGAGATATCTGCAAATCACACCTTCAACTTAGTGGTTGAGACTGAATTGCGCGCACAAAGATATCAATTAGCCAGTAATTGTAACAAAGACAACATAAGCACATTCAAACAATACAACTCCTCCTCTTCTGATGAACTCCGGTAATAGCGCCTTGTGCATGTGCGCGGTTTATAAGCCCACCAGGCACGCCACCAGGCGACCAACGGTAAGAGTGGTGGTACTATGCCCCCGCTCGAAGTGACTCAACTTCATCATGTATAAAAACGATTCGACAACGCACGCCGAACAGAGGCCCGTCAGCCGCCATGACCGGTCTTCCCGCAGCAAACCTTCATTGGTTCCCTCCGCTATGTACGCCAACTTCAAGACACTCATTGCAAGGTCCGCGTCCCGCAACACGACGCGCCGCCTGATCCTTGCCCTGTGCGTTGGCTCGCTGTCGTTGAGTCTGTGGGCCTATGCTTCTCCCGCTGCCCTGCCACTCTTGGTGATGCTTAACCTGGCCACGCTGGTGGTGGTCGGATTGCAACAATGGCACTCGCGTAAATCCATCAAGTTCCAGCCTCAGGAACTGGCCGACCGCCTGCTGCAAGTGCAGGAAAACGAACGCCATCGCCTTAGCCGTGAGCTGCATGACGATATCGGCCAGTTGCTCACCGCCGCCAAGCTGCAAAGCGAATGGCTCAAGCGCCGCCTGCCGCCCGACCTGCAAGACCAGTGCACAGTCCTGTGCAACACCCTCAATGAAACCCTGGCCAAAGTGCGTGACGTGTCCGCCATCCTCAACCCGCGGCAACTCGCCAGTCTGGGCCTGGAGGCCAGCCTGCGCGCCCACTTGCTCAAGGCCCTGGAAAACACCCCCGTGCATTGGAGCCTGGAGTGCCAGCAGCGGCTCACCGGGATCCCGGAAGAAATGGCCGTGGCGGCCTTTCGCATCACCCAGGAAGCGGTCACCAACATGCTTCGCCACGCCCAGGCGCACAATTTGCTGGTGCGCCTGCAACGCCTGCCCGAGGGCCTGTCGCTGAGTATCTGCGATGACGGCCAGGGCTTTTCACCCGCCATCAACCCTGGCCTGGAAGGCCAACGGGGCATGGCCGGGATGTCTGAGCGAATTGATCAACTGGGGGGCACGCTATCCGTCAGCAGCCAGCCTGGCAAAGGGACGCGGATCGACGCACTTTTCCCCTGGGCGCCCCGCGCCCTCGAACGGGCCAGCTCCCCTAAGGTTGCCGAGTGACCTGCACATTACTCCTGGTGGATGACCACGCACTGATCCGGGCCGGCGTACGCGCCTTGGTCCAGGATATCCCCGGCTACCAAGTGGTCGGCGAAGCCAACGACGGCGCGCAATTGCTCGAGCAATTCAACGCGCTGCAGCCCGACATCGTGCTGCTGGACCTGTCGATGAAGCACACCGGCGGCCTGGACGCCTTGCAGCAGCTCAAGCGCGCCTACCCCAAGAGCCGCGTGCTGATCCTGTCGATGCACACCGACCCCGAGCTGATCATGTGCGCGCTGGAGGCCGGCGCCCACGGCTACCTGCTCAAGGACACCACCGCCAACGAGCTGGAACATGCGCTGCTGGCGCTGCGCAACAGCGAGCGCTACCTGAGCCCGGCCATCGCCCACACCGTGATCAACCAGGCGCTGGTGCGCGCCAACGGCCCCACCACGCCCGCAGGGCACAGCCATAACCTCACAGCTCGGCAGTTGGAGATCTTGCGGCTGATCGTGCGCGGCAAATCCACACGAGAGATCGCCCATGGCCTGGGCCTGAGTATCAAGACGGTCGAGGCGCATCGCTCGCAAATCATGAAGCGCCTGCAGATTTTCGACGTGGCGGGTCTGGTGTTATTTGCGGTGCGCGAGCAAATCATCAGTCTGGACGACTAGCGGCGAATTCACCGGCAGGTGCACCCGCAGCGCCTTGGGCAAGGCGGTGAAGCGCAGGTCATCGCCCTTGAGCGGTTCGCCGTCGAGGTTGATGTACAACCCTTCTGCCACCTTGATCTCGACCCACGGCAGGCGCGCGCGCACAAACAGATTGTCCAGGCCCCAGCCGTCGGTCATCAGGGTCAGCAACGTGCCCACCACCTCCTGCGGCGCCGGCAGGATGCTGATATCCAGCAAGCCGTCATCGGCCAATGCCCCCGGACACAGCACGTGCCCCCCACCCGCCTGGCGGCCGTTGCCGATGCCCAGCGCGAGCAGGTCGCCCTTCCAGTGGAACCCCGGCCCTTCCAGCTCACCATAGGCGGCCTTCAACTCGCTGAAGCGGGTCAAGCCGGTGAACAGGTAAGCGGCGCCGCCGAGGACTTTCTTCAAGTCTTCCGAGGTATTGGCCGTGACCTGGCTGCCGAAGCCGCCCGTGGCCATATTGAGAAAAAACTGCCCGCCCGCCTGGCCAAGGTCGATGGCCCTGGCCGGCACATCCAGCAGTGCCAGGGCCGCGCCGGGCTCCAACGGCACGCCGGCAGCGCGGGCGAAGTCATTGGCGGTGCCCAAGGGCATCAACACCAGGCTGGCGTCGGTCTTGGCCAACGCCATCGCCTCGGCCACATCGCGCAGGGTGCCGTCGCCGCCACCGGCAATCAGGTGGGTGTAGCCGCCGTCGAGGGCTTCATTGACCAGGCGCTGGGCATCTCCACCCTCCCACGTCACACGCACCGCCAACTCCCAGCCCAAGTCACGCCGGGCCTGCACGGCAGCGCGCACGTCCTCGTTGAGGGCTTGCTTGCCGTGAAGGATCAACAGTGCCTTGGGGGTGGTCATGGGGTTTTCTCCGGGGATGAAAAGGTTTCTGATGGATGTTGACCGTCGGTGACAGACAAAAGGTCGTCAGGCTGGAAAATAATTCCAGGGACAACGCATAAACAAATGTGGGAGGGGGCTTGCCCCCGATAGCGGTGGATCAGTCAGCACATCTGGTACTGAGACACCGCCATCGGGGGCAAGCCCCCTCCCACATTTTGATTGGGGTACGACCTGGATTCAGCTCTTGTGCAACTTACTCATCAACTGCGCCTCAGCCTGGGTCAGGCCGCACGACTGGGTCAACTCATCCACGGTCGCGCCCATCCCCACCAGCTTCGCCGCTTGCGCGAAGGACAGGCTCGCCGGATCACGCTGCTCGATCTGCGCCAGTTTGTCCGGCAATGGCCCGAGGATCGCACGCAGTTCGTGCACCTCGTCCCCAACCTTTACCGCGCTCTGCTGGAAGTGATCGACACGCTTGGCCAGTTCGAGCATGCGTCGGTCACGCACGGCGTCGCGTTCGGCCTGTTTCACGGCCAACTCCCGCTGCTGGCGCACGTAGCGCAGCACAAACGCCAGGGTCCCGGCCCACAACAGGGCCAGGACAATCACCGCTGCCTCAAGGAACAATCAGATGCTCTCCAGTTCCGACCATTCTTCTTCGCTCATCATCTTGTCCAGCTCAACCAGAATCAGCAGTTCGCCGTTCTTGTTGCACACGCCCTGGATGAATTTGGCGGATTCTTCATTACCCACGTTCGGCGCGGTTTCCACTTCCGATTGGCGCAGGTAGACCACTTCGGCCACGCTGTCGACCATGATCCCGACCACTTGCTTGTCGGCTTCGATGATCACGATACGCGTGTTGTCGTTGACTTCGGTCGGCACCAGTCCAAAGCGCTGGCGAGTGTCGATCACGGTCACCACGTTGCCGCGCAGGTTGATGATGCCCAGCACGTAGCTTGGCGCACCCGGCACTGGCGCGATCTCGGTGTAGCGCAGCACTTCTTGCACGCGCATCACGTTGATGCCGTAGGACTCGTTGTCCAGTTTGAAGGTTACCCATTGCAGGATCGGATCATCCAAACCTTGTGCGGACGCTGACTTGTTCATACCCCTGACCCCTTCAAGATGGGCCACGCAACAGCGCGGCCCTTATTGTTCAATCAACTGTGTTTGTTCAGTGGCATCGTCTTCACCGCCCCGCTGGCGATCAACTCGGCCAGTTCGGCGACGTCGAGCAACGCGCACATGTGTTCGATCACGGTGCCCGCCAGCCAAGGCCTTTGGCCCCGGTGGCTGCGCCATTTGATTTCGTTCGGGTCCAGGCGCAACGAGCGGCTGACTTGATGCACCGCCAGCCCCCACTCATAGCCCTGCACCGAGATCACGTACTGCAAGCCCTGGCGAAAGTCATCGCGATAGCGGTCGGGCATGACCCATCGCGCCGTATCGAGGACTTTGAGATTGCCAGCCTGGCTGGGCAGGATGCCAAGGAACCACTCCGGCTGGCCGAACAGCGGTGTCAGCTCCTGGCCTTCCAGGGAATAGATCGAGCCCAGGCACACCAACGGCACCGCCAGAGTCAACCCGGCGACGTCGAACAGCAGGCATTCAAAGGGTTCGGCAGCCCACGCCGGACGGCCATCGCCGGTCACTGGCGGCGGCGTAATACTCGGCGGCAGGTGGACTTCCACCACGGGCTCGACCACCACAGGCTCGACCACCACCGGCGCCATCACCGCAGGCGTGATCGGCACCACGACATGGGAATCGCGAGCCTGCTCTTCCAACACCGCCAGTTGGAACTCATCCAGGCTGCTTTGCGGCTCGACCACAGGTTCCAGCACCAGGATCGGTTCAGGCAGTTCTTCCGTGGTCGCATCCTGGAGCAAGGCATCCAGGTAGGATTCCAGCGCCAGTTGCGGTCGGGTCTTGAATTCGACAGGCCGGTTCATCACGCCACCTGCGCCACAAGTTGCTGGGCCAGCAGGTGTTTGAGCAACGCACGGTAGGCCAGCACGCCACGGCTTTTCGGGTCGAACTGCGACGGCGTGAGGCCGGCGCGGCTGGCGTCCCGCAGGCGCGTGTCCACCGGGATATAGCCATTCCAGATGGTGTCCGGGTAGGCATCGCGCAGCACACGCAAGGTGCCAAGGGACGCCTGGGTGCGGCGGTCGAACAAGGTCGGCACGATGCTGAACGGCAGCGCCTGTTTGCGCGACCGGTTGATCATCGCCAGGGTGCTGACCATGCGCTCCAGGCCCTTGACCGCCAGGTGCTCGGTCTGCACCGGGATCACCAACTGCTGGCTGGCCGCCAGCGCGTTGACCATCAACACACCCAGCAACGGCGGGCTGTCGATGATTGCGTAGTCGAAGTCCTGCCACAGTTGCGCCAAGGTCTTGGCGATCACCAGGCCCAGGCCGCTCTGCCCCGGCGACTGGCGCTCAAGGGTCGCCAGCGCGGTGCTGGACGGCAGCAGGGAAATGCTTTCGTTGCTGGTGGGCAGCAACAACTGGCCCGGCAGGTCAGCCGGTACGCTGCCCTTGTGCAGGAACAGGTCGTAATTGCTATGTTCCAGTGCATCCGGGTCATAGCCGAAATAGCTGGTCATGGAGCCGTGGGGGTCCAGGTCGACCACGACCACACGCTTGCCCGCCTCGGCCAACAAACCGGCTAAAGCGATGGAGGTGGTGGTCTTGCCGACCCCACCCTTTTGATTGGCAACTGCCCAGACTCTCATTCAGTGGGTTCCTCCCGGTGGGCACAGGCGCGACCGAGACATTGCATAAGGTTATTGAGCCGGTGACGGAGTATTGACGCTGCCCTGACGAACCGGCGGCTTTGCAGGAGCCGGTGCAGTTTGTGTGCCAGCGCGCTTCAACGCCGCATCCGGTGTTGCATTCGCCGTGCCAGTGCCGGTCAGGCTGCGACGCACATCCAGGTTGCGCGACACCACCAACACCACCCGGCGGTTCTTCGCACGGCCTTCGACCGTGGCGTTATTAGCCACCGGCTGGAATTCGCCATAGCCCACCGAGGCGAGTCGCCCGGGGTTCACGCCCTGCATCGCCAGCATGCGCACGATGCTCGATGCGCGCGCCGAAGACAGCTCCCAGTTGGTCGGGTACTGCGCGGTACTGATGGGGAAATTGTCGGTGAAGCCTTCGACGTGGATCGGGTTCTCAAACGGTTTGAGGATCGCCGCCACCTTGTCGATGATCGTGAACGCCTGGTCGCTGGGCAACGCATCGGCGCTGGCGAACAGCAGGCTGGAATTAAGCTCGATCTCCACCCACAACTCATTGCCGCGCACGGTCATCTGGTTGGAGCTGATCAGGTCGCCAAACGCGGCGCTGATGTCATCGGCGATGCTTTTCAGCGGGTCGCTGGTGCCGCCCACGCCGGCGGCGGTTTCATCGCTGTCATTGACCAGCGGCTTGGCCGGGGTCACGGTCTTGGGCCGCTCTTCGCCAATCGGGATAGGCTTGAGCGCACGGTCGGCGTCGTTGAACACCCCGATCAGCGCCTGGGATATGACTTTGTACTTGCCTTCGTTGATCGACGAGATCGAGTACATCACCACAAAAAACGCGAACAGCAAGGTGATGAAGTCCGCGTAGGACACCAGCCAGCGCTCGTGGTTGACGTGTTCTTCTGGCTCGCGACGGCGACGGCTCACAGGCTGTTACCTCTATTGTGGCAAGCACGCTTGTTGTGGCGAGCGAGCTTGCTCGCGCTGGGGCGCGAAGCGGCCCCAATTCGGTCACCACATTTCTCCAACAAAACCCGGGTCGCCTGTTTTGGGGCCGCTTCGCAGCCCAGCGCGAGCAAGCTCGCTCGCCACAGGTTCACTGGCCACAAATCGATCACCATCGCCATCAATCCATGAAGCCCTGGAGCTTCAATTCGATGGAACGCGGGTTTTCACCCTCGGCAATCGACAGGATGCCTTCGAGCAACATCTCGCGATAACGCGACTGGCGCAGGGCAATCGACTTGAGCTTGCTGGCCACCGGCAACAGCACCAGGTTGGCACTGGCCACACCGTAGATGGTGGCGACGAACGCCACGGCAATGCCGCTGCCCAATTGCGACGGATCCGCCAGGTTGCCCATTACATGGATCAGGCCCATTACCGCACCGATGATGCCGATGGTCGGCGCGTAGCCGCCCATGCTTTCAAAGACTTTGGCGGCGTTGATGTCGCGGCTTTCCTGGGTGTAGAAATCCACTTCGAGGATGCTGCGGATGGCTTCCGGCTCGGCGCCGTCCACCAGCAATTGCAGGCCTTTGCGGGCGTAGCTGTCGGGTTCGGCATCGGCCACGCCTTCCAGGCCCAGCAGGCCTTCCTTGCGGGCGGTGAGGCTCCAGTTGACCACGCGGTCGATACCGCCGGGCAGGTCCACGCGGGGCGGGAAAATAATCCACACCAGAATCTGCATGGCGCGCTTGAACGAACTCAAGGGCGACTGCAACAAGGCCGCACCCACCGTGCCGCCAATCACAATCAACGCCGCCGGGCCGTTGGCCAGCGCGCCGAGGTGGCCGCCTTCGAGGTAGTTGCCGCCGATGATCGCAACAAACGCCATGATGATGCCGATCAGGCTCAGAACATCCATTAGAGGCAGGCCTCCACCAGATGCTTGCCGATGTCGTCCAGGCTGTAGACCGCGTCGGCCAGGTCAGCCTTGACGATGGCCATGGGCATGCCATAGATCACGCAACTGGCTTCGTCCTGGGCCCAGATGGCGCTGCCGCCCTGCTTGAGCAGGCGTGCACCTTCGCGGCCATCGGCGCCCATGCCAGTGAGCACCACCGCCAGAACTTTGTCGCCGTAGGACTTGGCGGCCGAGCCGAAGGTGATATCCACGCACGGCTTGTAGTTCAGGCGCTCATCGCCCGGCAGGATTTTGATCGCGCCACGGCCATCCACCATCATCTGCTTGCCGCCGGGCGCCAGCAACGCCAGGCCAGGACGCAGGATGTCGCCATCCTCGGCTTCCTTGACACTGATGCGGCACAGCTTGTCCAGGCGTTCGGCGAAGGCCTTGGTAAACGCCGCGGGCATGTGCTGGACCAACACGATCGGCGCCGGGAAGTTGGCCGGCAACTGGGTGAGCACCCGTTGCAGCGCCACCGGGCCGCCGGTGGATGTACCAATGGCAACCAACTTGTAGGCTTTGCGCTTCGGTGCCGGCGAATGCGTTGCCGCCACAGGCGCGGCCGCACGCACCGGGGCCACCGCAGGCCGTGCAACCGGCGCCGGGGCTGGCGCTGGCGCTGGCGCTGGGCGCGCGAACGATGACGTCGACGCAGCAGGCGTCGCAACCGGGGCGGGTGCTGGCGTACTGAACAGGCTGCGACGGTTACTGCGAGAAATGCTGTGGACTTTCTCGCACAGCAGTTGCTTGACCTTCTCGGGGTTGCGCGAGATGTCTTCGAAATTCTTCGGCAGGAAGTCCACCGCACCGGCATCCAGCGCGTCGAGGGTGACTCGAGCGCCTTCGTGGGTCAGCGAGGAGAACATCAACACCGGGGTCGGGCAGCGTTGCATGATGTGCCGAACGGCCGTGATGCCGTCCATCATCGGCATCTCGTAGTCCATGGTGATCACGTCGGGCTTCAACGCAATGGCTTGATCGATCGCCTCTTTGCCGTTGGTGGCCGTGCCGACCACCTGGATCGTTGGATCGGCGGAAAGAATTTCCGAGACGCGGCGGCGGAAGAAACCCGAATCGTCCACCACCAGGACCTTGACTGCCATAAACACTCCGTTAGGCGGGGCGGGCAAACCGCCCTACCCCACCAGAATCAAATACGCCGAGCGGCGTAACGCTTGAGCATGCTCGGAACATCGAGGATCAGCGCGATCCGACCGTCACCGGTGATGGTCGCACCCGACATGCCCGGGGTTCCCTGCAGCATTTTGCCCAAAGGCTTGATGACCACTTCTTCCTGACCCACCAGTTGATCGACCACAAAGCCGATACGCTGGGTGCCCACGGACAGAATCACCACATGGCCTTCGCGCTGCTCTTCATGCTTGGCCGATGCCACCAGCCAGCGCTTGAGGTAGAACAGTGGCAACGCCTTGTCGCGCACGATCACCACTTCCTGGCCGTCCACCACGTTGGTGCGCGACAGGTCGAGGTGGAAAATTTCGTTGACGTTGACCAACGGGAAGGCGAACGCCTGGTTACCCAGCATCACCATCAGGGTCGGCATGATCGCCAGGGTCAACGGCACCTTGATCACGATCTTCGAGCCCTGGCCCTTGGTCGAGTAGATATTGATCGAGCCGTTGAGCTGGCTGATCTTGGTCTTCACCACGTCCATGCCGACGCCACGGCCGGACACGTCGGAGATCTCGGTCTTGGTCGAGAAGCCCGGGGCGAAGATCAGGTTGTAGCACTCGGTGTCGGTCAGGCGGTCGGCGGCGTCCTTGTCCATCACGCCACGCTTGACTGCGATATTGCGCAGGATGGTCGGGTCCATGCCCTTGCCGTCGTCGGTAATCGACAGCAGGATGTGGTCGCCTTCTTGCTCGGCCGCCAGGATCACCTTGCCGTTGCGCGACTTGCCCGAGGCTTCGCGTTCTTCCGGGGTTTCCACGCCGTGGTCGACGGCGTTGCGCACCAAGTGGACCAGCGGGTCGGCCAGGGCCTCGACGAGGTTTTTGTCGAGGTCGGTTTCTTCACCCACCAGTTCCAGGTTGATCTCTTTCTTGAGCTGACGCGCCAGGTCGCGAACCAAACGCGGGAAGCGGCCGAAGACTTTCTTGATCGGCTGCATCCGCGTTTTCATCACGGCGGTCTGCAGGTCGGCGGTCACCACGTCGAGGTTCGACACGGCCTTTTGCATGGCTTCATCGCCGCTGCTCAGGCCCAGGCGCACCAGGCGGTTACGCACCAGCACCAGCTCGCCGACCATGTTCATGATGTCGTCCAGGCGCGCGGTATCCACGCGCACGGTGGTTTCGGCTTCACTGGCGGGCTTGTCGGCGGCGGCCGGTGCCGGTGCGGCAGCACGCGCCGGGGCCGCTGCGGCGGCAGGCGCTGGCTTGGCGACTGGCGCCGGGGCTTTCGCAGCAACCGGAGCAGCGGTGACGGCTGTAGCAGCCGGCGCCACTTCGCTGAACTTGCCTTTGCCGTGCAACTCGTCCAGCAGGGACTCGAACTCGTGATCGGTGATCAGCCCATCGCCCGCAGGTTCTGGCGCAGCCGGTGCGGCGGCGGTGGCGGCGACTTCCGGCAAGGCGTCGGCCACGAAGGTGCCCTTGCCATGCAGTTGGTCGAGCAACGCTTCGAATTCGTCGTCGGTAATATCGGTATTGGCGTTGGCTGCCGGTGCTTCTGGCGCAGCAGCAGGTGCCACGGCATCAGCAGCGAACTGGCCTTTGCCATGCAACTGGTCGAGCAGGGATTCGAACTCTGCGTCGGTGATATCTTCACTGCTCGGCGCAGCAGCGGGTGCCGCCGGCGCTTCGGCCTCGGCCTTCACGGCACTGAGGGAATTGAGCAGTTGTTCGAACTCGCTGTCGGTCACGTCCGGCTCGGCTTGCACCACAGGCTCAGGCACTGCCTCAACCACCGGTGCCGCCGAGGTGTCGGCAGGTTCCGCCAGGCGCGCCAGGGCGGCCAGCAGTTCCGGGGTGGCGGCCGTGATCGGTGCACGGTCGCGCACTTCACTGAACATGCCGTTGACCGCATCCAGTGCTTCGAGAATCACGTCCATCAATTCCGAATCAACGTGACGCTCACCCTTGCGCAGGATGTCGAACACGTTCTCGGCGATGTGGCAGCACTCCACCAGCTCGTGGAGCTGGAGGAAGCCGGCGCCCCCTTTTACAGTGTGAAAACCGCGAAAAATTGCATTGAGCAGGTTCGCATCATCCGGCCGGCTTTCCAGCTCGACCAGTTGCTCGGACAACTGCTCTAAAATTTCGCCGGCCTCTACAAGGAAATCCTGGAGGATTTCTTCATCGGCGCCGAAGCTCATGTGGTGCTCCTTAGAAGCCTAAACTGGATAACAGGTCGTCAACATCATCTTGACCAGATACAACGTCTTCACGTTTATCGGCATGAATCTGCGGACCTTCACCCTTGGCGAGATGTTTTTTTGGATCTTTTTCCGAGAGGATCGCCGCGCGGTCATGTTCGATACCGGCAAAACGGTCGACCTGGCCGGCCATGAGCACCAATTTGAGCAAATTGCTTTCCACTTCGGTGACCAATTGGGTCACGCGCTTGATCACCTGACCGGTGAGGTCCTGGTAATCCTGGGCCAGCAGGATGTCGTTGAGGTTGCTGGAAACCGTGCGGTTTTCCTGCTCGCTGCGTGACAGGAATCCGTCGACCCGACGCGCCAGCTCACGGAACTCTTCAGCCCCGACTTCGCGGCGCATGAAGCGGCCCCAGTCGTGGCTCAACGCTTGTGCCTCGGTGGCCATGCCGTTCACCAGGGGCGTGGCGTTTTCCACCAGATCCATGGTGCGGTTGGCCGCCGCCTCGGTCAGCCTGACCACATAGGACAGGCGTTCGGTGGCATCCGTGATCTGCGAGATTTCTTCGGCCTGGGGCATATGCGGGTCAATCTGGAAATTGACGATCGCACTGTGCAGCTCGCGTGTGAGCTTGCCCACTTCCTGGTACAGGCCGCGGTCACGGGTCTGGTTGAGCTCATGGATCAACTGCACCGCGTCGCCGAACTGGCCTTTTTCAAGGCTGTCGACCAACTGGTGAGCATGCTTTTTCAGGGTCGACTCGAAGTCGCCCTGTGACGTTTCGTTATGCTCCATAGCTCCCCCGCGATGGCATCAGCCGTGGATGCGTTCGAAGATTTTTTCGATCTTCTCTTTCAACGCCAAGGCTGTGAAAGGCTTGACCACGTAGCCGTTGACCCCAGCCTGGGCGGCTTCGATGATCTGTTCACGCTTGGCTTCGGCGGTCACCATCAGCACAGGGAGGCTGCGCAGTTTTTCGTCAGCGCGCACGTGGCGCAGCAAGTCGATACCGGTCATGCCCGGCATGTTCCAGTCCGTTACCAGAAAGTCGATGCTGCCGCTGTTGAGGATCGGAATCGCTGTAATGCCGTCATCCGCCTCGACCGTGTTGGTGAACCCAAGGTCACGCAACAGGTTTTTTATGATCCGCCGCATCGTTGAAAAGTCATCAACGATGAGGATTTTCATGTTCTTGTCCAATTCGACCTCCAAGCAGTCTTAAACGCGCCCAGCACCTGGACGCGCCATTTCAATCAACAGGCATTACACAAAAAGGACGCCTCGGCACCACGCAATGAAACCGCAAACGCCACAGGCCCTCACGGTCTCGAATGCAGTGTCCCTAAACTGCCTGTTCAGCGCGCTCGCCACTCTCCCAAACGCCCCCGCAAGCGGGCTGCGCACTGGCTGTGCAGCTGACTGACGCGCGACTCGCTGACCCCCAGGACCTCACCGATTTCCTTGAGGTTCAGCTCTTCGTCGTAGTACAGCGCCAACACCAATCGCTCACGTTCCGGCAGGTTGGCAATCGCTTCCGCCAACGCCCCCTGGAAGCGTTCATCTTCCAGGTCGCGCGACGGCTCCAGATGAGCACTTGCGCCGTCCTCGTGCAGCCCCTCGTGTTCGCCGTCCTGCAAGAGGTCGTCAAAACTGAACAGGCGGCTGCCCAAGGTATCGTTCAAAATCCCGTAGTAATCGTCGAGACTCAATTGGAGTTCGGCCGCAACTTCATGATCTTTAGCGTCGCGGCCGGTTTTTGCTTCAATTGCGCGAATTGCATCACTGACCATGCGCGTATTGCGATGCACCGAACGCGGCGCCCAGTCGCCTTTACGCACCTCATCAAGCATCGCGCCACGGATACGGATGCCCGCATACGTCTCGAAACTCGCACCCTTGCTCGCGTCGTATTTGGTCGACACTTCGAGCAGGCCGATCATGCCGGCCTGGATCAAGTCTTCGACCTGGACGCTGGCGGGCAAGCGTGCCAGCAAGTGATAGGCAATGCGCTTGACCAGCGGCGCGTAGCGCTCGATCAACTCGCCCTGACTGTCACGGGCAGACTTCTTGTACGCGTTGTAGCCAGTCGCTGTCATAGCACGGGTCCTGCGCTCGTCTGATGCACCAATCGCTCGACGAAAAACTCCAGATGCCCCCGCGGGTTGGCGGGCAACGGCCAGGTATCGACCTTCTGGGCAATGGCCTTGAACGCCAGTGCGCATTTGGAACGAGGGAACGCTTCGTAGACCGCACGCTGCTTTTGCACGGCCTTGCGCACACACTCGTCGTAAGGAACTGCGCCGACGTATTGTAAGGCGACATCGAGGAAGCGATCCGTGACCTTGGTCAACTTGGCGAACAGGTTGCGACCCTCCTGCGGGCTTTGGGCCATGTTGGCCAGCACGCGGAAGCGGTTCATGCCGTAGTCACGGTTAAGCAGTTTAATCAGGGCATAGGCGTCGGTGATCGAGGTGGGTTCATCGCAGACCACCAACAGGACTTCCTGCGCGGCGCGCACGAAGCTGACCACGGACTCGCCGATCCCGGCGGCGGTGTCGATCACCAGCACGTCGAGGTTGTCGCCAATATCGCTGAACGCCTGAATCAGGCCGGCGTGCTGCGCCGGGCTCAGGTGCACCATGCTCTGGGTACCGGAGGCGGCCGGCACGATGCGGATGCCACCGGGGCCCTGGAGCAGCACGTCGCGCAGCTCGCAGCGGCCCTCGATCACATCGGCGAGGGTGTGTTTGGGTGTCAGCCCGAGCAGAACGTCAACGTTCGCCAGCCCCAGGTCAGCATCCAGCAGCATGACGCGACGGCCAAGCTCTGCCAGGGCCAGGGACAAATTCACTGACACGTTAGTTTTGCCGACGCCACCTTTGCCGCCGGTCACCGCGATCACCTGTACGGGATGCATGCTGCCCATTTTATTTCTTTACCTTGTCTTGCTTAGACGCAGGCTACATGGCTTGGCCGCGTGTCTCTTGCAGGCCATCGATGTAGGTACATTTCACGGTGTTCGTCCTGCCCTCAACCCACCCGCTTTGCCGGGTTCTGGTAAAGGTCGGCGAACATATCGGCCATCGCTTCCTCGCTAGGCTCGTCTTGCATTTGCACACTCACGGCACGGCTGACCAACTGATGACGGCGCGGCAGATGCAGGTCATCCGGGATCCGCGGCCCGTCGGTCAGGTAGGCGACCGGTAATTCATGGCTGATGGCCAGGCTCAACACTTCGCCCAGGCTCGCCGTCTCATCCAGTTTAGTCAGGATGCAACCGGCCAGCCCGCAGCGCTTGTAGCTGTGGTACGCAGCGGTCAGAACCTGTTTCTGGCTGGTAGTTGCAAGCACCAGGTAATTCTTCGACTTGATGCCACGGCCCGCCAGGCTTTCCAACTGCATGCGCAACGCCGGGTCGCTGGCTTGCAGGCCGGCGGTGTCGATCAGTACCACACGCTTGCGCAGCAGCGGGTCGAGGGCGTTGGCCAGGGACTGGCCCGGGTCGACGTGGGTCACCGGCACATTGAGGATGCGTCCCAACGTCTTGAGTTGCTCCTGGGCGCCGATGCGGTAACTGTCCATGCTCACAAGCGCAATATTTTGCGCGCCGTACTTGAGCACGTAACGGGCGGCCAACTTGGCCAGGGTGGTGGTCTTGCCCATGCCGGCCGGGCCGACCATGGCGATCACACCGCCCTCTTCCAAGGGTTCGATTTCCGGGGTGACGATCATCCGCGCCAAGTGAGCCAGCAACATACGCCAGGCCTGGCGGGGCTCTTCGATTTCGGTGGTCAACGCCAGCAGGTCACGGGACAGCGGGCCGGACAGGCCAATGCGTTGCAGGCGGCGCCACAGGTTGGCCTGTTGCGGTTTGCTGCCTTGCAGTTGGGTCCAGGCCAACGAGCCGAGTTGCACTTCCAGCAGTTCGCGCAGGCCGTTGAGTTCAAAGCGCATCGAGTCGAACACGCGCTGGTCGACGGCGGCAGCCGGAGCAGGCGCGGCAGGACGTGGCGGCTCTTTGAACGTCGGTTCCACCAACGGCTCGGCGGCGGTCAGCGGCAGCCCGGCGAACAACTGGCGATTGGTGGTGGCATCGCTGTCGCCACGCATGCTCAGTTCGGCCTGGGCCGAGACGATGCGCGAGGCGGTCTTGCGCAGCTCGTCTTCGAGTTCCATGTTCGGCACGCGCGGGGCCAGGGCCTGGGGGGTGTAATCCAGGGCAGCCGTCAGCTCGACACCGCCGGCAATACGACGGTTACCGATAATCGCGGCGTCGGCGCCCAGCTCATCACGGACCAGTTTCATGGCCTGACGCATATCGGCGGCGAAAAAACGCTTAACTTGCATAACCCACTACCCTCAGCCGTTGGGCCCTACTGTCGCGACGATAGTCACTTGCTTGTTGTCAGGAATTTCCTGATAAGCCAAAACGTGCAAATTCGGTACTGCCAGGCGTCCAAACCGCGACAACATTGCCCGGACCGGGCCGGCCACCAGCAGAATCACCGGTTGGCCCTGCATTTCCTGGCGCTGTGCGGCGTCAATCAAGGAACGCTGCAGTTTCTCAGCCATGCTTGGCTCCAGCAGAACGCCCTCTTCCTGGCCTTGTCCTGCCTTCTGAATACTATTGAGCAATATTTGTTCCAACCTGGGTTCCAGGGTGATCACAGGCAGCTCAGACTCAGTGCCTACAATGCTTTGCACGATTGCACGCGACAATCCGACGCGCACCGCAGCCACCAGGGCGGCAGTATCTTGACTCTTGGCGGCATTGTTGGCGATGGCCTCGGCAATGCTGCGAATGTCACGCACCGGCACTTGTTCGGCCAGCAGCGCCTGCAACACCTTGAGCAGTTGCGACAGCGACAGCACGCCCGGCACCAGTTCTTCGGCGAGTTTTGGCGAGGCCTTGGCCAGCAAGCCCATCAATTGCTGGACTTCCTCGTGGCCGATCAGCTCGTGGGAGTGCTTGTACAGGATCTGGTTAAGGTGCGTGGCAACCACGGTACTGGCATCCACCACCGTGTAACCCAGGGACTGCGCCTGGCTGCGCTGGCTGATTTCGATCCACACCGCCTCCAGGCCAAAAGCCGGATCTTTGGCGGTTATGCCATTGAGACTGCCGAAGACCTGCCCCGGGTTGATCGCCAGTTCGCGGTCCGGGTAGATCTCGGCTTCGGCGAGGATCACGCCCATCAGGGTCAGGCGATAGGCGCTCGGCGCCAGGTCGAGGTTGTCGCGGATATGCACGGTCGGCATCAGGAAGCCCAGGTCCTGCGACAATTTCTTGCGCACCCCCTTGATCCGGGCGAGCAACTGGCCGCCCTGGTTGCGGTCCACCAGCGGGATAAGGCGGTAGCCGACTTCCAGGCCGATCATGTCGATAGGAGTCACGTCGTCCCAGCCCAACTCCTTGGTTTCCTGGGCGCGGGCCGGGGATGGCAGCAGTTCTTGCTGGCGGGCGATCTCTTGCTGGGCAATCACTTTGACCTGGTTCTGCTTTCTCCAGAACAGGTAGGCTGCACCGCCCGCCAGGGCCGCCATGCTGAGGAAGGACACATGGGGCATGCCCGGTACGATGCCCATGATCGCCATGATCGCGGCGGCCACGGCCAGGGCCTTGGGCGACGCGAACATCTGCCGATTGATTTGCTTGCCCATGTCTTCGGAGCCCGAAGCACGGGTCACCATGATGGCCGCCGCTGTGGATAACAACAGTGATGGCAATTGCGCCACTAAACCGTCACCGATGGTCAGCAAGGCGTAGACCTTGCCCGCGTCGCCGAAGGTCATGCCGTGCTGGAAAATACCGACCGCCATGCCGCCGATCAGGTTGATAAAGAGGATGAGCAGGCCGGCGATGGCGTCACCGCGCACGAACTTGCTGGCACCGTCCATGGAGCCATAGAACTCGGCTTCCTGGGCCACTTCGGCACGACGGGCCTTGGCTTGGTTCTGGTCGATCAGGCCGGCGTTGAGGTCGGCGTCGATGGCCATCTGTTTGCCGGGCATGGCGTCGAGGGTAAACCGCGCGCTCACCTCGGAAATCCGCCCGGCACCTTTGGTCACCACGACGAAGTTGATGATCATCAGGATCGCGAACACCACGATACCAACCACGTAGTTGCCGCCGATCACCACCTCACCGAAGGCCTGGATCACCTTACCGGCGGCGGCGTGACCGTCCTGGCCGTGGAGCATCACCACGCGGGTGGACGCGACGTTCAGCGCCAACCGCAGCAGGGTCGCCACCAGCAGAATCGTCGGGAATACCGCAAAGTCCAAGGGCCGCAGGGCGTACACACACACCAGCAGCACCACGACCGACAGCGCAATGTTGAAGGTGAAGAACACGTCCAACAGGAACGGCGGCATGGGCAACATCATCATTGCCAGCATCACCAGCAACAACAACGGCACACCCAGATTGCCCCGCGACAGGTCAGTCAGGGTGCCACGGGCCGTGCTGAGCATTTGAGAGCGATCTACCACCGGTATTCCTCGTGTTCCTTGAAGCAAAGTTTTGACGCCATAAGGCGACTTGCAGGCGGTATTGCAAGAAGCCTTCCAACTTTGACTGGGAACTCGGAACACTGCTTATGCACACATACAAATGTGGGAGGGGGCTTGCCCCCGATAGCGGTAGATCAGCACCAGATAGGCTGACTGAACCACCGCTATCGGGGGCAAGCCCTAATGCCAG
>NZ_QUZT01000050.1 GCF_004682045.1 Pseudomonas nabeulensis
GCGAGAAAAGTGAGACAGTTCTCCGTCAACAGTCATCGCCCACAATGCTAAAGTCGCTCCCTCGATTTTGCTTTTCCCAAGGAAGCCGTTATGCCGGATGCGACGTCCCTCAGTGCTGGATTCATGGTGGTTCACGGTAACCGCCTGGACGAGCTGCGCAGCCTGGTGGTCAGTTGGATGCGTCGCTACCCACTGGCGCCCTTGGAAAACGAAATAGCTCTCGTACAAAGCAACGGCATTGCCCAGTGGCTCAAGTTGGCTCTCGCCGAGGACCCGGAAGAAGACGACATGGGCGGTTGCGGCATTGCTGCGGCAATCGATGTGCAACTCCCTGGCAGCTTTATGTGGCAGCTCTATCGTATGGTCCTGGGCCGTGACGAAATTCCGCCCAAGTCCCTGCTCGATAAGGCTCCATTGACCTGGCGTCTGATGCGTCTGCTCCCGGAGCTTATCGACCAACCCCACTTTGAACCGTTGCAGCGCTTCCTTACCCATGACAGCGACCTGCGCAAACGCTACCAACTCGCCGAACGCCTGGCCGACCTGTTCGACCAATATCAGGTCTACCGCGCAGACTGGTTGGAAGACTGGGCCGCAGGCCGTCACCAATTGCGCAACGGTCGTGGCGAGTCAAAACCGCTCAATCCAGCCAACTGCTGGCAAGCCGAATTATGGCGCGCACTGTTGCTGGATGTGGGGGAGGAGGGCATGGCCGAAAGCCGCGCCGGCGTACACCAGCGCTTCATCGAACGTATCAATGCTCTTGAGAAAGCACCGACGGGGTTGCCATCCCGGGTGATCGTTTTCGGCATATCTTCATTGCCTGCGCAGGCACTGGAGGCGCTCGCGGGGCTTGCCCGATTCAGCCAAGTCCTGCTGTGCGTTCACAACCCTTGCCGCCACCACTGGTCCGATATCGTGGCCGACAAAGACCTACTGCGTAACGAATACAAGCGCCAGGCGCGCAAGGCCGGTATGCCGGTCACTATCGACCCGCAAACCCTGCATCAGCATGCCCATCCGTTACTGGCCGCCTGGGGCAAGCAAGGTCGCGACTACATCAGCCTGCTGGACAGCTACGACGACCCCAATAGCTACCGCGCCGCTTTTCGTGATGGGCGCATCGACCTGTTCAGTGACAGTGAGCCCACCACGCTGCTCAACCAGCTCCAGGACGATATCCTCGAACTGCGCCCCCTCAACGAAACCCGCGACCTTTGGCCCGCCGTCGATCTGGAGCAGGACACCTCCATCCGTTTCCACATCGCCCACAGCGCCCAGCGCGAAGTGGAAATTCTCCACGATCAACTGCTCCAACGCTTCAGCGCCGACCCAACGCTGCGTCCTCGGGACATCATCGTCATGGTTCCCGACGTCGACAGCTACGCGCCGCACATTCGTGCTGTATTCGGCCAGCTGGAAAGAAGCGACCCACGCTTCATTCCGTTCACCCTTACTGACCAAGGCCAGCGCGGTCGCGACCCTTTGCTCATCGCCGTCGAGCACCTGCTTAAACTCCCGGACAGTCGTTTTCCGGTCAGCGAGATCCTCGACCTGCTCGACGTCCCAGCCCTGCGCGAACGTTTCGCCATCAAGGAGCGCGACCTGCCCACGCTGCACCGTTGGATCGAAGGCGCCGGTATCCGTTGGGGCCTCAATGCCGAGCAGCGCGCCGGCCTTGGCCTACCGGGTGAACTGGAGCAAAACAGTTGGCGATTTGGCCTGCGTCGGATGCTGTTGGGCTATGCGGTCGGCACCGGTGCCGCCTGTGACGGTATCGAACCTTACGACGAAATCGGCGGCCTTGATGCTGCGCTTATTGGCCCACTGGTCGCTTTGCTCGACGCCCTCAATGACGCACACCAAGCCCTGTCCCAACCCGCCGTGCCTCAAACCTGGGGCGAACGCTTGCAACGCTTGATGCAACTGTTCTTCCTGCCGAGTAGTGAGCATGACGACTACCTGCTCGGCCAACTCGAACAACTCAGGGAAACCTGGCTCGAAACCTGTGAGTCCGTGGGACTACAGGATGAGTTACCGCTCACCGTGGTCCGTGAAGCTTGGCTGGCGGGACTGGATCAAGGTCGTCTGTCCCAACGCTTCCTCGCCGGAGCTGTCAATTTTTGTACCCTGATGCCCATGCGGGCGATCCCGTTCAAACTGGTTTGCCTGCTGGGTATGAACGACGGTGATTACCCGCGCGCCCAACCCCCGCTGGACTTCGACCTGATGGGCAGCGACTACCGCCCAGGCGACCGCTCACGTCGAGAAGACGACCGCTACCTGCTGTTGGAAGCCTTGCTCTCCGCCCGCGATCAGCTCTACATCAGTTGGGTGGGGCGCAGCATCCGTGACAACAGTGATCGCCCGGCCTCGGTGCTGATCGGTCAACTGCGCGATCACCTCGCCAGTGGCTGGCACCCCACAAACAGTGATGAACCGCTGATCGAAGCCATGACCCAGGAACATCCACTGCAACCCTTCAGTGCCCGCTACTTCCACGAGGGCGATTCGTTGTTCAGCTACGCCCGCGAGTGGCAGTTGCTCCACGAAGCACAGGAAGCGACGCCACCTGACGATCAACTCCCGCAGCACCTGCAAGAGGAGCCCTTGACCCTGGGCCAATTGCAGGACTTCCTGCGCAACCCGGTCAAACATTTCTTCAGCCAACGTCTGAAAGTGTTCTTCGAGGCAGCCGAAGCGCCTTTGGCCGATGAAGAGCCTTTCGTCCTCGATGCCTTGCAACGCTACAGCCTGAGTGACAGCCTGCTCAACGCCGCATTGAGCCAGCCCGAACACCTCGATCAGGCCCTGAATGCCCAGGCCCGGCGCCTGCAAGGCAGTGGCCTGTTGCCCATGGTTGGCTTCGGTGAGTGCCTGCGCAACGAATTGATCGAGCCCTTGCCGGATCTGTTACAGCGCTATCAACACCTGCTTGCCCTCTGGCCAACCCCACACACAGGGGGCGAGCCGATCAGTTTTGAGCATCAGGGGGTTCAGCTGGAAGGCTGGATCAGCGGCCTGCATCAGCGCAGTGATGGAGGATTGCTCAGTGTGACCACCATCCCCAACAGCATTGGATCGATCAAGAGCCGCAAATGGCATCGCCTGATTCGCCCTTGGGTCAACCACGTGGTCGCCTGCGCCTGCGGTCTGCCGTTGAGCACAGGATTGGTTGCCAGCGACGACACATTGTTACTGTCCCCATTGGATAACGCCGTTGCGAAAGAGATCCTCGGCAACCTATTGCTGGCCTGGCATTCCGGGATGAACACGCCGCTGCCTGTGGCCGTTAAAACCGCCTTCGCCTGGCTCGGTCAAACCGATCCAGCCAAGGCACACGCTGCGGCCCAGAAAGCCTACGAAGGTGATGGGGTGAACACCGATGGCGAGCGCCGTGAAACCCCAGCGCTCACCCGCCAGTTCCCCGACTACGCGGCACTCATCGACAGCGAAGAGTTCGAAGGCTGGTGCGAAACCCTGTATCGCCCCCTGATCAACGCCCCTTGGCGATCACTGACTAGCGAGGAGGCCGGCGCATGAGCAGCAAACCCTTGGCGCTGGCCTTCCCGCTAAAAGGCAGCCAACTGATTGAAGCCAGTGCCGGCACTGGCAAAACCTTCACCATTTCGGCTCTGTACCTGCGTTTGGTACTCGGAAACGGCGGCGATGAGTCCGGTTTTGGCCGCGAATTATTACCGCCGCAAATCCTCGTCGTGACCTTCACCGACGCGGCCACCAAGGAGCTGCGTGAACGCATTCGCATCCGTTTGGCCGAAGCCGCGCGGTTCTTCCGTGGCGAAATCGAAAAACTCGACCCGCTGATCACCGACCTGCGCGACCAATATCCACAGGATCAATGGCCCGCCTGTGCCAACCGCCTGGACATCGCCGCACAATGGATGGACGAAGCCGCGGTCTCGACGATCCACAGTTGGTGCCAGCGTATGCTGCGCGAACACGCCTTCGACAGCGGCAGTTTGTTCACCCAAACCCTGGAAACCGACCACAGTGACTTGCTCGGCGAAGTGCTGCGCGACTACTGGCGGCTGTTCTGCTACCCGATGCACGACGATGCGCTGAACTGGGTGCGCAACAACTGGGGCGGTCCGGCAGCGTTGATGCCTCGAGTGCGCGCACTATTCGGCAGTGATCGGCCAACCGATGAAACCCGCGAACCGGCCGAGCTGATCAACGCTTGCCTGCAAGAACGCCGTGAAGCGCTGATACAACTCAAGGCCCCTTGGCTGCAATGGGCCGCCGAGCTGCGCGATATCTGCCTGCAAGCCGTGGCCGCCAAAGCCGTCGACGGGCGCAAGATGCAAGCGCGCTACTTCGAGCCCTGGTTCGAAAAAATCAGCGCCTGGGCTGCGGACGAATCCCTCGAACAACTGGACATCGGCACCGGCTTTACCCGCCTGACGCCCGACGGCATGGCCGAAGCCTGGAAGGGCGAGCCGCCGCACCACCCTGGCATCGACGCAATGGCCGGCCTCAAGGCTGCACTCGACGCACTGCCAACCCCCGACGCCGCCGTGCTGCAACACGCCGCCGGTTGGGTGGGCAAACGCTTCGAAGAGGAAAAACGCCGTCGCGCCGAAATGGGGTTCGACGACATGCTGATCCGCCTCAACGCCGCTCTGCAATCCGAGGGCGGCGAGCGTCTGGCCAGTGTGATCCGCGAGCAATTCCCCGTGGCGCTGATCGACGAATTCCAAGACACCGACCCAGTGCAATACAGCATCTTCGACAGCATCTACCGCATCGAAGAAAACCACCTCGACAGTGGCCTGTTCCTGATCGGCGATCCCAAGCAGGCGATCTACGCCTTCCGTGGTGCCGACATCTACACCTACCTGCGCGCTCGCCAGTCCACCACCGGTCGTCACCACACCTTGGGCACCAACTTCCGCTCCAGCCATGCGATGGTCGAGGCGGTGAACCATGTGTTCCAGCGTGCGGAAACGGGCCGTGGTGCATTCCTGTTTCGCGAGCCGGATGGGACAAATCCGGTGCCGTTCCAATCGGTGCTGTCCCAAGGCCGCAAGGAGCAGTTGCAAGTTGATGGCCAAACGCTGCCTGCGATGAACCTCTGGCACTTGCCCACCGACCAGCCGGTCTCCAACGTGGTGTATCGCCAGCAATTGGCCGGCGCTTGCGCCACGCAGATTGTTGAATTGCTCAACGGCGGACAACAGGGCCGTGCCGGTTTCCTACAGCCTGACGACAGTTTTATCGGCGTACTCCCGTCAGACATCGCCATCCTCGTACGCGACGGCAAGGAAGCTCAGGCCGTGCGCGCCGAACTGGCCGCGCGTGGTGTGCGCAGCGTGTACCTGTCCGATAAAGACTCAGTCTTCGCCGCCCAGGAGGCCCACGACTTGCTGGCCTGGCTCAAAGCCTGTGCCGAGCCGGATGTGGAGCGCCCCCTGCGCGCCGCCCTCGCGTGCGTCACCCTGAACCTGTCACTGCCCGAACTTGAGCGTCTGAACCAGGACGAACTGGCGTGGGAAAGCCGCGTAATGCAGTTCCGTGGCTACCGTGCGATCTGGCGCACCCAAGGTGTGCTGCCGATGCTGCGTCGCCTGCTCCACGACTTCAAACTGCCGCAAACCCTGATTGCCCGCAGCGATGGCGAACGCGTGCTGACCAACCTGCTGCACCTCAGTGAACTGCTGCAACAGGCTGCATCGGAGCTAGATGGCGAACAGGCCTTGATTCGGCATCTTGCCGAACACCTGGCGTTGTCGGGCCAGGCCGGCGAGGAACAGATCCTGCGCCTGGAAAGTGATGAGCAACTGGTCAAGGTTGTCACCATCCACAAATCCAAGGGTTTGGAGTACGACCTGGTCTTCCTGCCCTTCATCTGCTCGGCCAAACCGGTGGACGGCAGTCGATTGCCCCTTCACTACCATGACGAAAACGGTAGATCCCAAGTCAGTCTGCGCCCGACCGCCGAACTGATCGCCCAGGCCGACGATGAACGTCTCGCCGAAGACCTGCGCTTGTTCTACGTGGCCCTGACCCGCGCCAAACACGCCTGCTGGCTTGGCATCGCCGACCTCAAGCGCGGCAACAGCAACAGTTCGGTATTGCATCTGTCAGCCCTGGGCTACCTGCTCGGCTTCGGCGCTTCACTGGGTGAGTCCGCCGGCCTGGCACGCTGGCTGCTGGACTTGCAGGACGGCTGCCCGGCCATCCATTACGCACAGGTGCCCGATGCACAAGACACCGTGTTCCACCCGCCGCGTAACCAAGCCACCTTGCTTGCGCCTTTGCTGCCCAAACGCAAGGCCGCCGAAAACTGGTGGATCGCCTCCTACAGCGCCTTGCGCATCGGCGACAGCATGAGCGCCGCGACCCTTGAAGCCCCCGAAAGCCCCCAGGCGCAGAAGCTGTTCGATGACGAACGCCTGGACCCCGACGCACCGCGCGAAGTGGCAGCGTCCGGCGGTGATATTCACCGTTTCCCACGCGGGCCGAATCCCGGCACCTTTCTCCACGGCTTGCTGGAATGGGCGGGCGGGGAGGGCTTCACTGTCAGTCCGCAAGACATCGAGAAAGCCGTAGGCGCCCGCTGTAACCGCCGCAATTGGGAGGGCTGGATCACCACCCTCAGCGGCTGGCTGGGCCACTTGCTGCAAACGCCATTGCCGGTGGATAACGATCAGGTTGCCCTCAGCGATTTGCAGCATTACCAGATCGAAATGGAGTTCTGGTTCGCCAGCCACAAAGTCGATGTGCTGGCCCTGGACAAACTGGTGTGTCAGTACACCCACAACGGCGTGTCCCGCGTCGCCGCCGAACCGGTGCTGCTCAACGGCATGTTCAAGGGCTTTATCGACCTGACCTTCGAGCATGACGGGCGCTACTACGTGGCCGACTACAAATCCAACTGGCTCGGCCCTGACGATTCGGCCTACACACAGGACGCCATGGAACAGTCGATCCTTGATCATCGGTACGACCTGCAATACGTCCTTTACCTACTGGCCCTGCATCGCCAGCTCAAGGCCCGGTTGCCGGATTACGACTACGACCGGCATGTCGGCGGTGCGCTGTATCTGTTCTTGCGCGGTACGCAGTCCGTCAGCCAAGGCGCGTATTTCACCCGGCCGCCACGGGAATTGATCGAAGGCCTGGACTTGCTGTTCCAAGGCAAACCCATCCCGCCCAAGGTTGAGCCCGCCTGGGAACAAGGAGTGCTGTTATGAGCCTGTCGCCACTGCCGCTTGATGAGCTGGCCCCGCTCAGTCGTGCAGCCGACTTGGTGCAATTGCTTGAGCGTTGGGTTGACCGCGGCTGGCTGCGGGCCTTGGACAAGGCCTTCGTCGGCTTCCTGTATGAGCTTGACCCGCAGGCTGACCCATTGGTGCTGTTGGCGGCAGCATTGACCAGTCACCAATTGGGCCACGGCCACGTGTGCCTCGACCTGTTCGAAACCCTCAATGCGCCGGACTTTGCGCTGTCCTTGCCGCCCGAAGGTGATTTGCAGACCGGCGCCATGTTGCTGCCGTCCCAATTGCTTGATGGCCTCGACGGCGCTCACTGGTGCGAGGCGCTGGCGTCCAGTCGTCTGGTCGCGCTGGCCACAGATGCCAGTGAGTCTGCCCAAAGCCGCCCTCTGGTGTTGTCCGGCAAACGCCTGTACTTGCGGCGCTACTGGACCTACGAGCGGCGCATCGACAGCGCCCTGCGGTTGCGGCTTGCCACCCAGGAAACCGTCGCGGCCGATTTGCCCCAGCGCCTGAACAGCCTGTTCGACCAAGCGCCGCCCGATGGGGTGATCGACTGGCAGAAACTCGCCTGTGCCCTGGCCACGCGCGGCGCCTTCAGTATCGTCACCGGCGGCCCCGGCACCGGCAAGACCACCACCGTGGTGCGCTTGCTGGCGTTGCTGCAAGCACCTGCCGTGGAAGCCGGCAGCCCGTTGCGCATTCGCCTTGCCGCGCCTACCGGCAAAGCGGCCGCGCGGCTTACCGAGTCCATCAGCCAGCAAGTGCAGTCGTTGACTGTGCCGGACAGCGTGAAGGAAAAAATCCCGACCCAGGTCACCACGGTTCACCGCCTGCTGGGTAGCCGTCCCGGTACTCGTCACTTCCGCCATCACCTCGGCAACCCGTTGCCTTTGGATGTGCTGGTGGTGGACGAAGCCTCGATGATCGACCTGGAAATGATGGCTAACCTGCTGGACGCCTTGCCACCTCATGCCCGACTGGTGCTGTTGGGGGACAAGGACCAACTCGCCTCGGTGGAGGCCGGTGCCGTATTGGGCGACTTATGCCGCGACGCCGAGGCGGGTTGGTACAGCGCTGATACGCGCCAGTGGCTGCAAGCCGTCAGCGGCGAAGACCTCGGCGCGAGCGGACTGCAAGAAGACCTCGACGGCACCCATCCTCTGGCCCAACAAGTGGTGATGCTGCGTTATTCGCGGCGTTTCGGCGAAGGCAGCGGCATTGGCCAGTTGGCACGCTGGGTCAACCAGCAGAACGCCGAAGCAGCCCGTAAGTTACTGGCCGCACGCAGTCACGATGACCTGTTCTGCGTCAGCCTCAAGGGTGAACACGACCACGCGTTGGAGCGCCTGGTACTGGACGGGCAGGGCGATGGCGCCCAGGGTTATCGCTATTACCTCAACCTGCTGCACAGTGCGCGGCCAACCCTCGACACGCCGCGCGACGATCACGCCTGGACGCATTGGGCGCAACAATTGCTGCAAGCCTTCGATGCGTTCCAACTGCTTTGCGCCGTACGCAAAGGCCCGTGGGGCGTGGAAGGCCTGAACTTGCGCATCACCGCGGCCCTGCGCAAAGTGCGCCTGATCGAAGGAGACGAGCAGTGGTACGAAGGCCGCCCGGTGCTGATGACCCGCAACGACTACGGCTTGGGCCTGATGAACGGTGATATCGGCATCGCCCTTAAACTGCCGGAAAGCGACGGCGGCCCGCAGGTGTTGCGTGTGGCTTTCCCACGTAACGACGGCCAGGGCGGCGTGCGATTTGTGCTGCCCAGCCGTCTGAATGATGTGGAAACCGTGTATGCCATGACCGTGCACAAGTCCCAGGGCTCGGAGTTCACCCACACCGCGTTGATCCTGCCGGATGCCTTGAACCCGGTGTTGACCAAAGAGCTGATCTACACCGGTATCACCCGGGCCAAACGCTGGTTCAGCCTGGTCGAACCCCGTGGCGGTGTGTTTGAGGAAGCGGTGCGGCGCAAGGTCAAACGCCTGAGTGGGTTGATGCTGGAGTTGGGTTAGAAGTCAGAAAAATCTTACGCTGTGCTATCGTTGCGGCATCACTCCTAAAACACCTGAGAGAATCGCTGCATGAACGTGGCTGTCTCGCCCACAGAGCGTAGTTTGAGCTGGAGACGCAGGCTGCTGATGGCGCTTCTATCGATGGTTGCGCCGTGTGCCTTCGCACAAGCGCCCGACCCGGTAGGCATGGCCGATCACCGTGCCCAGGCGGTCACGCAGGTGGTGCTGGGCATTCTCAGTTATGCCCGTTGGCCGGTGGAGCCCGCGCAGTTGCGCTTGTGCATCGTCGGCCCGACCCAATACACCGACGACTTGATCAAGGGCACCACCCAAGCCACCGGCCGCCCGGTGGTGGTGCAGCGGCTGTTGGCGGATCACCCGGACATCGTCAAGGCGTGCGACGCGGTGTATATCGGCAAACTCACCGCCGATGAACGCAGCCAGTTGTTCGCCTCGTTGATCGGCCACCCGGTACTCAGCATCAGCGAAGGCGGCGACCAGTGCACCGTGGGTAGCCTGTTTTGCCTGCGGGTAGGCGATGAGCAGGTATCGTTCGAGGTCAACCTCGACTCCGTGGCCCGCAGCGGCGTGCGCATTCACCCGAGCGTGCTGCAACTGTCCCGTCGTCGAGCGCCTGCCTCATGAGCGCCGTGAAAGTGCGACCGACCTTGCGCTCGGTCATTGGCCGGGGGCACCTGATCCTGGCGCTGGTGGCGGTGACTCTGGCCAGTGTGTCCTTGACCCTGCTCGGTGTACTCGCGCTGCGGGTGTACGCCGAACACAACCTGCACCTGATCGCGCGCTCCATCAACTACACCGTTGAAGCCGCCGTAGTGTTCAACGACAGTGCGGCGGCCACCGAATCCCTGAGCCTGATCGCGTCCACCGAAGAGGTAGCCCAGGCCGAGGTATTCAACGCCGACGGCAAAATGCTTGCGCAGTGGACGCGCCCTGAAAACGGCATGCTGTCGCGCGTCGAACTGGCGTTGGCGCATACCCTGCTCGAACAGCCTATCGACCAACCGATCCTCCACCAGGGCCGAGCCATCGGCAGTATCCACCTGACTGGCCATGGCGGCAGCCTGTTGCGCTTCCTGCTTAGCGGGTTGGCCGGGATCCTTATCTGCACCGCCCTCAGCGCCTGGGTTGCGCTGATTCTGGCGCGGCGTCTGTTGCGCGGTATCACCGGTCCATTACAGAGCCTTGCCGCCGTCGCCCACGCCGCGCGCAGCGAGCGTGATTTTGACCGTCGCGTACCACCGGCAGAAATCGCCGAACTGCACAGCCTGGGCAGTGACTTCAACGCCTTGCTCGGCGAAATGGAAGCCTGGCAAAGCCACCTGCAAAGCGAAAACGAAACCCTCGCGCACCAGGCCAACCATGACAGCCTCACCGGCTTGCCCAACCGTGCCTTCTTCGAAGGCCGCTTGATCCGTGCCTTGCGCAGCGCTGCCAAGGCCCGGGAGCAACTGGCGGTGCTGTACCTCGACAGCGACCGCTTCAAAGAGATCAACGACAACTTCGGCCATGCCGCCGGCGACGCCGTATTGGTGGCCGTCGCCGACCGCGTGCGTGCGCAATTGCGTGAAGATGACCTGGTGGCGCGCCTGGGCGGGGATGAATTCGCCATTCTGCTGGCGCCGTTGCACAAGGTCGAAGATGCCCAGCGCATCGCCGACAAAATCATCGCCAGCATGGACCAGCCGATCCCCGTGCCCGGCAACACCCAGGTATTGACGTCCCTCAGTATCGGCATCGCCCTCTACCCCGATCATGGCGCCACCCCCGGCACCTTGCTCAATGCCGCCGACGCGGCGATGTACCAGGCCAAGCGTTTGGCCTCGGGTGGCCAGCACACGGCGGAGTCGGAGACTCCCGTCGTCAACGTTCAACACAGGAGTTGATCCCTTGTTCTCGACCGCGCGTTTTATGTTTATCACCTTGCTGGTGGCCCTGCTCGCCCTCGGCGGCTGCCAGACCGCGCCCCCCAAAGGCCTGACTCCGGCGCAGATCGCCGTCCTCAAGCAACAGGGCTTTGAACTGACCGACGAAGGCTGGGCGTTTGGCCTCTCCGGCAAAGTGCTGTTTGGCAGTGACGTTGAGTCACTCAACAAACCCAGCACCGACATCGTCGAGCGCATCGGCAAGGCCCTGCTCGGCGTGGGGATCGAACGCGTGCGCGTGGACGGCCACACCGACGCCTCCGGCAAGGAAACCTACAACCAGCAACTGTCCCTGCGCCGTGCCAAAAGCGTGGCGGCGGTGTTGAAAGGCGTAGGCATGAAAGAAGAAAACATCCAGTTGCGCGGCCTGGGCAGCAGCGAGCCGGTGGCGCCGAATACCACAGCGGCGGGGCGTACGGAGAATCGGCGGGTGTCGATTGTGGTGATGTCGGACTGACCGGTTTCACCCAATCCTGACTTGAAATGCAATCAAAGTGTGGGAGGGGGCTTGCCCCCGATGGCGGTGTGTCAGTCAACCAATACAAGCTGCCCCACCGCTATCGGGGATCGTCGCACCGCCCCTCCCACATTAGAGCGGGCTAGTCGGCAAACCGCATCTCCCGCGTCTCCCCCATCAACAACCCCTGGTTCTGCTCCGTCACTTCACGGATGTAGTCCCACAACAGGGTGATCCGCTTCAGCTTCCTCAGATCCTCGCGGCAGTACATCCAAAATTGGCGAGTGATCGTTATCTCCTCCCCCAACACCGGCAACAACCGCGGATCCTGCGCCGCCAGAAAACACGGCAATATCGCCATCGACCGCCCCTGTTGCGCCGCCACGTACTGCGCAATCACGCTGGTGCTGCGCAAGCTGGCGCTGGCGCCGGGCACCACGTTCGCCAAGTACAGCAACTCCGAGCTGAACGCCAAATCATCCACATAGCTGATAAACGGATGCTCGGCCAAGTCCGCCGGGCGTTGGATCGGCGGGTGTTGGTCGAGGTATTCCTGGGTCGCGTACAGCTGCAGCTTGTAGTCGCACAGTTTGCAGCACACATACGGCCCGTGTTCCGGGCGTTCCAGGGCGATGACGATGTCGGCTTCGCGCTTGGACAGGCTGATGAAGTGGGGCAGCGGCAGGATATCCACCGAGATCGCCGGGTAGGTGTCGACGAAATGGCTCAATTGCGGGGTGACAAAGAAGCTGCCGAAACCCTCGGTACAGCCCATGCGCACATGGCCGGACAGCGCCACGCCGGAGCCGGACACCTGCTCGCAGGCCATGTGCAGGGTGCTTTCGATGGACTCGGCATAGCCCAGCAGGCGCTGGCCTTCGGTGGTGAGGACAAAGCCGTTGGTCCGGGATTTTTCGAACAGCAACGTACCGAGGGACACTTCCAGCGAACTGATGCGCCGCGACACGGTGGTGTAGTCCACCGCCAGGCGCTTGGCCGCGACGCTGGCCTTGCGGGTGCGGGCCACTTCGAGGAAAAACTTCAGGTCATCCCAGTTCAGGGAACCCAGTGATGTGATGTTTTTTTGCATATTGGACCGGATTTTATGTGCGTTCTTATTAGAAGTTTGCACATCTATACTCCAAAAACAGTCCGAACGCCTCATTCTTCAAGGCGATTCAACGCCTTGGTTCTCTGCATAACTATAAGATTTGGAGACCACATGAACGCATCTGCCGATATTTCCGTGCAGCAGGTCAAGTTGCTGATCAACGGCGAGTGGGTCGAGTCCAGGACCACCGAATGGCAAGACATCGTCAACCCCGCCACCCAAGAAGTGCTGGCCAAAGTCCCGTTCGCCACCGCCGATGAAGTCAACGCCGCCATCGACGCCGCCCACCGCGCCTTCCAGACCTGGAAGCTGACGCCCATCGGCGCGCGCATGCGCATCATGCTCAAGCTGCAAGCCCTGATCCGCGAACACTCCAAGCGCATTGCCGTGGTCCTCAGCAATGAGCAAGGCAAGACCATCGCCGATGCCGAAGGCGATATTTTCCGGGGCCTGGAAGTGGTCGAGCACGCCTGCTCCATCGGCACCTTGCAGATGGGCGAGTTCGCCGAGAACGTGGCCGGTGGCGTCGACACCTACACCCTGCGCCAGCCCATCGGCGTGTGCGCCGGGATTACTCCATTCAACTTCCCGGCGATGATTCCGCTGTGGATGTTCCCGATGGCGATTGCCTGCGGCAACACCTTCGTCCTCAAACCGTCCGAGCAGGACCCGCTGTCAACTGTGCTGTTGGTTGAGTTGGCGCTGGAAGCGGGCGTTCCTCCGGGTGTTCTGAACGTGGTTCACGGCGGCAAGGACGTGGTGGATGCGCTGTGCACCCACAAAGACATCAAAGCCGTGTCCTTCGTGGGTTCGACCGCTGTCGGCACCCACGTCTACGACCTGGCCGGCAAACACGGCAAGCGCGTGCAATCGATGATGGGTGCCAAGAACCACGCCGTGGTGCTCCCGGATGCCAACCGCGAACACACCCTCAACGCCTTGGTCGGCGCCGGTTTCGGCGCGGCGGGTCAACGGTGCATGGCCACCTCGGTGGTGGTGCTGGTGGGCGCGTCCAAGCAATGGCTGCCGGACCTCAAGGCGCTGGCGCAGAAGCTCAAGGTCAATGCGGGCAGTGAAGCGGGCACGGATGTCGGCCCGGTGATCTCCAAGCGTGCCAAGGCGCGCATCCTGGAGTTGATCGAAAGCGGCGTGAAAGAAGGCGCCAAGCTGGAACTGGACGGCCGCGACATCAAGGTGCCGGGCTTTGAACACGGCAACTTCGTTGGCCCGACCCTGTTCTCGGGCGTGACTACCGATATGCAAATCTATACACAGGAAATTTTCGGCCCGGTGCTGGTGGTGATCGAAGTCGCCACCCTCGACGAAGCCATCGCCCTGGTCAACGCCAACCCGTTCGGCAACGGTACGGGCCTGTTCACCCAAAGCGGTGCGGCGGCGCGTAAATTCCAGAGCGAAATCGATGTAGGCCAAGTCGGCATCAACATCCCGATCCCGGTGCCGGTGCCGTTTTTCAGCTTTACCGGCTCCCGTGGCTCCAAGCTCGGTGACCTCGGCCCGTACGGCAAGCAAGTGGTGCAGTTCTACACCCAGACCAAGACCGTCACCAGCCGCTGGTTCGATGACGACACGGTCAACGATGGCGTCAACACCACCATCAACCTGCGCTGATTCCGGGAGACGACCATGAAGATTGCATTTATCGGCCTGGGCAACATGGGCGCGCCCATGGCCCGCAACCTGATCAAGGCTGGCCATGCGCTGAACCTGTTCGACCTGAACCAGACGGTACTCAAGGAACTGGCGGAACTGGGCGGCAGCATCAGCGAGTCACCGCGCCACGCAGCTCAAGGCGCCGAGTTGGTGATCACCATGCTGCCGGCCGCCGCCCATGTGCGCAGCGTGTGGCTGAACGAAGACGGTGTACTCGCCGGCATCGGCCAAGGCGTGCCGGCGGTGGATTGCAGCACCATCGATCCACAAACCGCGCGCGACGTTGCCGTGGCCGCCGCCAAGCAAGGCGTGGCCGTGGCTGATGCACCGGTGTCCGGCGGCACCGGCGGCGCCCAGGCCGGGACGCTGACCTTTATGGTCGGCGCCACCCCGGAACTGTTCGCTACCCTGCAACCGGTGCTGGCGCAGATGGGCCGCAACATCGTGCACTGCGGTGACGTGGGCACCGGGCAAATCGCCAAGATCTGCAACAACCTGCTGCTGGGCATCAGCATGGTGGGTGTCAGCGAGGCAATGGCGTTGGGCGATGCGCTGGGCATCGACACCCAAGTGCTGGCGGGGATCATCAACAGCTCCACCGGGCGCTGCTGGAGTTCGGACACCTACAACCCATGGCCTGGCGTGATCGAAACTGCACCAGCGTCTCGCGGTTACACCGGCGGCTTTGGGGCCGACCTGATGCTCAAGGACCTGGGCCTGGCCACTGAAGCGGCACGCCAAGCGAAACAGCCGGTGATTCTGGGCGCCGTGGCGCAACAGTTGTACCAGTCGATGAGCCAGCGCGGGGAGGGGGGCAAGGACTTCTCGGCGATTATCAACAGTTACCGAAAACCCAAGTAAACACTGTGGTGAGGGAGCTTGCTCCCTCGCCACAAGGTGTTTAGGCAAACACAAAATACTTACGCACCGTCTCAACCACTTCCCACGTCCCCTTCATCCCCGGTTCCACCACAAAAATGTCCCCAGCCCGCAGGTGAATCGGCTCCAGGCCTTCGGGGGTGATGATGCAGTAGCCTTCCTGAAAGTGGCAGTATTCCCACTTCACGTAGTCCACGTACCACTTGCCCGGTGTGCAGATCCAGGTGCCCATGATCTTGCTGCCGTCTTCGCTGGTGTAGGCATTGAGGTTGACGGTGTGCGGGTCGCCTTCGAGCTTTTCCCATTTGCAGGCGTCCAGGACCGGCAGGGGGTGGGTGTCGCGCAGTACGGTGATGGGCTTGGCCATGGTGTCTCCGAGGCAGGGAATTCGAAGGTGAACCCTAAGGCCTTGGGCGCGGTGACAGTGGTCTGAACTCGACATCCGGATGCCCAGAAGCGCAGCCGAGTACGATTCCTCTGACACCCAGAGAACCAATGTGGGAGGGGGCTTGCCCCCGATGGCGGTGTACCAGCCAATAAATAAGTTAGCAGGCACACCGCATTCGCGAGCAAGCCCGCTCCCACAGAGGTTCTGTGTTGACTGGGCGTGAAATTTTCAATCACAAATCTTCAAGTTATTCGCAGTAAGTGCGAAAGATCTCCCGTCTCACGCCAGATTTCGCAAGAAAATTCGCAGCAGGCCCTCGTATCATTCACCCAAGAACGAGTGAGAGCCTTGCAATGAACCCTATAAAAACGTGGTGGGATATCAGCCCGCCCTTGAGTACGGCGACCCCGACCTGGCCGGGAGATACGCCGTTCCAGGAAGAGCGCGTGTGGCAGTTCGGCCCGGAGTGTCCGGTCAATGTGGGGCGTATCACCTTGTCGCCGCACACCGGCGCCCATGTGGATGCGCCGCTGCATTACAGCGCGGATGGCGCGCCGATTGGCGAGGTGTCGCTGGATGTGTACATGGGCCCGTGCCGCGTGCTGCATTGCCTGGACAGTGGTGCACTGGTGCAACCCCATCAACTGGAAGGTCGTGTGGATAACCTGCCGGAGCGCGTGCTGCTGCGCACTTATCCACACGCGCCTCTGACCGAGTGGGATTCGAATTTCACCGCCATCGCGCCGCAAACCGTTGAGCTGCTGGCCAGCCTGGGTGTGCGTTTGATCGGTATCGACACGCCCTCCCTGGACCCGCAACAGTCCAAGACCATGGACTCCCACAACGCCGTGGCGCGTCATGGCATGGCGATCCTCGAAGGCATCGTGCTCGATGATGTACCAGAGGGCGACTATGAACTGATCGCGCTGCCGCTGCGTTTTGCCAACCTCGACGCGAGCCCGGTCCGCGCCATTCTCCGCCCGCTCAAGGAGCCCACGCGATGAGCCAATGTCCCTTCTCTGCTGACTACCAACCCCCGGAAGAATGGCATAACGCCGAACTGAATTTTTCCGAGTCCATGAGCTACGGCGACTACCTGGACCTGGGCAAAGTCCTGAGCGCCCAGCACCCGCTGTCGCCGGACCACAACGAAATGCTCTTCATCATCCAGCACCAGACCTCCGAGCTGTGGATGAAACTGATGCTCCACGAACTCAAGGCCGCCCGCGAACATGTGCGTCTGGGCGAGTTGCCGCCAGCGTTCAAGATGCTGGCGCGGGTGTCGCGGATCTTCGATCAACTGGTGCACGCCTGGGCGGTGCTGGCGACGATGACACCGTCAGAGTACAAGTCGATCCGCCCGTTCCTGGGGCAGTCGTCGGGGTTCCAGTCGTTCCAGTACCGCGAGATCGAATTTATCCTCGGCAACAAAAGCGCGGCGCTGTTGCGGCCCCATGCCCATCGACCGGAGCTATTGAACGAGTTGAAAGTGGCGATTGCCACGCCGTCGCTGTATGACGAGGCGATCAACCTGATGATCAAGGCGGGCCTGGCGATTGATCCACAGCGTGCCGAGCGCGACCCCACGGCGGCGACGGTGCACGATGAGTCCGTGGAGGCGGCGTGGCGTGAGGTGTATCGCGATCCAAGCCGATATTGGGATTTGTATCAGCTGGCCGAGAAGTTTATCGACCTGGAGGACTCATTCCGCCAGTGGCGCTTTCGGCATGTGACCACGGTGGAGCGGATCATTGGTTTCCAGCCGGGAACGGGCGGCACCGAAGGCGTGGGTTATCTGCGCAAGATGCTCGACACCGTGCTGTTCCCCGAACTCTGGCGAGTGCGCTCCACCCTCTAAACGAAAAGCCCCGGATCACCGGGGCTTTTCATTTGGAATGCATTCAACTGTGGGAGCTGGCTTGCCTGCGATAGCGGTGTATCAGCCAACACATCCAGCGCCTGACCCACCGCCATCGCGGGCAAGCCCGGCTCCCACAGGTATCACTGTGCGTTCACTACCGCGTTGCTTTTACGAACGCGCAACCGATACGCCACATAGATAATCCCCACCCACACTGGCATCGCATACACCGACTCGCTGATCCCGGGAATCGCCAGCATCACGCTGATGATCATCACCATGAACGCCAGGCACAGGTAGTTGCTGAACGGGAACCAAAAGGTCTTGAACGACGGCGTCACGCCTTGCACGCCCATGGCCTTGCGGAATTTGATGTGGGTGATGCTGATCAGCGCCCAGTTGATCATCAGCGAGGCAACCACCAGCGCGAACAGCAGTTCCAGCGCGCTTTGCGGTGCCACGTAATTGACCACCACGCACAGCATCGTCACCAACGCCGAAATCGCCAGGGCGCGGATGGGCACACCTTGCTTGTTCAGCTTCATCAGCGACTTGGGGGCGTCGCCTTGCTCGGCCAGGCCGAACAGCATGCGGCTGTTGCAGTACACGCCGCTGTTGTACACCGACAGCGCCGCGGTCAGCACCACGAAGTTGAGGATGTGCGCCGCGGTGTCGTTACCGATCAGCGAGAAGATCTGCACGAACGGGCTGCCGCTGTAGGCGTCGCCCGAGGCGCCGAGGGTTTGCAGCAGTTGGTCCCATGGGTACAACGACAGCAGCACGGTCAGGGCGCCGACGTAGAAAATCAGGATACGGTAAACCACCTGGTTGATCGCTTTCGGGATCACCTTGCGCGGCTCGCTGGCTTCGGCGGCGGTGATACCCACCAGTTCCAGCCCACCGAACGAGAACATGATGAACGCCATCGACATCAACAGCCCCATGCCGCCATTCGGGAAGAACCCGCCGTGGCTCCACAGGTTGCTGATGGATGCCTGCGGGCCGCCGGTGCCGCTGAACAGCAGGTAGCAGCCGAGCACGATCATGCCGACAATCGCCACCACCTTGATGATCGCGAACCAGAACTCGGCCTCACCGAAGAACTTCACGTTCAGGGTGTTGATCAGGTTCACCGCGACAAAGAACACCAGGGCGCTGACCCAGGTCGGGATCTCCGGCCACCAGAACTGGATGTACTTGCCCACCGCCGTCAGTTCGGCCATGCCCACCAACACGTAGAGCACCCAGTAATTCCAGCCCGCCAGGAAGCCCGCGTAACCGCCCCAGTATTTGTGGGCGAAGTGGCTGAAGGAACCGGCTACCGGCTCTTCGACGATCATCTCGCCGAGTTGGCGCATGATCAGGAACGCGATGAAACCGGCAATCGCGTAGCCCAGGATCATCGACGGTCCCGCCGATTTGAGCACCCCGGCCGAGCCGAGGAACAACCCCGTGCCGATCGCCCCTCCCAAGGCGATCAACTGAATGTGCCGGTTCTTCAGGCCACGCTTGAGGCCTACCGGGTTAACCATGTCATCCGCCATTAACATTCCCTTCTACTTGTTTTTCTTGAGGGTGAGTGCACGCCGCATCAGCCCCTCAGAACTGCTGAGGGTCAGATATTACTCTGCGTAAACTTTTCGTAATACAGTTGAACGCCATCAAGTGCCTGATTCGCCAGCCATTGCTGGACGGATTCGACCATTGGAGGGGGGCCGCACAAGTACATATCTGCCGATCTGCCCCGCAATTCGGCCAGGTCGAAATGCTCGGTGAGATAGCCGCGCTTGCCGGGCCAATCGTCGGACGGTGCGCTGAGGACTTCGGTGTAGCGAAAATCCGCAATTTTCGAGGCATAGGCCCGGATGCGCGCTGCTTCGCACAAGTCCTCGGCACCCCGCACACCGTAATACAGGTGCACCGGCTGGTTGCAACCCTTGGCGGCCAGTTCATCGAGCATGCCCAGCAAGGCCGATAACCCGGTGCCGCCTGCCACTAACACCAATGGCTGGGTGACGTGGCGCAGGTAGAAAGCGCCGAGGGGCGCCTCCATCAACAGCTCGTCGCCCACTTGGCAGCGCTCGCGCAGGTAGTTGCTCATCACGCCGTCGGGCAGTAGGCGCACCAGGAATTGCAGGTGATTGCCCGGCAGGTTGGCGAAGGAATATGACCGCCAACTGTCCGTGCCAGGCACCGACAGGCGCGCATACTGGCCCGGCAGAAAATCCAGCGCCTGATCCAACTGCACCCGCAGAATCGCCGTGCTGGCCGACACCTTCTCCACCGCGCTCACGGTGCCCTTGACCTGAACCGGCCCCGGCGCATTGCACAGGCTCGAATCAAAGTCGAAGTAAAACGTCGCGTCGGACTTCACACGCGTCTGGCAGCTGAGCATCTTGCGCTGTTGCAGGTCGAGGCTGGACAGGGCTTCTTCGTCCACATAGTCCTGGCTGTAATCGCCGGATTCGCAGCGACCCTGGCAGGTGCCGCAGACCCCTTCACGGCAATCCAGCGGGATTTTGATGCCGTTGCGCAGTGCCGCATCCAGCAGGATTTCATGGGTGCCGACGGGGAAGAACAGGGTCTTGCCGTCGGCAAAACTGAAGGCCACTTTGTGATTCATTCGCGAAACTCCACGCATGTATTGCTGGCGCATAACTTGTGGCGAGGGAGCTTGCTCCCGCTGGAGTGCGCAGCGCTCCCACGATTTTGGGGCCGCTGCGCAGCCCAGCGGGAGCAAGCTCCCTCGCCACCGGGTGTGATGCGCTGGATTAGAGGTGATAGAAATCCAGCACCGAGTTGATGGTGTCGTTGAGCAGCAACGCGTGCTTGCGGGTGATCAACCAGCTGTCGCCATAGGGCTTGAGGGTGTAAGTGGCGTGGCCGTAAAACTGCTCCGACATAGCCAGGCGATAAAACAACGTGTGCCAGTTCAAACGCACCTCCAGCATTCCATCCGCCTGCCCGGCAATGCGCACGTTATTGATCAGGTGCAAGGTGCGCGGCATCGGTGTCGCGGACGCGGCCTTGCCGGTGCGCAAGCGGAACACGCGGTCTTCCAGGCCCGAGCGGTTGGCGTAATAGATCAACGACATTTCACGCTTGGGATCACGGGTGTACACATGCTCCGAGTCCCATTGCGGCAGGTGGAACTCACTCTGGGGGTCGAACAGCTGCACATAGGCGTCCCAGTCCTGGGCGTCGCACAGCTCGGACTTGCGGTAGAAGAACTGCTCGATCTGGTACTGCAATTGCGCATTCATCACTTCACCTCCCGCAGTGTCAGCGCCTGTTTGTCCAAACCATTGAGCAGGAACTGCTGCCAGTTGCGGTGCTGGTTCACGTAAAGGCCTTCATGGGTGAACTCGGTGCCGGTCATGGCCGGTTGGATACCGATGGCTTCGCTGTTCGGCGTGGGGCCGGTTTCCCAGCGGTGGCTGCCACGGGAGATATCGCTCCAGCGCTCCAGGCGGCCCTGGAAACCGCGCTGGGCTTCGCGAAATTCCACCAGGTCATCCGGCGTGCCCATGCCGGAGACGTTGAAAAAGTCCTCGAATTGGCGAATACGGTTTTCGCGGTCCGCGTCGGATTCGCCCTTCACCCCCAGGCACTGGCTGATGATCTCGGTCTTGTTCCACGCCACCGGGCGGATAATGCGCAGCTGCGAGCTGATCTGGTCGAGGAAGAACAGGCTTGGGTAGATATTCAGGTTGCGCAGGCGATGCATCATCCACTCGGCCTTTGGCTGGCCGTGTTCTTCCACCAGGCGCGGCATGATGGTGGCGTAGCCGGAGCGCACGCTGGGGTTGGGCATGTCGCTGAACAACACACTGTGGCCATTGTGGAAGGCGAACCAGCCGTCGTCGGTGTTGGCATCGCCGGCGCCGAGCTTGCTGTAGTCCAGGGTGCCGCCTGCGCCCGCGCCATTCTCGGTGTTCACTTGCTGGCGATGCTGCACCGTGGCCACGTAGTTGTAGTGCACGGTGCTGACGTGATAACCGTCCAGGCCGTTCTCGTTTTGCAGCTTCCAATTGCCGTCGTAGGTGTAGGCGGATTTGCCCGGCAGCACCTCCAGCTCACCGGTAGCGGACTGGGCGACCATCATGTCGAAAAACACTTTGGCGTCGCCCAGAAAGTCTTCCAGGCTGTCGGTGCCGGCCACATCCAAACTGATGAACACAAAGCCCTTGTAGCTCTCGATACGCGCTTTTTTCAGCCCGCGCGTCGCCTTGTCGAACCCCTCCGGGTATTCACCCGGCGCCTTGACCTTCACCAGTCGGCCATCGCTCTTGTAGCACCAGGCATGGAACGGGCAGGTGAAGGTGGACTGGTTGCCCTTGCCGACACGGGTGAGGGTGGTGCCGCGATGCTGGCAGGCATTGATCAGCGCGTTGAGTTGGCCCTCGCCATCGCGGGTGATGATCATCGGCTGGCGCCCGGCGCGCATCGTCACGAAGTCGTGGTTATTGGCCAGTTCGCTTTCGTGGCAGGCGTAGATCCAGTTTTTTTCGAAGATCAGTTCCATCTCCAGATCGAACAGTTCCGGCTCGGTGAACATGTCGCGGGCGATGCGGAACACTTCATCCGCCGGGCGAAAATCCAGACAACCTTCGATAAACGTTTTCCACTGCTCGACGCTTTTTGCACCACTCATGGGAGGCACCTTTTTAATTTGGGCTAATCGGTGGCTCATTTAAAACAGTGCGATCGGGCGTGGGCTATCCGCTTAGTCGGGGAAGCTGGGCCAAATAATTGGGGTAGGTGCCGGGCGGCGGCGCAATGCGCTACTGTGCTTGAACAGACGCGCCGCCAGAGCGCGCAACAGCCTGACCGCCGTGGGTGCACCCTGATGAGCAGCCAAACGATTCAACGCTTCGACCTGGAAGGCGCCCGCAGCTGGATGTCCGGCATCTGCGGGCCCCATCGCCTGGCCACCACCACGCCCGAGCGCTTGCGTTTCCACCACAGTGCCAACATGTTCAAGTCCCGCGCCACCACCTTGGGCGTGATCGAATACGGCACCGACGTGACCATCGACATCGAAGACGCCGAGCACTTCAGCAGCTACAGCCTGAGCCTGCCGTTGGTGGGCGAGCAGGAGCTGAGCAAGAACGGTGAACGCCTGAGTTCCAACCGCGACCAGGGCGTGATCATCTCGCCCAACGAGCATCAGGTGCTGGCGATTTCCGGCGACTGCCGCAAGTTGCAGGTGGTGATCACGCGGGCGGCGATGAGCGAGTCGCTGGAAGGTTTGCTGCAACGGCCGCTGGATGCGCCGCTGCGCTTTGAGTCGGTGATGGACGCGGTGGACGGTGCCTCGGCGGCGTGGTGGCGCATGGCGCGCTACTTCATTGCGGAGTTGGAACACGGCAGCGAGTTGTATGAACAGCCGGCGTTTACCCGCGACCTGGAAAGCTCGCTGATCAAGGGCCTGATCCTGGCCCAGCCGAACAATTATTCCGAAGAACTGCGCGATGTACTGGGCGTGAAACTGCCGCATTACCTGATCCGTGCGCGCCAGTACATCCATGACAACGCCCGCGAAGCCGTGCACCTGGAAGACCTGGAAGCCGCTGCGGGTGTGTCGCGGTTCAAGTTGTTCGATGCCTTTCGCAAATACTTCGCCCTGTCGCCGATGGCCTACCTGAAGAAGCATCGGCTCTCTGCGGTGCGCCAGGCAATCCTTGAGCACGGCTCCACCCGCACCATCTCCGAGATCGCCCTGGGCTGGGGCTTTACCCACCTTGGACGGTTTTCGGCGGAGTATCGCAAGCTGTTCAATGAGTCGCCGAGTCAGACGCTGCAACGCAATGAGGCGCGGCGCCTGCGTGGCTAGATCAACTCCTCTATCAATTGCAGGCAATGACTGAGCCCCGGCGACTGGTCATTCACCCGTCGGCTGAGAATGATCGGCGAGGTCGCCGTGGCTTCCACCACCGGCGTGTAGCCGATGTCCGCGCGGTGCAGCACTTGCACCGAGGCGGGCACCAGTGTCACGCCCATGCCGGCGCCGACCAGGCCGATGGCGGTCTGCAACTCGTTGGTCCACTGCGCCACCTTGAGGCTCAAGCCATGGGCGTCGAACAGCGCGATTACATGGTCGGCGTAGCTCGGGCGTGGGTTGCCGGGGTAGAGCACAAACGGCTCGGCGGCCAGTTGGGCGAGGGTGGCGGGCGCGCCCAACAGGGGATGACCGGCGGGCAGCACCGCGACCAGCCGATCCTCCACCAGCACGCGCTGGACGATGGCCGGGTCGTCGATGCGAATTCGCCCGAATCCCACATCAATTCGACCGGCCTTGAGGGCTTCGACCTGCTGCAAAGTGGTCATTTCCGACAACCCCAACTCCAGCTCCAGCGCCTCATGGGTGCGCAGCCTTCGGATCAGTTCTGGCAACACGCCATACAGCGTCGACGGCGCAAAACCGATACCGAGCCAGGTCTTCTCGCCCTGACCGATGCGTCGTGTGTTGTCGCAGACCTTGCTCAGTTGTTCCAGCAACACATTGGCGTGTTCATAGAAAAACCGCCCGGCCTCGGTCAGCCGCAGCGGTCGGCCACGCTCCAGCAGGATCACGCCCAACTCATCCTCCAATTGCTGGATCTGTCGGCTCAACGGCGGCTGGGCGATGTGCAGGCGTTCGGCGGCGCGGGTGAAGTTGAGGGTTTCTCCCAGCACCTGGAAGTAGCGCAAGTGACGCAGTTCCATGACGGCTCCTTTCATACCTTGAGGGTATTGCTCGAGACTAATTCTATATTGGAAGCCAAGAAAGATGGGGAACAGAATCGGCTCAAACCTACAAAGAACCCAACGGGTATTGCCATGCCGATTTGCGCCATCGAGTCGATCGACACGATCATCGTCGACCTCCCCACCATTCGCCCGCACAAGTTGGCGATGCACACCATGCAAAACCAAACCCTGGTGATCATCCGCTTGCGCTGCGCCGACGGCATCGAAGGTATCGGCGAAGCCACCACCATTGGCGGTTTGAGTTACGGCAACGAAAGCCCCGACAGCATCAAGGTCAACATCGACCGCCACTTTGCGCCGCTGCTGATCGGCCAGGACGCCAGCAATATCAACGCGGCCATGTTGCGCCTGGAGCGCAGCATTCGCGGCAACACCTTTGCCAAGTCCGGTATCGAAAGCGCCTTGCTCGACGCCCTGGGCAAACGCCTGAACCTGCCGGTCAGCGAACTGCTTGGCGGTCGCGTACGCGATGCCTTGCCGGTGGCCTGGACCCTGGCCAGCGGCAACACTGAAAAGGACATTGCCGAAGCGGAAAAGATGCTCGATCTGCGCCGCCACCGCATTTTCAAGTTGAAGATCGGCGCGGGGGAGGTTAGCCACGACCTGGCCCATGTGATCGCGATCAAAAAGGCCCTGGGCGACCGCGCCAGTGTGCGCGTCGACGTCAACCAGGCCTGGGATGAAGCGGTGGCACTGCGTGCCTGCAAGGTGCTCGGCGACAACGGCATCGACCTGATCGAACAACCTATTTCACGTAACAACCGTGGCGGCATGGCACGGCTCAACCTGTCGAGCCCGGCGCCGATCATGGCGGATGAGTCCATCGAATGTGTCGAGGATGCCTTCAACCTGGCCCGCGAAGGCGCGGCCACGGTGTTCGCCCTCAAGATCGCCAAGAATGGCGGTCCGCGTGCCGTGTTGCGCACCGCCGCGATTGCCGAGGCGGCAGGTATCGGCCTGTACGGCGGCACCATGCTCGAAGGCGGCATTGGCACCCTGGCGTCGGCGCATGCCTTTCTCACGCTGAACACGCTGGCGTGGGACACCGAGCTGTTCGGCCCGTTGCTGCTCACCGAGGACATCCTCACCGAGCCGCCGGTTTACCGCGATTTCCAGCTGCATGTTTCCACCGCACCGGGCCTGGGCCTGGCCATCGATGAGGAGCGCCTGGCGTTCTTCCGTCGTGACAAATACTAAGAGGCGCCTGCCATGTTGTTCCACGTAAAAATGATCGTGAACCTGCCCCTCGACATGCACCCCGAGCGCGCAGCCGGCCTCAAGGCCGAAGAAAAAGCCTTGGCGCAGCGCCTGCAACAGGAAGGCAAATGGCGCCACCTGTGGCGTATCGCCGGGCATTACGCCAACTACAGCGTATTCGATGTCGACAGCGTGCAGGACCTGCACGATTTGCTGATGCAACTGCCGCTTTTTCCCTACATGGCCATCGAAGTGAACGCCCTGTGCCGTCACCCTTCGTCGATCCATGAGGACGACCGCTAAGCCGGTTTTCAAACGAATAACTACAAGATGAGGAATGCACCATGTCCGTCCGACTGTCCCAGACTGCCCATGCCCAACAGTTTCTCGAAGAAGCCAGCGGTAACCTCAACGACGGCGGTAACCCGCGTACCAAGGCGCTGATCTACCGGATCCTGCGCGACACCGTGAACATCATCGAAGACCTGGAAGTGACCCCGCAAGAGTTCTGGAAGGCGGTCAACTACCTCAACGAGTTGGGCACGCACCAGGAAGCGGGCTTGCTCGCCGCAGGCTTGGGCCTGGAGCATTACCTGGACTTGCTGATGGACGCCGCTGATGAGCAAGCCGGCAAAACCGGTGGTACGCCGCGCACCATCGAAGGCCCGTTGTATGTGGCCGGGGCGCCGCTGTCGACCTACGAGGCGCGGTTGGATGACGGCAAGGATGACGCGGTGCCGCTGTTCATGCGCGGGCAGGTGCGTGACACCGAGGGCAAGCCGCTGGCGGGGGCGATTGTGGACGTGTGGCAGGCCAATACCGGTGGCACCTATTCGTGGTTCGACCCGACGCAGTCCGAGTTCAACCTGCGCCGACGCATCGAGACCGATGCTCAGGGCAACTACCGTTTCCGTAGCATCGTACCGTCGGGCTACGGCTGCCCGCCGACCGGGCCGACCCAGCAACTGCTCGATCAATTGGGGCGCCACGGGCAGCGGCCGGCGCATATCCATTTCTTCATTTCGGCGCCAGGGCATCGGCACCTGACCACGCAGATCAACCTGTCGGATGACCCGTACCTGCATGATGATTTTGCCTATGCGACGCGGGATGAATTGATTGCCGAGATTCGCTTCAGTGAAGATCCGCAGTTGGCCCGCGAGTTTGGCGTGGAAGGGCGTTTTGCACAGATTGATTTTGACTTTGAGTTGCAGGTGGCAGATGCGCCGGTAGAGCAAAAGCGCATGCAGCGCGTGCGCGCCCTGGAAGATTAAAACACGGTCAAACAATGTGGGAGGGGGCAAGCCCCCTCCCACATTTGACCGGTGATGCTATTTCTATTTGCGTACGACCAGATCCAGCACCTCATCCCGATCCTTGATCTTTTGCAGCACAATCTCCGAACGGATATCCATCACCCCCGCCGTGCGGTTCAGGTGGTTCACGATAAAGTCCGAAAAGTGCTTGAGGTTGCGCGCCTGCACCCGCAGCACATAGTTGCTGGCGCCGGTGATCACGTAGGCGCTGGCCACTTCTGGCCAGCCCTGCACCTTCTTGATGAACGTCTCGTGCCAATCCTCCACGTCCTGGCGCAAGGACAGGTGGACGATGGCCTCCAGCTCGATCCCCAATTGCTCGGCATTCAGTACGGCGCGGTAGCCGCTGATGATGCCCTCGCTCTCCAGCAGGCGCAGGCGGCGCAGGCAGGCGGACGGCGACAGCGCGACTTTCTCCGCCAGTTCCTGGTTGCTGATGCGGCCATCCTGTTGCAGGAAATGCAGGAGGCGCAGGTCGGTGGCGTCGAGAATCATGGTTAGAATAAATCCGCGTGTTTGGGGGTTAAATTCGAATTTCCTACAGCTTAATTAGCCTGTTACCCACCACTTTGCACGAAAATTCTCTAAAATTTCGTTCATTATTTGGTCCATTCCTACTTATAAAAACCAGGACAACCCATGACCACTCGAAGCCATTGCCAAGCCCTCGACGCTCAGGACCCGCTGGCGCCCTTGCGCAGTCAGTTCGCCTTGCCGGAGGGCGTGATCTACCTCGACGGCAATTCCCTCGGCGCACGCCCGGTAGCGGCGTTGGCGCGGGCACAGGCGGTGATTGCCGAGGAGTGGGGCGACGGTTTGATCCGCAGTTGGAACAGCGCCGGCTGGGCGGACCTGTCCCAACGCCTGGGCAATCGCCTGGCCCCGCTGATCGGTGCGCGCGACGGCGAAGTGGTGATCACCGATACCACCTCGATCAACCTGTTCAAGGCCCTCAGCGCCGCGTTGACCGTGCAGCGCCAACGTCAGCCGAATCGCAAGGTGATCGTCAGCGAAGCGAGCAACTTTCCCACCGACCTGTACATCGCCGAAGGCCTGGCCGAACTGCTGCAACAGGGCTATTCCCTGCGCCTGGTGAACAGCCCCGACGAACTGCCCCAGGCCATCGACCAGGACGTGGCGGTGGTGATGCTCACCCACGTCAACTACAAGACCGGCTACCTGCACGACATGCAGGCGTTGACCGCCTTGAGCCATGAGTTCGGTGCGCTGAGCATCTGGGACTTGGCGCACTCGGCGGGCGCGGTCCCCATCGACCTGCATCAGGCCGGTGTCGACTACGCGATTGGCTGCACCTACAAATACCTCAACGGCGGCCCGGGCTCCCAGGCGTTTGTGTGGGTCAACCCAGCGTTGGTGGATGTGGTGCGTCAGCCGTTGTCAGGCTGGTTCGGGCACACCCGGCAGTTTGCGATGGAATCGACCTACGCGCCGAGTGCCGGCATCGCTCGCTACTTGTGCGGCACGCAGCCGATCACTTCACTGGCCATGGTTGAATGTGGCCTGGAGATTTTTGCCCAGACTGATATGGCGAGTTTGCGCAGCAAGTCCCTGGCGTTGACCGACCTGTTTATCGCATTGGTCGAAGCCCGTTGCGCCGCCCACGACGTGACGTTGATCACCCCACGTGAGCACGCCAGGCGCGGTAGCCATGTGAGCTTCGAACACCCCGAGGGCTACGCGGTGATCCAGGCCTTGATCGCCCGTGGTGTGATCGGTGATTACCGCGAGCCGCACATCATGCGCTTCGGATTTACCCCGCTATACACCAGCTTTACCGAGGTATTCGACGCCGTGGAGATCCTTGGCGAAATCCTCGACAACCACACCTGGGACCAGCCGCAATACAAGGTGCGCAACAGCGTGACCTGAGGCACCTACTGACCACCTGTGCAATCACAATAATAAAGGGGCACACCACGTGACCACGCCAGACAACGGCTTTGCAGAGATCACCCACCGCGAACTGGGCCTGCGGCGCCAGCTCACTTCCGGCCAGATGAGCATGATCGCCATCGGCGGCGCCATTGGCACCGGGCTGTTCATGGGCAGTGCCTACGCCATCGGTTATGCCGGGCCCAGTGTCTTGGTGAGCTACGCCATCGGCGCGTTGATCACCTTGCTATTGATGGGCTGCCTGGCGGAGATGACGGTGGCTCATTCCACCTCGGGCTCCTTTGGTGCGTACGCCGAGTTCTACATCAGCCCGCTGGCCGGGTTCCTGGTGCGCTATGCCTACTGGGCGGCGATTGTGCTGGCGGTGGGCGCCGAGGTCACGGCGGTGGCGATGTACATGAAGTACTGGTTCGCCAACGTGCCGGAATGGGTATGGATCGTGTCGTTTTCCAGTGTGCTGATCTTGCTGAATGCGATCAGCGTGAAGACCTTCGGCAACTTCGAATACTGGTTTTCCACGATCAAGATCAGCGCGATTGTCGGCTTCATCATCCTCGCTGTGTACGTGGTGTTCGGCTCCGGTAACCCGGAGTACGGCGTGCAAAACTACACTGCCCACGACGGCTTTTTCCCCCATGGCCTGAGCGGCATGTGGATGGCGGTGATCGTGTCGATCTTCAGCTATCTGAGTGTGGAAATGATCGCCGTGGCTGCCGGTGAAGCCGCTGACCCCGAACAGGCGGTGAAGAAAGCCTTCCGCGCGACCATCGTGCGCCTAGTGGTGTTTTACCTGTTGACCCTGGCGCTGATGCTGGCCATCGTGCCGTGGAACCAGGCCGGGCAAACCCAGAGCCCGTTTGTCACGGTGATGCAGACCATCGGCATTCCCGGCGCCACGGGGGTGATGAACTTCGTGATTCTGATCGCGGCGCTCTCGGCCATGAACAGCCAGCTCTACATCACGACTCGCATGATGTTCAGCCTGTCCCGCGCCGGCTTTGCGCCCAGGTCCATGGGCGCCCTGAGCAAGAGTGGCATTCCACTGAACGCGCTGTTGCTGTCCAGCTCAGGCATTGCGCTGGCGACGTTGCTGAACGTGGTGTACCCGGAAAGCTCGTTCACCCTGATGATGGCGATCTCGATGTTTGGCGCGATCTTCACCTGGTTCATGATTTTCCTCACCCACCTGTTCTTCCGGCGCTACCGCAAGCGCCACGGCGGGCCGAAATTGTCGTTCCAGCTGCGGCTGTTTCCCTACAGCACGCTGTTGGGGCTGGTGCTGATGGGGGCGGTGATGATCACCACCTATTTCACCGAGGCGTTCAAGATGACGTTGGTATTTGGTGTGCCGTTCCTGCTGATTCTGTCGGCGGTGTATTACGCGTTCTTCCGCAAGGGCAGGGCCAAGGTGTCGAACAAGGCCTTGGCATAGCCGGGCAGCTGTTCGAACGAGCGCGCACTTAGCAGCAGTGTCCGGCAGGCCCACTCTTCTTGCAGGCGGTGGGCCTTGAAGCGGCGTTCCAGTGGCCAGCGCTCCAGTGCGGCCTGGGGCACGATACCCAGGCCGGCGCCACGGGCGACCATGCGAATCACCCCGTCAAAACCCTCGGCACGGATGCGCGTCTGCAAGCGAAAGCCAGCGTGCAGCGCCTGTTCTTCGAGGTAAACCGTCAATGCGCTGTGCGGGGCGAGGCCGACAAAGTCGTGTTGCAGGCTATCGACAAAACTCCCCTCGGTGAACGGATGATCCAGCGGCGCGATCAGCACCAGCGGGTCATCGCGAAAGGGCAGGGTCTGCAGGCCGTGGGTGTCCACCGCGTCGGAAATGATCCCAAGATCTGCCGTGCCCTGGCGCAAGGCCTGGGTGATACGCAGGCTCGGCAGCTCCTGCAGGTCGATATCGAGGTTGGGATGCTCGCATAGAAAGTCCGCCAACAGTTCCGGCAGGTATTCGCTGAGGGCGGTGGTGTTGCACAGCAAGCGCACCTGGCCTTTGATGCCGTTGGCGTATTCCGCGAGGTCCTGCTGCAGATGTTCGGCCTGTTGCAGCAACAAGCGTGCGTGGCGGGCCAGGGCTTTGCCGGCGGGTGTGGGGGTGACGCCTCTACGGTTGCGCTCCAGAAACTCGATACCCAACGAAGCCTCCATCGCGCGGATGCGCGCGCTCGCGGCGGCCAGGGATAAATGGCTGCGGGCGGCGCCGGCGGTGATATTGCCGGTGTCGAGGATGTGCAGGTAGAGGCGCAGGTCGGTCAGGTCAAAGTGCATGGTTGGGGTTCTCGGGTGGCTGGGCTGGCCTCATCGGGGGCAAGCCCCCTCCCACACTGACTGTATTCACACATCTAGAAAGGTGAATGCAGTCAAATGTGGGAGGGGGCTTGCCCCCGATGGCGGCCTCAGCCTCACACAAAACAAGAGGCTGCCTCAGTATATGGCGAATTTCCAACCTCATCCCAACCCTCCACAATCCCCCCATGAATACCTTCCTCGCGTTCTACCAAGACATCGGCCCAGCCCTGACTCTGCTGGTGTTCGGCACCTTCCTGCTGGCCGGCACCGTCAAGGGCGTGATCGGCCTGGGCCTGCCCACCGTTGCCATGGGCTTGCTCGGCCTGGCTATGTTGCCGGTGCAGGCTGCGGCGTTGCTGATCATTCCGTCGACCGTCACCAACCTGTGGCAACTGGCATTCGGCGGCCATCTGCATGCACTGATCAAACGCCTGTGGCCGATGCTGCTGTTGATTTTCCTTGGCACCGGCCTCGGCACGTTATGGCTGGGCATGGACAGTGGCGGTTGGGTAACGCATGCATTGGGTGGCGCGTTGCTGGTGTACGCGCTGAGCGGATTGTTCCTGCCTACGTTCAAGGTGAAGCCCGCAAATGAACGCTGGCTCGGCCCGCTGTGTGGGCTGATCACCGGGGTGATCACCTCGGCCACCGGCGTGTTCGTGATTCCCGCGGTGCCGTACCTGCAAGCCCTGGGTTTGAATCGCGATCAACTGGTGCAGGCGCTGGGGTTGTCGTTCACCGTGTCGACCCTGGCGCTGGCCGCCGGGCTTGCGTGGCGCGGCACCTTGGGCGGCGGCGAGGTCAATGCGTCGCTGGTGGCGTTGGTGCCTGCGCTGCTGGGCATGTGGCTGGGCCAAGTGGTGCGTCAGCGCATCAGCGCGGTGTTGTTCAAGCGCGTGTTTTTTATCGGCATGGCCTTGCTGGGCGGTCATCTACTGATCAGCGGGTAACAATAGCGTTGTATTCGTGATTTTTGATCAAAGGTATTTTGCGGCGCTGCCGGTTATTCCCAGAGGCCAAGATCGATAGTCTGCACTCATCGATTTCAACCTCTTGGATACCTCCCATGAAAAAAGTACTCCTGCTCAACGGCGGCAAACAGTTCGCCCACTCCGATGGCCGTTACAACAACACCCTGCATGATGCCGCCGTGGCCGTGCTGGACCGTGGCGGTATCGACGTCAGGGTCACCCATATCGACGCCGGCTACGACGTGGCCGAAGAAGTCGCCAAGTTCCTCTGGGCCGACGTGATCATCTACCAGATGCCGGGCTGGTGGATGGGCGCACCCTGGATCGTCAAGAAATACATCGACGAAGTCTTCACCGAAGGCCACGGCAGCCTGTACGGCAGCGATGGCCGCACCCGCTCCGATGCCTCGCAGAAATACGGCAGCGGCGGCCTGATCCAGGGTAAGCAGTACATGTTGTCGCTGACCTGGAACGCGCCGCAGCAAGCGTTCGACGACCCGACTGACTTTTTCGAAGCCAAGGGCGTGGACGCGGTGTACTTCCCGTTTCACAAGGCCAACCAGTTCCTGGGCATGACCGGCCTGCCGACGTTCCTGTGTGTGGACGTGATGAAACGCCCGGCCATCGAAGCCGACGTGGCGCGCTACGAACAGCATCTGGCGCAGGTGTTCAACCTCTCGGTGTAAGCTGCTGCAAACCAATAACGAGGACACCCTGTGAAAGCCCGATCCGATGAGCTGCAAATCTTCGTCAGCGTGATTGAGTGCGGCTCGATTTCCGCCGCGGCGGAGCAGGTCGGGCAGACACCCTCGGCGGTCAGCCGCACCTTGTCGCGACTGGAAGCCAAGCTCGACACCACGTTGATCAACCGCACCACGCGGCGCATGGACCTGACTGAAGAGGGCAAGTACTTCTTCGAGCAGGCCAAGGTGATCCTGGCGCAGATGGACGAGCTGGAAGAGCGCTTGTCGTCCCGTCACAAGAACCCGGCCGGGCGGCTGCGGATCAATGCGGCAGTGCCCTTTATGCTGCATGGGATCGTGCCGTACATCGCCGAGTTTCGCAGCCTGTACCCGGACATCCAGTTGGAGCTGAACAGTGATGACCTGATCATCGACCTGTTGGAGCAGAGCACCGATATCGCGATTCGCATCGGTGCGCTGGCCGATTCCACCTTGCATGCGCGGTCCCTGGGGTGCACGCCGTTGCATATCCTCGCCAGCCCCGCTTACCTCAAACAGTTCGGCGCACCGACCACGGTGGCCGAGTTGGCAGGGCACACCTTGCTCGGCTTCTCCCAGACCGAAACCCTCAACCACTGGCCGCTGCGCCATGTGGAAGGTGACCGCTGGCTGATCCAGCCGAGCATTGCCGCGTCCAGCGGTGAAACCGTGCGCCAGTTGGCGTTGGAGGGGCAGGGCATATGCTGCCTGTCGAACTTCATGACCATCGACGATATCGACGCCGGCCGCCTGGTGCCGGTGTTGGAAGGGTTCAACAGCGGTTATCGCCAGCCGATCCATGCGGTGTTCTACCGCAACTCGCAGTTGGCGTTGCGTATCCAGTGTTTCCTGGACTTTATCCAGGCCAAGCTTGTGCGGTATGCCTGTTAGGTGTGGCTTGAGACCGAGGTGGCTGCATCGGGGGCAAGCCCCCTCCCACACTGACAGTGTTCACAAGTCTAGAGATGTGAATGCAGTTAAATGTGGGAGGGGGCTTGCCCCCGATGAAGGCGACCCGGTCTTCGAGACTAGCCCCAACCCCCTCAATTCCGTACCATCCCCCGCCTTATCCCCCGCATTACCCTGGTACCTCATGAACCTCACCCGTCTGCGCGCCGATGCCCTGGCCGGCCTCACCACGTCGTTTGCGCTGCTGCCCGAATGCATCGCCTTTGCCCTGGTGGCCCACCTCAACCCGCTGATGGGGCTCTACGGCGCCTTTATCATCTGTACCCTCACCGCGTTGTTTGGCGGCCGACCGGGGATGGTCTCCGGTGCGGCGGGGTCGATGGCGGTGGTGATCGTCGCCTTGGTGGTGCAACACGGCGTCGAATACCTGCTGGCCACGGTGCTGCTGGGCGGGTTGATCATGATCGCCTTCGGCCTGTTGCGTCTGGGCAAGCTGGTGCGCATGGTGCCGCACCCGGTGATGCTCGGGTTCGTCAACGGCCTGGCGATCATCATTGCATTGGCACAGCTGGAGCATTTCAAGAGCGGTGAACATTGGCTCAGCGGCACGCCGCTGTACGTGATGGTCGGCCTGGTACTGGTGACCATGGCCATTGTCTACCTGCTGCCGCGCATTACCCGTGCGGTGCCGCCAGCCTTGGTGGCTATTCTCGGCGTAGGCCTGGCGGTGTACCTGCTCGGCCTGCCGACCCGTACCTTGGGCGACATGGCCCACATCGCCGGCGGCCTGCCGACCTTTGCCCTGCCGCAGATCCCGTGGACCCTGGAGACCCTCGGCATCATCGCGCCCTACGCGTTCCTGATGGCCATGGTCGGCCTGCTGGAAACCCTGCTCACCTTGAACCTCACCGACGAAATCACCGAGACCCGTGGCTATCCCGACCGCGAAAGCGTGGCCTTGGGCGCGGCGAACATGGTCTCGGGGGTATTCGGTGGCATGGGCGGTTGCGCGATGATCGGGCAGACCGTGATCAATCTCAGTTCCGGCGGGCGCGGGCGTTTTTCCGGGGTGTTTGCCGGGGTGATGATCCTGTTGTTCATCCTGTTTTTGTCGCCGTTTATCGAGCGCATTCCGCTGGCGGCGCTGGTGGGGGTGATGTTCGTGGTGTCCCAGCAGACCTTCGCCTGGGCCTCCTTGCGGGTGATCAACAAGGTGCCGTTCAACGATGTGCTGGTGATTATCGCGGTGACGGTGATCACGGTGTTCACCGACCTGGCCACCGCCGTGCTGTGCGGGATTGTGATTGCGGCGCTGAACTTCGCCTGGCAACAGGCGCGTGAGCTGTATGCCGATGAACATCTGGAAGCTGATGGCAGCAAGCTGTATCGCCTGCACGGAACGTTGTTCTTTGCCTCGACCACGCCGTTTCTGAACCAGTTCGATCCGGCCAACGACCCGGCCCAGGTGACGCTGGATTGCCGCCACCTGAGCTTTGTCGACTATTCGGCTATTGCCGCGCTGATGACCCTGCGCGAACGCTATACCAAGGCTGGCAAGCACCTGCGGGTGCTGCATTTGTCGGAGCGCTGCAAGAAGCTACTCAAGCGCGCCAAGGTACATCACGACTGATTGTGGAACTTTCTGGCGAGGGAGCTTGCGCCCGCTGGCGTGCGTAGCGCGCCCAAGATTTTTGCGGCCGCTACGCAGCCCAGCGGGAGCAAGCTCCCTCGCCACAGGAAGTCATTACGGCCCGACCAGGTTTTCCAGCTCCTGGGCGCGGGTCTGGGTCATGTCCAGCACGCAGCCGGAACCGTTGACCTGGTCGAGGGTGCCGCCGGTGGCACTGCCGGCAAATGCGCAATTGGCGTCGCGGTACTTTATCCACAGGCGCTGCACGTCTTGCAGTTGTTGCTTGCGCGCACCTTGCTGGGCGGCGAGGGCGGTCTTGTAGGCGGCGTTCAGGCGCTTGTCCTGCACCTTGGTTTCCTTGACGTTGCAACCGACCATGTCGGCGGTGGTGTTGGCGGTGTCCATGCATTTTTTCAACGCCGGGTTATCGGCGGCCGACGCGCTGCCGCACAGGGCAAGCAACAGGGCGCTGGCAACAAGAGAAGTGCGAATCATGCTCGGTTTTCCTGGGCGTGAGTGGATGTGCAGTCTAAGACTCGATGGCGCCGCTTGTGGTTCCGGCATCGTCTGATCCTCATGTAAGAACACCCCCTGAATTTTCATCGACCGCTGTCGGGCATATCCCAGTGCGACAGCGCTTATCCGTGGGCGAAAATTACTTTCATAAAATTTGAAAAGACTGCTCGGTAATGATTTATGAGTTTCACAACTAATTCGACGTGACCCTTTCCGAGGAGTACCGCATGGCCGCATCACCGGGCTTCGGGCTATTGGCATACGCTGCCATCGCCATCATCGCTTTGATCGTGCTGATTGCACGTTATCGACTCAACCCCTTTATCGTCATCACCCTGGTGTCCATTGGCCTGGCGCTGATGGCCGGGATGCCGGCGGACACCATCATGGGCTCGTACGAGGCGGGCGTCGGCAAGACCCTGGGGCATATCGCCCTGGTCGTTGCGCTGGGCACCATGCTCGGCAAGATGATGGCCGAATCCGGCGGCGCCGAGCAGGTGGCGCGCACGCTGATCAACCGGTTTGGCGAGCGCAACGCGCACTGGGCGATGGTGTGCATCGCGTTCCTGGTGGGGCTGCCGTTGTTTTTCGAGGTGGGGTTTGTGTTGCTGGTGCCCATCGCCTTTACCGTGGCGCGCCGTGTGGGAGTGTCGATCCTGATGGTCGGCTTGCCGATGGTCGCCGGCCTGTCGGTGGTGCATGCGCTGGTGCCGCCGCACCCGGCGGCGATGATGGCGGTGCTGGCGTATAACGCGTCGGTGGGGCAGACCGTGCTGTATGCGATTTTGATCGGTATTCCTACGGCAATCATCGCCGGTCCCGTCTACGCCAAATACATCGTGCCGCGTATCCACTTGCCGGCGGAGAACCCGCTGGAACGCCAGTTTATCGACCGCGAGCCACGCACCCGTTTGCCGAGTTTTACCCTGACCATGGGCACCATCCTGTTGCCGGTGGTGCTGATGATGATCGGCGGTTGGGCCAACCTGCTGTCCACACCGGGCACGGCGTTCAACCAATTCTTGCTGTTTATCGGCAACTCGGTGATCGCGCTGTTGGTAGCAACCCTGGTCAGCTTCTGGACCTTGGGCCTGGCCCAGGGCTTCAACCGCGAGTCGATTCTCAAGTTCACCAATGAATGCCTGGCGCCGACCGCGAGCATCACCTTGCTGGTGGGCGCAGGCGGCGGCTTGAATCGTATCCTCGTGGATGCGGGCGTCACCAACGAAATCCTCGGCCTGGCCCATGCGTTCCACTTGTCGCCGCTGGTGATGGGCTGGTTGTTTGCGGCGTTGATGCGTATCGCCACCGGTTCGGCGACGGTGGCGATGACCACCGCGTCCGGCGTGGTCGCGCCCGTTGCATTGGGCCTGGGTTATCCACACCCCGAACTGCTGGTGCTGGCGACTGGGGCTGGCTCGGTGATCTTTTCCCACGTCAATGACGGCGGCTTCTGGCTGATCAAGGAATACTTCAATATGACGGTGATCCAGACCTTCAAGACCTGGACCGTGTTGGAGACGTTGATTTCTGTGGTCGCCTTCGCTCTGACGTACGGTCTGTCCTGCCTTTTGTAATACGGAGAACCCATGGACATCCTCTACCAGATCCGCGCCCGCCAGGACTCGTTCAGTGCCGGCGAAGGGCGTATCGCCAAACTGATGCTGGATGACGTGGGCTTTGCCGCGTCGGCCAGCCTGGAGGAATTGTCCCAACGGGCCGAAGTGAGTACGGCCACGCTGTCGCGCTTTGCGCGCAGTGTTGGCTGCCGCGATTTACGTGATCTGCGCCTGCAATTGGCGCAGGCCAGTGGCGTCGGCAGCCGTTTTCTGGACCCTGCCGGACTGCCGGAACAATCGGCCTTTCACCGGCAGATTCTGGGCGATATCGAAGCGACCCTGCGCCAGCATTTGTCCGGGTTCAACCAGGCGAGTTTTGCCGATGCGGTCAGCCTGCTGGCCAAGGCGCGGATGATCCATGCGTTCGGCATGGGCGGACCGTCGAGCCTGTGCAGCGATGAATTGCAGGTGCGTCTGGTGCGCCTGGGCTATCCGATTGCCGCCAGCCATGACCCGGTGATGATGCGGGTCACGGCGGCCACATTGGGCGCGGAGCATGCGCTGATTGTTTGCTCCCTCACCGGCCGCACGCCCGAACTGCTCGACGTTGTCACGCTGGCGCACAACTACGACGCGCGCGTCATCGCCATCACCCTGGCCGACTCCCCGTTGGCGCAGTTGGCCGACGTGGTGCTGCCGCTGCAACCGGCCGAAACCAGTTTTATCTATAAACCCACCGCGGCGCGCTACGGCATGCTGCTGGCCATCGACCTGCTTGCCACTGAGTTGGCGCTGGCCATGCCGGACGACAACCAGGAACGCCTGCGCCGCATCAAGCTGGCCCTGGACGATTATCGCGGCGGCCCCGACAGCCTGCCGCTTGGAGACTGAGATGAAGTACGACACGCTGATTCGCCACGCGCTGATCATTGATGGCAGCAACACACCCGGCTATGTCGCCGATGTGGGGTTGCGTGCGGGGCGCATCGAGACAATCGGTGATTTGTCGACGGCCACGGCCGAGCATGAAATCGACGCCACCGGTCGGGTGCTGGCACCTGGGTTTATCGACGTGCACACCCACGATGACACGGTGGTGATTCGTCAGCCGCAGATGCTGCCCAAGCTCAGCCAGGGCGTGACCACAGTGATTGTGGGCAATTGCGGCATCAGCGCATCGCCGGTGAGTTTGCGCAGCGATCCACCAGACCCGATGAACCTGCTGGGCTCGCGTGCGGCATTCACTTATCCACGGTTCGCGGATTATCGCTCGGCGGTGGAAAGCGCTCACCCAGCGGTCAACGTTGCCGCATTGATCGGTCACACGGCACTGCGCAGCAACCATATGGACGACCTGCACCGCACTGCAACGCCGGATGAAATCGCCGCCATGCGCAGGCAACTGCAAGAGAGTCTTGAAGACGGCGCCCTCGGGTTATCCACAGGCCTGGCCTACGCCAGTGCGTTCAATGCCGAGACCGATGAGGTGCTGCAACTCAGTGAGGAACTCACCGCGTTCGGTGCGGTGTACACCACCCATCTGCGCAGTGAGTTCGAACCGGTGCTGGAAGCGATGGACGAGGCATTCCTGATTGGTCGGCATGCCCAGGCGCCGGTGATCATTTCCCACCTCAAGTGTGCCGGTGCGGGGAACTGGGGGCGTAGTCCGCAGCTATTGGCTTCGTTGGAGGCGGCGGCGAAAAACCATCCGGTGGGGTGTGATTGTTACCCCTATGCGGCGAGTTCTTCGACATTGGATCTCAAGCAGGTGACTGACGCGTTTCGTATCACCATCACCTGGTCGACGCCGCACCCGGAACAGGGTGGGCGCGACTTGCAGGACATTGCCGCCGAGTGGAACGTTTCGCTGATGGATGCTGCACGCCGCCTGCAACCGGCGGGGGCGGTGTACTACGGCATGGATGAGGCCGATGTGCGACGCATCCTCGCGCATCCGCTGTCGATGGTGGGGTCGGATGGGTTGCCGGAAGACCCGTTTCCCCATCCACGCTTGTGGGGCGCGTTTCCACGGGTGTTGGGGCATTTTAGCCGGGACGTGGGGTTGTTTCCTCTGCATACCGCTGTGCACAAGATGACCGGGTTGTCGGCGGCGCGATTCGGGCTGGCCGAGCGTGGCGAAATTCGCGAAGGGCATTGGGCTGACCTGGTGCTGTTCGATCCTTTGCGCGTGCGCGATGTAGCGGACTTCAAGGAGCCCCAGCGAGCGGCGGAAGGCATCGACGGTGTTTGGGTCAACGGCGTGTTGAGTTACAGCGAAGGCCAGGCGAACGGTCAGCGACCGGGCCGCTTCCTGGCGCGCAGCGGGGATTTGCGTCGGGGTTTTTCGTCCCTATAGTGGGCGCTCTCAACAACGGAGCGGTTGCCATGCACTTAGGAAAAGTTATCCCCATCCTGCGGATTTTCGACGAGGCCAAAGCGTTGGAATTCTATGTCGATTTCCTGGGGTTCACGGTGGATTGGCAGCATCGTTTCGAGGCGAATTTCCCGTTGTATGTGCAGGTGTCGTTGGGCGAGTGCGTGCTGCATTTGTCCGAGCATCACGGCGATGCGTCGCCGGGTGCGGCGATACGGATTCAGGCGCAAGGGGTGGAGGCGTATCAGCAGCAGTTGTTGGCCAAGGATTACCGGTATGCCAAGCCTGGGGTTGAGGACACGCCTTGGGGCTCGCGGGAGATGAGCATCAAGGACCCGTTTGGGAATCGGGTGGTGTTTGTTGAGGAGGGCTGAGGGGTAAATCGCAGGCAATAAAAAACCGCCTTAGTAGGGCGGTTTTTTATTGCAAGCCCAGTTAGTGGCTGGGGTTGCTATCTCACTGGAAGCGATGACCTGTGACGAGATACTAATGCCGGTTATCGTTTTTCGCAAGGTTAGAGCACGGCCGGATCTATTTAGCTGCCTTTGCCATTCCCTGCTGCAAAATCACGGCAAAAAATTGCAATAAATCAGTCGGTCTAAACCACGTGTTTTTCGTCCTCTGTCACACCTTCGCTCAGGATGTTGGTTAGTATCGCCCCCGTTCCAAGTATGTCGTTTTGCAGGTGGCTGGGTATGCGCGCGGAATTATGGACCGAACGCCACGGGCTAGTAATCCGTGCCGGATTTATGCGGGAGGAACCAAAGCCCGGCCGCCTCACTGGAAGCGATGACCTGCTTCCGAAGGCCCACGTGTTCCGGTAAGTGCGCTGGAGGTAAGGCCCAACTCACGGAGGGCCGAGTATGTCTAAGTTTGCCTGTGGCGAGGGAGCTTGCTCCCGCTGGAGAGCGAAGCTCTCCCAGAAATACTGGGGCCGCTATGCAGCCCAGCGGGAGCAAGCTCCCTCGCCACAGTGATTTCCAGGTCCTACACCCGGAAATGACTGACCATCTGCTGCAACTGGCTGCCCAAGCGCGCCAGCTCCACACTCGACTTGGCCGTCTCGTCACTCGCCGTTGCGGTCTGCTCCGACACATCGCGCACATTCACAATGCTGCGGCTGATCTCTTCCGCCACGGCACTCTGCTGTTCGGCCGCTGCTGCAATCTGTTGGTTCATCGACTGGATATTCGACACCGTACGGGTGATGTTCTCCAGGGACAGACCGGCCTTGCGCGTGAGGTCGACGCTGCTGTCGGTGAGGCTGCGGCTGTTGTTCATCACCGTGGCCACTTGCTGGGTGCCGTTCTGCAAACCGGCTACCAGGCCTTCGATTTCCTCGGTGGACTTTTGCGTGCGTTGCGCCAGGCCGCGCACTTCGTCCGCGACCACGGCAAACCCCCGGCCGGCTTCACCGGCACGCGCGGCTTCAATCGCGGCGTTGAGCGCCAGCAGGTTGGTTTGTTCGGCCACGGCCTTGATCACATCCATCACGCTGCCGATCTTGTTGCTCTCTTGTTGCAGGTGCGACATGGCGTCGGTGGAACGTGCCACTTCGGCGGCCAGGCGCTCGATCTGGGCGATGGCTTCAGCGACCACTTTGTCGCCTTCACGGGCCTGGCCGTCGGCGTCGGAAGCGGCTTGGGAGGCCTGCTCGGCGTTGCGTGCGACTTCCTGCACGGTGGCAGTCATTTCGTGCATGGCCGTGGCAACCTGATCGGTCTCGATCTTCTGGCTGTTCACACCGGCACTGGTCTGCTCGGTCACGGCTGACAGTTCTTCAGCGGCGCTGGCGATCTGGGTCACGCCGTCGCGAATACCGCTGATCAACTCACGCAAGGTGGTGCCCATGCGCTGGATGCCTTGTTGCAACACGCCCAGTTCATCGCGACGGGTGACCTGGATGTTGTGGCTCAAGTCGCCGGAAGCAATGCGCTCCACCACGGCCAGGGTTTCTTGCAGTGGACGGGTGATCTGGCGGGTGATGACCAGCGCGGCGATGATGCCCACCAGCAGGGCCAGCAACGTGCTGATCAATTGCAGGCTGCGGGCCTGGGCGCTTTCGGCATCGCGACGGTCAAGCTGAATGTCGTAGAGCTGTTCGCTGATGCTGACAATATCGTTGCCTTGTTTCGTCATCTCGGCACGGGCGGTGACGATATCGGCGTTGGCCGCCTTGTAATTCTGCACGGCGGTGCGATAGGCACCCAGGGCGGTTTCCAGCGACGTCAGTGCGCTCTGCTGGCTGGCGCCGAATACGGCGCTGAGGTCTTTCAAGCCGTTGATGGTTTTTTCGATCTGTGCGGCGGCGCGGGCTTCGGTATCCGGGTTGACGTTACCGGTGTACCCACGCACTTCATAGCGAGACAGCTGGAACTGCATCTTGGCATCGGCCACCGCCTGGAACTGGGCCAGGTGCTCCGAGCTGTCAGACTGCTGTTTGACGCCGGCTTCCAACGTGCTGATCTGGGCGTTGGCGATGTCGGCCTTGTCACCCATGGCTTGTCGCGCTGTGTTGCCATTACGGTAGGCCTCACGCATTTTGTTCAAGGACTGCTGGTAGGCCGTAATGATTGCCTTTTGCTCATTGAGCAGCTTGAGGTTTTCCGGGCTCTTGAAGGTGGTCAGCAGTTTTTGCTGTTGAGCAATGAAGGCATCAAGGTTGGTCTGTACGTTCTGCGCCGTGGTTTCGTCGCCGTTGGCCAGCATGTATTGCAGGCGTGCTACACGCAGTTTGGTCAGGGCAGAATTGAGCTGGGTAATGTCGCTCATCCAGTTGCTGCGGTCGATCAGGCCGCTCAGGCTGGTCCAGCCGGTGAGGGCCAGGATCGAGGTGAGAACCAGCACCAGGCCGAAGCCCAGGCCGAGTTTGAGGTTGACGCTGATGTTACCGAACCAGCTGTTCATCGAAAGCTCCGCGAAAGTTAAATCTGAATGCTGGGCGGTGTTGTTGTTTGAGCCAGCCGAGGTGTACAGGGCCATATCGGCGGCGGAGACTGAATCTGAAATGCCTTTTGTCCGGTTCTTTGTAACAAAACCCGACCCGCTGTGCGGGCCGGACAGCGTGCACGGGGTGATTAGGGCACAGGTGTCAGGTGGATCTGGAATTTGAGCGCTTCTATCAATTGGGATTGCAGCAGAAAGCGCTGGTCTCGAAGCTGTGGCCATCGATCAATGAAAAACTGGCCTTTATCGTCGATCTGAATCGGTGTGACGACGATGTCGCCCGTATTGGAATGGTGCACCAGGTTGGTTTCATTGGCGGACGGGTGCTCGATCAGAAATTGCCCCTTGGTGCGCAGACTTGCGCGGCTGGGAGGGGCGGGCGGGCGTATGAAGGGTCTGCCGGGGATGCCGATTTCCAAGGTGAAGTCGCTGTACAAGGCTAGCGTGGTGAACTCATCGACGACCCAGCCTCCAGGTTTCAACAAGCGCGCCGAGGACGCCGCGGCGTCGCGTACATGCAGGCTGACCGCGTCTTGCAATTGGGCGATTCCGGGTACCCGCTCATTGATATCGGTGTGCGCGCTGCCCATGAGCGCCACCCATTTATGCGGACCATGGGCGGCTTGGTCGGCCTTGATCACTTCGTTGGCGAAGTAACTGAAGAGCGTATTGCGTGGGCTGGCTCCCCGTGCACCCTTGACGTTGTAGCTGGCCGTACAATCCAGCGCCCGTACCCGAATCCCGTATTTGTTGGCGGCCTTGATTACATTCGTGAAGGTATGGGGCCCTTGGTAGTTGAGCATATGGCCCCCGTCCTGCCGTTTCAGATAGGCCTTGAGGTCCTCCGGCATTTTCAAGCGTTTGTGGAAGATATCCAGCTCATGCTGATGCAGGTCGGTCAGCAAATGCTCGAAGTAAAGCGTTTGGACGCCCTGCTTTTTTAACAGCTTCATATGCTCGATCAAGAATTGCTTGCTCGATGACGCCGTGTGGGCTTCGCCAATCACCAGGCCGAGCTTTTGCTGATAGACGCGCTCGATAAAATTCTGCTCGCTGGTGGCTGCGGCAAAGTGAGCCAGGGACGGGCGCGGCGGTGGTGTGTAGCCGGCCAAAAAAGTCTCGGCGCGTTGCAATAGTCGTTGGCGAGTACGCACGAACTCATTGAATGCGGCTTTGTGCGGGCTTTCGTCTCGCATCGAATAGCGGGTATCCAGGCCACGGTGGGAAGCGTCCAGGTGCCGGATATCATTGCGCAAGGCCTCTGGTATATCGAACTCGCTGTAGTGCGTAGCGCCAACAGCGGTCGATGATGCTTGCGCCGTCCCGGGCCTGAGACGCATGTGATGGGGCGTCGACAATGCAAGTGTGTAGTGCCCGCGAGACAACCCGGCCGGCAAGGTGTCGATCGCGACGCCCACCGGCTGACCCGGTGCTGCATCTTCAACCCGCAACGCCAAGGTGTTTTGCAGATCCGGCAGGCCGGGAATCTGCTCATAGGTACCCAGTCGGTCTTGGTCCACCAGGGCTATCCAGCCTTCACCCGGGTTCTTCGCAGCATTGCGCTCGATGACCTTGTGCGAATAGAAGTTTCTGACGCGGCTGTTTCGAGGGATAAAACGCTCGCCGTCACTCAGCGCCAGCAGATGCTCCATGTGGTAACTGCTGGCCACGTCCAATCCCTCCACCTCGATATTGCATTGATGCGCTCGCAGCATCAGGTTGCGATAGGTGAAGGGCGCAGAGCGGGTGTAGCCCATCGCCAGATCGACCCGTGCCAGATGGTCTTCGATGTGCAACAGCGCTGGTGCGATGTTGCCTTCGGCTTGCCGGTTGATAATCGCCAGTTTGTTGCGAAACAGGTCGGCTGGCATGTTTTCGATGTACAGGCGCTTGACCCCCAGGTCGGCCACGGCTTGCATGTTTTCGATCAACAACTGTTTGCTGGCGATGGACGTGTTGGGTGCCCCGATGACCAGGCGCTTGTTTTGGCCGAGCAAGGTTTCAAGCAGTTCCGCGGGGGGCGCCTGTGCCGGTAGCGGAGTTATGGCCGCCCTGGCAGGTAGCGCGGGTGGCGCCTGGAAGAAAGTGTTGGCGTCCTGGATGAGCTTTTCTACCTGGCGGTTATAGCTGGCGCGCAGCGGCCGTAGCTGCTCATGGGCAATGGTTTGAGCCACTGGTGCGGTGGAGGCTTCCCAGTCATGACTGATCCGTGCCTTGAAACCCGGGTCGAGCAGGGCCCTGAAAGTTTTGCTCTGGTCGGCGGGTGTCTCGTAGATCGCCAAGGCGCTGTCAGCTTCTTCGACCAAAGGTTGGTATTTTTTGCGGCCACCTCCGGCGATGCCTGAGCGTACCCAACGCCCCTCGGCTTCCTGATTGACCAGGCGTCCAGTGGAGAGCATTTGTCCGCTCGCCGGGTCGCGTCGGTACAGCAAATGCCGGCCCAGAGCGTCTGGGGTTTGAGGTGTCCAGAGGGGCTGACCTTCGAATATCACCGGTTTCATGGGCTCGGGGGCGCGGCTTTGCAGGTGCTGGAGATTGGCCGTGTCCACGGCGTGGCGCCCCGTCCTGATCATCGGGCGTGCGGGCGACAGCGTGTTGAACGGGCCTGTGAGCGCTGGGCGCAAGTCAAACAGCAGGGCGCCGCCGAGGTTGGCCAGATAGCCGATGTAATGCTGCAAGGCACTATTCTTGTCGCCCTGGTAGTAGGCGCTGAGGGCGAGCATGGCGTCTTTGAATGCCAGTAGCCCGCCCAGGCTCAGGCTCAAGGCCGGGAAGGGAATGGTTGCAATGGCAGTGACCCATTCCACGCAGGTCCACACGATGCCGGTGATCATTTGCGTACGGTTGACCGTGGTTGCCTGCACATCGTCGATCTTGCGTTGCAGGCGCATGTTGTAGAGGTCGTGGCGCAGGTCTGTCAGTGGCATCGCGTGTACGATGGCGTCGTGACGCGCTGGGCTGGGAGTGCTGCGGTTGATGTCATCGGGCAGGCCCTTCTTGGCGCTTTGCAGGAACTGGCTGACGCGGGTCTGGGATTGCACCGGTACGCGTTCGTTGAAGTACGCCAGCAGGCCGTTATCTTTTTTCACCAGGTAATTGAACAGCCGGGCTTCACGAAAGCCGACGCCATCCGGGGCGTTGGGGGTATAGAGCAGCACGGGATAGCTGGCATGTCGGAACAGGTAGCAGCCTGCGACCCAATCGCCATCAATGGACAGGCGATGCACCTGATAGGTGTTGCGTGATGGGGTCCCTGTATCGCCCAGGCTATCGATGGCACGTTCCAGCCACGCCAGGTCGAGACTGGCGATGTGGCCTTGCAGCCGCGACTCCAGGGCCGCGCTTTTCATCTGCAATTGGGTAATTTTCAGGACTGCGTTCCGGCGAGCGACGTAGCCAGGGCTGTCCACCGCTTGCAGGCGTTTGCGCACCTCGTCGGTATAGCGCTGGCCGATCCATACGCCGGTTACCGAACGGGCAACGTTCTGCGCAGTCAGCGCAGTCAAATCGACACCGGGAGGCCCACGAAAGGTCGCACTTGCAGAGAATTTCTCATTCAGGAAACCGATGCCGTCTTCATAGCCGTCACGGTACAGCTGGGTGTAGGACAGCGGCAGCGGCGGGGGGCCGAGCAAGGTCTTGGGGGCGTAGGCAAACACGCTGTCCGGGTCTACATCGTTTTTTGGGCGGCCCAACAGCGTATTGAGGCTGAGCCTGGCGTTGTCGTGCAGGAAGGTTTCGAAACGGCTGAAGCTCGCTTCAGAATCAGGCTGTGAGTTGTAGGTGTTCAGCGCGCCGACCGCGTCATCGCTGAGGGTAACCAGGCGAGTTCGGTCCACCGCCGAGGCCGCGTGGTACCACGGCGGTGTGCCATGTTGATAATCGTCCACGAGCTGGCGGTCGAGCAGGTGTACCACCATGGCGTCCAGGCATTCGGTATGGCTACAGGAAGTGCCGAAGGTGATTTCGAGATGCTCGTTGGCATCGGGCTTGAAACTTAATGCGCGAAGAAATACCGCCATTTTCGCCCGGAAGCGCAGCGGCACCTGGTCCATCAAATAGTCGCCCATGGGCTGGGCGTTGCCATCGGCCCAGCCGAGGATATGCGTCTGGCATTCACGCTCACTGTTGAATGCCACAAACTGTTGTGCGCGGGGCGCCTGTGGCGTGCACAGGATCAGGCGCCTGGTAGTGCCGGTGGCGTCTTCGTCGCGCAGCAGCCACAAGTCCTTGAGCTGGGCGCCATGGAGGGAAACGGTGTGCGCACGCAGGTGCTGCTGGGGCTGTTCACGCAATTGTACGAACAGGGCATGGTCGGTCGGGCTCAAGTGACCTTGGCGCCGGGCGATCAGGGCCAGGGTCACCAGGCGTTGGTCCAGCATGTCGCGGGCGGCCAAACGAACGATCGGTTTGGTCTGCATGGCTTTCTGGGCGTTGGCAAAGGTCAGGCGCGGTTGCAGGCCTTGCAGCAGTGTCAGCAGGCTGGCAGTTGTCAGCTCGGCGTGCGCGGCCGTCAAGGCTGCCCCCGCATAGGTGAGCTGGGTATGTTTGATAAAGGCGGAGCCCGGTAACCCATCATCGGTATGCAGGCCGCTCAGGCTCAGTTCGGTCAGGCTGTGGCGTTGTTCGTAAGTACCGACATCGGGGACTGTGCGGCGGGTGGTGACGATTAGTTGGTCAGGGTCCAGGTCGTGGATATCCAACTCATCGGCCAGTTGCTCCACCAACTGAAAATGCGCCAATGAATGCGGGGTCGCGGCTGGGCCAACCCCATCGATAAACCGCTGGCGTGCCTGGTTGTAAACACGTAGTTGTTGCACCAACGCCGATTGTTGTTCGATGGTGGCGTTTCGATACCAGTCTGGCAGGCTGTTATACAAGTCCCGTTCCAGCAGCCGTTGCCCGCGTAAGTCCAGGCGTAGCGTCAGGTCGGGCATTGCATCGGCCAGTGCTTTGTCCAGGGCGGCGATTAATTGGTCTACGTCGTGGGTCAATTCGAGCGCGCGCTCGACGTCCTGGCGACGCTTGTCGAGGATGGCATTCCAGGCATGTTCGAACAGGGGCCGTTGCTCGATGGGTTGCAGTTCCAACGGCCAGATCCCGGCAACATCCAGTGCCTGGTAACGCAAGGGCAAGTGCCGGACAAATTCCGCATGCCCAGGCGGCGTGGACAGGATCGTCAGCAGGCTGTGATCCAGTTCGCGCAACGATGCAAATGCTTCCAAGCCACGGGACGGGGTAAAGAGCAGGGCCGGGCCGGTATTGTCGCTGGTCGTCAGGCTGGTCACCACGGGGCTGGCTTGTCGGGTAAGTACAAAGGCGCCTGCGAATTCGACGGTGTTGTCCTGGTAGGTGAATGTCAGGGCGTACATGCCGGGACGAAATTCTGGCCCCAGAGCGCAGTCTTCGACCATGCGTTGATCCGACGGGTCCAGCAGGTGGTCGCTGACGTTGAGCCTGGTCTCCTGTTCCAGTGCGGCGCTGCCGGCGGCCACGCTCATGAACGCCTTGCGGCTCTGGCCCTCGAGGGTGCTGGTTTCCTCTAGGTGTGTGAGCTTGCCCGGGAGGTCGGCGAGGCGTTTTTTTCCAGCCTCTGAGGTGAGATCGGCTTGATTCAAGTCTTGATACAGCGCGTGGGACTGGGTGAACAACGTCGCGTTGGCATGCATGAGGGTGGTGTTGAGTTTTTCCAGATCCTGCAGCGTTTGCGGCAATGTGACCGGACGCTGGGTACGGCTACGCAGGGTAGGGTCGATTTCCAGCAGATGGGCTTGGAGTGTCTGGAGCGAGGGTGCAGCAGGTTGGATGTTCGTTGTGCTCATCGGCACAGCCCCCATGAGGATGAAATGAATCCTCAGCTTGAGAGGAGGGGGATGTGACGCGGCTGTAGATAGGTAGAGCGCGGCGAGGTGCGGGGCTCATCAACGAGCAATGTTCTGTGCTAGTCTGCGGGCCCCTTTAGTTCAGGATGGCAAGGGAAACTCGGTGTTCTTGCCGGTATTTCCGTGCCGCCCTACAGCGGAGCCTGTTATGTCCGAAGTTAATCTGTCCACCGACGAAACCCGCGTCAGCTACGGCATTGGCCGTCAACTGGGCGACCAACTGCGCGACAACCCGCCACCGGGCGTGAGCCTGGACGCGATCCTGGCCGGCCTGACCGACGCCTTCGCCGGTAAGCCAAGCCGTGTGGACCAGGAACAAATGGCCGCCAGCTTCAAGGTGATCCGCGAAATCATGCAAGCCGAAGCGGCTGCCAAGGCAGAAGCGGCTGCAGGTGAAGGCCTGGCTTTCCTGGCTGAAAACGCCAAGCGCGACGGCATCACCACCCTGGCTTCCGGCCTGCAATTCGAAGTGCTGACTGCCGGTGACGGCGCCAAGCCGACCCGTGAAGACCAAGTGCGTACTCACTACCACGGCACCCTGATCGACGGCACTGTGTTCGACAGCTCCTACGAGCGCGGCCAGCCTGCGGAATTTCCGGTTGGCGGCGTGATCGCCGGTTGGACCGAAGCCCTGCAATTGATGAATGCCGGCAGCAAATGGCGCCTGTACGTGCCGAGCGAACTGGCTTACGGCGCTCAAGGCGTTGGCAGCATCCCGCCGCACAGCGTTCTGGTGTTCGACGTCGAGTTGCTCGACGTTCTGTAAGACCTGCTGGTAGCTGCGCCTGACTTTATGTGGGCGCTGGCTTGTAGTGGCGAGCAAGCTTGCTTGCGCTGGGGTGCGAAGCGCCCCTAAAAGCTTACGACTGCTGCGCAGTCGAGCGGGAGCAAGCTCCCTCGCCACAACAAGACCGCTCCCACGTAAAGTTCGCTTCCACCGGATTGGCTCATGGATGGAACTTGCCATGCAGCTCAGTGGCCGGGCGCAACGCTCGGGCGTAGCAGAACAGAAACAGATTGCGCACCACTTCCTTCAACACCCCAGGTTCACTCGAACTCAAGCCATTCACGTCCAGGTCGCCCTGGTCTTGCAGCTCATTGAGCGCTTCCTCTTCCAGCACCGCACAGACTTCACCGGTTTCCCTATGCAGGATCCGCAGGTAAGGGTGTGGCCGGTCCAGCCAGGCATCTATCAAATAAGTCATGGTCGTTCTCCTTGATAAGTTTCAATGAGAATAATTCTTATTCGTAGAATAGCAAGTGCCTATTGGCGGTTTATGGGATTTTCTGTGTGGACATTGCGCGGGGTCAACGTAGAGGGCGAAACGCCATCCCGCGGCGGGCGCGGGATGGAGGCAACAGATTCAGACCTTGCGTACGAACTCGGACTTGAGTTTCATCGGGCCGATTCCGTCGATCTTGCAATCGATATCGTGGTCGCCGTCGCACAGGCGGATGTTCTTGACCTTGGTGCCGACCTTCACAACAAGGGAAGTGCCCTTGACCTTGAGGTCCTTGATCACAGTGATGGTGTCGCCGTCCTGCAGGACGTTGCCCACAGAATCCTTCTTCACGGTTTCATCGCTGGCCGCTTCGGCCTCGCCATTGGCGGACCACTCATGGGCGCATTCCGGGCAGATCAGCTGGGCGCCGTCTTCGTAGGTGTATTCGGAATTGCATTTTGGGCAGGGTGGCAACGTGCTCACTAAGGCTCCTTGAGAGTCAGGGATGGCTAAAGGGCGCACATTATATAGGGTTTTGTGGCGGGGCAGGGCAGGCACGATCTTGAATTGGCAATCCAAACCAAATGTGGGAGGGGGCAAGCCCTAATGCCAGTCAGTTAAGGAAACAGCAGATGAGCGGCTTTCTGTAGTGAGCGGGCTTGCCCCGCGCTGGGGGGCGAAGCCGCCCTAAACCCTGGTTCTGCGGTGCTTCAGACAGA
>NZ_QUZT01000051.1 GCF_004682045.1 Pseudomonas nabeulensis
GTATTCGGTTGGTGGATAGGACGGGCGCGAGTGCCTACAGCTAAAGGTCGTAACTGACCGATACGCTGCGTCCGGTTTTCACCGACTCCAACGCACACTCCGCCAAATGCAGCGCATACAAGCCATCCCGCACGCTGGTGGGCAATGCCTTTCCACTGCTCAGAGCCTCAATAAACTGCCCCAATTCATTGCGATAGGCATCCGCATACCGCTCCAGGAAAAAGTGCTGCAACGGCTCCAGCGCTTCGGTGTGTTCGGCACTCCAATGGCGCACGGTGCTGGGCCGATGGTTGTCGGTGAGCAGCACGCCCGTGGCGCCGGAGACTTCGACCCGTTGGTCATAGCCATACACCGCCTGGCGGCAGCAGTTGATATGGCACTGTTTGCCGGAAGCGGTGCGCAGCAGCACCATTACGCTGTCGTAGTCGTCGATGTCGGCCAGGCTCGGGTCCACCAGGCGGCTGGCGATGGCGCTGACTTCCACCGGCTCTTCGCCGAGCAGGTGGCGGGCGGTGTCGAAGTCGTGGATGGTCATGTCGCGCAGGATGCCGCCGGAGTGGGCCAGGTAGTCACGCGGGGCCAGGCCGGGGTCGCGGCTGGTGATGATGACTTGGCGCACCGCGCCGATCTGGCCGGCGTCGAGGGCTTGGCGCAGGCGCAGCATGTCGGGGTCGAAACGCCGGTTGAAACCGAGCATGACGTTGCCGCCCTGACGCTCCACGGCTTGGGCGGCGCTGCGGGCCTTGGCGATGTCGAGGTCGATGGGCTTTTCGCAGAGTACGGCTTTGCCTTCGGCTACTGCCGCCAGCAACAGGTCGATATGGGTGTCGGTGGGCGTGCCGATCACCACGGCGTCGATGTCTTTGCGCGTAAGCACCGCGGCGCAATCGTAGGCCGCTTCACAGCCCAGTTGGGCGCTCAAGGCATCGACACCTTCGCGCCAGGGGTCGGCCACCAGCACCAGCGTGGCATTGGGATGGGCGGCGACGTTGGCCGCATGGATCTTGGCGATGCGCCCGGCACCGAGGACGGCGATTCGTAGCATGGTGAGAACTCCTGGTTTTGTTGTTGGGGGAGATTCAGTCCGGCAGGTTGAACGGCGTGACTATCTGCACCTGTGACGGCGCAATCGGCCCGGCCTTCCACAGGCGGTGGTAGTGAAGGATGTGCAGGAACACGTGGCGGGCATCGATTTGCAGGTTGTGGTCGATGATCGCGGCGACTTTTTCTTCGCGCAGTAACTGGCGGTTTTCTTCGTCGAGGTCGTGGCCGATAAATACCTCCAGCGCGCGGCCCTGGGCGGCGAAAGCATCGACAATCGCACGGTTGCCACCGCCAACGCTGTACACCGCCTTGAGTTCGGGATGCTGTTGCAGCGCCTGGGTGACCCGTTCGAACGTGCGCGCATAAACCCCATAACCACCGCTGATATCCAGCACGCGCAAGTGCGGCGCACGCCCGCGCAGCCAGGCGCGAAAGCCCATTTCACGCTCTTCTTCGCCACGGAACAGCTCGCTGCCGATCACCACCGCCACGTCGTGGGGTTCCGCGGGCAACCAGCGCGACATCAGGTAGGCGGCGGTCTGCCCGGCGGTGCGGTTGTCCATGCCGACGTAACCGATGCGCTCGCTTTGCGGTAAATCCGTCACCAGGGTCACCACCGGAATGCCCGCCGCGATCAGTTGCTTGACCGCCTGGTTGACCGCCGGCTCATCGGCGGCCTTGAGCACCACGCCCTGGCTGCCGGTGTCCAGGCAGCGCAGCAACTGGTCGTGCATGGCCTGGGGTTCGATCTCTTCGAACAAGTGAAAACGCGGGGCAATGCGGAACGGCGCCAGGCTGGCCAATTGCGCGGTGATCGCCGCCTGCACCGCCGCGCTGAAACGCTGAGGCGTGTGCATGATCACGTCCACATGGAAGGTGCGCCCCACCGCCAGGCCGTTCTTCTCCTGGGATTCCAGTTCATCCAACGCCTGCTCGATCCGCCGCCGGGTCTGGGCATGCACGCTGCCGCGCTGGTGCAACACGCGGTCGACCGTGGCTTTGCTGACCCCGGCCTGGGTGGCGAGTTGCTTGATGGAGAAGTGTTTGGCGCGTTCGAGCATGAGTTTTGCCTGAGGTGTTTTTGAGGTGTTTTTTGGGTATTACTGAGGTTTTGCAATGCTAGTCTCAGTTTTGCCCGGCGTCGAGCCCGGCGAAGTACAACAACAAAAATCCAGGAGAACCGCCCATGCCAAACACCGATCTCGCCACCCCGTTCAGCGGCCAATACTTTGTCGTCACCGGCAGCACCCAAGGCCTGGGCGCAGCGGTGGCCCACACCCTGGCGCAACGTGGAGCGGCTGGGCTGATCATTTGCGGGCGACGTCGCGCCCAGGGTGAAGAGCAAGTACGGCAGTTGGCGCAGTTGGATTGCCAAGCGTTTTTTGTCGAGGCCGACCTTGAGAAGGTCGAGGATTGCCGGGCAATCATCGAGGCGGCGCGCACTCACTTCGGCACCTTGCATGGGCTGGTGAACTGCGCCGGGATGTCGGATCGCGGCACCATCCTCGACACCTCGCCGGAACTGTTCGAGCGCTTGTTTGCGGTGAATGTGCGGGCGCCGTTCTTTCTGATGCAGGAAGCCTTGAAGCTGATGATCAGCAAGGGCGTGGAAGGTGCGGTGGTGAATATCCAGAGCGTCACCGGGCATGGCGGGCAGTCATTCTTGAGTGCTTATGCGGCGTCCAAGGGTGCGCTGGCGGTCCTTACCAAGAACGTCGCGTTCAGTGCATTACGCAACCGTATCCGCGTGAATGGCTTGAACATCGGCTGGATGGACACGCCCCACGAAGATGATATCCAGCGCCAGTACCACGGCGCCCAGGACGGCTGGCTGGCCAAGGCAGAGGCCGCGCAGCCCTTCGGGCGCCTGCTCAAGCCGGAGGAAGTGGCGCGCAGCGTGGCGTTTTTGCTGTCCGGCGAATCCGGGATGATGACCGGTTCGATTATCGACCTGGAACAAGGCGTGGTCGGCTGCACCGACACCGGCAGCCCGCAACCGCACCAGGCGCTGAGCCTGTCGGGAGGTGCGTGATGTCGGCGTTTGTGACCGCTGACGCGGTGCATCTGGCGGACTTCAACCGAGTGTGTACGCAGCAGGCCAGCGCCAGCGACTATCCGCTGTGCGCCGAGGTGGCGAGCAACGTGGTGATCTACGAGGCACGCACCCTGCGCAACAGCGACCGTCTCGCCGTGATGAACGAACTGCACCGGCTGTTTCGCGACGGACCGGGCGTGATGGTAGTGCGCCGTGCTTATGAAGACTTGGAGGTGGTCGACCGCCATAGCCAAGTGTTCAACGAGATTTTTGCCAATGAGGCTGCCAAAGGCGTGGAGGCTGACCACTTTGCCAAGGCCGGCAGCAACGGGCGGATCTGGAATTCATTGCAGAAGGCGGCGTTGCAGTCGCCGGAGTCTTTTGTCGAGTACTACGCCAACCCACTGTTGGGGCTGATTGCCGAGGCGTGGTTGGGGCCGAGCTACCAGGTCACCGCGCAAGTGAACGTGGTGCACCCCGGCGGCCAGGCGCAGCAGCCGCACCGCGATTATCACCTGGGCTTCCAGACCGATGACGTGGTGGAGCGCTTTCCCCTGCCCTTGCATCGGTTGTCCCAGTACCTGACGTTGCAAGGCGCAATCGCCCACTCGGACATGCCGCTGGAAACCGGCCCGACCCAGTTGCTGCCGTTCTCCCAGCAATACCCGCTGGGCTACCTGGCCTGGCGGCGCACGGAGTTTATCGACTACTTCCAGCAGCACGCCGTGCAACTGCCACTGAACAAGGGCGACCTGCTGTTCTTCAACTCGGCGCTGTTCCACGCTGCCGGCACCAACCGCACGCCGGACCGCCAGCGCATGGCCAACCTGCTGCAAATCTCCTCGGCCTTCGGCAAACCCATGGAAGCGCTGGACCGTGATCGCATGATGCTGGCGGTGTACCCGGCACTGCTGGCCAACACAGCACTGGACGCCCAGGCCGTGGAAGCCGTGATCGGCTGCACGGCAGACGGTTATTCCTTCCCCACCAACCTCGACACTGATCCACCGTTAAAGGGATTGGCCCCGCAAACCGGGCAACAACTGATGGCGCAAGCGCTCAACGAACGCTGGCCACTCGCGGACTTCGCCGCTGCCGTCGAGCAGATGCGGGTCAAGCGCCTGGCGTGAATCACTCTGTTTTAACAACAACAAAAATAACGGAGCAACACCATGAAAAAGCAACTGCTTGCGGCACTGTTTACCCTTGCTGTCACGCCTTGGGCGATGGCCGATATCCGTATCGGCGTGAGCATCGCCCAGGTCGACGATGTGTTCCTCGCGCAAATGCGCGACTACATGGCCGCCCACGCCAAGGAACTGCCCGGCGTGACCCTGCAATTCGAAGACGCCCAAGGCGATGTGGTGCGCCAGCTCAACCAGGTGCAGAACTTCACGGCCCAAGGCATGGACGCGATAATCGTCAACGCAGTGGACACCGCCGCCACCGCGAAAATGACCGTCAATGCCCAGCAGGCCAAGATCCCGCTGGTGTACGTCAACCGTCGCCCCGAGTTCAAGGAGGTGCCGGCGGGCGTGGGGTACGTGGGTTCCGATGAGATCAAGGCCGGTGAAATCCAGATGCGTTACCTGGCCGAGCAAATGGGCGGCAAAGGCAACCTGGCGATCATGCTCGGGCTGCTTTCCAACAACGCCACCCATAACCGCACCCAGGGTGTGAAGAACGTGCTCAAGGACTATCCCGGCATCAAGATCGTCGAGGAACAAAGCGCCGAATGGCAACGCAGCAAGGCGATTGACCTGATGAACAACTGGATCGTGTCGGGCACCAAAATCGACGCGGTTGCCGCCAATGCGGATGAGATGGCCATCGGCGCGGCCATGGCCATCAGCCAGGCGGGCATGCAGCCGGGCAAGGATATTCTGGTAGCCGGCAGCGACGGTGGCGCAGCGGGGTTGGATGCCGTGAAAAAGGGCCAGTTGTTGGTGACGGCTTATCAGGACAACAAGGGGCAAGCCGTGGGCTCGGTGGACTTGGCGGTGAAGATGGTGAAGAAGGAGCCGTATGACGCTGAGCTGACGATTCCTTATCAGCAGATTACCAAGGCGAATTATCAGGCCTTTCTCAACCCTTAACCCCCTGACACTTCCTAATCCATTGTTGGAACACGCTTGTGTGGGAGCGGGCTTGCTCGCGAATGCGGTGGATCAGTCAATGAATCTGTTGACTGACACACTGCAATCGGGGGCAAGCCCCCTCCCACATTGACCCACGCCTGCACTGGAATGATTCACTTGTCCCGAAAGCCATTCACAACGAGATAGAGCAGCGGCCCCACCGACACAAACACCGCCGTCAGCAAAAAGTAAGGCACCACCGAAGCCACCGAGCGCCCTCGCCGCTTCGCATCCCGATACATCCATACACACGCCAGCACCGCCATCAGGTACAGGTCGATCACCACTTGCGCTGTGTCCGGCCGCGACATCAGTTCCAGCCCAAAGGCCGGCAGCGACTGCTCAGCCGTGAGCATCGTGAACAGCGTATACAACGAAAATCCGAGCAAAGCGGCGAGCGCGATATAGGGTCTGCGCATGTTTTCCTCCTTGAAATACAACCGTGATCCTGGGCCGCTCATCCTACCAGCAAGCCACTCAGGACGCTGGCACTGTGAAAAATCTGTACGTAGACTGCCGCCATCCCCCCACGTGAAGGCGGCGAAAAAAACCTGATGCAAGTTACTGAAGTCTCCATTGCCCAATTGCGCGCGGCGCTTGAGTCCGGCCAGACCACGGCCGTTGAGCTGGTGCAGGCCTACCTGGCGCGCATCGACACCTATGACGGCGCGTTGAACGCCGTGGTCGTGCGCAACCCCGACGCCCTCAAGGAAGCCGAGGCGTCCGATGCACGCCGGGCCAAAGGCGCCACGCTGGGCCCACTGGACGGCATTCCCTATACCGCCAAAGACAGCTACCTGGTCAAAGGCCTGACCGCTGCATCCGGCAGCCCGGCGTTTGTGAACCTGGTTGCCCAGCGCGACGCCTTCACCATTGAGCGCCTGCGCGCCGGCGGTGCGATCTGCCTGGGCAAGACCAATATGCCGCCGATGGCCAATGGCGGCATGCAGCGCGGTGTGTATGGCCGGGCGGAAAGCCCGTACAACGCCGACTACCTGACCGCCCCGTTTGCCTCTGGCTCGTCCAATGGCGCGGGCACTGCCACGGCGGCGAGCTTTTCGGCGTTCGGCCTGGCGGAAGAAACCTGGTCCAGCGGTCGCGGCCCGGCATCCAATAACGGTCTGTGCGCCTACACCCCGTCCCGTGGGGTGATTTCGGTACGCGGCAACTGGCCACTCACGCCCACTATGGACGTGGTGGTGCCCTATGCACGCACCATGGCCGACCTGCTGGAAGTGCTCGACGTGGTGGTGGCCGAAGACCCGGACACCCGTGGCGACCTGTGGCGCCTGCAACCTTGGGTGCCGATCCCCAGCGTGGCGTCGGTGCGCCCTGCTTCGTATCCAGCACTGGCGGTGGGAAGCGAATCCCTGGCCGGCAAACGCTTCGGCATACCGCGCATGTACATCAACGCCGACCCCGAGGCCGGCACCAGTGAAAAACCCGGCATCGGCGGCCCGACCGGCCAGAAAATCATCACCCGCGCCAGCGTGATCGACCTGTGGCAAGGCGCCCGCCAGGCGCTGGAAGCGGCCGGCGCGGAAGTGATCGAGGTGGATTTCCCGCTGGTGTCCAACTGCGAAGGTGACCGCCCCGGTGCACCGACGGTGTTTACCCGTGGCCTGGTGTCCAAGGAATTCCTGCACGACGAATTGTGGGAATTGTCGGCCTGGGCGTTTGACGACTTCCTGCGCGCCAACAACGACCCGGCCTTGAACCGCCTGGCGGATGTCGACGGGCCGAAGATCTTCCCCCACGACCCCGGCACCCTGCCCAACCGCGAAGACGACCTCGCCGCCGGCATGGATGAATACGTGCGCATGGCCGAGCGTGGCATCACGCCGTGGAACGAAATCAGCACCGTGCCCGATGGCCTGCGCGGCCTGGAACAGACTCGGCGCATTGACCTCGAAGAGTGGATGGATGCCCTCGGCCTGGATGCGGTGCTGTTCCCGACCGTGGCCGATGTGGGTCCGGCGGATGCCGATGTGAACGAAGCTTCTGCGGATATCGCGTGGAGTAACGGTGTGTGGGTGGCCAACGGCAACCTCGCGATCCGTCATTTAGGCGTGCCGACCGTCACCGTGCCGATGGGCGTGATGGAGGATATTGGCATGCCGGTGGGCCTGACCTTTGCGGGTCGTGCCTATGATGATTCGGCGTTGCTGAGGTTTGCAGCGGCGTTTGAAGCCACTGGCAGTAAACGCCTGGTGCCACCGCGCACCCCGCCGCTCTAACTGACTCAGCGCAATTTAAATGTGGGAGGGGGCTTGCCCCCGATTGCGGTGTATCAGTCACAGATGTTTCAACTGATATGCCCTCATCGGGGGCAAGCCCCCTCCCACATTTGGCCTGTATTTCAAATCGGCTTATTTCAAATCGGCTTGTATGCACTACCTCAGCCGAAATCCGCCCCCCGCGTATTCACGAACAACGCATAGATCGAATGGCTGCCCGCCATAAACAGCCGATTCCCTTCACGACCACCAAAACACAGGTTGGGGCAGCGTTCCGGCAGCGAGATATGCCCGATGGCCTTGCCCTGAGGATTGAACACGCGCACGCCATCGAGTTTTTCCAGGTCGGCCTTGGGGTCGCCATTACCGCCCCAGCCGCACCAGAGGTTACCGCTCTCGTCGCACTTGATACCGTCCAAGGCAGCGTATTCCAAGCCTTCGATATGTTTGCGGCGGGCGCCGAGGGTGCCATCGTCCTTGACGTCGATGGCCCAGATCAGCCGGTTGGGCTTGGCGCGACCTTCCACCACGTACAGGGTCTTTTCATCCGGTGAAAAGCACAGCCCGTTGGGCCCGTTGAGGTCGTCGATCACTCGGGTGACCTTGCCGCTCTCACCGTCAATGCGATACACGCCGTGGGGTTGGGTAGGCGTGATCTTGTGCCCTTCGTAGTTGTTGCCGGTCTGGAATGGCGGGTCGCTGAACCACACCGAACCGTCGCGCTTGCACACGATATCGTTGGGCGAGTTGAAAGGCTTGCCGTCAAAGCTGTCCGCCAGCACGGTGATGCTGCCGTTGTGCTCGGTACGGGTGATGCGCCGGCCCTCGCGGGTGGTGGTCGAGCCTTCGCACACCAGCAGGCGCCCCTGGCGGTCGCGGCACATGCCGTTGGAGAAGTTGGATTGTTCTCGGTACACCGACAGGCTGTCGGTCACTTCGTCCCACCGCACAATGCGGTTGTTGGGGATGTCACTGAGCAACAAGTAGCGACCATCACCGACCCACACCGGGCCCTCGGCCCAGCGCAAGCCGGTAGCCAGGCGCTCCACACTGGCGTTGAACAGGCGCAGCTCCAGGAAGCTGTCATCCAAGACCTTGATCAGCGGGTCCGGGTAACGTTGGCTCAAGGGCTCGGCCGCATCGGCCAGGCGAGGCAGGTTGCCCAGCACCGCTACCGACGCGGAAACCGCCAGGGAGCGCTTGAGAAAAACGCGGCGGCCATGGCCCGGAAAGGAGGAAGAATCCATCAAGTGTCTCCGTTATTTTATTGTTATGCGGGAGACTAGTTTTAACCCGTGATGAGACATCGTACAAGCACGCAAAACCCCATTATGTATGACTTGTGCAAATTTCACTTTCCAAACAGGTATCACCTATTGCAATGTTGTACGACGACACACCCTGTTACGTGTCGCACTGGCAACCCCCCAACAACAATAAGGAAACACCCATGCCCAACGTCAAACTGCTGATCGGTTTTCTGTGCCTGTTTTCTGGTTACGTCGCCGCCGCACCGGCCCCCGCTGAAAAGGATGTAGCCCAAGCCGTCGACCAACTCACCCAGGCCATGCTGCATACCGACATCAAGCAACTCCATGCCCTGACCGCCGACACACTCACCTACGGCCACTCCAGCGGCAAGGTGCAAAACAAAGCGCAATTCATCGCCGACATCGAGACCCACACCAGCGCCTTCAAGACCCTGGAAATGCAAAACCAAACCATCACCCTGAACGGCGACACCGCCCTGGTGCGCAATCACTTCCACGCCCTGGCGGTGAACAGCGGCGTCGAAGTGCCGACCGATATCGACAACTTCCAGGTCTGGCAGAAACAAAAAGGCTACTGGCTGCTGATCGGGCGCCAGGCCTATAAATACTGAGGCTGGCTTACCACACCAGCACCTGGCGAACCTTGGCCAGGGCGTCGTGCAGCGCCACCAGGTCCACCGAGCCCAATGCCAGGCGCAACGCGTGGGGCACATGGGTCGAGATCGAGAAAGGCTCGGCGGTGGAGACCCAGACCTGCTCGCGCTGCAAGGTCATCGCGACTTGATCGGCGCGGACGTCTTCGGTCAGAGGCAGCCATAGGAAATACGACGAGGGGTGACTGATGTAGTCCACCCCGTTCAATACCTGCGCCGCCAACACCTGGCGCGCCTGGGCGTCCTCGCGTTTTTGCGCTTCGAGCCGAGCCACCGTGCCGTCCTCGATCCAGGCCACGGCAATTGCGCTCATCACACCGGGGACGTTCCAGGTGGTAGCCATGATGGTGCGCTCCAGCTTGCCCATCCACGCGGCTGGCGCAGCAACAAAGCCTACGCGCAGCCCGGTGGCAACGCTTTTCGACAGCCCGCCCACGTACACCGTGCGCTCCGGCGCCAGGGTGGCCACGGGAGGTGGCGCGTCGGCTACCAGAAACGCGTAGGCCGCGTCCTCGATGATCATCAGATTGTGCTGACGGGCGATGCCCACCAACTGTTCACGCTGCGCCAGGTTCATCACCCAGCCCAGCGGGTTGTGCAAGGTCGGCATGCTGTAGACCGCACGCACCGGACGCTTGCGACACAGGCCTTGCAGGTAGTCCAGGTCCGGCCCGTCGGCGTTGACCGGTATCGCGACCATCTCCAGATGCAGGGTCTCGGCCAACACCTTGAACCCCGAGTACGTCAGCGCATCCACCGCAATCACATCCCCCGGCTTGAGCAACGCCATCAGGGTCACCGCCAACCCATGCTGGGCGCCGCTGACCACCAACACCTGCTCGGCCTCGACCGTCAGCCCGCGACTGAGCAGATGGCGCGCCACTGTGGCGCGTTCGTGCAGGCGACCGGCGTGGGGCTGGTAACGCAGCAACGCCTCCAGATCGCCGGAGAGTGCCAACTGGCGCAGTGCGGTGCGCAGCAGCTCCGCCTGACCCGACAACGAGGGGTAATTGAAGTTGAGGTCGAGCATGCCCGTGACCAAGGTCATCTGCCCACTGCCCTGCCCCGGCGGCAACGCGATCTCGCGCACAAAGGTGCCTCGGCCGGTTTCGCCGCTGACCAGGCCCATCGCCTCCAGCTCGCTATACACCCGGCTCGCGGTGACCAGTGCCAGCCCATGCTCGGCGGCCAATTGGCGATGGGTCGGCAGCCGTGTGCCGGGGGGCATTTTGCCGCTGCGGATCGCGTCGGCGAAGGTGTCGACCAGCGACTTGTAGCGGGCGCGTGGCATAGGCGATGTATCCATGACAATTTTTTGATTGTCCTAATCTTCCACTCTAGGATGGCTCGTACGCAATCCTGACTTCTTCGGACATCCCTTTATGGAACGTACTTCACGGCTCAACACCCTGGACAGCAGCACCCAGGGCTGGATCAACGGTTTTATCGGCGTGGTGATTTTCAGCGGTTCATTGCCCGCCACGCGCCTGGCGGTGATGGAATTCGACCCGGTGTTCCTCACCATGATCCGTGCCGCCATCGCGGCCGTGCTGGGGTTGTTGCTATTGGGGCTGTTCAAGGAGAAGCGCCCGGCACGCAACCAGTGGATGCCCCTGACCGTGGTTTCGCTCGGCGTGGTCATCGGTTTTCCGCTGCTCACCGCATTGGCCCTGCAATACGTGACCTCCGCGCACTCCATCGTGTTTATTGGGCTATTGCCGCTGGCAACCGCTGTCTTTGGCGTGCTGCGCGGTGGTGAGCGGCCACGCCCGGTGTTCTGGTTGTTTTCGGTGCTGGGCAGTGTGCTGGTGATGGGCTATGCCTTCGCCCAAGGCCTGAGCGCCGCCCCCGCCGGAGACGTATTGATGCTGTTGGCGGTGCTGGTGTGCGGCCTCGGTTATGCCGAAGGCGCCAAGCTGTCGCGCACCCTTGGCGGCTGGCAGGTGATTTGCTGGGCGCTGGTGGTGTCGATTCCGGTGGTGGTGCCGCTGAGCGTGATCCTTGCGCCGGCCACGTTCAGCGGTATCAGCCTGCCCGCCTGGCTGAGCCTGGGCTATGTGGCGTTGTTCAGCATGCTGATCGGCTTTGTGTTCTGGTACCGCGGCCTGGCCCAGGGTGGCATCGCCGCCGTCGGCCAGTTGCAGTTGCTGCAACCGTTTTTCGGCCTGGCGCTGGCGGCGGGCTTGCTGCATGAACAGGTCAGCCTGGGCATGGTGCTGGTGACCCTCGCGGTGATCGGCTGCGTGGCCGGGGCGAAAAAGTTTGCCCGTTAGCGCTGGGGCGAAACCATCTTGAACTTGATGTGGATGGCATCGGACACCACGCTGTTGCCCGCCCACTCGCCGTCGCCGATCTTGAAGTCGCCGCGCTTGAGTACGAACTCTCCGTCGAACACGCCGATACCGCTCTGCTCTTTGAGCAACACATTGATCTCCACCGGCCGCGTAATGCCCTTGATCGTCAGGTTGCCGGTGATCTTGTAGCGGTTATCGCCCAGTGCCGTGGCGCCGTTGGACTCGTACACGCCCACCGGAAAGGCCGCCGTGTCGAACCAGGCCGGCAGTTGCAATTGGGTGTTGGCGTCTTCGCTGCCGGCATCGATGCTGGCGAGTTGGATCTTGAGCAACGCATGGGCCGCCTCGGGCTGTTGCGTATCAAAATCCAGGGTGCCTTCGAAGTCGCTGAACGTGCCATACACCCGCTGCCCGAACTGCTGGAAGGTAAAGCTGATCTGGCTGGCGGCGCGGTTGACGTCTTTGTATTCCACCGCTTGCGCGCTGGAGAACGCGCCAACGGCAAACGCCAACAGGACCAGAAACGACATTCGACGGTTCATGCAACCCTCCGCAAGAAGTAGTGACACATTATTCCCATCCTGCCTGTGTCCTGTTAAACAGGGTAGTCGCCCCAGAACAATAAGGACTTTGCATGCACCGCGATTCCCTGCAAGACATCACCGCCCCCGAAGGCATTTGCTACGGCTGCGGTGGCAGCAACCCTCACGGCCTGCATATCAAGAGCCGTAGGGACAGCGATGGCGTGCACCTGATCGCCGAGCATCTGCCCGACGCCCAATACAGCGGCTGGCCCGACCTGGTCTACGGCGGCCTGATCGCCATGCTGGTGGACTGCCATTCCAACTGGACCGCCATGGCCTATCACTACCGCGCCGAACAGCGCGAGCCTGGCAGCCTGCCACGCATCGACTGCGTCACCGGCAACCTGGGTATCAAATTTATCAAACCTACGCCCATGGGCGTCACCCTGACTTTGCGCGCCCGCGTCGAAGGTGAGGTTGGACGCAAAAGCCGCGTGGTCTGTGAGGTGTACGCCGGTGACGTGCTGACGGCCATCGGCGATTCGCTGTTCGTACGCGTCGACACCGGGCAATTGGCCGCCGCTGCCCATGGTCGCGAAGGCTGATCCTGGTCTACATTGTCTGCCACCGCTAATCGAGGATTGCACCGATGACTCGTCTCACCGCGAAAGACTTTGCCCCCGAATTGCTGGAACTCTATGACGGCTACGCCCACGGCAAGATCAACCGCCGTGAGTTTCTCGACCGCGCCGCGCTGTTCACCTTCGGCGGCCTCACCGCCTCGGCCCTGCTGGCGGCGTTGAGCCCCAACTACGCGCTGGCCGAACAGGTGAAGTTCACCGACCCGGATATCGTCGCCGACTACATCACCTACCCCTCGCCCAAAGGCAATGGCACCGTGCGCGGCTACCTGGTGCGCCCAGCGAAGGCTGCCGGCAAGTTGCCAGCGGTGGTGGTGGTCCACGAAAACCGTGGCCTCAACCCCTATATCGAAGACGTCGCCCGACGCCTGGCCAAAGCCGGCTTTATCGCCTTGGCGCCGGATGGCCTGACCTCGGTCGGCGGCTACCCTGGCAACGATGAAAAAGGCGTGGAACTGCAACAGAAAGTCGACCCCACCAAGCTGATGAACGACTTCTTCGCCGCCATCGAATGGCTGATGCACCACGACAGCAGCACCGGCAAGGTCGGCATCACCGGTTTCTGCTACGGCGGCGGCGTGACCAATGCGGCCGCCGTGGCCTACCCGGAACTGGGCGCGGCGGTGTCGTTCTACGGGCGCCAGCCGGAGGCCAAGGACGTGCCACGCATCAAGGCGCCGATCATGTTGCATTACGGCGAGCTGGACACACGGATCAATGAAGGCTGGCCAGCGTATGAACAGGCGTTGAAGGCGGCTGGGACGACGTATGAGGCGTATATCTACAAGGGCGCCAACCATGGTTTCCATAATGATTCGACGCCACGGTATGACGAAGCGGCGGCGAACCTGGCGTGGGAACGCACATTGGGCTGGTTCCGCAAATATCTTGTCTGACTGCGATCCCAATGTGGGAGCGGGCTTGCTCGCGAAAGCAGAGTGTCAGGCGATTAATCGCTGTCTGAGCCACCGCATTCGCGAGCAAGCCCGCCCCCACACAAGCCCGGCTCCGCATTTGATCTCCACTGCCTGCAACTCAGTGTTCCAATGCATACCGCCGACAATGGTTGAGATACCCCTGCTCATGGCTCCCCACCAACTGCACCACACTGGTCCATAACCACGACGGCGCATCCAGTTGCCTGGAGCGGTTTTCCTGCAACATCGCCATCCAGTCCTTGCGTGTATCCCGGTCCATCTGCCGGGCATGGGCGATACCGACCACGCGGGCCAGGTAACCGGCGGCGTGCATCGCATCGATCTCGCTCAGCTCATCGAGTTCCAGTTTCATGTCCTGGGGCAACAGCTCGCGAATGAAAAACCCGTGATCCAGAAACCGCGTCGCCACCATGCGCTCGCCCAAGCCTGGCGACAGCTGGCGTGCGCCCTCCACTACTCGACGGCCATTATCCCGTGGCATCTTTGCCCGCGCCGCCCGGGGAGCCGCCGCGCCGACAGCTTCCTTGATATCGATCAGGCAATATTCCTGATCATCCTTGTCGCCCACGCCCAACAACGCGGCATAGCGCAACAATCCCAAAGAGCTGCAGCCCTTGACCCAATACGCCGAGTCCAGCAGTTCGACCTTGGCATCCTTGGGGCGACCCTTGAGGGAGGTGACCAACTGATGGATTTCATCCGACCCGCACACAGTTTCCAGCGCTTTCTTTTCCGCCCGTGACAACGACCAGAAGTGTTTGCCCAAGGGAATCGTTGGCCGCGCATTTTCGATACGCTCACGCGCCAGGTTCTTCCAGGTGCGCTCCACCGCACTGCGCATGCCCGCCTTGACCTGGGACGGGCGCGGCGGTGTTTCATCCGGTTTGTCCTTGAACGCCTGCGCGTAGCCCACCATCATTTCTTCAAGCATGCGCGCGGTCGTGACGCCCGGCAGGTCAGAGCCTCGTGCGGCGGTGGCCAAAGAGAGTGCCAAACGCACCAAGTCATGGGCCGGATTGCCGATCACGGTCTGGTCAAGGTCGCGGATATGCATGTCGATGCGGCCCTTGATATCCCCCGTCGGACCGAGGTTGCCCGCGTGGCAATCGCCGCAGATCCAGATCGCCGGGCCGTGGGGCAAGCGCCGTCCGGGCAGGCTGTGCAGCCACTCGTAGAACTGCACGGTACTGCCGCGCACATAGGCGTGAGCGGAACGAGCCATTTTGAGATTACGCAGCTGAGTCAGGTGGGGCATGCGGGCGGAGGGACGTGGGCTGTTCATGAAGGCACTCGGGTCGGGGTACGGTAGAGGTTAGCCCGTGGCAAATGTTTCATTTTGTTTCGAGAATAAAAATTTCAAGGCTGCGCGGTGACCGCTTTCAGCCAATCCTTGAACGCCAACATCGCCGATGTTTCGACCCGCGATTGCAAACGGGTCAACCAATAACTGCCCGTTGTGATACCGAGGTCGAACGGTTGGCGAATCACATCCCCCTCCAATTGCCGCGAGAACATCGTCGCCGGCGCCAACGCCACTCCGGTGCCTTGCAGCGCTGCTTCCATCATGGCCAACGATGAGTCGAACACGATACTGCGCGGCACCAGGGTGTCGGCGGGCAAGCCTGCGGCCTGGAACCACAGGTTCCACTCATCGGCGCGATAGGAACGCAGCAAGGTGTGTTTCAGCAGGTCGGCGGGTTTGCGCAATTGCTCGGCAATCTGCGGCACACAGAGCACCGTGAGCGGCGCTTCCAACAGTTGGCAGGCATCGGTGCCGTGCCAGGCACCGCTGCCAAAGCGAATCGCGTAGTCCAGGCCTTCGGCGGCCACGTCCACCCGGTTGTTATGGGTGGACAGGCGCAGGTCGATAAACGGATAGCGACTTTGAAAGTCAGCCAGACGCGGCAAAAGCCAGCCCACCGCGAATGTTCCCACCGCGCCCACCGACAGTACCTCGCGGTAATGCCCACCCTCGAACTGGCCTAAGGTATGGGCAATACGGTCGAAGGATTCGCGCAACACCGGCAGCAAGGTTTCACCCTCACGGGTCAGCATCAGGCCCCGTGGCAACCGCTTGAATAAGGTGACGTTAAGTTGCGCTTCCAGGCTTTTTACCTGATGGCTCACCGCCGCCTGAGTCACACACAACTCGATGGCGGCCCGGGTAAAGCTCAAGTGGCGAGCCGACGCCTCGAAGGCGCGCAGTGCATTGAGGGGCAGATGGGAGCGCAGCATGCTTTGACCCTAAATTTTCTAATGGCTGGTGCGAGATATCATCGTTTGTCGAAGCCACAGAATCTACCTAGATTTGCGACGCCTGCGCAGGCCCTGATCGCAACTCCCTCAATGACATGGAAGCGAATAACCATGAACCGCAACGTAAGAAACTTGCTGATTTCCGCCTTATTTATGACTTCCGGGACCAGCATGGCCGCCACGGACCTGCGCAAGGTCGTGGACGACCAGGTCACGCCGCTGATGCAGCAACACGGCATCGCCGGCCTGTCGGTGGCCGTCGTGAACAACGGTAAGGTGCAATACTTTAACTACGGCGTGGCCAACGAATCCAACCAGCAGCCGGTTACCCAGGACACATTGTTCGAGATCGGTTCGGTGAGCAAAACCTTCACCGCCACCCTCGGCGGTTACGCCCAGGCCAGCGGTAAGCTCAAGCTGTCGGACACCGCCAGCCAGCATCTCGCGGCACTCAAGGGCAGCGCCTTCGACCGTATCAACCTGTTGCAACTGGCCACTTACACACCGGGCGGCCTGCCGTTGCAATTTCCCGACGCGGCTGACAGCGCCGGCACCATGCTCAATTACTTCCAGCACTGGAAACCTGTCTACGCACCCGGTACGCAGCGCTTGTATTCCAACCCGAGCATCGGCCTGTTCGGCTACCTCACCGCCCAAAGCCTGGGCCAACCGTTCAACGTGGCCATGGAGCGAACCCTGTTGCCCAAGCTCGGTTTGAAAAGCACCTACGTGAATGTGCCTGCCGACCAGCAGAATCGTTACGCCCAAGGCTATGACAAAGACCAGAACCCCGTCCGCGTCGGCCCCGGCGCACTGGACAGCGAAGCCTATGGCATCAAGACCAGCACCCAGGACCTGGCGCGCTACGTGATGGTCAACCTGCACCCTGAAACCCTGGAGAAGCCGCTGCAACAGGCCATCGCCACCACGCACACTGGTTACTACACGGTGAACGGCATGACGCAGGGCCTGGGCTGGGAGTACTACCCCTACCCCATCACGCTGCAAGCATTGACCGACGGCAACTCCACACCGATGGCGCTAGAGCCGCACAAAGTCAGCTGGTTGACGCCGGCACAAAAACAACCGGCCAACGTGCTGTACAACAAGACCGGCTCGACCCGTGGGTTTGGCGCCTATGTGGCGTATGTGCCGAGCAAGGATAGGGGCGTGGTGATCTTGGCGAACATGAATTATCCGAATGCGGAGCGGGTGAAGATTGCCCACGCGATTTTGAACGCATTGGAAAAATAACGGCGCAGAAACCAATGTGGGAGCCGGGCTTGCCCGCGATAGCGTTATGTCAGCCACCCAATATATTGGCTGATACGCCGTCATCGCGGGCAAGCCCGGCTCCCACGCTGTCTCGTGTCGTGGCTTACATACCCAGCCAATGCGGCAATGCCAGCGATATAAACGGCAGATAGGTAACCATGATCAAAAACACCAACAAGATCATCAGCCACGGCAACGCCGCCCGAATTGTCTGCCCCAGGCTCAACCCGGTCACCGCCGACGTCACGAACAGGTTCAACCCCACTGGCGGATGCACCAGGCCGATTTCCATGTTCACCACCATGACGATGCCCAAGTGAATCGGATCGATGCCCAGCTTCATGGCAATCGGGAAGAAGATCGGTGCCAGGATCAGCACAATGGCCGACGGTTCCATAAAGCTGCCGGCTATCAGCAGCACAATGTTGACCATGATCAGGAAGCCAATCGGCGTCAGCCCTTCGGAGATCACCCACGCGGTGATTTCCTGCGGGATCTGTTCAGTGGTCAGCACGTGGGCGAAGAGCATGGCGTTGGCGATGATAAACATCAGCATGATCGCCAGGCGCCCGGACTCCAGCAGCACCTTGGGGCAGTCGCGCAGCTTCATGTCCTTGTAGATGAACAAGGCCACGAACGCCGAATACACCGCCGCCACCGCCGCGGCTTCGGTCGGGGTGAACATGCCGCTGTAGATACCGCCGAGGATGATCACCAACAGCAACAGGCCCCAGAACGCACGGCGTGCGCAGGTGAGCCACTCACGGAAGGTGGCGCGTGGCTGGGCCGGCAGCTTCTTGATGCGCGCAACGATATAGATCGCGATCATCAGCATCAGGCCAAGCAACAGCCCCGGAATCACCCCGGCCATAAACAGCTTGCCCACCGAGGTTTCGGTGGCCGCCGAGTACACCACCATCACAATCGACGGTGGGATCAGGATGCCCAACGTACCCGCGTTGCAGATAATCCCCGCGCCGAACTCCTTGGGGTAACCGGACCGCACCATGCCTGCCACGGCAATCGAGCCCACTGCCGCAACCGTCGCGGGTGACGAGCCGGAGAGCGCGGCGAACAGCATGCACGCCAGCACCGCCGCAATCGCCAGGCCGCCCCGGATATGCCCGACACAGGCATTGGCAAAGTCGATCAAGCGCTGCGCCACGCCGCCGGTGGTCATGAACGCGCCGGACAGCAGGAAAAACGGGATTGCCAGGAAGGTGTAGGCGTCGGAGGTTTCGAACAGCTTGATCGCCAGGGAGCTCACCGAGTCCTGGCTGAACATCAGGATCGACACTGCGCCAGACAACCCCAGGGAAATCGCAATCGGCACCCCAAGGAACATGAATACGAACAGCAACAGAAACAGACAGAGCACGGCCATCAGTGACGCTCCTCATGGCTGCCGGCCAACTTACTGGCCTCACCGGCCTCGTCGGCCAGCCCCAACCCGACCTGACGGTGGGTAAAGATGCGGTAGAAAATTTCCAGGTAGCGGATAAACACCATGGCGAAACCGATGGGCACGATCACCACGATGTGGCCAATGTCGATGCCGTATTTATCCAGGTCTTCGGCGCCGATTCCGGCAGCCATGACTGCGCTGACCCACTTGTAGCTGGCGACCATGAACAACCCGGCGTAGGCCAGGCAGCACAGGCAGGCGAGCATGCCAAGGATGCGTTGCACCGGGCGTTTGGTCAGCCGGACCAGTGCGTCCACCCCCAAGTGGCCGGCGGTGCGCACACCGTAGGAAATGCCGAAGAAAATCAGCCAGCCGAACATGGCCTTGGTCAGCGCCACGCTCCAGGTCATGTCCTGGGCCCAGGTCATGGTGCCGTCGCCGAGGGCGTTGAAGAAATGGCTGCTCGCTGCCCATTTGTCCGCCAGGGCAAAGAACAGCGTGTAGATGTTGTTGAGCATGACGTAGACGAATGTCACCAGGGTCATGGCGGCCAGCAGGAAAGCGATAAAGCCTTCCTCCAGGTGCTCCCAGACGCGCCTTAGCGTTTGCATGGCAAAACCTCGCGAGGCAGGAATTGGTAGGTGCAAAAGTGGAGTGATAACCGGGTCAACTGTGGGAGGGGGCTTGCCCCCGATAGCGGTGTGTCAGCTTGCACATCTGTCTCTGATACACCGCTATCGGGGGCAAGCCCCCTCCCACATTGGATCTCGGTACATCCTGGGGTTATTGGTTGGACGCGTCCGCCGCCTTGATCAGGTCAGCGCCAATCTCGCCTTCGAACTTCTGCCATACCGGGCGCATGGCTTCGCGCCACAGTGCACGTTGCTCCGGCGTGAGTTCGATGATTTCGCTGGTCTTGGCGTCGACGATTTTCTGCTTGGCCGACTGGTTCAGCGCTTCGGCCTGCTTGTTCACCTCGACGGTGACCTCGACCATGATCTGGTCCAGGGTGCTGCGGATATCCGGTGGCAGGCCGTTCCAGAATTTGGCGTTGGTAATCACCATATAGTCGATCAGGCCGTGGTTGGACTCGGTGAAGTACTTCTGCACCTCGTTGACCTTCTGGCTTTCATAGTTCGACCAGGTGTTCTCGGTGCCGTTGACGGTGCCGGTCTGCAGACCTTGATAGACCTCGGCAAAACTCATCTTGCGCGGGTTGGCGCGGATCGCCTTGAACTGTTCTTCGAGCACGCTGGACGCCTGTACGCGGAACTTCAAGCCACGCGCATCCTTGGGTTCATGCAGGGCCTTGTTGGCGGAGAGTTGCTTGAGACCGTTGTGCCAATAGGCCAGGCCGAGGATGTTTTTATCCTGCATCGACGTGAGCAATTCCTTGCCCTGCGCCGCTTGAAAGCGGTCGACGGCGGCCAGGTCGTTGAACAGGAATGGCAGGTCATAGATCTGCACTTGCTTGGTGTATTGCTCGAACTTGGCCAGGGACGGCGCCAGTAACTGCACGTCCCCCAGCAGCAGCGCTTCCATTTCCTTGCCGTCGCCGAACAGCGACGAATTGGGGTAGACCTCGACCTTGACCTTACCGGGCAGGCGTTCTTCGGCGAGCTTCTTGAACATCAGCGCGCCCTGGCCTTTGGGGGTATTTTCGGCGACCACGTGGGCGAATTTGATCACGATCGGATCCGCCGCCTGGGCCAGGCCTGCGGCAAACACGGTGGCGGCGCACAGCAGCGCCCGGGAAAGCTTGAGCATGGGAAATCACCTTCTTATTGTTGTGTTGTAGGGCAAGGTGCCTGATGTGGCGCGTGTAGTGAATTTCGAATTTTAGATACCTGCGTTCGGCGTGGCCGAACACCAAACCTCAAGAACAATGGAGGATCCCTGTGGGAGGGGGCTTGCCCCCGATAGCTGTGGATCAGAGACAAAAGTGCTGTCTGACACACCGCTATCGGGGGCAAGCCCCCTCCCACACTCAGAGCCAGTTTCATCAGTCAGAATTGGGAGGCCAGCAGTCTCTGTGCCCGCAACAACACCGGCGCATCCACCATCTGCCCATCAATCTGATACGCCCCGGCCCCACTCGCACCGCCCTCCACTACTCGCTTGGCCCAGGCCAAATCCTCGGGGCTGGGCGCCAGGGCCTCATGAATCACCGCCACCTGCTTGGGATGGATACACAGCGCCCCGGCGAAACCCATTTCATAGGCATGCCGAATCGAGCGGCGCAAACCCTCGGGGTCATCAATAGCCGGATGCACCCCGTCCAACGGCGCCACCAAACCGGCTGCGCGCGAATGCACGATCAGCGCCAGTCGCGCCTGGTCCAGGGCAAACTCGGCCGCTGGAGAATGGCTGCTCAAATTCAGGTCCAGCGCCAAATCCAGGCCACCAAATGACAGGCGCTCCACTTGCGGTGCACGGGCAATCTCAGCGACCGCCAACAACCCCCGTGCACTCTCGATAATCGGCCAGATCACCTTGCCGGTCGCCGCAACCACCGCCACCTGCGCCGCACTTTCCACCTTGGGCAGCAACACCCCGGCCACATTCGAATGGGCTTTGCAGAACGCCACATCTTCAAAATGCTCGGCATGTTCCGGCGCGTTGATACGCACCCACACCTGGGCGGCAGGATTAGCCGTCAAGAACGCACCGAGGTTATCCCGAGCCTGGCGCTTGAGTGGCTCTTCCACCGCATCTTCAAAATCCACGATCACTGCATCGGCACCACTGGCCAATGCTTTGGCAAAGCGCTCCGGTCGACTGCCGGGCACAAATAACGCTGAACGAACCAATGGCTTTGGCATCACGAAATTCCTGATTAGATAACGCCGCGCGCACGCAGGCTGTCGATGGCAGCACCGGCGTAACCGAGCTGGTCAAGGATGGTTTGGCTGTGTTGACCCAATGCGGGAACAGCGTCCATACGCGGGGTAAACGCACCATTGCGTCCAGGCGGCAGCAGCGAGGGCAACGGCCCCGCCGGGCTGTCGACTTCGCGCCAACTGTCGCGGGCCTTGAGTTGTGGGTGGTCCCACACACCTTGCATATCATTGACCCGGGCACTTGCAATTTGCGCCACTTCCAGACGCTGGATCACCGCCTCGGCGTCCAGTTGCGCAAAGCTGTCGACGATGATCTGGCGCAGCACCTCACGGTTGGCCGAACGTTTGAAGTTGGCGGAGAAACGTTCATCGGTAGCCAACTCGGGCGTAAGCAGCACCTTGTCGCAAAAAGCCGCCCATTCGCGTTCGTTCTGCAAGCCGAGCATCACCGTGCCGCCATCGCCGGTGGGAAACGGCCCATACGGGTAAATCGTCGAATGCGCCGCTCCGGCCCGTGGTGGCTGCGGGGCGCCGTCGAAGGCGTAGTACATCGGGTAGCCCATCCACTCCACCAGGCTTTCCAGCATGCTCACATCGATGCGACTGCCCTTGCCGGTCTTGCCCCGCAGCAGCAACGCCGAGAGGATGCCGCTGTAGGCGTACATACCGGCGGAGATGTCAGCGATGGAGCAACCGGCCTTGGCCATCTGATCTTCGCCAGCGCCGCCGGTCACGGACAAAAAGCCGCCTTCGCTCTGGATCAGCAGGTCGTAGGCTTTCTTTTTCTCGTAAGGGCCACCCTCGCCGTAACCCGAGATATCACAGACGATCAGACGCGGGAAACGCGCATGCAGGGCCTCGAACGACAAGCCCATGCGCGCCGCCGCGCCGGGTGCCAGGTTCTGCACCAACACATCGGCGTCGGCGAGCAAGGTTTCCAGGATGTCACCTGCCTCGTCCTGCTTGAGGTCCAGCGTCAGGCTCTCCTTGGAGCGGTTGGTCCACACGAAATGCGAGGCCAGGCCGCGCACGCGCTCGTCGTAACCACGGGCGAAATCCCCAGCGCCAGGACGCTCGACCTTGATCACACGGGCGCCGAGGTCGGCCAATTGACGTGTGCAAAACGGTGCGGCAATCGCATGTTCCAGGCTGATAACAGTGATGCCGTCCAACGGTCTCGGATTAGTCATGAGGGTTCCTCAAAGCCAGTGGGCCATGGACGCGGCGTTGCGCACATTCCAGGTCTTGTCGATCAATAGGTTGGCCTGGGCCGGTGTGCGGGCGCCGCTGAATTGGGTCAGGCGTTGGAACTTATCGGCCAACTCCGCACGGCTCAGGGTGTTGCCCGGATCGCCCTTGGGTTCGTCAATGGCGCCGTGCAGCGTGCGGCCATCGGTGGTGGTGACGGTGACCCGGCCCAGCCAGCGTTGGGGATAGGCGCTGTCGACCTCGGGATCGAGGGTCATGCTGACCTTGTCGCGGAACGTGGAGACCGCAGGATCGGTCAGTGCCTGTTGGTGAAACTCCGTGAGCCCGGCCTTGCCATGCACGGCGATCAAACCGAGTACGGTGCCCATGGAGAATTTCGCCTGATGCACGCTGGTCGGCACGTTGACGCGGCCCAGCACATCGATGGCGCCTTGATGCACATGGGTGTCGACGCGAACGATCTGCTCGGCCTGCAAGCCTTCGCGCTGCATCAGATCCAGCAAAGCATCGGCGGCAGGATGGGTGTGGCGGCACGAGGCGTGGAACTTGAACGAGGTTTCCAACAGCGCCCAGCGACTGCCGAGGTCGGCGGACAGTTTGCCGGGATCGGCATCCGTCGACATGCCCGCCGCCAAGCCTTGATCACCTTCGAGGATATTGCGCGCGCCGGTCAGGCCGTCGGCGGTCAAGTAAGCCGCCAGCAAGCCATCCGCCGCCGCCTTGGCAGTGTGCAGTTGCTTGGAGTCGGCGGCATCACGCAAAAACTCCCACAGCCCGGCGGCCTGAGTACCGGCGCTGCCCAGCAGGTTGATGAATTGTTCTTCGTTGAAGTCCAGCAACTTGCCCACGGCCACCGCTGCCGCCAACGTACCGACCGTGGCCGTGGTGTGAAAAATGCGGTAGTGGGAACGTCCCATGAACTCGCCGATACGAATCCCCGCCTCATAACCGGCCACCGAGGCCAGCAGCAAGTCGCGGCCGGATTTGCCCAGGTCTTGGGCAGCGGCCAACGCAGCCGGAAACACCACCGTGGCCGGGTGCAATACGGAGCTGTTGTGCAGGTCATCCTGCTCCACCAGGTGGGACGACGCGCCGTTGACCAGCGCGGCGAAATACGCACTGCTGCTGCCACCGTTGACAATCACCTGGGCCGGGCCGCTGCTCGGGCCCATTTTTTGCGCGTAGCGTTCAAACAACGGAATCGGGTGTGCACCCTGGCTCGCCAGCGCCGACGCCAGCCAATCCAGATACAGGTCTTCGGTGCGTGCCAGCACGTTTTCCGGCAATTGCGCGTAATTCAGCTCGGCCAGGAACCGACACAAGGCTTGGGTATGGCTCATGGTCAGGCCCTCAGAAGCTGCGCGGCAGTTCGAGCAAGTGCTCGGCCACGTAGGACAGGATCAGGTTGGTGGAGATCGGCGCTACCTGGTACAGGCGCGTCTCACGGAATTTGCGCTCTACGTCGTACTCGCAGGCAAAGCCGAAGCCGCCATGGGTTTGCAGACACGCATTGGCCGCTTCCCACGAGGCCTTGGCCGCCAGGTACTTGGCCATGTTGGCGCTGGCACCGGCATTCAAGCCGCTGTCGTATTCCTCGCAGGCGCGCCAGCGCATCAGGTCGGCCGCTTCGATTTCGATATGCGCCTCGGCAATCGGGAATTGCACGCCCTGGTTCTGCCCGATGGGCCGCCCAAACACCACGCGGTCGCGGGCGTAAGCGCTGGCCTTCTCGATAAACCAGCGGCCATCACCGATGCATTCGGCAGCGATCAGGGTGCGCTCGGCGTTGAGGCCGTCAAGAATGTATTTGAAGCCCTTGCCCTCCTCGCCGATCAGGCTGTCGAGGGGCAACTCCAGGTTGTCGAAGAACAGTTCGTTGGTCTCGTGGTTGACCATATTGGCGATGGGCTGCACGGTGAGCCCGTTGCCGATGGCCTCGCGCAGGTCCACCAGGAAGATCGACATGCCTTCGGACTTTTTCTTCACCTCGGCCAGGGGTGTAGTGCGCGCCAGCAGGATCATCAAGTCGGAATGCTGGATACGCGAGATCCACACTTTCTGGCCGTTGATCACGTACTTGTCGCCGCACTTGATCGCGGTGGTCTTGATCTTGGTGGTGTCGGTGCCGGTGGTGGGCTCGGTGACGCCCATCGATTGCAGGCGCAATTCGCCGCTGGCGAGCTTGGGCAGGTAGAAGCTTTTTTGTGCTTCGCTGCCGTGCCGCAGCAAGGTGAACATGTTGTACATCTGGCCGTGCACGGTGCCGGAGTTGCCGCCGCAGCGGTTGACTTCCTCCAGGATCACCGAGGCTTCAGCCAGGCCGAGGCCAGAGCCGCCGTATTGTTCGGGGATCATCGCCGACAGCCAGCCGGCGTCGGTCAGGGCCTTGACGAAGGCTTCGGGGAAGCCCTTTTCTTCATCGATCTTGCGCCAGTAGGCGGCATCGAATTCGGCGCACAGCGCGCGTACGCCTTCGCGGATGGCGTTGAGTTCTTCGTTGTCATTGGGGTTCATTGCACGGCTCTCCGCCTGTTGTTCTTGGGTTATTCGAAGTGGATGTCGGCTGTTTGCGCCACGCCGTCTGCGTTACCCGCCCACAGTTCAGCGACACCGCTTTCTGTGATGCGCCCGCCGACTTCAAAGGCCTGCGGGGCGATCAAGGGGCGTACGCCTCGGTAGGCAAACCGGCGCACGCGCTTATCCGGATGTGCGCGGCAAAACGCGCGCAAGTTCAAGGTGGCAATCAGCGGCCCATGCACCACCAACCCCGAATAACCTTCGGTGCCGGTGACGTAGGGGTAGTCGTAGTGGATGCGATGGCCGTTGAAGGTCACGGCGCTGTAGCGAAACAGCAGGGTTGGCGTGGGGTCGACCGCCTCGGACCATTCGCCATGGGGCAGCGCATCACCACTGCCCTGCTTGGGCGGCGTGGGCTCGCGGTAGACGATGTCCTGTTCTTCGCGAATCGCCAGGCGGCCCTCCTGGGAATAGTCGTGACGTACGGTGACGAACAGCAACGAGCCGGTGCGGCCAGACTTTTCTTCGACCTGAGTGATGGTCGATACACGGGTGGCCGCTTGCCCGGCGCGCAATGGGTGCAGGAATTCAATACGCCCACCGGCCCACATGCGATTGCGATTGTCTGCCGGCGGCAGGAAGCCGCCGCGGGCCGGGTGGCCGTCACTGCCCAGCGCCGTTTCCGGCAGCGGGTCCTGGAAGAAACACCACTGCCACAGCGGTGGGACGTCCGCACCGTCTTCAGGCACCGCTTCACCGAAGGTGGCAGCAATGCGCTTGAGCAGGTTATGGCTCAGGTGGTCGTGGGCGGTTTCACTTCGGCCGATCCAATCAGTGGCGCTCATCGGGTGCAGGTCCTCGGGCAGTGAGAGTCTGCCCCGGATCATGCAAGCGCCTGCCCGTTCCGGGAATTTGCATTTCAATGAACCCGCGTTCGGTTATGCTGAACGCCATTTTGAGTACAAACGATATTCTCTGTGGGAGCTGGCTTGCCTGCGATGGCGGTGGGTCAGCCAATGAATTTACCGACTGACACGCCCTTATCGGGGGCAAGTCGAATCGTCGCACCGCCCCTCCCACAAGAACCGTGCCCACTCTGGAGCTCTGCATGCACTTCGATCTCGCCGACCTGCGCCTGTTTATCCATATCGCCGAATCCCCCAGCCTGACCCAGGGCGCCAAGCGTGCATTCCTCTCGCCGGCGGCCGCCAGTGCGCGGATCAAGGCGCTGGAAGGCCAGCTCGACACGCGCCTGCTGTATCGCGACAGCCGTGGCGTGGAGATCACTCCCGCGGGCGAGCGCCTGTTGCACCATGCGCGGCTGATCATGCGCCAGGTGGATTACCTCAAGAGCGAGTTCACCCAATACGGCGTGGATTCCGCCGGGCATATCCGCATTTTCGCCAACACCACGGCGGTTACCGAGTTCCTGCCCGAAGTGCTGGCGGGCTTTCTGTCCCAGCGCCCCGGCGTGACCGTTGACCTGCAAGAGCGCCTGTCCCGGGATATCGTGCGGGGCGTGCTGGATGGCACCAGCGACATGGGCATCATCGCCGGTCCCGTAGAGGCGTCAGGGTTGCAGGTGCTGCATTTCAGTACCGACGAACTGGTGCTGATGGTGCCGGTAGGACATCCGCTGGCGGACCAACCCTCGGTGACGCTGGAACAGACCCTCGCCTACCAGCACATCGGCCTGCATGAAGGCAGCACGCTCTTGAGCTTCCTGCGTGAGCACGTGGAGCGCATCGGCAAGCAGTTGTCGCTGCGTATCCAGGTGTCGAGTTTCGAGGCGATCTGCCGGATGGTCGAGGCTGGCGTGGGCATCGGCATCATTCCCGAGTCTGCCGCCACGCGGCACAGCCGCACCATGCAGTTGGTGGCGGTGAAACTGGATGAGCCTTGGGCGATCCGCGAGCGCAGCATACTGGTGCGAGAGTTGGAGGCGCTGCCGGGGACGATTCGGGCGCTGATTGCGACCTTGATGCCCGACAGCGCCTGAGCGCATCCGCTAAGCCGCTGGCACGCCACTGTGAAACCGGAACTCGACGTCGGGTGACTCGATCAGTTCCTGCTCGGCCGCCCTCACCCGCTCGATCACCTGGGCGACGTCTTTGGCGTCACCGTACTGATAGGCCAGCTTGAGGTAACCCTGGAAATGCCGGGCTTCGCTTTTCAGCAGGCCGAAGTAGAACTTGCCGAGTTCTTCGTCCAAATGCGGCACCAGTGCTTCGAAACGCTCGCAACTGCGCGCTTCGATAAATGCGCCGACCACCAGCGTATCCACCAGTTTTACCGGCTCGTGGGTGCGCACCACCTTGCGCAAACCCGAGGCGTAACGTCCGGCATTCAGTTGACGCAGCTCGACCTTGCGCTTTTTCATCAGGCGCATGACTTGTTCGTGGTGCACCAGTTCTTCGCGGGCCAGGCGCGACATCATGTTGATCAGGTCAACATGGCTGTAGTACTTGGCGATCAGGCTCAAAGCGGTACTGGCGGCTTTGAATTCGCAGTTCTTGTGGTCGATCAGCAGGGTTTCCTGATCGGCCAGCGCGGCCTGGACCCAGGCGTCGGGGGTGCGGCAACCGAGGAATTCGTGGATTTCTGGCAGGTTCATCGGGCTCACGGGCAAAAGGATCACAAAAGGCCGGCGATTATACCGACCCCGCCGCAGACCACCAGCCACCGGCCTTGATGTGTATCAACATGCCCTCTCGCGGGCAGCAACTATAGTAGTTGCATGCCCGTTATTGACTGGAGATCCCGACCATGCAAGCCATCCGCAGCATCCTGGTGGTCATCGAGCCCGAGCACTCGGAAAGCCTGGCCCTCAAGCGCGCCAAGCTGATCGCCGGGGTCACCGGCGCGCACCTGCATTTACTGGTGTGTGACAAGAAGCATGAGCATTCGGCGTTACTGGCCCTGCTCAAGGCGGGCTTGCAGGAGGATGGCTATAGCGTCACCACCGAGCAAGCCTGGAATGACAGCCTGCATGAAACCATCATCGATGTGCAGCAGGCCGAAGGCTGTGGCCTGGTGATCAAGCAGCACTTCCCCGACAGCCCACTGAAAAAAGCCCTGCTGACCCCGGCGGACTGGAAGTTGCTGCGTTACTGCCCGACGGCGGTGTTGCTGGTCAAGACGTCTGCACCGTGGGCCGGTCGGGTGATTCTGGCGGCCATCGACGTGGGTAACAGCGACGGTGAACACCGTTCGTTGCATAACTCGATCATCGACCATGGCTTCGACATCGCCAGCCTGGCCAAGGCGCAATTGCATGTGATCAGCGCCCATCCGTCGCCGATGCTGTCGGCGGCAGACCCGACCTTTCAGCTCAAGGAAACCATCGAGGCGCGGTATCGCGAGCAGTGCCGGGCGTTCCAGGCCGAATTCGACGTGGACGACAAGCACCTGCACATCATGGAAGGCCCGGCGGATGTGTTGATTCCGCACACGGCCAAACAGTTGGATGCGGCGGTGACCATTATCGGGACAGTGGCGCGAACGGGGATTTCCGGGGCGTTGATAGGTAATACCGCTGAGGTGATCCTGGATGCGGTGGAAAGTGATGTGCTGGTGCTTAAGCCTCAGGAGCTGATGGATCACCTGGAAGAGCTGGCGAGCAAAACCTGAACATTATGGAGATCACAATGTGGGAGGGGGCTTGCCCCCGATAGGGGAGTGTCAGCTACCAACTGTACAGCTGACACACCGCCATCGGGGGCAAGCCCCCTCCCACATTGGAATGGTATTGTCAGTCAGAAAACACGTCTTTCAGAAACCCCGGTGCGATGTAGCGCTGGTAATGCGCCTCCGACAGGATAAAAAACTCCCGATCGATTGCATCGCGCAGATCCGGCAGCGCCCACTCACGAAACTCCGGCAATAACACCATGCCATACGCCTCCAGGTTGGAAATCACCCGCGCGCCCCGTGCGATCAACTGGTACGCCCAGCAGTACTCAGACTGATGGGGCACAAAGCGAATCTTGCGTTGCTCCAACTGGCTACGCAGCAGCTTGGGGTCGAAAACCTCGACTTTACCGGCCATCACCTGCACCAACAGCTGTTCCAGCCTTAGCCACACCGCGCGTTTTTCTTCTTCGTTATAGCCATTCCACTGAATCACTTCGTGGTGAAAACGCTTGCAGCCACGGCACACGAGATCGCCGTAGACCGTGGAACACAGGCCTACGCAGGGGGTCTTGATGGTTTGGTTGGACATGGGCAAAGACACGCAAATCAGCGAAACAATGCGCCATGTTAGCCCTTTGTCTAACCTGGATCACCCTGCAAACTTGGTTAGGCAACTTACCTTTAGAAATTTTTTGCCGTAGAATCATCCGGCCTTGTAAGGCGCCAATAATCCGCTGGAAGCTGTTTTCAAAGCGTCACGAGCACAGTCGTTCCTTCAGAACGGTGTTGGCGATGGTCCATGACTCGGTAGGTCAGAGCCCTCGCCAACCCTCATCAGCCCCGTTCTGCAGGCGTAAAACTTTGAAAGCAGCTTCTGTGAGGAATGCCGGCAGCGCTGGCTTTGCGGCCCAAAAAGCCCCCGAGCGCATGCGTGCCGTTCATTTCTGGATGAGCGTCCCGTGGGACCACTGATGAGGGTAATAACTGTGCTTGAAGCCTACCGCAAACATATCGAAGAGCGTGCAGCCCTGGGTATTGTTCCCCAGCCGCTTAACGCCGAACAAACCGCAGGCCTGGTCGAGCTGCTGAAAAATCCTCCGGCTGGCGAAGAAGAATTCCTCGTTGACCTGATCACCAACCGCATTCCACCTGGTGTTGACGAAGCTGCCTACGTCAAGGCCGGTTTCCTGTCTGCCCTGGCCAAGGGCGAAGCCACTTCCCCCCTGATCGACAAGAAACGCGCTGTTGAACTGCTCGGCACCATGCAAGGCGGCTACAACATCGTGACCCTGGTCGAACTGCTGGACGACGCCGAGCTAGCTCCGGTTGCCGCTGCTCAGCTCAAGCACACCCTGCTGATGTTCGATGCGTTCCACGACGTGGCTGAAAAAGCCAAGAACGGCAACGAACACGCCAAAGCCGTGATCCAGTCCTGGGCCGACGGCGAGTGGTTCAAGAACCGCCCGACCCTGGCCGACAAGATCAGCCTGCGCGTCTTCAAGGTCACCGGCGAAACCAACACCGACGACCTGTCCCCTGCCCCGGACGCCTGGTCCCGCCCTGACATCCCGCTGCACGCCCTGGCCATGCTGAAAATGGCTCGCGAAGGCATCGTGCCGGACGAGCAAGGCAAGACCGGCCCGATGAAGCAGATCGAAGAAATGCGCGGCCAAGGCTTCCCGATCGCCTACGTCGGTGACGTGGTCGGTACCGGTTCGTCGCGTAAGTCGGCGACCAACTCCGTACTGTGGTTCTTCGGCGACGACGTACCTTACGTGCCGAACAAGCGCGCCGGCGGCTTCTGCTTCGGCAGCAAGATCGCTCCAATCTTCTACAACACCATGGAAGATGCGGGCGCACTGCCAATCGAGTTCGACGTTACCAACATGAACATGGGCGACGTGATCGACCTGTACCCGCATGCTGGCAAAGTCTGCAAACACGGCACCGACGAAGTCCTGACCACCTTCGAAATGAAGACCCCGGTCCTGTTGGACGAAGTCCGCGCCGGCGGCCGTATCCCGCTGATCATCGGTCGCGGTCTGACCGAGAAAGCGCGTGCCGAACTGGGCCTGGGCCCTACCGACCTGTTCAAACTGCCGGAAGCACCTGTCGACACTGGCAAGGGTTACACCCTGGCACAGAAAATGGTCGGCAAGGCGTGCGGCCTGCCGGAAGGCAAAGGCGTTCGTCCAGGCACCTACTGCGAGCCTAAGATGACCACCGTGGGTTCCCAGGACACCACCGGCCCAATGACCCGTGATGAACTGAAAGACCTGGCGTGCCTGGGCTTCTCGACTGACCTGGTGATGCAGTCCTTCTGCCACACCGCGGCTTACCCTAAGCCGATCGACGTGACCACCCACCACACCCTGCCTGACTTCATCATGACCCGTGGCGGTGTATCGCTGCGTCCAGGCGACGGCATCATCCACAGCTGGCTGAACCGCATGCTGCTGCCGGACACCGTGGGCACCGGTGGTGACTCCCATACCCGCTTCCCGATGGGCATCTCGTTCCCGGCCGGTTCTGGCCTGGTGGCGTTCGCCGCAGCCACTGGCGTCATGCCACTGGACATGCCGGAATCGATCCTGGTGCGCTTCAAAGGCAAGATGAAACCTGGCATCACCCTGCGTGACCTGGTTCATGCCATTCCTTACTACGCGATCCAGTCGGGTCTGCTGACTGTCGAGAAGAAAGGCAAGAAGAACGCCTTCTCCGGCCGCATCCTGGAAATCGAAGGCCTGAACGACCTGACGTTGGAACAAGCTTTCGAGCTGTCCGACGCCTCGGCTGAACGTTCGGCTGCCGGTTGCACCATCAAGCTGTCGAAAGAGTCCGTCACCGAGTACCTGAACTCCAACATCACCCTGCTGCGCTGGATGATCGGTGAAGGCTACGGCGATGCACGTACCCTGGAACGTCGCGCCCAAGCGATGGAAGCCTGGGTCAAGAACCCTGAGCTGATGGAAGCCGATGCCGACGCCGAATACGCCGAAGTCATCGAGATCGACCTGTCGGAAATCAACGAGCCTATCCTCTGCGCACCGAACGATCCGGACGATGCCCGTCTGCTGTCGAGCGTTGCCGGCGAGAAGATCGACGAAGTGTTCATCGGTTCGTGCATGACCAACATTGGTCACTTCCGCGCTGCCGGTAAACTGCTGGAACAGGTCAAGGGTCAGCTGCCAACCCGTCTGTGGCTGTCGCCGCCGACCAAGATGGACGCTCATCAACTGACCGAAGAAGGCTACTACGGCATCTACGGCAAGGCTGGCGCGCGCATGGAAATGCCGGGCTGCTCGCTGTGCATGGGTAACCAGGCACGTGTAGAGCCGAACTCGACCGTTGTGTCGACTTCGACCCGTAACTTCCCGAACCGTCTGGGTGACGGCGCCAACGTCTACCTGGCCTCGGCCGAGTTGGCGGCAGTCGCCTCCACCCTGGGTCGCTTGCCGACTGTCGAAGAGTACATGGGTTACGCAGCGAAACTGGACACCATGGCCAGTGACGTCTACCGCTACCTGAACTTCGACCAGATCGCCGAGTTCCGCAAGATCGCAGCAAGCGCCAACATCCCGGTGGTTCAAGCCTAAGGGTGTGTTGATGTAAAAGACGCCGCGTATTCCACGATACGCGGCGTTTTTTTGTGCCTGGAATACAGTATTTGCAGCCCTACAAAACAAATGTGGGAGGGGGCTTGCCCCCGATAGCAGCGTGTCAGCCAATAAATCTGGCACTGATACACCGCCATCGGGGGTAAGCCCTAATGCCAGTCAGTTAAGGCAAAGACTGTACCTGTGGCGAGGGAGCTTGCTCCCGCTGGGCCGCGAAGCGGCCCCAGCTCTTTGTTTTAAAAGACTGGGCCTGCTGCGCAGTCCAGCGGGAGCAAGCTCCCTCGCCACAGGTTACTTTTTATCCTTCCGATCTCTTAACTGACTGGCATTGGGGCAAGCCCCCTCCCACATTTAGAGCTGCACAGCCTGAAAGACTGCGCCCTGACTCAAGGAATCAGCGAATACACCACCGCCGTAATTGCTACCAGGCCGACCGCCGTCACGAACACATTGGACGCCTGCCCACGGTACTTGGCCATGGCCGGCACCTTGCGAATCGCGTACATCGGCATCAGGAACAGGATCGACGCAATCACCGGGCCGCCCAGGGCTTCGATCATGCCGAGGATGCTAGGGTTCAGCGTGGCAACGATCCAGCACACCACCAACATGAACGCAGCGGTAAGGCGATCCAGGGTCTTCGGTGCCGGGCGGCGACCGGTCTTGACCACCAGGCCTTTGAGGCCTTCGCTGGCGCCGATGTAGTGGCCCAGGAACGACTTGGCAATCGCCACGAATGCAATCAACGGCGCGGCAAAGGCGATGGTCGGGTTGTCGAAGTGGTTGGCCAGGTACGACAGGATCGACAGGTTTTGCGCCTTCGCTTCGGCCAGTTGTGCCGGCGACAGGGTCAACACGCAACTGAACACGAAGAATAGCACCATCACCACCATCAGCAGGTGCGCGCGGGACAGGATCTGCGAGCTGCGCTCATCAGCGTGCGCGCCGTACTGGCGCTTCTGGTCAACGGCAAAGGCCGAGATAATCGGCGAATGGTTGAACGAGAACACCATCACCGGAATGGCCAGCCACAGGGTGCTGAGCAACGCAGACGGTGCAGGCACCTCACTGGCGGTGCTGAGGATGCCGCCGGTCCAATGCGGGATCAGGTACACGGCCAGGAACAGCAAGGCGACGATAAACGGGTACACCATCAGGCTCATGGCCTTGACGATCACCTGCTCACCGCAACGCACCACCGCCAGAAGGCCGAGAATCAGCACAAACGCCAGGATCGCCCGTGGCGGCGGCAGGATGTGCAGCTGGTGTTCCATAAAGCTGCTGACGGTGTTGGTCAGGGCCACGCTGTAGATCAGCAGGATCGGGAAGATCGCGAAGAAGTACAGCAAGGTGATCAGCGCACCGGCCTTGATGCCGAAGTGTTCTTCGACCACATCGGTGATATCGGAACCTTCACGACCGGAAAGCACAAAGCGGGTCAGGCCACGGTGCGCGAAGAACGTCATCGGGAAGGCCAGCAGTGCCAGGATCAGCAGCGGCCAGAAGCCCCCCAGGCCTGCGTTGATCGGCAGGAACAAAGTACCGGCGCCGATAGCGGTGCCAAACAGGCCAAGCATCCAGGTGGTGTCCTGGCGGCTCCAGCTTGTGAGAGTTGCAGGTGTCGTTGCATAGCGCTCATCGACGCTATTGGCCTGATCATTCATCCGGTGGGATCTCCGCATTTACACGGCCAGGACGAGTCAGAAATACCTGACAGGCAGCGCCCCAGCCATAGAAGGGGCGCGATTGTCCGGGATTCTTGTGCATAAGCAAAGACTTAGCTGAGGAACGGTGATTGTCTTACCGAAATATCGGAAACATTGGTTGACAGTTTGGCGGCGCTTTTTGCACTATCCAGGCATGAATAGTGCCCAGCGAAACCTCACCCGTACCACCACCACGACCGCTTCCGGCGGGCCGTGCGGTGGCTGTGGGTGCCTGAGCTAAACACCTGACAGATTCACCCCAAGGCCCCGCCAGCAATGGACGGGGCCTTTTTATTGCGCCGCCATCTGGTCACCACAAGGAGTAACACCATGGCTGATGCCCTGCTGATCATCGATATGCAAACTGGCCTGTACGATGGCCCGGAAAAGCCCTACGAGCGGGAGCGCGTGTTGGGAACCATCAATCAGTTGATCCTGCGCGCCCGCACTGCCAACGCCCCCATTTTCGTCGCCCGTCACACGGGGCCGGCGGGCTCGCCGATTGCAGCGGGAAGTCCGCTCTGGCAGGTATGGCACGAATTGGATATCGATGAGTCCCGCGACCACCTGTTCAACAAGACCCGCCCCAGTTGCTTCCTGGGCACCGATCTCGAACAACAACTGAAAGCCGCACAGGTGAATGAACTGGTGATCGTTGGGATGAAAACCCAGTTCTGCATCGACACCACTTGCCGTGTGGCGGTGGAACTGGGGTTTTCGGTGGTGCTGCCGGAGGATGGGCATACTTGTATGGATACCCCCGCTCTGCCGGCCAAAGCGGTCATCGAGCACCACAACGCCACGTTGGCGGGGGCGTTTGTGAAGAAAGTGAAAGCAGCAGACGTCTGGAACTTAGGCAACTAAACGGCTGAAGTCCCCTGACTGGAATTGCGCAATTCGCCTTTAATAGCGTTCTGCGCAATATCCAACTTTTCAATTAGCTCTGCGGTCTCGTGAGCGGTCAAGACGACAACCGGGCGGTCCCAATCGTAGTTCTTGATGACATTTATCCGGAAGTCTCCGGCTGGATCGAACTCTGGGTACCAGCCTACGTCCAGTAGAAAGCCCCCCGCGAATTCGACCTGGAGCATATCTTCTTTCAGCAGGTCGGTTTGCTTGGCCACTGCCATATCCTGAAGAAGCGACAGATCGTCATGGGTGACCGTGCCACCGGTAAAGGTGAGTGGGATCAATTTGTTAATCTCCTGAATTCCTGTTCAGAAATGGGATGACCATGGATAGCGCCACCGCTGAGTTCGACCCGAACCCAGCGACTGAGCTTGCCCTGGCAGGCGCCGATGCAATGCGGATGTGCCATCACTTTCCAAGGCTTTCCGTTCGTCGTCGGTATTCCGTTTTTATAGGCCTCTCTCTCGAGCATTTCAATAGCAATGCCTGGCCGGTACTTGGCCGGGCCGACGAGCGTGCTGGCGATAACCGTTCGCCAGGGGACAAGCGTTGAGGGGCAGTGTTTATATCCATATGGGGTCCATTCAATTTCTTCGGGTGTGGCAGGAACAAGCATCCATGTCGTCTCTGCAGGAGGGAGAGACGCCAAAGTCTGGCCCAACAAATTGGCTGTGGACGAACGGGCTATGAATTCAGAATGAACTTACGCAAGAAGAAAATTTTCTCCCTCAACAAAACGCGCCGTCTTACAAATCCCGCATACTGATTGCCTCTAACCCACAAGGAAGAGCCTTCCGATGTCCACCACTGTCCTGGTCCTGGTTGAAACCATCAACGAATACCTGCAAATCATCGAGAGCAATGACTTTCATGTGATTCTGGCGCCGACACCGGCCGAGCGCGCCCAGGCCATCAAGACTCACGGCGGGCAGATCAAGGCCGTGCTCACCCGTGGTCCGCTGGGGTTATATGCAGAAGAAATCGCCGCGCTGCCGTTGCTGGAGATCATCTGCGTGATCGGCGCAGGCTATGAACATGTGGATCTGCAAGCCGCCAGCAACCGGGGGATCGTGGTCACCAACGGGGCCGGGGTGAATGCCCCGTCGGTGGCGGACCACGCCATGGCGTTGTTACTGTCTTTGGCGCGCGGGATTCCTCAGACCGACGCAGCGGTGCGCCGTAGCGAATGGCCCAAGGTCATGCGCCCTTCCCTCGGCGGCAAGCAACTGGGCATCCTCGGCCTGGGTGCCGTGGGCCTGGAGATCGCCAGGCGCGCCTCCCTGGGTTTTGGCATGGAGGTGAGCTATCACAACCGTCAGCCGCGCGACGATGTGGATTACACCTACTGCGCCACGGCGGTGGAACTGGCGCGCACTTCGGACTTCCTGATCCTCGCCACGCCCGGCGGTGCCAGCACCCGTCACTTGATTGATCGCCATGCGCTGGATGCGCTGGGGCCGAACGGCTTCCTGGTGAATATTGGTCGCGGCAGTGTGGTGGTCACCGCCGACTTGGTGGCTGCCCTCGAGCAACGCCGCATCGGTGGCGCGGCACTGGATGTGTTCGACGACGAACCCAACGTCCCGGACGCACTCAAGAAACTCAGCAATACCGTACTCACCTCCCACGTCGCCGGCCTGTCGCCGGAAGCCGCCCACGACACCGTGCAACGCGTCGCCGACAACCTGGTGGAATACTTTGCCGGTCGCCCGGTCCTCACGCCGGTTGCGTTACCCCCGCCCGAAAAATGACCGATCAGGCACGCTGATCATCATCCAACACGCTAACCTATTAAGCCGCCCCGACCTTGTCGCTGGGCGGTTATGCGCATTAGATTAGGAAATAGTCCAAGGCCTCTAGAATAAGCAGAAGGGATAAGCATGGCGCTGAACGACCAATCGACCCAGATTCGCCCCGGCGAAGAACTTGATGCCCGCCTGATCGATCCCTACCTCAAGGCCCATATCCCCGGCCTGACTGGCACGCCGGCCATCAGCCAATTCCCCGGCGGTGCGTCGAACCTGACCTACTTGCTGGAATACCCCGGGCAGGAATTTGTCCTGCGCCGTCCGCCGTTCGGCCACAAGGCCAAGTCCGCCCATGACATGGGCCGCGAATTTCGCATTCTCAATCAGTTGAAAGATGGCTTCCCGTATTGCCCCAAGGCTTATGTGCACTGCACCGATGAGTCGGTGATCGGCGCCGAGTTCTATGTGATGGAGCGGGTCAACGGCATTATCCTGCGCTCCGACCTGCCCGCCGAACTGGGCCTGGATTCAAATAAAACCGAGGCACTGTGCAAAAGCTTCATCGACAAGTTCGTCGAACTGCATCAAGTGGATTACACCGCCTGCGGCCTGGCCGACCTGGGCAAGCCTGAAGGCTATGTAGAACGCCAGATTCGAGGCTGGAGTGACCGCTACGAAAAAGCCCTGACCCCCGATGCCCCCCGCTGGGAAGCGGTGCGCGCCTGGCTCAACGACAAGATGCCCGCCGACCACCCTACCTCGAGCATCGTGCACAACGACTACCGCTTCGATAACGTGATTCTCGACCCACATAACCCGATGCAGATCATCGGCGTGCTGGACTGGGAACTCACCACCCTCGGCGACCCGTTGATGGACCTGGGCAACACCCTCGCCTACTGGATCGAAGCGGCCGACCCTGCGCCAGTGCAACTGATGCGCCGCCAGCCCAGCAACGCCCCCGGCATGCTCACCCGCCGCCAGTTCGTCGATTACTACGCCGAACGCTCGGGCATCCGCATCGACAACTTCGACTTCTACTACACCTACGGCCTGTTCCGCCTGGCCGGCATCGTGCAGCAAATCTACTACCGCTTCTTCCACGGCCAGACCCAGGACAAACGCTTTGCACAGTTCATCCACATGAACGCGCTGCTGGAGCAGATGAGCCTGAATGTCATCAGCAAATCCTCCCTTTAAGGAACCGCTATGTCCAAGACCAACCTGTTCGACCTCGACGGCAAGATTGCGTTTGTGTCCGGCGCCAGCCGTGGCATCGGTGAGGCCATCGCCAAGTTGCTGGCCCAGCAAGGCGCCCATGTCATCGTGTCCAGCCGCAAGCTCGATGGCTGCCAGCACGTTGCCGACGCGATCATCGCCGCCGGTGGCAAGGCCACGGCCATCGCCTGCCATATCGGTGAAATGGAGCAGATCACCCAAGTGTTTGCCGGGATTCGTGAACAGTTCGGCCGCCTGGATATCCTGGTCAACAACGCCGCCACCAACCCGCAGTTCTGCAACGTACTGGACACCGACCTCGGTGCCTTCCAGAAGACCGTAGACGTGAACATTCGCGGCTACTTCTTCATGTCGGTCGAAGCCGGCAAGCTGATGCGCGAGAACGGCGGCGGCAGCATCATCAACGTGGCGTCGATCAACGGGATTTCCCCCGGTGTGTTCCAGGGCATCTACTCGGTGACCAAGGCCGCGGTGATCAACATGACCAAGGTGTTCGCCAAGGAATGCGCTGCCTTCGGTATTCGTTGCAACGCCTTGCTGCCGGGCTTGACCGACACCAAGTTCGCCTCGGCGCTGGTGAAAAATGATTCGATCCTGAAAATGGCCCTGGCCCAGATTCCGCTCAAGCGTGTAGCGGACCCGAGCGAGATGGCCGGAGCGGTGTTGTTCCTGGCCAGTGATGCGTCGAGTTACACCACTGGCGTGTCGCTGAATGTGGACGGTGGTTTCCTCTCCTGATCACAGGTTCGGCGGTTGTTGACGAAAACTCACCGCCAGGCGGTTCCAGCCACTGATGCTGGATACCGCCATGGTCAGGTCCACCAATTCCTGCTCGCTGAACTCGGCGCGTACGGTCGCAAACAGTTCATCCGAAACACTTGAGGTTGGCAGCATCGCCACCGACTCGCTCCACGCCAACGCAGCCCTCTCTCGCGTCGTGAAAAAAGGCGAGTCGCGCCATACGCACAACGCAAACAGGCGCCGCTCGGATTCTCCGGCCTGGCGCGCAGCCATTGAGTGCATATCCGTACAAAACCCGCAGTGGTTGAGTTGCGACACGCGAATCTTGATCAGTTCCAGCAACGGCTTTTCGATAGACAGCCCGAAGGTATTGGCTTCCAGCATCAGCATGCCCTTGAGTGCTTGCGGCGAGGCAGTGTAGTAATCCAGGCGGGGTTCCATGGGACGTTTCTCTAGAAATGACACCCCAGACTAGAACCCAAGAGGCCTGAGCCCTATAGCCAATCTGTCGGTTTATGCACAGACCATTTTGAGCCTGTAACGCGAGCGCGTAACCTTGGCGCAGATCGAATGCTTCGGGATGAAACATGGAACTGCACGTGGTGATCAACGGCCGCAAAGACCTGGCTGAACAGCTATACCAGCAGTTGCACGAAGCCATCGGCTCCGGGCGCCTGGCCGCCGGAGCGCAACTGCCGCCCAGCCGCTTGCTCGCCGAGCAATTGGGTGTGTCACGCAAGACCGTGTCCGACACCTACGCCACCCTGACCTACGAAGGGCTGTTGGTGGGAAAGACCGGCCGGGGCACCTTCGTCAATGCCCGCGCACTGCAGCCCGCACGCCAGCATACCGCCACCGGCCTGGCCTGCGCCGCCAGCCTGGCGCAATGGGAGGCGCTGCCCTCCCCCATGCGTCATCCCACACGCGACAGTACCCTGCGTTACGAATTTATCGGCGGCGCAACCAGCCGCAATCAATTCCCCGCCGATGAGTGGCGCCGCTGCACCCAGGACGCGTTGCGGCGCATCGCCCAGAACAGCGGTTTCTACAGCCAACCCGAAGGGTTGCCGGCACTGCGCAGTGCCATTGCCGGGCATATCGCCTTTTCGCGCGGGGTCAACTGCCGCGACAGCGACATCGTGGTTACCAATGGCGCGCAGCAGGCGCTGGACCTGATCGCCCGCGTAGTGTTGGAACCGGGGTGCATCGTCGCCATGGAAGATCCCGGCTACAGCCCCGCTCGCCAGTTGTTCATGGCAATGGGCGCTAATGTGGCCAGCGTGCCGGTGGACGAGCAAGGTATCCAGGTCGAACGAATTCCCGACGGCACACGGCTGATCTACGTCACGCCCTCGCACCAGTTCCCCCTGGGCATGCCCATGAGCCTGCCGCGCCGCGAAGCCCTGCTGGCCCGGGCTTTTCAGCTCGGCGCGATCATCATCGAAGACGATTACGACAGCGAATTCCGCTACGAGGGCCGTCCTACCGACTCCCTGCAAAGCATGGACACCCGAGGCGTGGTGACCTATGTCGGCACCTTCTCGAAAACCTTGCTGCCCGAGCTGCGCCTGGGCTACGTGGTGCTGCCGCCGGCAATTTACGGCGCGGTGCTCAAGGCCAAACAATTAACTGACCAGCACAGCTCTACCTTGCCGCAATGGGCGCTGGCCAAGTTCATCAGCGAGGGTTACCTGCTCAAGCACATCCGCCGCTGCCACACGGTGTACGCCGGGCGCCGCGAGCGCATCCTGCAACGCCTGGCGGGGGACTTGTCGCCGTGGTTCGAAGCGGTGCCCACTGTGGCAGGCTTTCATATGGCGGCGTTGTGCAAGGTGCCTGTGAATATACCGTTGCTGATCGAACTGGCAGGTCGGGTCGAGGTGGGTTTATACCCGCTGTCGGTGTTCTTTCATGACGCTCCCGTACGGCCCGGCCTGATTGTTGGATTTGGCGCCATCGAGACGTTGGACATCGACCCGGCGCTGGACAAGGTACGCGACATTCTCCAGCAGATTGGCTAGCGGATTTTTCGTTGGATTGGTCGTTGGACCTGTCATCAAGAGGCTCTAGCCTATGCGCTGACATCCGACTCAGGAGACCAACGTTATGCCAGCCCGTGCCTTCAATACTGTCATTGTCCGCGCCGCCGCCGGACGCTCTGCAGAACTCGGCGAGCGCCTGCAGCAAATCGCCCAATGCGTGCGCAGCACACCGGGTTGCCTGAGCTATGCCGTGCAACGCGATGCCCTGGACACCGATGTGTGGACGGTCAGCGGTCAATGGGTCGGGGCCGAGCAACTCAACGAACACTTCACGTTGCCGGCCCTGCAAGGCTTTATCGAGTTGACCAGCCAGCACTTGGCACGTGGGCTGGACTTCGACCACTGAGGCATTGGTCTCCTGGTGTTCACCGGGATTGGATATTGGTCAGCCCAGCACTGCGGCGTAGGGTGAAGGGGTCTTGAACTACTCGGAAATCTCGCCATGAAACGTCTGATCGCTGCCTCCCTGATGCTCGCCTCCCTCAGTGCATTTGCCCACGAGCCTGTCTACAACCAGGAGTCGATCAAGGTGCTGCAAGAACATGCGCTGACCAATGTGCCGGGCAAGAAAACCATTATGCTGACTGTCGATTACGCCCCGGGGCAAGCCACTGTGCCCCATAGCCACACCGGTACTGCGGTGGCTTATGTGCTGGAGGGTTCGATTACGTCGCGGGTGAATGATGAAAAAGCCAAGACCTACAAGGTCGGCGAGTCGTTCTACGAACCGGCGGGGTCCCGGCACTTTGAATCGAGCAATGCCAGCCAGACCCAGCCGGCCAAATTGCTGGTGGTGATGGTGTTGGATGACAAGGCCGAGGTGCTGACGCCTTTGCCACAGTAACCCGCCACACCGCAGAGCAAATGTGGGAGGGGGCTTGCCCCCGATAGCAGTGTGTCAGCCAATGCATTTGTTACTGACCCACCGCTATCGGGGGCAAGCCCCCTCCCACAGTTTGAACGGCGTTTTGCCGGGGATTCAGGGGCGTTTGAACTGGCGCCGCAGCGCTTCAATCTGCGATCGGCACACGCAGCCCTCCAGGTGATCGTTGACCATCCCCATCGCCTGCATCAGCGCATACATCGTGGTCGGCCCCACATACGTCCAGCCGCGTTTCTTCAAGGCCTTCGATAACCGCACCGAGGCTGGCGACGTTGGATTACCCGTCCAATACGCCATATCCACCACGCCTGGGCGCTCGTCTTCTGCCGGCTCGAACGCCCACAACCAACGCGCCAGCGAACCGGTCTCGTCGACCAACTCGCACGCCCGGCGCGCATTGTTGATGGTCGACACGATCTTCGCCCGATTGCGCACAATGCCCACGTCCTGCATCAACCGCGCGATATCCGCCTCGCCGTATTGCGCCACCCGGCGAAAATCAAACCCCTCGAACGCCGCACGAAACTGCTCGCGCTTGCGCAGGATGGTGATCCACGCCATGCCCGCCTGGAAGCCTTCCAGGCAGATCTTCTCGTACAACTGGATGTCAGCCGCTACCGGCACGCCCCATTCATGGTCGTGGTAACGGGGGTATTCCGGCGCGGCGGTGCGCCAGGTGCAATAGGTGAGCCCGGTTGCGTCAGTGGTCAGCCCTGATTTGTCCATCCATCACCTCAAATGCCGAGCACAGGATGATAAGCGAAAAAAATTCCAGCCCGCCAACCGCTCAAGCATCGCCCTTACCGACCAACTGGTCAGACCGGGACCAGTCAACCCTTGAATATTTACTTGTGATTTCAAAAAAACCCGGCGTAGACTGGCCCCGCACTGGACTTACCGGTATGACCACAACAATTAAGCCCTGGAACCACCAGGGCACCGAATAGAGATCCCTCCCATGCTCAGATGGTGCTCGCGTTCGATTTTCCTGCAAGTCGTGATTGGCCTGATGCTAGGCATAATGTGCGGCCTGGCCCTTCCCGAATTTTCCTCGCAACTCAAACCCCTGGGTGACGGCTTTATCAAGCTGATCAAAATGCTGATTGGCCTGATCGTATTCTGCGTGGTGGTCAGCGGTATTTCCGGTGCCGGCGACTTGAAGAAAGTCGGGCGTATCGGCCTCAAGTCGGTGATCTACTTTGAAGTGCTCACCACGGTCGCCCTGGTGATCGGCCTGATCATGGCCTTCAGCACCGGTATCGGCCAAGGCGCCAATATCCACCTGGAACAGTTGTCGTCCGCCGGTCTCAATGAGCTGGCTGACAAAGGCCAGCACATCCGTGGCACCAGCCAGTTCCTGATGGACCTGATTCCCAACTCGGTGATCGGTGCGTTTGCCGACAACAACGTGCTGCAAGTGCTGTTGTTCTCGGTACTGTTCGGCAGCGCGCTGAACCTGGTGGGCGAAGCCGCCTCCGGTATCTCGCGGCTGATCAACGAACTGAGCCATGTGATCTTTCGCATCATGGGCATGATCGTGCGCCTGGCGCCCATCGGCGTATTTGGTGCCATTGCGTTCACCACCAGCACCTACGGCCTCGACTCGCTGCAACACCTGGGCAGCCTGGTGGGCTTGTTCTACCTGACCTGCTTTGCGTTTGTCGGGATCATTCTGGGCGTGGTGATGCGCCTGTCCGGCCTGCGCATGGTGCCGCTGCTCAAGTACCTGCGTGAAGAATTGCTGATCGTGATGGGCACCGCCTCGTCCGACGCCGTGCTGCCACAGATCATGCGTAAGCTGGAGCACCTCGGGATTGGCAGCTCGACGGTGGGCCTGGTGATTCCAACGGGGTATTCGTTCAACCTCGACGGTTTCTCCATCTACCTGACCCTGGCCATTGTGTTTATCGCCAACGCCACCGGTACACCGCTGTCGATGACCGACTTGCTGACGATTCTGCTGGTGTCGCTGATCACCTCCAAGGGCGCCCACGGGATTCCGGGGTCGGCGCTGGTGATTTTGGCCGCGACGCTGACCGCGATTCCGGCGATTCCGGTGGTAGGCCTGGTGTTGGTGCTGGCGGTGGATTGGTTCATGGGCATCGGTCGTGCGTTGACTAACCTGATCGGCAACTGCGTCGCCACCGTGGCCATCGCCCGTTGGGAAAAAGACATCGATATCCAGCGTGCCAACAAGGTGCTCGATGGCCAGCAAGGGTATGCGTTCCAGGCGAAGAAGCCGGTGCTGCCGGCGCATCAGGAGTTCTAACCCGTTTTCCTAGGCAACACTGTTCAAATGTGGGAGGGGGCTTGCCCCCGATGAGGGAGTGTCAGTTGATATACCTGTAACTGATCCACCGCTATCGGGGGCAAGCCCCCTCCCACAGTTAGTCCATCGCCAATTTCACAATTGTGTTTACAACTTACAAGGAGGCGTAGACGTGATCAGCACCTCGACTGTCGTCAATTCAGTGGTAGAAAAACTGCGCGCCGCCCTCAAGCGCGGCCAATGGCGCCAAGGCGAAATGCTCCCCGGCCAGCGTGAACTGGCCGAACAGATGGGCATCAGCCGCCCGAGCCTGCGCGAAGCGGTGATCGTGCTGGAAACCCTCGGCCTGGTGCGCTCCATGCCCGGCAAAGGCGTGGTGGTGCTGGAGACCAGCATCAGCGAACCGCAATCAAGCGATGCCGTGGCCGAGGCCAGCCTGGAAGACATCCTGCAACTGCGCTACACCCTCGAACCCTTCATCGTCGGCCTGGTGGCGCAGTCCATCAGCAGCAAGGAAGTCGGCCAACTGCGCCTGACCCTGATGGACATGCGCGAAGCCCTCGACGCCGAAGACGCCGAGGCGGGCATGAATGCCTACATTGGCTTCCACGAGGAACTGTTCGCCCTCACCTCCAACCCGATCTTCCAGAACGTGGTGCAACAGACCAGCAATGCCCTCAAGCAAAGCGCCCAGGTGCTGCGCAATTCACCGGAACACCTGGCCGAACGTCTGCGGGAGAACGAAGCGGTGGTGCGCGCCATCCGCAATAAGAACAGCGCCCTGGCCAGCGCCGAAATGCGTCGGCACATTCTCCAGGAAGGAGAACGCATGGGCATTCGCTTGAACATCCCGGATGACCATCTGGGCAGCTGATTTTTTGGAGACCGGCCATGACTGCTTATGCGTTGCAACACGACCCTATCTTCCCTGCCCTGCGTTTGATCGGCGGTAAAAAGCCCTCGGTGGATGACATCTACCCGCGCCTGTTCGACGCCATCCTCGAACAGCGCATCGCGCCGGCCAGCCGCTTTACCGAAGAGAGCCTGGGCGAATCCTTTGGTGTGAGCCGCAGCGTGATTCGCCGGGTATTGGCCAAACTGTCCCATCAGCAAGTGGTGATCCTGCGCCCCAACCAACGCGCCCAAGTGGCCGCGCCGGATGCCCAGCAGACCCGGCAGATCCTCGAAGCCCGGCGCCTCACGGAAATCACCGTGGTGCAACTGGCCTGCGTGCACGCCACCCCCACCCAAGTACGCCAGCTGCGCGAGTTGATCGCTCGCGAACGTGAATGCATCGAGCGCGACCAGCGCGGGCCGGCGATTCGCTTGTCCGGCGAGTTTCACCTGCAACTGGCGACGATGGCGCGTAATGCACCCTTGGCACAATTTCTCAACAGCCTGGTGCCGTTGACCTCGCTGATCATCGCCCAGTACGAGGCCAAAGCCTGCACCTACTGTGCGTGGCAGGAACATGTGGCGATTGTCGACGCCATTGAGCAACGAGACGCCACGACCGCCGTCGCGCTGATGACCCAGCACCTGGATCATCTGGAATCGAAGCTGCTGAAACTCAACTGACGGTGGTGGCCGGTTGTCACCTGCGCGGGAATAATTGATAATCGCTCTCATTCCCGCACAGAATGTTACAAAATGCCGCCAGCCACGTCCCTTGCCCGCCCCCAAGCCTCAGCCCTGCGTGAACAGATCCTGCGGCAATTGTTTGGCGATCATCACGGCTGGCTGCTCGACCGCTTGCGCGCCCGGCTAGGTTGCCGTCACGATGCGGCCGACATGGCCGCCGAGACCTTTGTGCAGGTTGTGGCATTACCCGCGCCGCAGAGCATCCGCGAACCCCGCGCCCTGCTCACCACCATCGCCAAACGCCTGATCTACGACACCTGGCGCCGCCGCGACCTGGAGCGCGCCTACCTGCAAGTGCTGGCCGCCCAGCCCGAAGCGGTCGAACCTTCCCCCGAAGAACGCGCGCTGACCATGGAAAGCCTGATGGCGGTGGACGCCCTGCTCGACGGGCTATCGCCTCGTGCGCGCACGGCATTCCTGTGCAGCCAACTGGATGGCATGAAGTACGCCGATATTGCGGCCCTGCTCGGTGTCTCGACCATTCGCGTACGCCAATACGTGGCCAAGGGCTTGCGCCTGTGCTGCAGCGAGCTGCTCGAATCATGAGTTCCCGTGCCGCCATCGAACAAGCCATCGAATGGAGCGCCTGCCTGCGGGATGAGTCGCTGTTGCCCAGCGAACGCCACGCGTTCGAACGCTGGCTGAATGCCGACCCCTTGCATGCCCAGGCCTGGAACGCCGTGCAAGGCCACGTGCAACGGGTGTTGATGCCAGCCGGTGAAGCCCAGGCCCGACGTGTTTTGCAAGCGCCTCGACCTAGCCGTCGCCACCTGTTGCGCGGTGCCTTGGCCCTTGCCGGAATGGGCGTGGCGACCCAACTGTTGCGCCAACCGGGCATGCCCCTGGCGGAATTGAGTGCCGACCTGCGCACCGGGACTGGCGAGCGCTTAAGCACTCGACTGGCTGACGGCAGCCGCCTGGTGTTGGATGCGCAGAGCGCAGTGGATATCGACCTGAATACGCACGTGCGTCGGTTGTCACTGCGCACCGGCAAGATCATCCTCGACATCCGCCGCGACCCGCGCCCGTTCAATATCCTCACCCCGTTCGGCAGCGTGCAGGCCAATGGCGCTCGACTGATGGTGGCCGCTTATGAATCGTTCACCCATGTATGGGCCTTGGGTCCGGGCGTGCATATCACTACCCGCAGCAACGCGCAGTTGGAACTGCAACCGGACCAGGGCGCCCGCTTCAACGACCGCATCGAGCGCCTCGCCGCCAACCGCAGTGGCGAAGGCCATTGGCAGGACGGCTGGCTCAACGTGCAGGACTGGCCGCTGGGCGACGTGATCGCCGCGCTGCAACCCTATCGCCGTGGCGTATTGCGCGTCAGCCCAAAGGCCGCACGACTGCGGGTTTCCGGCGTGTTCTCCCTCGACCACAGCAACCGCGCCCTCACAGCACTTGAGCAAACCATGCCGCTGCGCATCCAGCGCTACAGCGATTGGTGGGTCAGCGTCGACCTCGCGTAACTATTTTTGCGCGCGCCTATATCGCTTTTTCACGCTCGTTGGACATACCCCATGAACCGCCCACGAATGCGGACCGCCAATGGAGCCCTCGCTATGTCCCGCTGTACCCGTACGTTGCTTCCGCTTGCCCTGCTGATGGCGCCGATGGCCCATGCCGCTACCTTCGACCTGCCGCCCGCCGGCCTGGCCACCACCTTGGGTCGCATCGCCCAGCAAAGCGCCCGCGAAATCGTGTATGAACCCAGCCTGGTCTCGGGCCTGCAAGCACCCGCCGTGCGCGGTGACATGAGTACCGAGCAGGCCCTGAGCCAGGCGCTGTCCGGCTCCGGGCTGGGCCTGGACACCACCGAAGGCGGTGTATTGACGCTCAAGCCGTTGCCCTCCGGCACCGTCAACCTGGGTGAAACCAGCATCAACGCCCGCAGTCTCGACAGCGAAGAAATCGGCGACACCAGCTACGTGGTCAAGCGCAGCCGTGGCGGCAGCAAGACCGACACGCCGCTGGTAGAAGTCCCGCAATCGATCTCGGTGGTATCGCGCAAACAGATGGACGACCAGGCAGTGCAGGACGTGAGCCAGGCCGTGCGCTATACGCCGGGCATCTACGGCGAATACACCGGCAGCAACAACAGCCGCGAGCAGTTCCGCGTGCGGGGTTTCTCGCCGTATGTGTTCCAGGACGGCCTGATGTTGCCCTATGGCGAAAGTGGCCAGGGCAGCATGTCCGAGCCCTACGGCCTGCAAAGCGTCGAAGTGCTGCGCGGTCCCAGCTCCATGCTGTATGGCCTGAGCCGCCCGGGTGGACTGATCAACCTCACCAGCAAATTGCCCAGCGCCACACCGATCCACCAAATCCAGGTAAAAGGTGGCAGCCACGACCTCAAGCAGCTCGGCTTTGACTTTGGCGGCCCACTGGATGATCAAGGCGAATGGAGCTACCGCCTGACCGGCCTGGTCAAGGACAGCGGCACCCAGGTCGAGCACGTCGACAACAACCGCAACTTCATCGCCCCGGCGCTGACCTGGCGCCCCAACGATGACACCTCCCTCACCCTGCTTGCCCTATACCAGCGTGACTGGGGCGGCACCACCGAGCAGTACTACCCGCAAAAAGGCTCACAGCAAGGTTCGCCCTGGGGCCATATCGGCAGTGACACCTTGCTGGGCGACCCGCACTACGACCAGATGCGCCGCGAGAGTTATCAACTCGGCTACCTGTTCGAGCAACACCTGAACGACACCTGGACCCTGCGCCAGAACCTGCGCTGGAGCAAGGTCAACATCCAGAACCGCTCAGCGTTCAACAACGGCTATGCCAGCGCCACCAGCCCAACGCTGTTGCGCCTGGCCTCGGACATCAAGCGCAATATCCAAATCTTCAACGTCGACAACCAGGCCCAGGCGAACTTCAACACCGGCGCGCTGGAACACACCTTGCTGATGGGCGTGGATTTTCGCCGCAACGCGCTGGACAACGACGTGGTCAACGGCACGTTCACCTCGATCAACCCCTACAGCCCGAGCTACAACGGCAGCGTGAGCAACCAGTACGTCGGCCGCGACATGTACCAGACCCAGAAACAGACCGGCGTCTATCTGCAGGACCAGATCAAGCTCGACCGCTGGATCCTGACCCTGGGCGGCCGTTACGACTGGGCCAAATCCACCAGCGACTTCCGCCCGGACCGCGCCACCCCGCGTGACCGCGTAATCAAGCAAAACGACGAAAAAGCTACCTGGCGCGCCGGCCTCGGTTACCTGTTCGATAACGGCGTGATGCCGTATTTCAGCTACTCGCAATCCTTTGACCCGACGCTCAACACCAGCGTCAGCAGCACTACACCGATCTTCAAACCCACCGAAGGCGAGCAATATGAAGCCGGCGTGAAATACCAACCGCCCGGCCAGGACAGCTTCATCACCGCCTCGGTCTACACCCTGACCCAGAAAAACCTCACCACCGCCGACCCGCTGGACAACCGCAACACCGTGCAGATCGGCGAAGCGCGCAGCCGTGGGTTCGAGCTGGAAGGCAAGGCTGTGCTGAGCCACAACCTGTCGTTGATCGCGTCGTACACCTACACCGACAGTGAAGTCACCAAAAGTGGCTATGTGACCTCGGCGTATACCGATAAAGGTTATGAGTTGCCGTTCACGCCCCGCCACCAGGCGTCCGCGTGGCTGGACTACACCCTGGAGGACGGCCCGCTCGCAGGCCTGGGCCTGGGTGCCGGCGCCCGTTATACCGGGGTGTTGTGGGGCAGTTCGGCGGTGTCCACCGTTGCGGCGCGTGATCGAATCCAGAGCGGCAACGTGACGGTGTTTGATGCGGCAGTGCATTACGACCTGGGCAAGTTGTCCAGCGAGTTGCAGGGCACGCGGGTGGCGGTGAATGCCAGCAATCTGTTCGACAAGGATTACGTGACTGCCTGCACCAACAACACCGCGTGCTACTACGGCCCGCGCCGCAATGTGACAGCCACCTTGACCTACGACTGGTAACCCTACCCTCTAAAACACAGGAAATCCAAATGTGGGA
>NZ_QUZT01000052.1 GCF_004682045.1 Pseudomonas nabeulensis
CCGTGTTGCTCCTGTCATCTCTTAACTGACTGGCATTAGGGCAAGCCCCTTCCCACAGGTATTTCTTAGTGCGTACGGGCTACCGCAAACTCACTCAGCTCAACCAAGGCATCCCGGTATTCGCTGGCTGGCAAAGCTTCGAGGCAGGTAATCGCACGCGCCACGTAATCCCGCGCCAGTTGTGCGGTGTACTCCAGGGAGCCCGAGGCCTCCACGGCGTCCCGAATGGCCTCCAGGTCTTCGATCCCGCCTTTCTGGATCGCCTTGCGCACCAGTGCCGCCTGTTCCGGCGTGCCTTCGCGCATGGTGTAGATCAGCGGCAAGGTCGGCTTGCCTTCGGCCAAGTCGTCACCGACGTTCTTGCCCAGGGTTTCGGCGTCGCCACGGTAGTCGAGCAGGTCGTCCACCAGTTGGAATGCCACGCCCAGGTGATCGCCAAAGGTGCGCAGGGCTTCGGCCTGTTCGGCGGTGGCGCCACACAGCGCAGCGGCACTATGGGTAGACGCTTCGAAGAGCATCGCGGTCTTGCCGCGAATCACTTCCATGTAGGTTTCTTCGGTGGTGCTGGCGTCGCGGACCTTGGACAGTTGCAGCACTTCGCCTTCGGCGATGATGCGCGTGGCCTGTGAAAGAATCTTCATCACCGGCATCGAGCCCAGCTCGACCATCATTTCGAACGAGCGCGAATACAGGAAATCGCCCACCAATACGCTGGGAGCGTTGCCCCACATGGCGTTGGCGGTCTCGCGGCCACGGCGCATGCCGGACATGTCGACCACGTCGTCATGCAGCAGGGTGGCGGTATGCAGGAACTCGATGGTTGCAGCCAGCAGGCGCAAGTCATCGCCTTCGCGCCCCAGGGCCTTGCCACACAGCAACACTAATAAAGGACGCAGGCGCTTGCCGCCCGCCGACGTAATATAGTCGCCAATTTTGGAGACCAGCGGCACTTTGGAAGTCAGCTGCTTCTTGATGATGCCGTCGACGGCGCTAAAATCGTCCGCGACCGCGCGGTAGAAAGCTTGGGGTTGCATCAGCGACAGACGCTCCAGAAGGGTTGCGCGGCATGCTAGGACCCTGACCCCCGGGTGTCAAGGCGCGATGGACGGCTACTTGCAACCCTACAAAGCCTTGCGTACAATCGCGCACCCTGAACTTCCTGGGCAGCACCTGCCTTACGCAATTGCATTCGGGACGTCCATCCCATGCAGCCATGCCAGCCAATACCTTTTCTTATAAAGCGCTGGGTGAGCAGGATTATCGGAGAAATACCATGTCGTACGCAGTAATTGTTACTGGTGGCAAGCAATACAAAGTCGCCCCAGGTGAATACCTGAAGATCGAGAAACTGGAAGTCGCTACTGGCGAATCCGTTACTTTTGATCGCGTTCTGTTGGTCGCCAATGGCGATGACGTGAACATCGGCGCTCCAGTTGTTGCTGGCGCTACCGTTGTGGCTGAAGTGATCTCCCAAGGTCGTCACGATAAAGTCCGCATCATCAAGTTCCGTCGTCGTAAGCACCACATGAAGCGTATGGGCCACCGCCAGTGGTACACCGAGATCAAAATCACCGGTATTCAGGCTTAATTTCAGCCTAATTCCTCACTAGGAGAATTGACTCATGGCACACAAAAAAGCTGGTGGTAGTACCCGTAACGGTCGCGACTCAGAAGCCAAACGCCTTGGCGTTAAGATGTATGGCGGCCAGAAAATCATTCCGGGCAACATCATCGTGCGTCAGCGCGGCACCCAATTCCACGCCGGTTACGGTGTAGGCATGGGTAAAGATCACACCCTCTTCGCGAAAATCGAAGGCGTGATCAAGTTTGAAGTAAAAGGCGCTTTCAACCGCCGTTACGTGAGCGTTGTCGCAGCTTAATTGCGAGATCGCTGGAAAAGCCCTGTCTTGCGACGGGGCTTTTTCGTTTGTGGAGTGAGTCTCTTGCAAAGCTGTTTGTGATGGGCTCAGGCGCTGGATTTGCGGTCGCTGATTGAGGTCGCTGCGCTCATTTTTGCAAGAGTCTTATGTCTTGGTTTCTTAAGCTCGTCCATGCGACGAGAGGCGTTTTGTTATGAAGTTCGTTGATGAAGTTTCCATCCGAGTAAAAGCAGGCGACGGCGGTAACGGTTGCATGAGTTTCCGTCGCGAAAAATTCATCGAAAACGGTGGTCCCAACGGCGGTGACGGTGGTGACGGCGGTTCCATCTACATGATGGCCGACGAAAACCTCAACACCCTGGTCGACTACCGTTACACCCGGCACTTCGATGCCGAGCGTGGCTCCAACGGCGGCAGCACCGACTGCACCGGTAAAAAAGGCGAAGACTTGGTACTGCGCGTACCAGTCGGCACCACGATCATCGACTCGGCCACCCAGGAAGTGATTGGCGACCTGACCAAGGCCGGCCAAAAACTGATGGTAGTGCAGGGCGGCTGGCACGGTCTGGGTAACACCCGATTCAAGTCCAGTACCAACCGTGCGCCGCGCCAGACTACCCCGGGCAAGCCGGGCGAGCAGCGTGACCTCAAGCTGGAAATGAAAGTACTGGCGGACGTGGGCCTGCTGGGCCTGCCGAACGCCGGTAAAAGTACCTTCATCCGCTCGGTCTCGGCCGCCAAGCCGAAAGTCGCCGATTACCCGTTCACCACCCTGGTGCCAAACCTGGGCGTGGTCAGCGTCGATCGCTGGAAAAGCTTCGTAATCGCCGACATTCCCGGCCTGATCGAAGGCGCTTCCGATGGCGCCGGCCTGGGGATTCGCTTCCTCAAGCACTTGTCCCGCACCCGTTTGCTGCTGCATCTCGTCGACATGGCGCCGCTGGATGACACCAGCGCACCGGACGCCGCCGAAGTGATCGTCAGCGAACTGACCAAGTTCAGCCCGTCCCTGGCCGAGCGTGATCGCTGGTTGGTACTGAACAAGTGCGACCAGATCCTCGAAGAGGAACACGAGGAACGCGTCAAGGAAATCGTCGAGCGCCTGGAGTGGGAAGGCCCGGTCTACGTGATCTCGGCCATCGCCAAAGAAGGCACCGAGCGCCTGACCCGCGACATCATGCGCTACCTCGAAGACCGTGCCGACCGCCTGGCGGCCGACCCGGTATTCAAGGCAGAACTGGCCGAACTCGACCAGCGCATCGAAGACGAAGCCCGCGCCCAGTTGCAGGCGCTGGACGACCAGCGTGCCCTGCGCCGCAGCGGCGTGAAGTCGGTCCATGACATCGGTGACGACGATTGGGACGAAGAAGACGTGGATGATGAAGATGGTCCGGAAATCATTTACGTGCGTGACTGATCCGTTGCAGTAAACTTGAACGCCGCTCTCTTTAGAGCGGCGTTTTAGTATCCGGGTTTAACGTTATGGGCCGCGCTGGGTCGCGCAGCCCTCACTCTAAGGTTGAAGATGATGCGGAGCAAAGTCACAGGTGCGCAGCGCTGGGTCGTGAAGATCGGAAGTGCGCTGCTGACGGCGGATGGCAAGGGGCTGGATCGCGCAGCCATGAGCGTCTGGGTGGAGCAGATGGTGGCCTTGCACGAGGCCGGTGTCGAGTTGGTGTTGGTGTCGTCCGGGGCAGTTGCTGCCGGGATGAGCCGCCTCGGCTGGACCGCGCGACCCAGCGCGATGCACGAACTGCAAGCCGCTGCCGCCATCGGCCAGATGGGCCTGGTGCAAGCCTGGGAATCCAGCTTTGCCGAACATGGCCGCCACACCGCGCAGATCCTGCTGACCCACGACGACCTGTCCGACCGCAAGCGCTACCTCAACGCCCGCAGCACCCTGCGCGCGCTGGTGGAGCTCAAGGTTATCCCGGTGATCAACGAAAACGACACCGTGGTCACCGACGAAATCCGCTTTGGCGACAACGACACCCTGGCCGCGCTGGTGGCCAACCTGGTGGAAGCCGACCTGCTGGTGATCCTCACCGACCGCGACGGCATGTTCGACGCCGACCCGCGCAACAACCCCGACGCCCAGTTGATCTTCGAAGCCCGCGCCGATGACCCGGCGCTGGACGCGGTGGCCGGCAGTGTTGGCGGTGCCCTGGGCCGTGGTGGCATGCAGACCAAACTGCGCGCAGCACGCCTGGCTGCGCGTTCCGGCGCCCACACCATCATCGTTGGCGGGCGCATCGAGCGCGTGCTGGACCGCCTCAAGGCCGGTGAGCGCATCGGTACGTTGCTGTCGCCGGAGCGGGGCATGCTGGCGGCGCGCAAACAATGGCTGGCCGGTCATTTGCAAACCCGTGGCACCCTGGTGCTGGACGATGGCGCGGTCTCGGCCTTGTCCCAAGGCAACAAGAGCTTGCTGCCGGTCGGCGTCAAGTTGGTACAGGGCAGCTTCCGCCGTGGCGAGATGGTGGTGTGTGTGGCACCCGACGGTCGCGAAATCGCCCGCGGCCTGGCCAACTACAGCGCCCTCGAAGCACAGAAAATCATTGGCCAGTCGTCTGACGCGATTGTGAGCCTGTTGGGTTATATGGCGGAGCCGGAACTGGTGCACCGCGATAACCTGATCCTGGTCTAACCAAAGGAATACCCGATGCGCGTAATGAAGGGATTACTCGGCCTGCTGTTGGCCATGCCGTTGTTGGCGTCTGCCGAAGAAGTCGGCCAGGTGTCGACGGTGTTCAAGTTCGTCGGCCCCAACGACCGAATCGTCGTTGAAGCGTTTGACGATCCGAAGGTCGACGGTGTGACCTGCTACCTGTCCCGCGCCAAGACCGGCGGCGTCAAAGGCGGCCTGGGCCTGGCCGAAGACCGCGCCGAAGCCTCGATCGCCTGCCGTCAGGTTGGCCCGATCCGCTTCAAGGGCGAACTCAAGGACGGCGACGAAGTATTCAAGGAGCGCACCTCCCTAGTGTTCAAGACCATGCAGGTGGTGCGCTTCCTCGACAAGAAGCGCAACACCCTGGTTTACCTGGTGTACAGCGACCGCCTGATCGAAGGCAGCCCGCAGAACGCAGTGACGGCGATTCCGATTTTGCCCTGGCCGACCGCTCAGTAACTTGCAGGCGGGTTTTGCAATCGGCGTCTATGATTGCACGCTTGCGGGTTGTACTCTCGGTGAGCCGCTTTGCTAAGAACATGGGATATCTGGAGTTCGTCATGAGTGCTTTCCACGACCTGAAACTCAAAGCTTTGGACGGACAAGAGCTGCCGCTGGCGCCTTTCAAGGGGCAAGTCGTGCTGGTGGTGAATGTGGCTTCCAAGTGTGGTTTGACCCCGCAATATGCGGCGTTGGAAAACCTTTACCAGCAGTACAAGGACCAGGGGTTCACCGTGCTTGGCCTGCCATGCAACCAGTTTGCCGGGCAAGAACCAGGCACTGAGGATGAGATCCGTGAGTTCTGCAGCCTTAACTACGGCGTGACCTTTCCCCTGGGCAGCAAACTCGAGGTCAATGGCCCTGATCGCCATCAGCTTTACCGTTTACTGGCGGGTGAGGGGGCGGAGTTTCCAGGGGATATCACCTGGAATTTCGAGAAATTCCTGCTGGGCAAGGATGGCCGTGTGCTGGCGCGTTTCTCCCCACGCACTGCACCGGACGATCCCGCTATCGTCCAGGCCATCGAAAAAGCCCTGAGCTGAACCTATCTCCTTGTGGCGAGGGAGCTTGCTCCCGCTGGAGTGCGAAGCGCTCCCAGCATTTTGGGGCCGCTACGCAGCCCAGCGGGAGCAAGCTCCCTCGCCACGAGTTTGCTTCAATCGAAGACTCTTGCTTTTACCCCTTAATCACCCAGATCAATAGTGCTGTTCAGCCCTGCATGAGCTCCATATTATCCACGTCATAAACTCGCCTTCGTGGAGCCTACCCATGCCTGTCCAAGCCTTGTTCAAACCCTTCCAGCTCGGCGCATTGCAGCTGTCGACCCGTGTAGTCATGGCACCCATGACCCGTTCGTTCTCGCCGGGTGGCGTGCCTAATTCCAAAGTCATCGAGTACTACCGCCGCCGCGCTGCGGCAGGTGTGGGCTTGATCATCACCGAAGGCACAGTGGTCGGCCATCAAGCCTCCAACGGTTACCCGAACGTTCCCCATTTCTACGGCGAGGCCGCGCTGGCCGGTTGGAAGAAAGTCGTCGATGCAGTGCACGCCGAAGGCGGCAAGATCGTCCCACAACTGTGGCATGTGGGCAGTGTGCGTCGCATCGGCACCGAGCCTGACGCCAGCGTGCCCGCCTACGGCCCGATGGAAAAACTCAAGGATGGCAACGTGGTCGTCCACGGCATGACCACCCAAGACATCCAGGACGTGATCAACGCGTTCGCCCAAGCCGCCAAGGATGCCCAGAGCATTGGTATGGACGGCGTGGAGATCCACGGCGCCCACGGCTATCTGGTCGACCAGTTCTTCTGGGAAGGTAGCAACCAGCGTACCGACGAGTACGGCGGCAGCCTGGCCAACCGTTCGCGTTTTGCTATCGAACTGATCCAGGCCACGCGCGCCGCCGTTGGTCCGGACTTCCCGATCATCTTCCGTTTCTCGCAATGGAAGCAGCAGGACTACACCGCGCGCCTGGTGCAAACCCCCGAGGCGCTGGGTGCGTTCCTCAAGCCGTTGTCTGATGCCGGCGTGGATATTTTCCACTGCTCCACTCGCCGTTTCTGGGAGCCGGAGTTCGAAGGTTCCGACCTCAACCTGGCCGGCTGGACCCGCCAACTCACTGGCAAGCCAACCATTACCGTGGGCAGCGTCGGCCTGGACGGTGAGTTCCTGCAATTTATGGTCAATACCGACAAGGTGGCGCAGCCGGCCAGCCTGGAGAAACTGCTGGAACGCCTGAACAATGATGAGTTCGACCTGGTGGCGGTGGGCCGTGCCCTGCTGGTGGACCCGGAATGGGCGGTGAAAGTACGTGAAGGCCGCGAGGGCGACATCCTGCCATTCAGTCGTGAGGCGTTGACGAGCCTGGTGTAAGGGGCAAAAGGGCGGGCACCGGGTGCCCGTCCTTGCACACGCCGCGCAACTGCCGTTCGAACTGCTCGATAATCGCCGGCCAGCCCTGGCGGCTGGCATGCTGGCGTGCGTTGAGGCGCATGCGGCGCAAGCTTTCGGCGTCCTCCAGCAGCCAGTTGGCGGCATCACAAAAGGCGTCCTCATCGCCTGGCATCGCCAGCACACCGTTATAGCCGTGGCGAATATGCTGGGTTGCAGCGGCCTGGTCATAAGCCACCACGCCCAGGCCCGAGGCCATCGCTTCCAGCACCACATTGCCAAAGGTTTCGGTGAGGCTGGGGAACAGGAACACATCGCCTGATGCGTAATGTCGCGCCAGTTCCTCGCCGCGCTGGGTGCCGCAGAACACCGCGTCGGGCAGCTCCTGTCCCAGCTGCTTACGTTGCGGGCCGTCACCGACGATGATCAGTTTCAGCTGGCGCTGTGGATAAGTACTTTGCAGCGAGTCAAAACAACGCTTGAGCAGGCCCAGGTTCTTTTCCTGCGCCAGCCGGCCGACATGCAGCACCGCAATATCCTCGTTGCCCAAGCCCCAGCTTTCCCGCAGTGCATTGTCGCGTTTGGCGGGGTGGAACAACTGGCTGTCCACCCCGCGCGCGAGCAAGTCCAAGCGCTCGAAGTGTCGGCGCTCCAGCTCCAGGTGCTGGCTGGCACTCGGCACCAGGGTCAGGCTGGAGCGGTTATGAAACCAGCGCAGATAGTGGGTCACCACCCGGCTCAGCAAGCTCAGGCCGTATTGATTCGAGTACTGCTGGAAATTGGTGTGAAAGCCGCTCACCACACCGATCCCCAGGCGTCGCGCGGCGCGCAAGGCTGATAGACCCAGTGGTCCCTCTGTGGCGATGTACAGCACATCCGGACGCTGGCGGGTCCAGCGCCGCAGCAACTTATGCATCGATGACTGGCCCCATTGCAGGCCGGGGTAACCCGGCAGTGGCCAGCCACGACAGAGCAACAATTCATCGTCGCTGGGACGGCTTTGGTCTGCGTTCTGGCGCGGGCGCACCAGTTCTACCTGATGACCGCGTGCGCGCAAGCCGTCGCACAGGCGACCAAGGGTATTGGCCACCCCGTTGATCTCTGGCGGGAAGGTTTCGGTAATCAAGGTGATGTGAAGCGAGGCTGTCGTCATGACCCACAGTGTCGCTGTGGGCCATGTCGTCATTGTGTCATTGGGATGATGGATTTATGACTTGGCCAGCGTCTCGGCACCTTGCTCGCGCACCCAGAACAACGTCGCCCCGGCCACCGCCGCTGGCATCATCAGCAAGTTCACCACCGGCACCAGCAGCACCAGGTAGACGATGCCGCCGAAGCTCATGCTCTGCCAGCGTTTCTGGCGCAGCCAGGCGAGCATTTCGTTCCAGCCCAGTTTGTGGTTGTCCGCCGGATAGTCGATGTACTGGATCGCCATCATCCATACGCCAAACAACAGCCACAGCGGTGCGGCGATCAGGTTGACCACCGGAATGAATGACAGGATAAACAGGCCGATGGCCCGTGGCAGAAAGTAGCCCAGCTTGCGCATTTCCCGCGCCAGGGTACGCGGGACCATGGCGATCAGCTCGCCCCAGCTGAAGGCCGGAAAATCATCGGTGCCACGCACCACCACTTCGACTTTCTCCGAGAGAAAGCCGTTGAACGGCGCGGCGATGATGTTGGCGAGCATGGTAAAGGTGAAAAACACCATCAGCACCACCAGCACAACGAACAAAGGCCACAGCAGGTAATTCAGAAAGCCCAACCAACTCGGCAACGTCGGCATCAAGGTATCGACCCACAGGCTGAACTGATGGCCGGCGAAATAGATCAAGCCGACGAACAGCACCAGGTTGATCACCAACGGCAGCAGCACAAACAGGCGCAGGCCTGGGCTCAACACCAGTTTGAGGCCTTCACGCAGGTATTGCGGGCCGGAAAGAGCGGGGGCGGGCATGGAGGACTCCGAGCAAAGGGACGAACGCGCCGACCTTACCGGCTTTGAACCGTGGGTGAAAGCGGCGACATCAGTGGTAACAAAGGCGTCGATCAACCACGCCGACTGCATAGAGACCACCTATGAGCTGGATTGTTATTCCGTATTTCCTTAATCTTGCCCCCCTCTATACGCTGCACCCATTATTTTCAGGGCCTGCGAGTTAAAGCCTTCCCCAAGTGCTTCGTGGTCCCTTTTTTATTCCAGCCGCCTTGTGGTCCGGGCGGTCGACAGGAGTGAGTCATGTCTGATACCCGTCATTCGCGAGTGATTATTCTCGGTTCCGGCCCTGCCGGTTACAGCGCTGCGGTCTACGCGGCCCGGGCCAACCTCAAGCCGTTGCTGATCACCGGCATGCAGGCGGGGGGTCAATTGACCACCACCACCGAAGTCGACAACTGGCCGGGCGACGTCCACGGCCTGACCGGCCCGGTGTTGATGGAGCGTATGAAAGAACACGCCGAGCGCTTTGAAACCGAGATCGTCTTCGACCACATCAACAAGGTCGACTTCTCCAAGAAGCCTTACAGCCTGACCGGCGACAGCGGCGTGTACACCTGTGACGCACTGATCATCGCTACCGGCGCCAGCGCTCGCTACCTGGGCCTGCCATCCGAAGAAGCGTTCATGGGCAAGGGCGTTTCCGCTTGCGCGACCTGCGACGGTTTCTTCTACCGCAACAAGCCAGTGGCAGTTGTCGGTGGCGGCAACACCGCTGTGGAAGAAGCGCTGTACCTGGCCAACATCGCCAGCACCGTGACCCTGGTTCACCGCCGCGAAACCTTCCGCGCCGAGAAGATCCTGATCGACAAGCTCCACGCCCGTGTGGCGGAAGGCAAGATCATCCTCAAGCTCAACGCCACCCTGGATGAAGTCCTGGGCGACAACATGGGCGTGACCGGTGCTCGCCTGAAAAACAACGATGGCAGCTTCGACGAGCTGAAAGTCGACGGCGTGTTCATCGCCATCGGCCACACCCCGAACACGTCGCTGTTCGAAGGCGTGCTGGACGCCAAAGACGGCTACCTGGTGGTGCAAGGCGGTCGTGAAGGCAATGCCACGGCGACCAACCTGGAAGGTATCTTCGCTGCCGGTGACGTGGCTGACCACGTGTACCGCCAGGCCATCACCTCGGCCGGCGCCGGTTGCATGGCGGCACTGGATGCCGAGCGTTACCTCGATGGCCTGCAGAACGCATCGTTCTAAGCAACACCGCAAAACAAATGTGGGAGGGGGCTTGCCCCCGATAGCGGTGGGTCAGTCACTGATATTTAGACTGACACACTGCAATCGGGGGCAAGCCCCCTCCCACATTTTGATTTATGCCCGGCTTAGGATTTGCGGGTCAGCGGCTGTGCGGTGAACTTTACACCGGCCAGTCCATGGGCGATCAATGCCCGGATATTGCCGTGGTCGCTGCCTTCCGGCGTCGCCACTACCGAACGGTAATGCTCCCCAAACGCCAGCAACGCTTCCTGGTCGCTCAACCCTTCCAACAAGGCCAAACCCAAGGTCTTGCACGACCCTTCGTTTTGCCCGGCAGCGTTTTCCACGCCACCATTGGTAAAGGCTTGCGGCTGGTAGTCATAACCTGCGGCAATAAAAGCCAAAGTATCGGCAAACACATGTTCGCCGCTGTTCAGGCTGGCACGCAGGGCTTTCAAATCAGTCATGGGTTTTTCCTTTGGCGAACGCCGCCTGTTGGTCGGCGCTGGCTTCTTTCTGGTATTGGGCTTTCCACTCGGCGTACGGCATGCCGTACACCACTTCGCGGGCGTCATCGAGGCTCAGCTCGATATGGCGCTCATCGGCCTCGGCCTTGTACCACTTGGACAAGCAGTTACGGCAGAAACCGGAGAGGTTCATCAGGTCAATGTTCTGCACATCCTTGCGGCTGTCCAGGTGGGCCACCAGCCGGCGGAAGGCGGCGGCTTCGAGTTCGAGGCGTTGTTGGTCGTTCATAGGGCTCACGCAGGTTCAGGATTGACGGCTGGCCGCCAGGGTAATTGACACCGATTCGGCAAAGCGCAGCGCATGGGGCTTGTCCACTTCGACTTCGGCGTACAGCACTGATTCATTGCTCATCACCAGGTCCAGCAGTTCCTGGGTCAGGCGCTCCAGCAGCGCAAAGCGGTTGCCTTCGACGTGGGCAATGATCGCCTTGGTGATGGTGCGGTAGTTCAGCGCATGGTCGATATCGTTGTCGCGCACGGCTTCCTGGGCGGCATACAGGATGGTCAGGTTGATCAGCACGTCCTGCTTGTTGAGGATCTCGTCCTCGTTGATGCCGATATAGGTGCGCAGGCACAGGTCCTTGACCCGGATGCGCGCCATGCCTGGTTGAAGTTGTGGCATTGCTACTTGCTCCGTCCGATCAGTTGCAGGAACTCCATGCGCGTGGTGTTCGACTCGCGGAACGCGCCGAGCATCACCGAGGTGTTCATGGTTGAATTCTGTTTCTCCACGCCGCGCATCATCATGCACATGTGCTGGGCTTCGATCACCACCGCTACGCCGGCCGCCTGGGTCACGGACTGGATGGCGTCGGCGATTTGCCGCGTGAGGTTTTCCTGGATTTGCAGGCGCCGCGCATACATATCGACGATGCGCGCCAGCTTCGACAGGCCCAGTACTTTACCGGTCGGAATATAGGCGACATGGGCCTTGCCGATAAAGGGCAGCAGATGATGCTCGCACAGCGAGTACAACTCGATGTCCTTGAGGATCACCATTTCGTCATTGTCGGAGGTGAACAGTGCGCCGTTGACGATCTCGTCCAGGCTTTGTTCATACCCGTGACACAGGTACTGCATCGCCTTGGCGGCACGCTTGGGCGTGTCGAGCAGGCCTTCGCGTTCCGAGTCTTCGCCCAGGCCTTTGAGAATCTCGCGGTAGTGGTGGGGCAGGGTCATACAACATCCTCACAAACGGCTTACTTGATATGCCGCCCGCCGTTGACGGTCAGGGTGGTACCGGTGACATAAGGGTTATCCAACAGGTAGCGCACGCTCTGGTAGATCACTTCCGGGCCTGGCTCAATGCCCAACGCCGACTTGGCCAATACCTTGGCGCGATAGTCCGCGTCGTCGCCCTCGTTGAACATCACCATGGCCGGGGCAATGCCGTTGACCTTGACCGACGGCGCAAACTGCGCGGCAAACGACAGCGTCAGGCTGTCGAGCCCGGCCTTGGTGGCGCAATAGGCGATGTGCTGGCGGCTGCCCTTGCGCACCACGTCATCGCTGATATGCACGATGTCGGCGGGGCAGGAGCGTTGCAGCAAGGGTGAACAATGCAGGTTGATCAGGTACGGCGCAAGCAGGTGCACGCTGAACATGTCGGTAAACGCGCGGCTTTCTTCGCCAGGTGTTTCCGCGATCCAGGCTGAGGCGTTGTGGATGATCGCGCGCAAACTTTGGGTGTGGGTGTTCAGCTCGGCGATAAACGCCAGGATCCCGGCCTCGCTGGAAAAATCGGCAAACACCCCGATCGCGCCGCGTTCGCGCAGGGCCTGCACGCCAGGGCGTTCACTGCGGTAACTGAAAATCACCGGGTGCCCATCGTCCAGCAGGCGCTGGGCACAGTGCAGGCCGACACGCTGGCCGGCGCCGGTGATCAGGATCGGGGCGTTCGTTGCAGTCATGGGGGGCTCGATTCGCTGGCAGGCTCAAATCATACCAGCGACCGGCCCCCCTGTACTCACGCGGCGGCTTCGGTGGCCTTGCGTGGTGTGGGGGCGGGGTGCAGCCAGTTGGCCAGCAGGTGGGTCGACAGCGGGATGAACAGGTAGACCATCAGTGGCGTAAGGGCCAGGGTGCTGACGAACACGCGGGGGACCAGCTCCAGCTCACCGAGCAGTGGCCCCAACACAAAGTTGAAGATCAGCGACACCGGGAAAAACGCCAGCCAGATGGCCACGGCTTGTTTCCAGCGTGGCGGGCGTGCGCCGGCGGCGCCAAACCAGCCATCGATACCACTCACACGATGTTCCGACGGGTCGGCAAACAGCTCGCTGCCACGGCTCAGCCAGGCGCTGCGGGAGGCGGAGAACTCCCAGGCATGCAGGGTCTTTTCATCGGCAAAGCGGAAAATAATCTGGAATTCATCATCATCGGGCGGCGGGGCGAGTACGCCTGAACCCAGGTAGCCGGGAAAGTCGGTGGCCAGTTGCTCGCCTTCGCGCAGCCAGGCCATCAATTCTTCGTAGCGACCCTTGGCCACGCGGCGCGCAACCATCAGGGTGACGGGAGAGGTAGACATTATGTATCTCCAAATACGGGTGCGCTGGACCGGGTAGGTGGCGCACGAACATAGCGGCGGGGTGGTGCCGCTATGAAAAAACAGGCAAGGATTATTCCTGTTTTACAGAAATACGCCAGTGGCATTGGTCCGAAGACGGCCGGCCTTGAAAAAGACAGGTCTAAAGGCGTTAAATGGGGCCCCAGTTGCCGTTGGTTTTTTGGTCTCCAATGCCCGTCATTACTGCTCCGACTGATAGTTCTTCGCATCTGGAATCAACTGATCCCGATGAGCTGTTCCCCATTCGTGAAGTCTCCAGATTGACAGGCATCAATCCTGTCACCTTGCGTGCCTGGGAGCGTCGTTATGGGCTAATCCAGCCCACACGCACCGAAAGTGGGCACCGTCTCTACTCCAAGTCCGATATTGAAACCGTCCATCGCGTGCTCGATTGGATCGAACGGGGTGTGGCCGTCAGCAAAGTGGGCAAGATCCTCGCCCGTGACGATCAACAGGCCCAAGCGGTACGCGCCGAGCGTGACGTGCTCGGCGACACTGAGTGGTCCCAGTGGCAGGCGCGGTTAAGGCAGGCCATCAGCGCCTTTGATGACCGTCGACTGGAGAGCCTGTACGGTCAGATTTTTGCGACCTACCCCCTCAGCGTGGCGTTCCAGGACATCCTGATGCCCCTCTGGCAAGAGCTGTTGCGTCATCAAGGGCGCTTTGGCCAGGCCAGTGAGTGGCTGTTTTTTGATGCCTTCCTGCGCGTTCACGCCTGGCAGCGCTTGCAGTTGGCCAGTGATTCGTCGCTGCCACGGGTCTTGTTGGCGCCCATGCCGGGCGAGTGCCGCAAACTGGAGTTGTTGGTGGCCGCCTTATTGATGAGCCGGGATGACTTGGCCGTGAAGGTCCTGCCAATGGGCCAACCGTTTGATGAGTTGACGCTGGTCTGTGAAAAGACCCAGCCCCAAGGGTTGATCGTCTTTTCCAACCACTCGCCCAGCCATGACCTGGCTGAGCGCCTCAATCGCCTGGGGATGACACTCAACTGCCCGTTGTTCCTGGCGGGTGATGCTTCGGAATTGGTCCAGGGCAACCTGGCCGGTTCCTCAATCGGTTGCCTGGGCAATGAGGGGCGGATGATGCAGCGTCGCTTGCAACAATTCTTGAGCGGCGGGCTGGATACCTGATCTCAAGCGTGCACTTCGGGGTGTACCAGGCGGTGTTGATGCAGGATGAACTGGCGCAGGCGCTCGGTTTCGTCCGCATCTGCCTGGCTTAGCCGATAGGCAAACAGGCCGCGCGCGGTTTCACGCTCGAAGGTCCCGCGCAGCGCAATGCGCTCGTAGCCCGATGGGCTGAACCACAGCGAGAAGGTCTTGGGTGGTTTGACCCGGCCACGAATCTCCAGCAGCACGCCCTTGAACGACACTTCATGTACCCACAGCGCACTGGCGTGGCCCTTGATGTTTTCCAGGGCCACAGGTGCCTCGAGTGCCAGGCGCCAGGGGCGGATCATCGGGCCGTCTTCGAAAATCGTCGGCACACCCAAACGCAGGTGCACCGCATGAAACTCGTCTTCCACCAGGTGCAGGGGGAAGGTGAGTTGCTGGTTGTCGAACTGCGCCTGGATGGTGACGTGGTCGTGGGCGGCCAGCCGGGTGAGCAAGTCGCGGAGCTGCGCGCCGCCGTTGACGGTCAGGCTCGACGACGCGTCCCGCAGGTTGAGCTGCGGGTTGTGGTGCATCATCTGAATGAAATCCAGCTCGTCCTGCGTCAGAAGTGCGTCGCGTTGCATCGCTCTTGCTCAATGGAGGGGTGTTAAAATGCCATTATCCCCTCTAATGACCGTATTTTCTAAATTTTGTTAGATCCACTCGTCGCTTTGAGTGCCGCCAACTCGGCCTTGAGCTGGGCCAATTCGGTCTCTAGTTGCGCCACGCGTTGCTGGGCCTTGACCTGCAAGGTCACATCTTTTTGCACGCCGACGAAATACGTCTGTTTGTCCGCCTCGTTGTACACCGATGACAACGACAACTCGTTCCAGAAATGGCTGCCGTCCTTGCGGTAATTGCGCAGGATTTCGCGGCAGGCACCGCCACTTTCCAGCGCTTCTCGAATCGCCATCAGGGCCGGCTGGTCGCGGTCGCCGGACTGTAGGAAACGGCAATCCTGATAGAGGATCTCATCCAGGGTGTAGCCCGTCAGCCGTTCGAATGCCGGGTTGACGTAAATCAGCGGCTTGTCCTTGCCCTCGCGTTCGGCGACGACGATCCCGTCGTTGGAAGCATTGACGACCAGTTGCATCAGCTTGGCGTTAATCATTGAGCGGTCCATGGCTTGTTTTTAGGAACCTGGAGTTTATGGCAAGTGTTGAATGTTGCGCGGCGCGTACCGAAATATTTGCCCCAGCTGCTAATATCCCACGCTTTCGCTCAACTACAGGATCAGATTGATGAAAGTCGCCATCCTTTCCGGCTCGGTCTACGGCACGGCAGAAGAAGTTGCCCGCCATGCCGCCGGTATCCTCACTGCGGCCGGTTTCGAGGCCTGGCACAACCCCCGCGCGACGCTGGCGGATGTGCAAGCCTTTGCCCCGCAGGCGTTCCTGGCGGTGACCTCCACCACCGGCATGGGAGAGCTGCCCGACAACCTGCAACCGTTGTATTCGACCCTTCGCGATCAATTGCCCGCTGCCTTCCGTGGCCTGCCCGGTGCGGTGATCGGCCTGGGCGACGCCAGCTACGGCGACACCTTCTGCGGCGGTGGCGAACAAATGCGCGAGCTGTTCGGCGAGCTGGGTGTGCGCGAAGTGCTGCCCATGCTGCGCCTGGACGCCAGCGAAAGCGTGACCCCCGAAGCCGATGCCGAACCCTGGTTGGCCGAACTGGTCACTGCACTGCGCGGTTGACCGGACACTCACGCAGCAACGCCAGCCAGGCCTGGGCGGCTTTCGACAGATAGGCGCCCTCACGCCAGATAAACGCAATGTCCCAGCGCAGGTAGTCAGGCGCCTTGAGCGTCAGGCGTACCACCCCCGGTCGCACCAGCCCACGGGCGACCACGCTGGGCAACAGCACCACGCCTTGGCCCGCCGCGACCAGCGCCACCAGAAAATCCGCCTGGCCACTGCGCCCGACTTCCCTGGGGGTAAAGCCCAGCCCTTGGCAGGCCTGCAGCAGCCGGTCGTTCAGCACAAAACTGCGTTGGTACATCAAGAACGGCGTGTCGGCCAATTCTTCCAGGCGCACTTGGGCGTTTTCCGCCAGTGGATGGTCCATCGGCAGCAGGGCGTCCAGCGGTTCGTCGCAGAAGGCTTGCCAGGCGAAGGCCGGGTCGCTGGGCATCAGGCTGCCGCCCACATCCAGTTCGCCGTTGAGAATCGCCTGTTCAATGGTGCGACTGCCGCCTTCCAGGAGCTGAATAGTGACCTTGGGATAGCGCCGCCGATATTCGGCAAACAACCCTGCGAACAACGTATCGCCCGCCAGCAACGGCAAGCCCAGGCGCAGCTCGCCGCGCGTCAGTTGCTGCATATCGTCCAGCTCGCTGAGTAATTCGCCCTGCAAGCGCAGCATGGCTTCGGCACGTTGCAACACCACCTCGCCCGCAGCGGTCAGGCGGATCTGCGAACCCGTGCGTTCCAGCAACGGAGTGCCCAGGCTCTGTTCCAACTGCGCCACTTGCTTGCTGACGGCGGACTGGCTGATATGCAGGGTCTTGCCCGCTTGGGTAAAACCGCCCCGGTGGATGACTTCGACAAAGCTGCGCAGCTGTTTGAATTCCATGATCACAATTCCAGTTTGGAATGGCTGGCAGTCTAACAATTCGCTGTGGGGATGGGAGGCGGCCCATTAAAATGAGTGCCTGCGAGGACCCAAAGCCCATGAAACGTTTCACCCGTTTGTTGATTGAATTGGTTGTGCTGCTGGCTATCTACCAGCTCGGTTGCCAACTGGCCGTCTGGCTGGCGTGGCCGATCCCGGGCGGCGTAGTGGGGTTGGGATTGCTGCTGGCGAGCTTCGCCACCGGCCTGGTCAAGCCGGCGGCCCTGCAATTGGGCGCCGGTGTGTTGATGGCCGAAATGTTGCTGTTCTTTATTCCCGCGCTGATGAGCCTGTTGGACTACGGCGGCCTGTTGCGCAATGACGGCTGGCGCATTCTGCTGGTGATTGGCTTGAGCACGTTGGCCGTGATGCTGGTGACCGCGTTCACCGTGGAATTGGTGTGCCGTTGGAGGCTGCGCCGTGAAGCTTGAGCTGATGCCGGTGTTCTGGCTCGCCCTGACTCTGGGCGCATACGTGTTCAGCCGCTGGATCTACCGCCGCACCGGGCGCTATCTGCTGTCGCCACTGATTCTGGTGCCCGTGTTGCTGCTGGCGGTGGCCGTGCCGATGAACACCGCCTACGCCGAATACGCGGCGGACACCCATTGGCTGATGCTGGTGCTGGGCCCGGTGACCGTGGCATTCGCCGTGCCGATCTGGCAACAACGTCGCTTGTTGGCGCGGCACTGGTCGGCGTTGCTGCTGGGGATGGTCGCGGGCAGTGTGGCGTCCATCGGCACCTCGTTTGGCCTGGCCAAGGCGTTGGCGCTGGACAGTTCGGTAACGATGTCCCTGGTGCCGCGCTCCATCACCACGCCGTTCGCCATGCCGGTCTCGTCCGACCTCGGCGGCGTACCGGAACTCACCGCCGTGTTCGTGATGTTCACCGGGGTCTTCGGCGCCATGCTCGGCGGTGTGCTGCTTAAATGGCTGCCGCTGCGCACACCCCTGGCGCGCGGTGCGTTGTTTGGCGTGGGCGCCCATGGTGCGGGCGTCAGCCGGGCGCGGGAAGTGGGCGGCGAGGAAGGCTCGGTCGCGGGCCTGGTCATGGTCCTGACCGGCCTGCTCAACCTGTTCGCCGCGCCTTTATTGGCGGCGCTTCTCTGACGCGGTTTACACAGATTTAAACTATTCTCAACGCTGACTCGTACGGTCATCAAGCTGGCTGCCAAGGCAACTACGGCAGTCAGGGCGTCTGACTAGACTGGCCCATCACTTAAAAAAACAATAAGAACGTGCGCCAAGGAGGTCATTGCCGTGAGCCTAGCCCCGGTTCTATCGTCACAAAATATCAAGGATCAGGTCAGCGCTGCCGAGTGGCAGACCCGCGTCGACCTGGCGGCCTGTTATCGCCTGGTGGCGCTGCATGGCTGGGATGACCTGATCTTCACCCATATCTCGGCCAAGGTGCCGGGCACCGAAGATTTCCTGATCAACCCCTACGGGCTGATGTTCCACGAAATCACCGCGTCGAGCCTGGTCAAAGTCGACCAGGCTGGCAACAAGCTGATGGACAGTCCCTACGAGATCAACCCGGCGGGCTACACCATCCACAGCGCGATCCATGAAGTGCGCCACGATGTGACCTGCGTGCTGCACACCCACACCGCATCGGGCGTTGCCGTGGCGGCGCAGAAACAGGGGGTGTTGCCCATCAGCCAGCAATCGATCTTCGTGTTGTCGAGCCTGGCGTATCACGCCTATGAGGGCGTGGCGCTGAATCACGAAGAGAAGGCCCGCTTGCAGGCCGATCTGGGTGAAAACAATTTCCTGATGCTGCACAACCACGGCCTGCTGACCTGCGCCGGCACCATCGCCGACACCTTCCTGATGATGTTCACCTTCCAGCGCGCCTGTGACATCCAGGTTTTGGCACAAAATGGCGGTGCGGAGTTGATCCCTATCGGGCCGCAGATCCTGCAAGGCGCCAAGGCCATGGTGGCCGCCGTCACCAAAAGCGCACAAGGCATGGGCGGCGCGCTGGCCTGGCCGGCGTTGCTGCGTAAATTGGACAGCCTCGATCCTGGGTATAAAACCTGATGCCACTCGCCGAGATCCCCCTTCGAGCCTGGCGCAAGCGTGGCCAGGATTTTGTCTTTCGTGGCCGTACCATTCGTTACTGGGTGGCGGGGCAGGGCGAGCCATTGTTGCTGATCCACGGCTTCCCCACCGCCAGTTGGGACTGGCATTACCTGTGGCAACCCTTGGCCCAGCGCAATCTGGTGATCGCCTGCGACATGCTGGGTTTTGGCGACTCGGCCAAGCCGTTGGACCACACGTATTGCTTGCTGGAACAGGCTGATTTGCAACAGGCGTTGCTGGAACACTTGGCAGTGGACCAGCCGGTGCATGTGCTGGCCCATGACTACGGCGACAGCGTCGCCCAGGAACTGTTGGCCCGGCACTATGAAGGTCGCTTCCAGATGGCCAGTTGCGTGTTTCTCAACGGTGGGCTGTTCCCCGAAACCCATCGCCCCGCGCTGGTGCAAAAACTCCTGCTCAGCCCCTTGGGTTGGATGATTGGCCGCGCGTTCGGCCGCAATGCCCTGTCCAACAGCTTTAGCCAGATCTTCGGTCCCAACACTCGGCCGAGCGAAAGCGCCCTGGATGATTTCTGGAGCCTGATCAACGGCAACGACGGCACGCGGATCCTGCACAAACTGATTGGCTACATCCCCCAGCGTCGGCGCCTGCGTGATCGTTGGGTGCAGGCGATGCAACGGGTTGAGGTGCCGCTGCGGGTGATCGACGGTGAAGTCGACCCGATTTCCGGTGCCCACATGGTTGAGCGTTACCGTGCGTTGGTGCCCCATGCCGATACGGTGCTGCTGGCCAATATCGGCCATTACCCGCAAATCGAGGCGCCGGTGCAGGTGCTCAAGCATTATTGGGCGTTTCGCGAGCGGATCGATCAGGCTGTGATGTGTAGGGCGTACATGTAGTGAGCGGGCTTGCCCCGCGCTGGGGGGCGAAGCCGCCCTAAACCCTGGTACCGCGGTGCTCCATACAGACCGCGTTGGATGGATTTGGGGCGGCTGCGCCACCCAGCGCGGGGCAAGCCCGCTCACTACAAGGCTTTGTGCAGTGGGGTCAAAGCTGGTAGCTGAAACTCAGCGAATACCGCGGCCGCCGGTCGAAGTTATCCAGTGCCACATCCGACATTGGTTTGGCCGCTTCCAGCGCAATGTTGTAGTACTTGGCATCGCCAAAGCGCAGGCCCACGGCGGCCGAGGACAGGTCGTTGCCTTTGACGGGCAGGTCGTTGTACCAGGTCTTGGCTCGGTCGAAGACCACGTAGGGTTGCAGGATCTTCACCCACTCGCCGGCGCGGTTGTAGCTGTAGTTGACCTCGTAGGCCGCCCCCCAGCCCTTGTCGCCCGAGCCTTGATCATCCGGGTAGCCTCGGGCGAAGTTCTGCCCGCCGAAGGTCGCGCGTTCGCTGTCGGGCAAGTTGTCATTGCTCCAGTACAACGCAGCGGACAGCACACCCTGCCATTTGTCGAAGAACTTATTGCTCTGCACGCCGGACAGGCGCACGCGGAAAAAGTCCAGGTCGGGCTTCAGGCCGCCGAAGTCGGAACGGGTCGTGGCGCCCATGCCATTGATGCCTTGGTACACACCCGCGCTGAGGATGCGCAGCTGGGTGGTGTCGGCCTTGCGCCAGTCACCTTCGACGGCAAGGGCTCGCAGGTTGGTTTCCAGGTCGAAGCGCTGCGGGAAGCCTTCGAGTTTATAGCGGGTGGTCTGGTCGACCGCATACAGGCGCGTCCCCAGGCTCAACGACTCAAGCGGTGAGGCAATGAACGGGTGGGTGAGGCCCACGGAGTATCGGTCGATTTCCTGGTGCGGCGTGAGTTCGAAGCCATCGCCCAGTTGCAGGCTGGTACGTGGGTCGGCGCGATAGCGTTCGCCCGACAGCACCACTTGAGTGCCCTCGCTGTTGATGAACTGGCTGTAGGCCGCACGGTAGTAGTGTTCCTTGTCGTTACCCGGTGGAAACAAGCCGCTGATGCTCAACTGCTCGCCCATGGACGTCCACGAATTGCTGGTGGCCGTGAGCAACGCCTGGGTGCTGCCACGGCTGGATTCGGTGAGGCTCATGCTGGTGGTGAATGGCTTGCGGCTGGCGGTGATCTGCATATGGGTGCCGCCGTCGGTGGTGCCGGGCGGTGGCACCTGGGCCTGCAGGGTCACCCCGGGAATCGCGCCCATCAGCGTGGTGTAGCGCTCGAAGGTCTTGCGGGTCAGGGGGCGTTCGGCCTTGAGCTTTTCCGCCAGTTTGTCGACGTAGGCCGAGACGGAGCCGATATCGCCCTGCACTTGGTAATCGCGGATATAACCCTCCACCAGCACCACGTGCACCAGGCCGCCTTCGAAGGTTTGTTGCGGCAGGAACGCGTAGGACAACAGGTAACCGTCCTGTTGGTAACGCCGGGTGATGTTGCGCGTGGCTTCGATCAGTTGCGCCAGGTTGGTCTCATGGCCGATCAAGGGTTCGAAGACCTGGGCCATTTCCTTGAGCGGGTACACCGTGCCGCCGTCGATCTGTAGCTTGCGGATGGTCACTTTGGTGTCCATCAACAAGGGTTGCCCTGCGGTCGGTGATGGCGTGGGCAACTGAGTTTCTGGAGCAACCGGGCGGTAGGCGTCGGCGGGCAGGTTGGGCACCGGCAGGGTGCGGATGGTGTCGTTGCTATTGAGGAAGCTGGGTAGGGTATCGGCGCAAGCGTAGGTACTGAGGGTAAGCAACAACAACGGCGTCAAAGCGCGCATAGGACACTCCATGGTCGAAACTGCAGCAGCGTTTTGCAGGTGCCCGCCGGGCTCTGGGGCGCGGTTCGGGGGTTTGCTGGGGCTTTGCAGGCGCCCATAAAAAAGACGAGAGGCTTATTTAAGGTCTCTCGTCTCAACCAAGCGTAGGCGCTGTAGGTGAGGCCGTCTAATCGGCCAGGTGCAATTCTATTTTTTGCCGGTCAGGCCACCGAGCACGCCGCCCAGCAGACCACCGTTAGTGCTGGTGCCGGCACTGGCCCCGGCGGAGGCAGATGCGCTACCTCCCAGGTTCAGGCCGCCACCGAGCAAACCACCCCCGGTGCTGGTGCCGCCGGTGACCAGGCCACCGACCGAGGCTACGGTGCCGCCGACTGCGCTGACGGTGCCGCCCAGGGCATTGGTGATCGGGTTGGCGTTGGCACCGGTGATGGCGCCGCCGAGGTTGCTGACCGCGCCGCCGACGTTGGTTACCAGGCCGTTGACCGGAGCGCCCAGGCCAGTGGCCCCGCCGATGTTTTGGGTCAGGCTGGTCACACCGCTGGTGACAGGATTGAGAGCCGTGCCAATGTTAGTGGTCAATGCGGCAATCGGTGCACCCGCTGCAGTGTTGGGGACGCCGCTGCCACCCAGTAGAGTGCCCAGGGATGCCACGGTATTGCCTGCGTTGCCGCCGGCGACGCCAGTGGCACCGACCACGCCGCTGGTGCTGCCCGCAGTCAGGCCGCTGCTGGCGCCGCCGATGATGCCGCCGAGCAGTTCAGGCAAGCCCAGTTGATTGGTGCCGCCACTTCCGCCAGTGCCGCCTGTGGTTGGGTTGACGTAGCCGCCAGCCGTGCCGACAACGGTGCCGACGCCATTGAGCACGTTACCGACTGCGCCGGTGACAGGGTTGCCGCTGCCACCCGCACTGGCAACTTGATTGCCGAGGCCGTTGACGGTATCGCCGACTTTATCCAGCAGGCCGCCTACAGGGGCGCCAAGGCCGGTCGCGGAGCCGACTTTACCGGTGGTGTTTTCCAGCAGGGACACCACCGGCACCAGGACTTTCGAGCCGACGGCGTCGGTCACCGAACCTAGTGGGCCGGTGGTGCTGGCGGTGCTCAGGGTGTCGCCGAGCATGGTCACGGCATTGCCGACCTTGCCCACCACGCCGCCAACTACCGGTGCGACGCCGCCGACAACCGGTACGCCGCCCAACAAGGTCGCGACGTTATTACCGGTGACGGTCACCCCATCGCCAAGGTCAGCCACGCCGTTGGCCACGCCAGCGACGGTTTTGCCCAGTGCATTGCTATCTGTTCCCAGCGAGCCCAGGCCGTCCGACAGACCGGTGCCGATGCTGCCGACGGCGGTGCCGGTCGCGGTGACCAAGCCACCTGCGGTTGCGCCAACGATGGGCAGGCTGCCGAGGGTGGTACCCAGGCTGCCGACGGTGCCGCCGACGCCGGTCACGGTATTGCCGAGGGTGTCGACAACCGTTGCAGTGACCAGCGGAGTCGTGGTGGTGCCAGGGTCAGTGACGCCGCCACCTGTTCCACCGCCTGTGCCGCCACCTGTTCCACCACCTGTGCCACCGCCGGTACCACCGTCCGTGCCGCCACCGGTACCGCCGCCGGTGCCACCACCCGTACCGCCGCCTGCGGCTGTATCAGTCGAAGCCGAGCCACCACTGTGATGCCCGCCGCCGCCGCTGCTGCAACCACCGAGCGCCAACGCTACTGCCAGGGCCAATACGCTACTTGCTTTCCAAAACACGATTTGAGTTTTCATGATTGAGATCCTTGCACCTGTACAACCTGGGTTGTCTTCAAACACTCCCTACTTCTTGGGGTAGGGATGTGTTTGTCCGTGAGGTCATATGAATCCCGGGCGCGCTTTCCCACCATTCTCAACTTGGTATTAACGATTTATATACGGGTGTTGAATCACCGCTTTGGGACTAATACCAACGGTGTAAAGAGAGGATGTATCAAGATGTATATATATTAAAAATCAATAGGTTAAATAAAATAGCGGGCTTGAAAAAGCCCGCTATTACTTAGGGTGTATATATACAATTAATCAGTATGTTTCAGGCGATGGGCTGCCACGTGCCTGCCATATGTTCAATATCACCACTGCCCTTGAGCAGTAATTCGCCACTGGAACCGGCGGCGCTGGCCAGTAACCTGACTTCGCTGGGCAGCCGCACCGGCTTGCGAAACGCCACGGCAATTTCAATATTGGCGGCGGGCAGGTGTTCGCCCAACGCGGCAAGGGTGTGCGCCTTGTTCCACAGCCCATGGGCGATGGCCTGGGGGAAGCCAAACAGCTTGGCGGTGAGGGCGCTGAGGTGGATCGGGTTGTAGTCGCCGGAGACTCGCGCATACCGGCGACCGATATCGGCGGGGGCGTGCCAGCGGGTCAGTTCGCTGACGTGGGTGGGCGTGGGTTGCGCGTCATCCGTGGCTTCACCTGGCAGCTTCACGCCACGGCAGAGCATGCGGCTCTCTGCTTCCCAAAGCAGGCCGAGGGAATCTTCGGCCGTGGTCACCAAATCGAACGTCGCGCCCTTGGGGTGCGGCTTGAGGTTCTGCGCATGCACGCCAACGGTCAGCTCGCTCACACCACCGAGCGGGCGGTGGATGCGAATGCGGTTGCTCAGGTGGATCAACCCCAGCAGCGGGAACGGGAAGGTTTTGTCGGTGAGCAACTGCATCTGCAAACCGAAGGCGAGGATATGGGGGTAGGTCGGCGGCAGGATCGGGCTGTCGGCAAACCCGCAGACCTTGCGATACGCCGCCACGGCCTCGGGGTTGATCGGCACCCGGCAGCGCAAGCCTTGTTCGGGCAAGGTGTCGCCGGTGATCTTGCGCTTGACTGCTGCGCGCCAATACAGCGGTAGCAACGACGGCGGTGTACCTAAGGTTTTCCATTCCATGTTTACGCTCCCAAAAGACTTTGCCCACACACCCGCAGGGCTTGTCCGCTGATTGCGCCGCTACCCGGTTGACCGAGCCAGGCCACGGCCTCGGCAACGTCTTGCGGCAAACCGCCCTGGCCCAGGGAACTCATGCGGCGCCCGGCCTCACGCAGGGCGAATGGAATATGCGCGGTCATCTGGGTTTCGATAAAACCGGGCGCGACTGCGTTGATGCTGATGCCGCGCTCTTTGAGCAACGGTGCCCAGGCGTGTGCCAGGCCAATCAATCCGGCCTTGCTCGCCGCATAGTTGGTTTGCCCGCGGTTACCGGCAATGCCGCTGATGGACGCTAGCAGCACCACGCGAGCGTTGTCGTGCAGGGTGCCGCTGTCCAGCAGGGCTTTGGTCAGCACTTGCGGAGCGTTGAGGTTCACCGCGAGCACCGCGTCCCAGTATTCCGGGGTCATATTGGCCAGGGTTTTGTCGCGGGTAATGCCCGCGTTGTGCACCAGCACGTCGAGGCCATCGGGCAGGTGTTCGATCAACTGGCTGGCGGCATCTTCGGCGCAGATATCCAGCACCACCGTGCGTGCACCCAGGCGTGCAGCGAGGGCTTCGAGGTCGGCCCTGGCTTGGGGCACGTCCAGCAGAATCACCTCGGCCCCGTCGCGGGCCAGGGTTTCGGCGATGGAGGCGCCAATGCCACGGGCGGCGCCGGTGACCAACGCCTTGCGCCCGGCCAACGGGCGGGTCCAGTCCTCGACGGGCGTGGCGCAGGCCTCCAGGCGAATCACCTGGCCAGAGATGTAGGCGCTTTTTGGTGAGAGGAAGAAGCGCAATGCGCCTTCAAGCTGGTCTTCGGCGCCGTCGCCCACATAGAGCAATTGCAGCACGCCGCCGTTGCGCAGCTCCTTGGCCAGGGAGCGACTGAACCCTTCGAGGGCGCGTTGGGCACTGGCGGCGAATGGGTCGCTGAGACTTTCAGGCGCACGGCCGAGGATCACCAGGTGCGCGCTGTTATCCAGGTTTTTCAGCAGCGGTTGGAAGAACTCGCGCAGTTGCTTGAGCTGGTCGGTGTGCTGCAGGTCGCTGGCGTCGAACACCACGGCCTTGAGCTTGGGGCCGTGACCGGGAATCCACGTCGACGTTTCGCCGCCATAGCTGTAGGTCGCATCTGTCAGTTTGTGGGCAAACGCCTGCACCTTGACTACCAGCGCACCACCGCCCAGCAGCAGTGCGCCTTCCACCGGGCGCAGGCGCCCGGCTTGCCAGCGTTCCAGGCGTACCGGCGACGGCAGGCCAATGGCGGCGACCAGGCGATGGCCGAGGCTTGAGTTGGCGAAGTCGATATAACGGTCAGACATGGAACGCTCTCCGAAGGCTGGGGTTCAAAGGGTTGACCACCCCGGGGCGGTAGTCGTTCGATCAGCCTAGGCTAGGCTCACAGATTCAGCCCACAACAAACAGGGAGCATTCCATGACTCAATTGCGCCGCGTAGCGATCATCGGCGGTAATCGCATTCCTTTTGCCCGCTCCAACGGCCCGTACGCCACGGCGAGCAACCAGGCAATGCTGACGGCGGCGCTCGAAGGCTTGATTGAACGCTATAACCTGCACGGCCTGCGCATCGGCGAGGTGGCTGCCGGTGCGGTGCTGAAACACTCCCGTGATTTCAACCTGACCCGTGAATGTGTGCTGGGCTCGCGCCTGTCGCCGCAGACCCCGGCCTATGACATTCAGCAGGCCTGCGGCACCGGGCTTGAAGCGGCGTTGCTGGTGGCCAACAAGATTGCCCTGGGCCAGATCGAGTGCGGGATCGCCGGCGGCGTGGACACCACGTCGGACGCGCCCATCGGTGTGAATGAAGGGCTGCGCAAGATCCTGCTGCACGCCAACCGCAGCAAATCCATGGCGGACAAGTTGAAAGTGCTGCTGCAACTTCGGCCCCATCACCTCAAGCCGGAACTGCCGCGCAACGGCGAGCCCCGCACCGGATTATCCATGGGCCAGCACTGCGAGTTGATGGCGCAGACCTGGCAGATCCCCCGCGCCGAGCAGGATCAGCTGGCGCTGGAGAGTCACCAGAAAATGGCCGCCGCCTACACCGAAGGCTGGCACAACGATTTGCTCACGCCGTTCCTGGGCCTGACCCGCGACAACAACCTGCGCCCGGACCTGACCCTGGAAAAACTCGCCGCGCTCAAGCCTGCGTTCGAACGCAGCGAAAAAGGCACGCTCACCGCCGGTAACTCCACGCCGCTCACTGACGGTGCGTCGTTAGTGTTGCTGGGCAGTGAGGCGTGGGCCCAAGAACGTGGCTTGCCCATCCTGGCCTATCTACGTGATGGCGAAGCGGCGGCGGTGGATTTCGTCAACGGTGCCGAAGGCCTGCTGATGGCGCCGGTGTACGCCGTGCCGCGTTTGTTGGCGAGGAATGGTCTGACACTGCAAGACTTCGATTACTACGAGATCCACGAAGCCTTCGCTGCCCAAGTGTTGTGCACGCTCAAGGCCTGGGAGGATGCGGATTACTGCAAGACGCGCCTGGGTCTGGATGCGCCATTGGGGTCCATCGACCGCGCTCGGCTGAATGTGAAGGGCAGCTCACTGGCGGCCGGGCACCCGTTCGCCGCCACCGGCGGGCGCATCGTCGCCAACCTGGCCAAGTTGCTGGAGGCGGCGGGCAAGGGCCGGGGGCTTATTTCCATCTGTGCGGCGGGCGGGCAGGGGGTGACGGCGATCATTGAACGCTGAAACTGGCATATTGGATGCATTCTTAAGCGATCAACGGTCGGTAGCCCCTCCCACCGGCGAGCCGATTGCCGTATAACGAGTGCCATACGCGTATTTGGTAATAAAGGACCCACAATAAAAGCTGATGAAGACTCCTAAACGCATTGAACCCCTGATCGAAGACGGTCTGGTCGACGAAGTGCTGCGCCCTCTCATGAGTGGTAAAGAAGCAGCTGTTTATGTGGTGCGCTGCGGCAATGAATTGCGTTGCGCCAAGGTTTACAAGGAGGCGAACAAACGAAGTTTTCGTCAGGCGTCCGAATACCAGGAAGGCCGTAAGGTCCGTAACAGCCGTCAGGCCCGTGCCATGGCCAAGGGCTCCAAGTTCGGTAAGAAAGAAACCGAAGATGCCTGGCAAAACGCCGAAGTGGCGGCGTTGTTCCGCCTGGCCGGTGCGGGCGTACGCGTGCCCCAGCCGTTCGACTTCCTCGAAGGCGTGCTGCTGATGGAACTGGTGGCCGACGAGTACGGCGATGCCGCACCGCGCCTGAACGACGTGGTGCTGGAGCCTGATCAAGCACGTGAATACCACGCCTTCCTGATCTCCCAGATCGTGCTGATGCTGTGTACCGGCCTGGTGCACGGCGACTTGTCCGAGTTCAACGTACTGCTCACGCCAACCGGCCCGGTGATCATCGACCTGCCCCAGGCGGTGGATGCGGCGGGCAACAACCACGCGTTTAACATGCTGGAGCGGGACGTGGGCAACATGGCTTCCTACTTCGGACGCTTTGCCCCGGAGTTGAAGAAGACGAAGTACGCCAAGGAAATGTGGGCGCTTTACGAAGCCGGCACCTTGCACCCGGCCAGCGTGTTGACCGGTGAGTTCGATGAGCCGGAAGAGCTGGCGGATGTGGGCGGCGTGATCCGCGAGATTGAAGCGGCGCGGCTGGATGAAGAACGTCGCCAGGCGATTCGGGCAGCGGATGATGCGCCACAAAGCAAAGTCCCGGACGAGCCACCGCCACCGCCGTGGATGCAGTGATCTTCAGGCCAACTCAGACCTAAAGAGTCAGTGGAGATCAAAATGTGGGAGGGGGCTTGCCCCCGATTGCAGTGGGTCAGTTGGAGATGAAGTAACTGAACCACCGCTATCGGGGGCAAGCCCCCTCCCACATTTGGTTTTGCATGTATTCAGATAGATTCCATCAGGCGCAGCAAACGCCCGACGCCAACTCCTTGAGAATCGGGCAATCCGGCCGATCATCCCCCTGGCAGTGCTCCACCAGATCCTGCAACGTATCGCGCAACTGCCCCAGCTCGAGGATTTTCTGGTTCAGTTCCTCGATATGCTGGCGCGCCAAGGCCTTCACATCGGCGCTGGCCCGTTGCCGGTCTTGCCACAAGGTCAGCAGCTTGCCGACTTCTTCCAATGAAAAGCCCAAATCCCGTGAGCGTTTGATAAAGGCCAGAGTGTGCAAGTCATCCTGACCGTACACGCGGTAACCACTGTCGGTACGGTGTGCAGCCTTGAGCAAACCGATGGATTCGTAGTAGCGAATCATCTTGGCGCTCAGCCCGCTGTGGCGGGCGGCTTGGCCGATATTCATGGGCGTTGATCCTCCAAATCCTTGGGTTTCCAGGTCTTCAACAACAATGCATTGCTCACCACGCTGACGCTGGACAAGGCCATTGCCGCGCCCGCCAGTACCGGGTTGAGCAGGCCGAAGGCAGCCAGGGGGATGCCGATCAAGTTATACACAAAGGCCCAGAACAGGTTCTGGCGGATTTTTGCGTAGGTCTTGCGGCTGATCTCCAGGGCGGCCGGGACCAGGCGTGGGTCGCCGCGCATCAGGGTGATGCCGGCGGCGTGCATGGCCACGTCGGTGCCACCGCCCATGGCGATGCCGATATCGGCGGCCGCCAGAGCCGGGGCGTCGTTGATGCCGTCGCCGACCATGGCCACTATCCCGGTTTTTTTCAAGTCGGCGACCGTGGCGGCTTTGTCGGCAGGCAAGACTTCGGCGTGCACATCGTCGATGCCCAATGCTTCGGCCACCACGCGGGCGCTGCCGCGATTGTCGCCGGTGAGCAGGTGGCTGCTGATGTGCTGGGCCTTGAGTTGCTCAACCGCTTCCAGCGCGCCGGGCTTGAGGGTGTCACCAAACGCGAACAGCCCCAACACACGGGGTTGTGCGCCTTGTTCGATCAGCCAGGACAAGGTGCGGCCTTCGGCTTCCCAGGCGTTGGCGGATTCGGCCAGGTCGCCAGGGTTCAAGCGGCTTTCCTCCAGCAGGCGGCGGTTGCCCAGGGCCAGTTGCCGACCGTCCAGGGTGCCGGCGATACCACGCCCCGTCAGGGATTGGCTGGCGCTGACATCGGCCACGCTCAGTCCCTGTTCTTCGCACGCATCCAAAACCGCCTTGGCCAGCGGGTGTTCACTGCCGCGTTGCAACGCACCGGCCTGTTGCAACAGCAAGGCGTCGTTGCCATCCACCGCGACTTGATGGGCGATCTTCGGCGCGCCGGAGGTGAGGGTGCCGGTCTTGTCGAAGACCACGGCGCTCACTTCATGGGCGCGCTCCAGGGCTTCGGCGTCCTTGATCAGGATGCCGTAGCGAGCGGCAACGCCGGTGCCGGCCATGATCGCGGTCGGCGTGGCCAGGCCCAGGGCGCAGGGGCAGGCGATCACCAATACGGCAACGGCGTTGATGATTGCGGTCTCAAGCGACGCGCCGTACAGCCACCAGCCCACCAGGGTGATCAGCGCCAGTACCAGAACCGCCGGAACGAACACCTGGCTGACTTTATCCACCAGCTTCTGGATCGGCGCCTTGGCGGCCTGCGCGTCTTCCACCAGGCGGATGATCCGCGCCAGTACGCTTTCGGCGCCCAGGGCGAGCGTGCGTACCAGCAAGCGGCCCTCGCCATTGATGGCACCGCCGGTGACCTTGTCCCCTGGTTGTTTCGGCACCGGCAGGCTTTCCCCGCTGATCAAGGCTTCGTCGGCATGGCTTTGGCCGTCCACCACTTCACCGTCCACCGGGAAGCGCTCGCCGGGCTTGACCATGACCAGGTCACCCAGCTTCAACGCAGTGATCGCGACCTCTTCTTCGCGGCCTTCGATGACTCGAATCGCCCGCTCCGGCCTTAGTGCTTCAAGGGCACGAATGGCACTGGCCGTCTGGCGCTTGGCGCGGCTTTCCAGGTATTTGCCCAGCAGCACCAAGGCGATCACCACCGCCGAGGCTTCGAAGTAAAGATGCGGCATGCTGCCGGCGGGCGCGGTCAGCCATTCATAAATACTCAGGCCATAGCCCGCGCTGGTGCCGATGGCGACCAGCAGGTCCATATTGCCCGCCCCGGCGCGCACGGCTTTCCAGGCGGCTATATAGAAGCGGGCACCGAAGATGAATTGCACGGGGGTCGCCAGGGCGAATTGCACCCAGGCCGGTAGCATCCAGTGCAGGCCGAAGGGTTCCACCAGCATGGGCAGCACCAACGGCAGCGCCAGCACGATTGCCAGCAATAAAGCCCAGCGCTCGCGGTGCAGGCGCTGGGCTTGGTTGGCATCGGTGGCGGTTTCGCTTTGGGGCAGGCTGGCGGTGTAGCCCGCCTTGTCGACGGCGGCGATCAGCACGCCGGGGTCCATCCGGCCCAGCACTTCGACATGGGCGCGTTCGTTGGCCAAGTTGACGCTGACGCTTTGCACCCCCGGCACCTTGCCCAGCGCGCGTTCGACGCGGCCGGCACAGCTGGCGCAGGTCATGCCGCTGATGGGCAGGTCAAAGGTGGTCGATCCATTCATGGGGCAGTCCTCCAGAAGACGTTGCCCCTAGGATCAACCTTGACCTGTGGGGAAGGTCAAGCGCCTTTAATATTCCAGCGCGGCGGCCTTGAGGTACATGCCGTCCGGTCCTTGGGCAATGCGCAACTTGCGCACATCCCCGGCCTTGAGCGTGATGTTCTGCGCCGGAGGCGCCAGCATGCCCGGCAAGCAACCAGGGGATTGGCCCGGCAGCAGTTTCAGGCGCAAGGACAGGTTGCCCGCCGGCAAATTGAACGAAGTGGCTTGTTCCTGGAACAGCCGGCCCGCCAACTGGTCATTGAGGTACAGGCCGATTTCGCAGTTGGTGGGGACTTCCAGGCGTTCGCGGGAAATGATCAGCACCGCGTAGTCTTCCGCCGCGCTGACGACAGGCGCAGCGGCAGACAAACTCATCAGGCCCGCAAGGGCAAAAATCGACCAGCGCATGGCGAATGCTCCATGGTTCGTATCCAAGATGGGTGAAGCTTGGCCGACCCGGCCTGCGAATACCAGCCCGGCCGAAGATGACAGAACTTGACCTTGCCATCGTGGCAAGGTCGACAGTGCACCCAACCTCATCAAAGGAGTCATGTCATGCAAGTATTCAACGTTGAAGGAATGACCTGCGGCCACTGTGTTCGGGCCGTGACCCAGGCAGTGCAGAGCCAGGACCCGGCAGCCGAAGTGAAGGTTGACCTGGCGGCCAAGCAAGTCAGCGTGCAAAGCCAGCTGAGCGCCGAAGTGATTGCCGGGCTTATTCGCGAAGAAGGCTACACCGTCGTCTGATTTTTAATAGTTAGCGAGCTAACTTAATGTTCAAGGCACCCAAGCGCGGCTAGACTGTCGGGCTGCTGTCCTACTTGGGTGCCTGATGAACCTCCGCATTATTTTGATCCTGGGCGCCTTGAGCGCCTTTGCGCCGTTGGCGATCGACTTTTACCTGCCGGGTTTTCCGGCGATGGCCGCCGCGTTTGCCACCGACGAAAAACACATCCAGCGCACGTTGGCGGTGTACTTCGCGGGCCTGGCTATCGGCCAGTTGATCTACGGCCCGCTGGCCGACCGTTTTGGTCGACGCGTGCCGCTGCTCAGCGGCGTTACCTTGTTTACCTTGGCGTCGTTTGCCTGCGCCTATGCGCCGTCCCTGGAATGGCTGACCGGCGCGCGCTTCGTGCAGGCCCTGGGCGGCTGTGCGGGCATGGTGATTTCCCGCGCGGTGGTCAGTGACAAATGTGATGCCGTGGGTTCGGCCAAGGTGTTTTCCCAGTTGATGCTGGTGACCGGCCTGGCGCCGATCCTGGCACCGCTGGCGGGCGGGGTGATGGTTGGACTATGGGGCTGGCAGTCGATCTTCCTGGCGCTGACAGTGTTCAGCGTGATGGCCGCCATCGCTGTGGCGGTCGGATTGCCGGAAACTTTCCCGGCCCATCAGCCGCGTCAGCCGCTGTCCGGTTCGCTGCGCCGCTACGGGGCGCTGTTGTCGGACCGGGTGTACCTCGGTTACGCCCTCACCGGCGGTATTTCGATTGCCGGGATGTTTGCCTATATCGCCGGTTCCCCCTTCGTGTTTATCCAGCTCTACGGCGTGCCTGCCGAGCATTACGGTTGGCTGTTTGGCTCCAACGCCGCGGGCTTTATTTTGGTGGCACAGGTCAATGCGCGTTTGCTCTCCAAGCGTGGCCCGGCGTTTTTGCTGTCACGCAGCGTGTGGGTCTACCTGGCGGCGGCGCTGACATTGCTCGGCATCGCCGCATTGCGCACCGAGGCGTTGTGGCCGTTGCTGGTACCGCTGTTTATCTGCATCGCCAGCCTGGGTTGCATCCTGCCCAACACCTCGGCATGTGCCATGAGCGGGCAGGGCGCACGGGCCGGGAGCGCTTCGGCGCTGCTTGGCTGCATTCAGTTCGGCGTGGCAGCGGGAGCGGCGTCGCTGGTGGGTGTATTGCACGACGGCACCGCGATGCCGATGGCGATGGTCATCAGCCTGTGCGGTGTGTTGGCGGTGACGATTGCGGTGTCGACCCAGCGCCTGCAACGGGCAAGGGCCGCGCAGGCGCAGGTCTAGGACACAGATCAGCCAGCGGCAGAACGTTGCTGGCTGAGAGGGAAGCGGTGGGGCGCCTGGATGCGGGCTTGCAGGGTGTCGGCAAAGGCGCGGGCCTCGGCCTCGGTGCGGAAGGTGAACGCGTCGCCGTCGAGACGAACCTGCCATTTGTTGCCCGGGGATTTTGCTAACGCTTTTATCAGGATCTTCATTGCTGACCTCCTTACGTAAAAGAAACGCGGCAAAGGCGGCCAATATAAACCCGAATACGTTCACAAATATGACGAAGATCAACTCTCGGACTAGCGGTGTCGTCCATTACCCACATGAATAATGGACGACACTGACAGCGGTTTTGTCAGAACCCTTCCAGCACGATCTTGCCCTTGGCCTTGCCGCTTTCCAGCAGTGCGTGGGCACGGCGCACGTTCGCGGCATTGATCACACCGAAGTGCTCGCCCACGGTGGTTTTCAAGGTGCCGGCGTCGATCAGCTCGGCCACGCGGTTGAGCAGGTTGTGCTGTTCGATCATGTCCGGGGTCTCGAACATCGAGCGGGTGTACATGAATTCCCAATGCAGCGACAGGCTCTTGCGCTTGAGCTTGCTCACGTCCAGCGCCTTGGGGTCGTCGATCAGCGCCAGCTTGCCTTGGGGTTGCAGGGCTTCCACCAGTTGGTCCAGGTGAAGGTCGGTCTGGGTCAGGCTGGCAACGTGAGTGACCTGCGCCTGCCCGGCGGCTTTCAGCGCTTCGCTCAGCGGTTGGCTGTGGTCGATCACCAGGTCGGCGCCCAGTGCCTTGGTCCATGCCTGGGTTTCCGGGCGCGAGGCGGTGCCGATTACTTTCAACGCGGTGAGTTGGCTGGCCAACTGGGTCAGGATTGAACCCACGCCCCCGGCGGCGCCGACGATCAGTAGGCTTTGACCTTCATCCTGTTTGCCTTCACGCACTTGCAGGCGTTCAAACAACAGTTCCCAGGCGGTGATAGCCGTCAGCGGCAATGCTGCCGCGTCGGCAAAACCGAGGCTTTTTGGCATGTGGCCGACGATACGTTCGTCCACCGTGTGCAGTTCGCTGTTGCCGCCCGGACGTACCAGGGAACCGGCGTAGAACACCTTGTCGCCGGCCTTGAACAAGGTCACTTCGCTGCCGACGGCTTTGACCACCCCGGCCACGTCCCAGCCCAGCACCTTGGCGGCGCCGTTTTCCGGGGCGACGTTCTGGCGCACCTTGGTGTCCACCGGGTTGACCGAGATGGCTTTGACTTCCACCAGCAGGTCGCGTGGGCCGGCAACCGGTTCCGGCAATTCGATGTCTTGCAGGGCGTCGGGATTGCTGATGGGCAGGGATGCGTAGTAGGCAATGGCTTTCATGAGGGCTCCAGATCAAAACGGGTTGGGCAGATCATTGGCTATTTCCTACGAGGATAAAAGCGGCTAAAACAGCAGGCTGTTTCAATAATTTTTTGATAATTGGTGAAGATGCATGCTGCGTTTTGACGATTTGCAGTTGTTTGTACGCGCTGCTGACCTGGGCAGTTTGTCGGCGGCGGCGCGGGTGATGGACCTGTCGCCCGCCGTGGCCAGCGCCGCGCTCAAGCGCATCGAACACCAGTTGGGTGCCCGTTTGCTGGCGCGCTCCACCCGCAGTCTGCGTTTGACGGCTGAAGGCGAAGGTTTTTTGCAGTACGCCCGCGCGGCGTTGAGTTCACTGGATGAGGGGCGCCGTTTATTGGCCAGCGGCCAGGACCATGTCAGCGGCGTGCTGCAACTGTCGGCCCCTTCGGATTTTGGTCGCAACCACCTGTTGCCGTGGTTGGACGAGTTCCAGCGCGACCATCCGCAACTCTCCGTGCGGCTCTTGCTGGGCGATCGGATCGCTGACCTGTTTCGCCAGCCGGTGGATATCGCCCTGCGCTACGGCGAGCCCGAGGATTCCAGTTTGATCGCACTGCCCGTCGCACCGGACAACGTGCGCGTACTGTGCGCCGCGCCCAGTTACCTTGCACGTCACGGAGAGCCTCGGCACCTGGAACAACTCGCTCAACACAATTGCCTGCTCTATATGCTCGGCAGCCGAGTGCATGACCACTGGACCTTTCACGACGGCAGACGGGACGTCAGTCTGACCGTCAGTGGCGACCGATTCAGCGACGATGCCGATGTGGTGCGCCGCTGGGCGGTGGCCGGGGTGGGCATTGCCTATAAATCCTGGCTGGATGTCAGCAGCGATGTGCTGGCCGGCCGCTTGCGCGTGGTCCTGCCGGAACTGCGTGGCGAGCGTACGCCGCTCAATCTGCTGTGTGCCCACCGTGCCCAGTTGAGCAAACCCATCAACCTGTTGCGGGAAATGCTCGTGTCCCGCTGTACGACATTGACCGCGCAGTGGCCGGAGCGACTGCGCGCTGGCCATTTGCCTTTTGCATAAACGGAAGTTTCACTCAATACCTGTCCCTATCTGCGCTGTAGGACCACGCGGAACCGGCGTTTTGCGCTCCTATACTTTGTCGCCAATCACCGCAGACAAACGATTTAACAGGGAGTGAACAGATGGAAGAAGCACCTTGCATCAGTCAGATCGCCAGTTTACTTGCCGAGCCCAAACGTGCCGCCATGCTTTGGGCCTTGATGGACGGTTCTGCCAAGTCGTCCGAGGAATTGGCAAGGTTCGCCGGGTTGACGCCGGCATCCGCCAACGCTCACCTGGCGCGATTGACCGGCAGCGGCTTGCTGCGTACCGAAGGCCAGCGTAGCGAGCGGCTGTTTCGCATGGCAGCCCCGGATGTCAGCGCTGCCATCGATGCCTTGGCCAGCACAACAGTGGCCAGTGCCATACGCAGTGCGCCGGACGCTGCGCAACCGGTATTGGCGGCGCCGTCGTCATTGCGACGCGCCCGGTTGTGTCATGGTCATCTCGGGGGCGAGTTGGCGGCCGGGCTGTATCAACAAATGTTGGCGGCGGGGTGGATCGAGCGTTACGACCAACGTGTTGAGGTGACGGTCAAGGGCGCACAGCACTTGGCGGGCCTGGGGATTTTCATCCAAGCGCTGGCAAGGCCATTGGTGTGCAATTGCTTCGACTGGAGCCAGCGGCATCCACACCTCGGCGGTGCGCTGGGTGCGGGGTTGCTGCAACTGTTTTTACAGTCGAACTGGATCTCCGTGATTCATGGCTCGCGAGCGCTGGAAATCAACGATGTCGGTGAGTTGGAAATCGCTCGATTGGCCACGCCCGAGCAAGCTTAGCTGCCGTGGCGTCGCTCACAGTTTCGATCAGGTCGCATCCAGCAATAACGTGGGATAGCCATGCCGCACACTCGCCAAGGGGATTTTTCACACGGGGGATGCGGCATGGGTATGCAAGGCTATAGCGCAGCGGAACGGCTGGAACGGTTGCCCATCAGCGGCTACCACCGAATCATTTTCATCATCATTGCCCTGGCGTTTTTCTTCGACTCCATGGACTTGGCGATGATGACCTTCCTGTTGGGCTCGATCAAAACCGAGTTCGGGTTGAGCACGGCCCAGGCCGGGTTGCTGGCCAGCTCGAGCTTTTTCGGCATGGTGGTGGGCGCGTCCTTGTCTGGGATGCTGGCCGACCGCTTCGGCCGAAAACCGGTGTTCCAGTGGAGCATCGTGTTGTGGGGCATCGCCAGTTACCTGTGCTCCACCGCGCAGACGGTGGAAACGCTGACGCTGTTCCGCATCCTGTTGGGAATCGGCATGGGCATGGAGTTTCCGATTGCCCAGTCGATGCTGTCCGAGTTGATTCCGGCCAAGGGCCGTGGGCGGTACATCGCCCTGATGGACGGCTTCTGGCCGTTGGGTTTTGTGGCGGCGGGGGCGCTGTCGTATTTCTTGCTGCCGGTGATTGGCTGGCGTGACATCTTCCTGGTGTTGGCGGTGCCGGCGGTGTTTGTGCTGGCAATACGGTTCTTTATCCCGGAGTCACCGCGCTGGTTGGAACAGGCCGGGCGGCATGACGCGGCGGACAAGGTCTTGCAGGGCATTGAGCAGAAAGTCCGTGACTCCATCGGCCGTAACGACCTGCCGGAACCGATCCGTTTGCCACGGGTGGAGAGCACGCCGGGCAATTTCTTCTCGGCATTTCAGCAGCTGTGGTCGGCGCAATACCGCCAGCGCACGCTGATGATCTGGAGCGTGTGGTTCTTTGCTTTGCTGGGCTTTTACGGGCTGACCTCGTGGTTGAGCGCGCTGTTGCAGCAATCGGGTTTCGCTGTGACGCAGTCGGTGTACTACACGGTGATCATTTCCCTGGGCGGGATTCCCGGCTTCCTGATGGCGGCTTGGCTGGTCGAGCGTTGGGGGCGTAAACCGGTGTGCGTCGTGACGCTGCTGGGCGGCGGGGTGATGGCGTTTCTGTATGGGCAGAGCGCGGTGTTTGGCGGCAACGTGGGCTTGTTGATCACGTCGGGCCTGTTGATGCAGTTCTTTTTGTTTGGCATGTGGGCGGTGTTGTACACCTATACGCCAGAGCTGTATCCCACGTCGGCACGGGCGACGGGGTCCGGGTTTGCCTCGGCGATTGGCCGGGTCGGCTCGTTGTTGGGGCCGTTGGTGACCGGGTTGGTGTTTCCGATTACCGGGCAGGGTGGGGTGTTTGCTTTGGGCGCGCTGTGTTTTGCGGTAGCGGCGCTGGTGGTGTGGGTGTTTGGGATGGAGACGAAGGGCAAGACCTTGGAAGAACTCACCGAGGTTTAACAGACAGCCTGGAGTAAATGTGGGAGGGGGCTTGCTCCCGATGGCAGTGGATCAGTCAATAGATCTGTGACTGATATACCGCTATCGGGAGCAAGCCCCCTCCCACATTTTGAACCGGGTTTAGCCAGTTACGGCTTTACCAACCGCGCATCCAGGCTGTTCTGCGCCAGGCGTTTGGCCTGGTCCTGGGTCATGCCCAGTGCGGTGTGCAGCGCGTGGAAGTTCTCGGTGACATAACCGCCGAAGTACGCCGGGTCGTCCGAGTTCACCGTGACTTTCACACCACGCTCAAGCATATCGAGGATGTTGTGCTGGGCCATGTCGTCGAACACACACAGCTTGGTGTTGGACAATGGGCACACCGTCAGCGGGATCTGCTCATCAATGATGCGCTGCATCAAGCGCTCGTCTTCGATAGCACGCACGCCATGGTCAATCCGCTGGATTTTCAGCAGGTCGATGGCTTCCCAGATGTATTCGGGCGGGCCTTCTTCACCGGCGTGGGCCACGGTCAGGAAGCCTTCGTGACGGGCGCGGTCGAACACACGTTGGAACTTGCTCGGCGGGTGACCCATTTCCGAACTGTCCAGGCCCACGGCCACGAACGCGTCACGGAACGGCAGCGCCTGGTCCAGGGTTTTTTCGGCCTCGGCTTCGCTCAAGTGGCGCAGGAAGCTGAGGATCAAACCGCTGGTGATACCCAGTTTCTGCTCGCCATCCTTGAGTGCTGCGGCGATGCCGTTGAGCACCACTTCGAACGGCACGCCACGGTCGGTGTGGGTCTGCGGGTCGAAGAAGGGTTCGGTGTGGATCACGTTCTGTTCTTTGCAGCGCAGCAGGTAGGCCCAGGTCAGGTCGTAGAAGTCCTGGGACGTGCGCAGCACATCGGCGCCCTTGTAGTACAGGTCGAGAAACTCTTGCAGGTTGTTGAAGGCATAAGCCTTGCGCAGGGTTTCGACGTCGTTCCACGGCAGCGCAATCTTGTTGCGCTCGGCCAGGGCAAACAGCAGCTCAGGCTCCAGCGAACCCTCCAGGTGCAGGTGCAGTTCAGCCTTGGGCAGGGCGTTGAGCCAATCGTACATTTTTAAAATCTCATCAGGTGCAATGGCGGCATTCTACAGGCCATGGCTGAAATAATTGGCAAAACCTGACCAGCAGGATCGTTTTGCTTTTATTCATGCAAGGGCCGCGTGAACTAAGGTGTAACGAAACGTTAGCAACGTGCCGTAGTCTGTACCCCATCAATGACTGATTAGCTGTTTGATAAGGCCCGGAATGCTCACATCCCTCAAGCAAGAAAAATTCATGCTGCTGGCGCTGATTGCCGCCATCGCCGCGTACCCGTTGGAGCACTGGATGCTCAACAGCGGGCAGGGCGTGGCGCTGCTCGGTGGCGTAGTGCTGATCGTGTTTATCGTGGTGGCGTCGATGCGCGTGGCCCATCACGCCGAGCAATTGGCGGAAAAGGTCGGAGATCCTTACGGCACCATGATCCTCACGCTGGCCGCCGTGCTGGTGGAAGTGGTGATCCTGGCGATCATGATGAGTAACGAGCCGTCGCCTACGTTGGTGCGCGACACGATTTATTCGGCGGTGATGCTCGATATCAACGGCATCCTCGGCCTGGCTGCGTTGATGGGTGGCATTAAACACGGCGAACAGTCCTACAACGACGATTCGGCGCGCAGCTATAGCGTGATGATCCTCACCGCCATGGGCGTGTCGATGGTGGTGCCGGAATTTATCCCCGAGGCCGACTGGAAAATTTATTCGGCCTTCACCATTGGCGCGATGGTGGTGTTGTACACCTTGTTCCTGCGCATGCAGGTCGGGCCTCACAGCTATTTCTTCAGCTACAGCTACCCGGAGAAGCGCCGCAAGAAACAGCCGGAAGAAGAGCCGGCGCCGCCGGTGAACCTGGCGTTCTCCATCGGCACGTTGGTGTTTGGCGTGATTGTGATTGGCGCATTGGCCGAGGTGATGTCCAAGACCTTGGACCTGGGCCTTGAAGGCACGGGCGCACCGCCGGTGATCACTGCGGTGGTGGTCGCAGCCATTTCGGCAGCGCCCGAGATTCTGACCGCATTGCGTGCTGCGTTGGCTAACCGTATGCAATCGGTGGTGAATATTGCATTGGGCGCATCGTTGTCGACGGTGATCCTGACGGTGCCGGTGATGGAGGCCATGGCACTTTACACAGGCCAGCCGTTCCAGATGGCGATGACGCCGGTGCAGACGGTGATGGTGTTTATTACGCTGATTGTGAGTGCGATCAACCTGAATGATGGTGAGACCAATGCCATTGAAGGGATGACGCATTTTGTGTTGTTTGCGACGTTCATTATGTTGTCACTACTCGGTCTATAAGCATCGTAGAAACAAATGTGGGAGGGGGCTTGCCCCCGATAGCAGTGGATCATCCAATGAAGCTATTGGCTGACACACCGTCATCGGGGGCAAGCCCCCTCCCACATTTAGAGCAGTGTCAGGCTCAAGTCCCTGCGATCAATGCTCTAGCCGCTTGCGTGTGATCGGCGATCAAACCTTTCAAGTCCAGGCCCTCGACCTGGCCATCAATCACCCGCCATTTACCTGCCACCATCACCCGATCCGCACGATCCGCACCGCAGAGCAACAGTGCCGAAATCGGATCATGACTGCCCGAGAACCGCAGTTCATCCAGCTTGAACAGCGCCAGATCAGCCTGCTTTCCTACGGCCAACTCACCGATATCTGTACGCCCCAGTAACTGCGCCGAACCTTTCGTCGCCCAGCCCAACACGCCTTCGGGTGTGATCTTCTGCGCACCGTAACGCAGGCGCTGGATATACAGGGCCTGGCGGGTTTCGAGGATCATGTTGGACGCATCGTTGGACGCGGAGCCATCCACCCCCAGCCCGATAGGCGCCCCGGCGGCGAGCAGGTCCAAGGTCGGGCAGATGCCGGAAGCCAAGCGCATGTTCGAACTTGGGCAATGGCAGATACCCGTACCGGCGGCACCCAGTCGGGCGATTTCATCCGGGTTGAAGTGAATGCCATGGGCCAGCCAGGTACGCGGGCCGAGCCAGCCGACGCTGTCGAGGTAATCGACGGTGCGCAGGCCGAAACGCTGTAGGCAAAAGTCTTCCTCGTCGAGGGTTTCTGCCAGGTGCGTGTGCAGGCGCACGTCGAGTGTGTCGGCCAGTTCGGCGCTGGCGCGCATGATTTCCGGGGTGACAGAGAACGGCGAGCAGGGTGCCAGGGCAATCTGGATCTGCGCGCCGTCGCCACGTTGGTGGTATTCGTGGATCAGGCGTTGGCTGTCGTCGAGGATCACCTGGCCTTGTTGCACGGTCTGTTGCGGTGGCAGGCCGCCATCGGCTTCGCCCAGGCTCATGGAACCGCGAGTGAGCATGGCGCGCATGCCCAGGTCGCGCACGCTTTGCACCTGTACATCGATGGCATTTTCCAGGCCGTCGGGGAACAGGTAATGGTGATCGGCTGCGGTGGTGCAGCCCGAGAGCAGCAATTCGGCGAGTGCCACTTTGGTCGCCAGGGCGAGTTTTTCCGGGGTAAGGCGTGCCCAGACCGGGTACAGGGTTTTCAACCAGGGGAACAGCGGCTGATTGACCACCGGCGCCCAGGCGCGGGTCAGGGTTTGGTAGAAATGATGGTGGGTGTTGATCAGGCCCGGCAGCACCACATGCTCACGGGCATCGAACGTTTGCGCGCAAGGCTGTGCGGGTTGCTGTCCCAGGCCGAGCACTTCGGTGATCACACCGTCTTGCAGCACCAGGCCGCCACGGGCGTCGAGGCCATTGGCAGTGAAAATCGCGAGGGGGTTTTTTAACCAGATACGGGTCGCAGGCATTGGCCGGCTCCTCTGAATGATGGGTTCAGGTTTGCCAGCTCAGTGTTGCCCTGTCTGCTGATCCAGGGTCGCCGGTGAGGGCGAGGGCTTAGATTACGTGTAGTTCTGAGTCTCGTCCATCTATAGGAAAGTTGGCGCAATCTATGTGGGAGGGAGCTTGCTCCCGATGACGGTGTGTCAGCCAATAAATTTATTGACTGATCCACAGCAATCGGGGGCAAGCCCCCTCCCACATGTTGTTCCGGGCGGGTTACCAGGCGATGGTGTCGCCCTTGTAGTCCACGAAGTGATGGCCGCCTTTGCCGGTGTAGGCATTCACCTGGTCCACCAGGCCACGCACGCTGGTGTCGACGTCGATATGGGCATTCTCGCCGCCCATGTCCGTCTTCACCCAGCCCGGATGCAGCGACAACACGGTCAACTTTTGATCACCCAATTGGGTAATGAAACTGTTGGTCATGGAGTTGAGCGCTGCCTTGCTGGCCTTGTAAAGCGCCAAATCCGAACCGTCGGGGATGGTTACGCTGCCCAATACCGAACTCATAAAGGCCAGCACGCCGCTGTCTTTACGGATCTGCCCGACAAAACGCTGAGCCAGGTTGATTGGCGCCACGGCATTGGTGAAGAACAATTGGCCAACTTCCGCGAGGGTGGCGTGGCCAGGTTCCTGGTTGGCCGGGCCCTTGACGCCGGCATTGACGAACAGCAGGTCGAAGGTGCGGTCTTTAAGGCGCTGGCTCAGGGCGATCACGGCTTGTTGATCGTCCATGTCGAGTTTCTCGATCTGCACCGGGCCAACGGCTTTCAGCGCGTCGGCCTTGCTTGAGTCACGCACGGTGGCGGTCACGTCCCAGCCGTCCTGGAGCAGTTGCTTGACCAGGCCAAGGCCCAGCCCGCGCGAGGCGCCGATGATCAGTGCGGTTTTTGGCGTAGACATGAAAAGCTTCCTTTGGAGTCGCGGTTCAGTAAGGGTTTCAACGTTGCAGCAGGATACGCCCACGGCTGAGGTCGGCAAGTTGGGTTTGTAAGATTTCGATATGCGCTTCGCCCAGAGCGAGTTGCAGTTCGACGCCATTGGCGGTGAAGGTTTCCTCCACCACCAGCCCACCCAATTCGAAAACGCGCAACTTCACCAGGTTCAATTCGGAAAAACCGCAGGCGCAACTCAGCAGCACGCGGCTGATCAACTCGATGCGGTCGGCATTCTGTAGACATTTATTGGCACCGCCACCGTAGGCACGGGCCAGGCCACCAGTACCCAATTGGATGCCGCCGTACCAGCGAATCACCAGCACCGCGACCTGATCAAAACCTTGCGCCTCGATGGCCGCCAGAATCGGCCGCCCGGCGGTGCCACCCGGCTCGCCATCGTCATTGCTGCGGTATTGGTCCGCCAGTTTCCAGGCCCAGCAATTGTGCGTGGCGTTCAGGTCGCTGTGTTGCTCGAAAAACGCCTGGGCGTCCTGCGGGCTGGTGATCGGGGCGGCGAGGGTGATAAAGCGGCTTTTGCGTATTTCTTCACGAAATTCGCAAAGGCCGGTGAGCGTGAAAGACATAAATCGCTTCGTTTATAGGGCGGGCTTGATGCCACAGCCTTTGAGAATGATGTGGATCAGGTTGGTGCCGGCGTCTTCCATGTCCTGCTTGGTCAGCTTGGTGCGACCGGTGACGCGGCAGATCTGCGTGGCAAAGTCGGCGTAGTGCTGAGTGCTGCCCCACAACAGGAAGATCAGGTGCACGGGGTCGATGGGGTCCATCTTGCCGGCGTCGATCCACGCCTGGAACACCGCGGCGCGGCCGCTGAACCAGGCGCGATAGTCCTGGCTGAAATATTCGGTAAGGCATTCGCCACCGCTGATGATCTCCATGGCGAAGATCCTGGAGGCTTGGGGCTGGCGCCGCGAGAATTCCATTTTGGTGCGGATATAGCGGGTGAGGGCGACAGCGGGGTCATCCTCGGCACTCAGCCCGTTGAAGGTGCTGTCCCACAATTCGAGAATATTGCTGAGCACCGCGATATACAGGCCCAGCTTGTTGGTGAAGTAGTAATGCAAGTTGGCTTTTGGCAGCCCGGCGCTGGCTGCAATGGTATTCATGCTGGTGCCTTTGTAGCCATGGCGCGCGAATTCGTCTTCAGCAGCCTGGAGAATCGCTTGTTCGTTCTTCTGCCGAATGCGGCTGGCGGGTTTTCCGGTGGGGTTGCTGTGGGCAGGAACTTCGAGGCTCATGGAGGTTTCCGTGCTGATCGATAGAGACGACGTGTGCACAGATAACCCACCCTCAAGCCTCAGACAAGCCCCGACGCAATAAAACCGTCAAAGCGGTTCGAGTGTGTCGCTTTCCGATGCGTGGTTTGCGGCAACGCTGCCGGCCTTGGCCTCTGGTAATAACAGGCACAGCACAATGGCTGTCAGGCCGCCGCTGGTGATGGCCGAATCGAACAGGTTTTGCACCAATGTCGGCATCAAGTGCAGCAGGTTCGGTTGGGCGGCGATACCCAGGCCCACGCCGAAAGAGGTGGCGATGATCAGCATGCTGCGCCGGTCCAACGGCGCCTGGGCCAGGATCCGCACGCCGGCGGCGGCTACGCTGCCGAACATCACCAGGGTTGCGCCGCCCAGCACCGGTTTGGGGATTTGCTGCAGCACCGCGCCAATCAGCGGAAACAAGCCGAGGCAAAACAGCGCCACGCCGATATATAACCCGACGTAACGGCTGGCAACCCCGGTGAGTTGGATCACACCGTTGTTCTGCGCGAAGGTGGTGTTGGGGAAGGCGCTGAAGGTGGCGGCAATCATGCAACTGACGCCGTCGCCAAGTACGCCGCCCTTGAGTCGGCTTATATAAGAAGGGCCGCTGATGGGCTGGCGGGCGATCATGCAATTGGCGGTAAGGTCGCCGACGGTTTCGATGCTGCTGATCAGATAAATCAGCGCGATGGGTAGGAAAGCGCTCCAGTCGAAGTTGAAACCGAAACGAAAGGGAATCGGCAGGCTGACCAAGGGCAGGTCCGGCAGGGCTTGGGGCACGAGCTTGCCGCTGAACCAGGCGGCCAGGCTACCCAGGGCCAGGCCGATGATGATCGCGGAAAGTCTTACCCACGGTGTGTTGGAGCGGTTGAGCAGGATGATCGTCAACACCACGAACACACCCAAGGCCAGGTTGGTGGGGGCACCGAAGTCGGGGGCGTTGAAACCGCCGCCCAAGTCGGTGATCCCCACTTTGATCAAGCTGATGCCGATCAGGGTGATGACAATCCCGGTCACTAACGGCGTGATCACCCGGCGCAGTTGGCCGATAAAGCGGCTCAGCACGATCTGCACCACCGCCCCGAAAAAGCACACGCCGAAGATCATCGCCATGATGTCTTCCGGGCTACCGCCGCGTTGCTTTACCAGAAACCCCGCCGACAGCACCGCGCCGAGAAACGCAAAGCTGGTGCCTTGCAGGCAGATCATCCCGGCACCAATACCAAACGGCCTGCGTGCCTGAATGAACGTGCCGACGCCGGAAACCATCAACGCCATGCTGATCAGGTAGGGCAAATGAGCGCCTAGGCCCAGGGTGGAACCGATGATCAGTGGTGGAGTGATGATGCCGACGAACGCGGCCAGCACATGTTGCAATGCGGCCAACAGCGCGGGGGCGGGTTTGGGGCGGTCGTTGAGGCCGTAGATCAAGTCGCTGTTGCTGGAGGATTCTGGTGGCATGGCGGGCAAGCTCAAGGTCGATGTCCTTGGGGTCTTGCAAAAAACTGTCCAACTGCTCAGCTTTTTGTTGCTGGGCCGTATTAGCGGGTGGCCGCAAGGCTTTCCAGAAAACTTTCCAGCACCAAATGGGGGCGGCGGCCCTTGCGCGTGACCGAAGCGAGGCTTAAATCGTAAAAGCGTGTAGCCGGTTTCAGCGCACGCAGTCGTCCTTGTTGTACCCAGAGGCTGGCGTAGTGGTCGGGCAGGTAGCCGATATAGCGGCCGGTGAGGATAAGGAACGCCATGCCTTCACGGTCCGAGGCGCTGGCGGTGCAGTTGAGTGCCTGATAGTGGGCCTGGATGTCGGCGGGCAAGCGGAAGGTGGGGGCGATGGCGTCCTGGCTGTCGATGCGCGTGTCGTCCAGTTGCTTGTTGTCGGCGTAGAACAGCGGGTGGCCGACGGCGCAATAGAGCAGGGAGCGTTCGCTGTACAGCGGTTGATATTCCAGTCCCGACAATGCGCTGGCTTGCGGAACAACGCCGACGTGCAGCCGGCCGTCGAGTACGCCTTGTTCGACTTCGTTGGGGGCGATCATGCGAATCTGAATTTGCACGTCTGGACCGCGCTCCTTCAACTGCGCCAGTGCATGGGTGATGCGCATGTGGGGCAGGGTGACGAGGTTATCCGTGAGGCCAATGATCAACTCGCCACGTAAATGCTGGTGCAGGCCATTGACCTCTGTGCGAAAGCTTTCCAATGCACTTAATAGTTGCAAGGCGGATTGATAGACCTCGCGGCCCTCTTCGGTCAGGGAGAAACCGGCGCGACCGCGCTGGCAAAGCCTCAAGCCTAGACGTTGCTCCAGGTCGCTCATTTGCTGGCTGATGGCCGAACGGCCGATGCCGAGGACGGTTTCCGCCGCCGAGAAGCCGCCGCATTCCACCACACTGCGAAAGATGCGCAGCAGGCGAATATCGAAGTCGCTGACTTGGGCCAGGGGATCGGTTCGACGGCTGCTCATAGTTTAGTGAAGGCCTGACTGAAGGTTAGAAGAGTTGAATTTCACCGACTTTATCGCCGTGGCAATTTAGCTGCAACAACGCTTTTCAATCCCGACGCTGCCTTTTGCCCTGCGAGGTTTTGCTGATGAACATGCCCGAAAACGCCCCATCGTCCCTGGCCAGCCAACTGAAGCTGGACGCGCATTGGATGCCGTACACCGCCAACCGTAACTTCCAGCGTGACCCGCGCCTGATCGTGGGGGCGGAAGGCAGTTGGTTGATCGATGACAAGGGGCGCAAGGTCTACGACTCGTTGTCGGGCCTGTGGACCTGCGGGGCCGGGCACACGCGTAAAGAGATCCAGGAAGCAGTTGCCAAGCAATTGGGCACCCTGGACTACTCGCCGGGCTTTCAATACGGTCATCCGTTGTCCTTCCAGTTGGCGGAAAAGATTACCGACCTGACCCCTGGCAACCTGAACCACGTGTTCTTCACCGACTCCGGTTCCGAGTGCGCTGATACCGCGGTGAAAATGGTGCGCGCGTACTGGCGTCTGAAAGGTCAGGCCACCAAGACCAAGATGATTGGTCGCGCTCGTGGGTATCACGGCGTGAACATCGCCGGGACCAGTCTGGGCGGCGTGAACGGTAATCGTAAGATTTTTGGTCAGGCTCTGATGGATGTTGACCATCTGCCCCATACCTTGCTGGCGAGCAATGCGTTCTCTCGTGGCATGCCGGAACAGGGCGGCATTGCCTTGGCCGACGAGCTGCTCAAGCTGATCGAACTGCACGATGCTTCGAACATTGCTGCTGTGTTTGTCGAGCCAATGGCCGGTTCCGCTGGCGTGCTGGTGCCGCCGCAGGGTTACCTCAAACGTCTGCGTGAAATCTGCGACCAGCACAACATCCTGCTGGTGTTCGACGAAGTGATCACCGGTTTCGGTCGTACGGGCTCGATGTTCGGTGCCGACAGCTTCGGCGTGACGCCTGACCTGATGTGCATCGCCAAGCAAGTCACCAACGGTGCAATCCCGATGGGCGCGGTGATCGCCAGCAGCGAGATCTACCAGACCTTCATGAACCAGCCGACGCCTGAGTACGCGGTGGAATTCCCCCACGGCTACACCTACTCGGCTCACCCGGTGGCGTGTGCTGCTGGCCTGGCGGCATTGGACCTGTTGCAGAAGGAAAACCTGGTGCAGAGCGTAGCCGAAGTCGCACCGCACTTTGAGAATGCGCTGCACGGGTTGAAGGGCAGCAAGAACGTGATCGACATCCGTAACTACGGGCTGGCCGGCGCGATCCAAATTGCCCCGCGTGACGGCGATGCCATCGTGCGTCCATTCGAAGCGGGTATGGCCTTGTGGAAGGCTGGTTTCTACGTGCGTTTTGGCGGCGATACCTTGCAGTTCGGGCCAACCTTCAACAGCAAGCCGCAGGACCTGGATCGTCTGTTCGACGCGGTCGGCGAAGTGCTGAACAAGATCGACTGATTTCTCCTTCTATATAGAACAATTTTTCAGGAGCCCTGCATGAGCCTTATCCAACATTTGATCAACGGCGAGTTGGTCAATGACAGCGGCCGTAGTGCCGACGTGTACAACCCGTCTACCGGTCAGGTGATCCACCAGGTGCCGTTGGCCAGTCGCGAAACGATTCAACAGGCGATCGATTCTGCCAAGGCGGCTTTCCCGGCATGGCGTAATACCCCACCGGCCAAGCGTGCCCAGGTAATGTTCCGTTTCAAGCAATTGCTGGAGCAGAACGAAGCGCGCATCTCGCAGTTGATCAGTGAAGAGCATGGCAAGACGCTGGAAGATGCGGCAGGTGAATTGAAGCGTGGGATCGAGAACGTTGAGTATGCGTGTTCGGCACCGGAGATTCTGAAGGGCGAGTACAGCCGTAACGTAGGACCAAACATCGATGCGTGGTCGGATTTCCAGCCGTTGGGCGTGGTGGCCGGTATTACCCCGTTCAACTTTCCGGCAATGGTGCCGTTGTGGATGTATCCGCTGGCAATCGTCTGCGGTAACTGTTTCATCCTGAAACCATCGGAGCGTGATCCAAGTTCGACGCTGCTGATCGCGCAGTTGTTGCAGGAGGCCGGTCTGCCTAAAGGTGTACTGAGCGTGGTGCACGGTGACAAGGGCGCGGTGGATGCGCTGATCGAGGCACCGGAAGTCAAAGCGCTGAGTTTTGTGGGTTCGACGCCTATTGCCGAATACATCTATTCCGAAGCGACCAAGCGTGGCAAGCGCGTACAGGCTTTGGGCGGAGCGAAGAACCATGCGGTGTTGATGCCGGATGCGGATCTGGATAACGCGGTCAGTGCCTTGATGGGCGCGGCGTACGGTTCCTGTGGTGAGCGTTGCATGGCGATTTCGGTGGCCGTGTGCGTGGGTGATCAGGTGGCGGATGCGTTGATCGCCAAGCTGGTGCCACAGGTCAAGGCCTTGAAGATCGGTGCCGGCACATCTTGCGGTCTGGATATGGGGCCGTTGGTTACCGGTCAGGCTCGGGACAAGGTCAGTGGCTATATTGAGGACGGTGTCGCGGCAGGGGCAGAGTTGGTGGTCGATGGCCGTGGCTTGAGCATTGCCGGGCATGAGGAGGGCTTCTTCCTGGGTGGCAGTCTGTTCGATCGCGTGACGCCTGAGATGCGTATCTATAAGGAAGAGATCTTTGGGCCGGTGTTGTGCGTGGTTCGGGTGAACAGCCTGGAAGCGGCGATGCAACTGATCAACGACCACGAATACGGCAACGGTACCTGCATCTTCACTCGCGATGGTGAAGCGGCACGCCTGTTCTGTGATGAGATCGAAGTGGGCATGGTGGGCGTTAACGTTCCACTGCCGGTGCCGGTGGCGTATCACAGCTTTGGTGGATGGAAGCGTTCGCTGTTTGGCGACTTGCATGCCTATGGCCCGGATGGCGTGCGTTTCTATACCCGTCGCAAGGCGATTACCCAGCGTTGGCCGCAACGGGCCAGCCATGAAGCGTCGCAGTTTGCGTTTCCTAGCTTGTAAGCGGCGTTGAAAGCCGGCCCTTTGGGGCCGGCTTTCGTCTTTTTGGGGTATTTCTGACTTATATGACAGAAATATGAAGAAAGGCGTTGACGGCAGATTTCATGTGTC